>NZ_JBWKPQ010000012.1:0-246894 GCF_059418345.1 Variovorax sp. GW821-FHT09B01 | reverse complement strand
ACGACCAGCGAGGCCACGACCACCCAGGCGCGGTAGTTGGGCAGCACCATGAAGCCCAGGTCGGTGGCGCTCGAGAGCGCCTCGGGCGCGTCGTAGGCCAGGCCCGAGACGCCGTAGATGGAGCGGAACACGCCCTCGATGAGCAGCGTGAGACCCAAGGTGAGCAGCAGGCCGTAGAGGTGGTCGAGCTTGTAGATCCAGCGCAGCAGCAGCCGCTCGATCAGCACGCCGAACAGGCCGATGACGATGGGTGCGGCGATCAGCATCACCCAGTAGTTGATGCCGAAATATTCCATCGCCATCCAGGTGAGCACCGCGCCGAGCATGAACAGCGCGCCGTGCGCGAAGTTGATGACGTTGAGCAGGCCGAAGATGACGGCCAGCCCGAGGCTCAGGATGGCATAGAAGGAGCCGTTGACCAGCCCCAGGAGGAGCTGGCTCAACAAGGCGGGAAGGGAAATGGTCATAGGGGATTCAGCAAGCGCGGGCCCGAGCGGGTCCGCGGGGGTCGGTCATTTCCAGAGCGCGCACTTGCTCTCGGCCTTGGTCGTGAAGACCTGGTCGCCCGGCAGCTTGGCCACGACCTTGTAGTAGTCCCAGGGCTGGCGCGACTCGGACGGCGCCTTGACCTGCATCAGGTACATGTCGTGCACGAAGCGGCCGTCGGCACGCACGGTGCCCTTGGCGTAGAAGTCGTCGATGGGCATCTTCTTGATCTGCTCCATCACCTTGTCGGCATCGGTGGTCTTGGCCGCCTGTACCGCCTTCAGGTAGGTCATGGTGGCCGAGTAGTCGGCGGCCTGGATGTCGGTGGGCATGCGCTTGGTCTTGTCGAAGAACTTGCGGCCGAAGGCGCGCGTGCGTTCGTCGAGGTTCCAGTCCCAGCTGGTGGTGAGCAGCAGGCCCTCGGTGTTCTTCAGGCCCAGGCTGTGGATGTCGGTGATGAACACCAGCAGGCCGGCCATCTTCATCGACTTGGTGATGCCGAATTCCTTGGCCGCCTTGATCGCGTTGATGGTGTCGCCGCCGGCATTGGCCAGGCCGAGGATCTGCGCCTTCGAGTTCTGCGCCTGCAGCAGGAAGGACGAGAAGTCGGAGGCGTTGAGCGGGTGCTTGACGCCGCCCACCACGGTGCCGCCCTTCTCCTTCACCACCTTCGCGGTATCGGCCTCGAGCGCGGCACCGAAGGCGTAGTCGGCGGTCAGGAAGAACCAGTTCTTGCCGCCCTGCTCCACCACGGCGCCGCCCGTGCCCTTGGCCAGCGCGACGGTGTCGTAGGCGTAGTGCACGGTGTAGGGGCTGCACTGCTCGTTGGTGAGCGCCGAGGTGCCGGCGCCGTTGACCACGAACACGCGCTTCTTCTCCTGCGCCACCTTGGCCATCGCGAGACCCGTGCCCGAGTTGGTGCCGCCGAACAGCATGGTCAGGCCCTGCGTGTCGATCCACTCGCGCGCCTTCGAGGCCGCGATGTCGGCCTTGTTCTGGTGGTCGGCGGTCAGCAGCTCGATCGGCAGGCCGTTGACCTTGCCGCCGAAGTCGTCGATGGCCATCTGGATCGCCACCGCGCCATTCTTGCCCTCCACGTCGGCGTAGAGACTGGACATGTCGGTGACGAAACCGATCTTGACCTTGTCCTGCGCCTGGGCGGCGCCCGCCGCCACGAAGGCAGTGGCGAGCAGACAGGCGGAAGCGATGGCGCTGCGTTTCATGGTGGTGATCCTCGTGGTGGTCTCGTGTTCTTCGGCGGGGCGGTCTCAGGCGCTCTTCACTTCCAGAGCGCGCACTTGGTTTCGGCCTTGGTCGTGAAGACCTGGTCGCCCGGCAGCGTCTTGAGCACCTTCAGGTAGTCCCAGGGCTTCTTCGACTCGGCCGGCGACTTCGCTTCCACCAGGTACATGTCGTGGATGAAGCTGCCGTCGGCGCGGATCTGGCCCTTGCCGTAGAAGTCGTCGATCTTCATGCTCTTGAGCTGCGCCATCACCTTGTCGGAATCGGTGGTCTTGGCGGCGGCCACGGCCTTCAGGTAGGTCATCGTGGCCGAGTAGTCGGCGGCCTGCACGTCGGTCGGCATGCGCTTGGTCTTCTCGAAGAAGCGGTTGGCGAACTTGCGCGTGTCGTCGTTGAGGTCCCAGTACCAGCTCGTGGTGTGCAGCAGGCCTTCGGTGTTCTTCAGGCCCAGGCTGTGGATGTCGCTGAGGAACACCAGCAGGCCCGCGGTCTTCATGGTCTTGTTGATGCCGAATTCCTTCGCCGCCTTGATCGCGTTGATGGTGTCGCCGCCGGCATTGGCCAGGCCGAGGATCTGCGCCTTCGAGTTCTGCGCCTGCAGCAGGAAGGACGAGAAGTCCGAAGCATTGAGCGGATGGCGCACCGAGCCCACCACCGAGCCGCCCTTCTCCTTGACCACCTTGGTGGTGTCGGCTTCGAGCGCATGGCCGAAGGCGTAGTCGGCGGTCAGGAAGAACCAGCTCTTGCCGCCGCGGTCGACCACCGCCGCGCCCGTGCCCTTGGCCAGCGCGACCGTGTCGTAGGCGTAGTGGATGGTGTAGGGGCTGCACTGCTCGTTGGTCAGCACCGAGCTGCCCGCGCCGTTGTTGAAGTACACGCGCTTCTTCTCTTCGGCCACCTTGGCCGTGGCCAGCGCCACGCCCGAGTTGGTGCCGCCGAAGACCATGGTCACGCCGGCGGTGTCGATCCATTCGCGCGCCTTCGAGGCAGCGATGTCGGCCTTGTTCTGGTGGTCGGCGGTCAGCAGCTCGATCGGCTGGCCCAGCACCTTGCCGCCGAAGTCGTCGATGGCCATCTGGATGGCGGTGGCGCCACCCTTGCCTTCGAGGTCGGCGTACAGGCTCGACAGGTCGGTGACGAAGCCGATCTTGACCTTTTCCTGGGCCTGCGCGCCGGTGGCTGCGAGGGCGAGGACGGCGATGGCACCTGCGATGAGGCCGAGTTTCTTTTGCATGCGAAGTCTCCTGAAAGAATCTTTGTGAGATGAGGACGGGAACGTCGGGGTCTTGTGGACGGGAGGGGAAAAAGGTTCAGACGCCCAGCAGCTCGTTGAGCACCGGCATCTTGGCTTCGAGTTCCGCGGCGCCGAACTTCTCGACGATGCGGCCGTGCTCCATCACGTAGAAGCGATCGGCCAACGGCGCCGCGAAGCGGAAGTTCTGCTCCACCATCACGATGGTGTAGCCCTTGGAACGCAAGGTCGTGATCATTCGCGCCAGCGCCTGCACGATCACCGGCGCCAGGCCTTCGGAGATCTCGTCGAGCAACAGCAGCTTGGCGCCCGTGCGCAGGATGCGCGCCACCGCGAGCATCTGCTGCTCGCCGCCCGACAGCCGCGTGCCCTGGCTGTGGCGGCGCTCCGCCAGGTTCGGGAACATCGCGTAGATCTCGTCGACCGACATGCCCTGCCCCGCGCCTTTCAGTTCCGGCGGCAGCATCAGGTTCTCCTCGCACGACAGGCTCGCGAAGATGCCCCGCTCCTCGGGGCAGTAGCCGATGCCCAGGTGCGCGATGCGGTGCGTGGGCATCGCGATCGTTTCCTTGCCATTGACCTCGATGCTGCCCTTGCGCGCGCCGGTCAGGCCCATGATCGCGCGCAGCGTCGTCGTGCGGCCCGCGCCATTGCGGCCCAGCAAGGTGACGACCTCACCCGGCTGCACGACCATGTCGACGCCATGCAGCACATGCGATTCGCCGTACCAGGCCTGCAGGCCCTTGATCTCGAGTGCGGCGGTCATCAGTGGGCTCCCTGCAGTTGGCCGTCGGTGGTGCCCATGTAGGCCTCCATGACCTGCGGGTTCTTCGAGACCTCCGCGTAGGGGCCTTCGGCCAGCACCGCGCCACGCTGCAGCACGGTGATGGTGTCGGCGATGGTCGAGACCACGCTCATGTTGTGCTCCACCATCAGGATGGTGCGTCCGGCCGACACGCGCTTGATCAGCTCGGCCACGCGGTGCACGTCCTCATGGCCCATGCCCTGCGTGGGTTCGTCCAGCAGCATCAGCTCGGGCTCCATCGCGAGCGTGGTCGCGATCTCGAGCGCGCGCTTGCGGCCATAGGGCAGGTTCACGGTCTGCTCTTCGGCGAGTTCTTCGAGGCCCACCTCGGCGAGCAGCTCGCGCGCCCGGGCGTTGAGCGGCTCGAGCGACTTCTCGCTCTTCCAGAAGTGGTACGAGGTGCCCAGCCTGCGCTGCAGCCCCAGGCGCACGTTCTCCAGCAGCGTGAGGTGCGGGAACACGGCCGAGATCTGGAACGAGCGGATGATGCCGCGCCGCGCGATCTGCGCGGGGCGCTCGCCCGTGATGTCCTGGCCGTTGAACAGGATCGTGCCGCTGGTGGGCTCGAGGAACTTCGTGAGCAGGTTGAAGCAGGTCGTCTTGCCTGCGCCGTTGGGGCCGATGAGCGCGTGGATCGAACCGCGCACGACCGAGAGATTGACCTTGCTGACCGCGGTGAAACCCTTGAATTCCTTGGTGAGCTGGCGTGTTTCGAGAATGACGTCGCTCATCTCGCGAAGCCGCCCGGGTAGTGACCGAAAAAGTCTGTCATGCGTTTGTTCTCACAGCGCCACCATCGAGCGCGGACCGATTGTTGGGGGGCGCCTCTCGCTTGCATACTGGGGCAAATGCCTATGCTGCAGTGCAACCTTCTCGAACGGTGACGCATGTCCGGCATGCATGCCATCGGCACACTGTCGCCGCGACGACAAAGCATGTGCACCACAGCATGGCGCGCGCACCCGACCGCTGCTTTTTCGCGCGCACTTCCGAACTACATCGCCGCTGCATCGCCCGCGGTCCATCGGCGGCAGGCAGGTGGCTTCGGCCCGCGCGCGCCGACCTTCGCGATTCGCACAAGTCTTGTGCGGCGGCGCATCTACACCGGCACGCCCGCGCTTCGTACGCTTCGGTCTTCTTCAGTCACACAGAGAAGTCCATGCAGCATCCCAGCATCCGCACGCTCACCGGCGCGCAGCCGACCACCCGCCTCGATCCCGCCACCACGGCGCTGATCGCGATCGATTTCCAGAACGAGTACTTCGACGGCCGCATGCCGATCCCCGATGGCCTGCCGGCATTGCGCCAGGCCCGGCGGCTGATCGAGGCGGCGGACCGGCATGCGATGCCGGTGTTCCATGTGCAGCACCTCGCGCCCGCCGACAGCCCGATCTTCGCGCAGGGCAGCGCGGCCTTCGACATCCACTCCGAGCTGAGCCCCGCCGCGCGGCACGCGGTGCTGACGAAGGCGACACCGAGCGCCTTCGCGGGCACCTCGCTCGACGCGGAACTGCAGGCGCGCGGCATCCGCACCTTGATCCTCACCGGCCTGATGACCCACATGTGCGTGTCGGCCACCGCCTTCGATGCCGCGCCGCGCGGCTACCAGAACCTGATCGCGGGCGATGCCTGCGCGACGCGCGACCTCGACCTGGAGGACGGCGGCGTGCTCGGCCATCGCGAACTGCATCGCGCGGCGCTGCGCGGCGTGTCGGACGTGGTGGCCGAGGTGCGTTCGACCGACGAGTTGCTGGGTCTGCTCGATCAGCCGACGCTGTAACGCAACGCCGCGAAATCGACGAAGGCGCGCACCTTGGGCGACAGGTGCCGATTCTGCGGATAGAGCGCGTAGAGGTTCAACGCCGGCTGGCTGAAGTCCGGCAGCACGCGCACCAGCTCGCCGCGCGCGAGGTGGTCGCGCAGCAGGAAGGCCGGCGAGAGCGCGAGCCCGGTGCCGGCCAGCGCGGCCGTGCGCAGCACGATGCCGCTGTTGGCCTGCAGCCGGCCGCCGACCTCGACCGTGTGCACGCTGCGGTCGCGCGCGGTGAAGCTCGGTTGCCCGGCCTTGCCCGCGAGCGAGTAGTTGAGGCACTCGTGCGCCGCGAGGTCGGCGGGCACGACCGGCGTGCCGCGCCGCCGCAGGTAATCGGGCGAGGCCACCCACCACTCCTCGAAGCTGGCGAGCCGCTTGACGATCAGCGTCGAATCCGACAGCGCATAGGCCAGCCGCAGGCCCACGTCGAAGCCCTCCTCGATCAGGTCGACGAAGCGGTCGTTGCACACCAGGTCGACCTTGAGCTGCGGGTGCGCTTCGAGAAAAGCCGGCAGCCATTGCGCGAGCGCCTCGAGGCCGAAGGACATCGGCGCGTTGATGCGCAGCAGGCCCGTGGGCTCGACCTGGTGCCGTGCGACGGCCAGCGCGGCAGCCTCGAGCTGGTCGAGGATCTGGCGGCTGTGCTGGTAGTAGGTCTGTCCGGCCTCGGTGAGCGCGAAGCGGCGCGTGGTGCGGTTGAGCAGCTGCACGCCGAGCGCGGCCTCCAGCTGCTTGACCTGGCGCGAGACGACGGTGTGCGAGACGTCCATGGCCTCGGCCGCGGCCGTGAAGCCGCCGGCCTCGACCACGGCGCGAAATGCCTTCAAGGCGGCGAACTGATCCATGCGCGCGACTGTATGCGAACGAAACCCCCGGGCCTCTTGCGAAACCCGGGGGTCGATGGGAGATGTGGCGAGCGCGGACTCAGTGCGCGCCGGCCGCCGCGTCGCTGCCCGCGCCGCCCGATTGCGGCCGCGCGAACCACACCAGCGGAATCAGCAGCAGGAACAGCACGGCCGACGCATAGAAGATGTCGTTCGAAGCCAGCATGAAGGACTGCTGGTCGACCAGGCGATTGATCTGGCCCATCACCTGCTCGGTGCTGAAGCCGTTGCTCGCGAGGCCCGACATCGCGCTGGTGGCCGCGATGTTGCCCTGGTTGATCGACTCGGCGAGCTGCGCGTGGTGCAGCGTCGCGCGGTTCTCCCACAGCGTGGTGGCGATCGAGGTGCCCATGGCGCCAGCCGTGATGCGCAGGAAGTTCGACAGGCCCGAGGCGGCCGGGATGCGGTCGGGCGTGAGGCCCGAGAGCGTGACCGTCACCAGCGGGATGAAGAAGAACGCCATCGCGATGCCCTGGATGAAGGTCGGGATCATGATGGTCCCGAAATCGGCCTGGGTGTTGAAGTTCGACCGCATCCACAGCACCAGCGCGAACACCAGGAACGAGAAAGTGGCGTAGCGGCGCGGGTCGACCTTGGCGATGGTCAGCCCCACCACCGGCGACAGGAAGATCGCCAGCAGCCCCACCGGCGCCATCACCATGCCGGCCTGGGTCGCGGTGTAGCCCATCCATTGCTGCAGCCACAGCGGCAGCAGCACCACGTTGCCGAAGAACAGGCCGTAGGCCACGGCGGTGGCGACCGCGCCCGACCAGAAGTTGCGGCGCTTGAACAGCGACAGGTCGACCACCGGATGCTTCTCGGTCAGCTCCCAGATCAGGAAGAAGGCGAAGCCGACGACGGCCACCACCGCGAGCGTGACGATCTGCGCCGAGTGGAACCAGTCGAGCTCCTTGCCCTTGTCGAGCATGAGCTGCAGCGCGCCGACCCAGATCACCAGCAGCGCGAGGCCGATGGCGTCGATCGGCACCTTGTGGGTCAGGCTCTCGCGCTTGCGGTACAGCACCCAGGTGATGGCCGCGGCGACGATGCCCACCGGGATGTTGATGTAGAAGATCCAGGGCCAGGAGATGTTGTCGGTGATCCAGCCGCCGAGCAGCGGCCCCATCACGGGCGCGACCAGCGTGGTCATGGACCACATGGCCATCGCGAGGCCGGCCTTGGCGCGCGGATAGCTCGACAGCAGCAGCGTCTGCGACAGCGGGATCATCGGCCCCGCGACGAAGCCCTGCAGCGCGCGGAACGCGATCAGCGTGGTCATGTTCGGCGCCAGGCCGCACAGCAGCGAACTGATCATGAACAGGATCACGCTCGCCACGAACAGGCGGACCTGGCCGAAGCGCTGCGTCATGAAGCCGGTGAGCGGCACCGCGATGGCATTGGCCACCGCGAAGCTGGTGATGACCCAGGTGCCTTGCGTGGTGCTCACGCCAAGGTCGCCCGAGATGGCCGGCAACGACACGTTCGCGATCGACGAGTCGAGCACGTTCATGAAGGTGGCGGCCGAAAGCGCGATCGTCCCCCACACGCGGGCGGAGCCCTCGAGCGGAGGCGGTGCGACGTAGGCGGGTGCGGCGGCGGTGGCCATGGTTCAGCGCGACAGCGGTCGGAACGAAAGCGCCGTGGCGATCAACCGGGCTGGCCTTGTGCGGGGATCTGCGCGGCCGAGGCCGGCGAGATCGCGGGCGCGGCGCGGTTGGCGGGCACCGAGGGCACGTGCACCGCCTTGGCGGTCGCGCTGTTGCCGAGGTTGGCGGCCACGATGCGGTCGACCTCGGCGTCGGCGCCGCGGTCGAGCTGGCTGTAGACCTGCGTCTGCGTGAGCGCGGCGGCGCGCGGCGCGTCGGCCAGCATCTTGCCGGCCTTCTGCGTGATGTCGACCTCGACGTCCATCGACAGGCCGATGCGCAGCGGGTTGGCCTTGAGCTGCTCGGCGTCGAGCGCGATGCGCACCGGCACGCGCTGCACCACCTTGATCCAGTTGCCGGTGGCGTTCTGCGCGGGCAGCAGCGCGAAGGCGCTGCCGGTGCCCACGCCGAGGCCGGCGACCTTGCCCGTGTACTCGACCTTCTTGCCGTAGACGTCGGCGGTGAGCTTCACCGGCTGGTCGATGCGGATGTTGCGCAGCTGCACTTCCTTGAAGTTGGCGTCGACCCACAGCTGGTTGAGCGGCACGATCGACATCATCGGCGTGCCGGCCGCGACGCGCTGGCCGAGCTGCACGGTGCGCTTGGCGACATAGCCGTCGACCGGCGCGGGCATGGCGACGCGCTGCGTGGCGAGGTAGGCCTCGCGCACCTTGGCGGCGGCGGCCAGCACGCTCGGGTGCTCGGCCACGCTGGTGCCCTCGGTCAGCGACTGGTTGCTGGCGAGCTGCTCGCGCGCGGCGATCACGCCGGCCTGCGCCGCGGCCAGCGCGCTCTTCGCGTTGGCGAGCGTGGTCTCGGCATGGTTGAGTTCTTCCTTCGACACCGCGCCGTTGCCCGACAGCGCGCGGCGGCGCTGCAGGTCGTCCTGGGCCTTGGCGATGTCGCTCTGGGCCTTGACGATGTCGCTCTGGCGCAGCGTGACCTGCGCGGCCAGCGAGCCGTTGTTGGCGTACAGCGTGCGGGTCTGGCGCACGGTCTGCGCGAGCGCGGCCTCGGCCTGTTCGAGCGCGACCTTGGCATCGGCCGGGTCGAGCTGCACCAGCGGCTGGCCGGCCTTCACGTAGTCGGTGTCGTCGGCGTTGATCGCCATCACGGTGCCGCCGATCTGCGGCGTGATCTGGATCACGTTGCCCTGCACGTAGGCGTTGTCGGTGTCCTCGTAGTGGCTGGCCACCAGCCATTCGTAGAGGCCCCAGCCGCCACCGACCACGACCACCGCGGCGGTGAGCGCGGTGAGTGCGCGACGGCGCTTGCCGTTGCCTGCTTCGGGGACCGCGGCGGAGGAAGGAGCAGCGGTGGTCTGTGTGTTGTTGTCGCTCATGATGGTCTTTCCGGATTCGAAAGAGAGATTCAGTGGGTCGCGGCCGACGGGGTCGCGGATGCCGTGGTGGTGGCGCCGGAAGCGGCGCTCGCGGTGTTCGACGGAGGCTGCCAGCCGCCGCCGAGCGCACGCGCCAGCGCGACCTGGGTGTCGAGCGCGCGCGCGGCGAGGTCGACGGCGAGCCGGCGCTGCGCCAGCACCGAGGTCTCGGCGGTCAGCACGTTGAGGTAGTTGCCGAGGCCCGCGCGGTAGCGCTGCACGGCGATGTCGTAGGCGCCTTCGGCGGCCGTCTGCGCGGCGCGCTGTTCGGCCTGCTGGCGCGCGATCGACTGGATGCTGGTGACCTGGTCGGCCGCGTCGCGCACGGCGTCGATCACGGTGGCGTTGTAGCTCTCGACCGCGGCATCGAGGTCGGCCGACTTGCCGCGCAGGTTGGCGCGCAACTGGCCGCCCTCGAAGATCGGCAGGTGGATCGCCGGGCCCACGCCCCACTGCTCGCTGCCCGACTTCAGCAGCTTGCCGAAGCCCAGGCTCTGGAAGCCGACGAAGGCCGTGAGGTTGACGTTGGGATAGAACAGGGTCTTGGCATTGGCCACGTCGCTGGTGGCGGCCTCGACGCGCCAGCGCGCGGCCGCGATGTCGGCGCGGCGGCCCAGCAGGTCGGCCGGGATCGAGGCCTGCAGGCCGATCGGCTTGACGCCGTCGATCAGCGGCGGCTTGAGCGCGTCGCTCGCGCCGGGCTGGCCCACGAGCGCATCGAGCGCATGCTTGGCGATCGCGACCTGCTCGTTGAGCGCCTCGATCTGCTGGCGCGCCTCGGGCAGGCCGCCTTCGCTCTGGCGCAGTTCGAGCCGGGTGTCGAGGCCGGCCGACACGCGGTCGCGCACCAGCTTCAGGGTTTCGTCGCGCTGCGCCAGGGTGCGCTGCGCCACCGCGAGCTGGTCGTTGAGGCGCGCCCACTGGAAGTAGCTGCGCGCCACGTTGCTCGCGAGCAGCACGCGGGCCGCGTCGGCATCGGCGGCGGCCGCATTGGCGGCGCCGATCGCGGCGTCGAGCGCGGTGCGGTTCTTGCCGAAGAAGTCGAGCTCCCAGCTCGCGCCGAGCTGCAGCAGGCCGACGTTCTGGATCGAGCCGCCCAGCGGTTCGGGATAGATGTAGTTGGTGTTGAACTTCTGGCGCGTGGCGTCGAAGTCGAGCCCGACCTGGGGCTTGAGTGCCGCGCCCGCGACGCCGGCATTGGCCTGCGCGCGCGCGAGGCGGGCCTGCGCGACCTGCAGGTTCGGGTTGCCGGCCACAGCCTGGTCGACCAGGCCGTTGAGCTGCGCGTCGCCGAAGGCCAGCCACCATTGGCTGTCGAGGGCGGGAGCGGCGGCCTTGTCGGCCGAGGCGATGCCCAGCGAGCCGGCATCGCGCAGCTTGGCATGGCCGCCGATGCCGGCCATGTCGGCACAGCCGGCCAGCGCGACCACCAGCAGCGCGGCGGCGACGACGGGGGTGCGGCGCAGGGCACGCACGGCGAATGAATCAGTCATTTTTTCCTCCACGGGCCGCGAGGGCCTGTGCGTTGTCGAGGATGCGGCGCAAGTAGGACTTGAGCTGCCCCCATTCATCGGCGGTGAAGTCCGCCAGCAATTCGTTCTGCACGCGGCTCAGGACGTGGGGCACTTCCTTGGCGGCCGCGCGGCCCTCGTCGGTGAGCTCGATGTTGACCACGCGCCGGTCTTCGAGCGAACGCACGCGCCGGCACAGGCCCTTGGCCTCGAGCCGGTCGAGCAGGCGCGTCATGGCGCCGGTGTCGAGCTCGCAGGCGCGCGCCAGTTCGGCCACCGTGGTGGCCGCGCCGATGTGCAGCTTGTAGAGCGGAACCCACTGCGGATAGGTCGGGCTGCCGGGCTCGCACATGCGGGTTTCCACCGACTGCGCCACCGTCGTGACGATCCGGCGCATCAGGTAGCCGATGCTTTCCTCGGTCGAATACGACTCCGCCCGGTAGAAATCGGGCGCACGACGCACCTCGTCCGGTGCAACCGGAGCGTCATCGGGAGCAGTGGCATCGTTCATGGCCCGAATATTAGCTGCCATGGCAATTATTGTCAAGGCGACCTTTGTGAAGGCAAAGGTTCTCTCGCTAGAATCGCGCCCCATGGCATCCTCCCCCTCGCCGGCCTCCACGGCCAAGGGCTCGCCCCGATCGCTGTCGGGGCTGGGCCCTTTTCTTCGTCCCTACCGTGTGCAGATCACGCTGGCCGCCGTCTTCCTGGTCATGGCGGCGGTCACGACGCTGGTGTTCCCCCTGGCCCTCCGCAGCCTGATCGACGGCGGCCTGGTCAACCCCGACAAGGGCGCCCAGACGATGGCGCTGCGCGAGCATTTCGGCGCCCTGTTCGCGGTGGCGGTCGCGCTCGGGCTGTTCTCGGCGGCGCGCTTCTACACGGTGAGCTGGCTCGGCGAGCGCGTCACGGCCGACCTGCGCAACGCGGTCTACAGCCGGGTGCTGCGCCAGAGCCCGGTGTTCTTCGAGACCACCCAGACCGGCGAGGTGCTGTCGCGCCTGACGGCCGACACGACGCTGGTGCAGACGGTGGTCGGCTCCTCGCTGAGCATGGGCCTGCGCAACGCAGTGATGGGCGTGGGCGCGCTCGCGATGCTGATCTGGACCAATCCCTACGTGATGGTGCAGGTGCTCGGCCTGCTGGTGGTGGTGGTGCTGCCGAGCATGTGGTTCGGCCGCCGCGTGCGCCGGCTGTCGCGCGCCAGCCAGGACCGCGTGGCCGACTCGAGCGCGATCGCGGCCGAGGTGCTGAACGCGATCCCCGTGGTGCAGAGCTACACCGCCGAGGACCGCGAGGCCGGCCGCTTCGAGGGCTCGACCGAGAGCGCGTTCCGCACCGCCGTGCGCCGCACCAAGGCGCGCTCGGTGCTGGTCGCCTTCATCATCATCGCGACCTCGGCGGCGCTGCTGTGGGGCCTGTACCAGGGCACGCAGGCGGTGCTGCGCGGCGACATCACGGCCGGCCACCTGGGCCAGACCGTGGTCTACGTGGCGATCCTCGCGAGCGCCACCGCGGTGCTCGGCGAGGTCTACGGCGACCTGCTGCGCGCCGCCGGCGCCACCGAGCGCCTGATGGAGCTGCTGCATGCGCCCGCGGCCATCGTCTCGCACGCCGCGCCGGTGCGCTCGCCCGTGCCCGCCGCGGGCAGCGCGATCGTGTTCGACAGGATCACCTTCCACTACCCCTCGCGGCCCGGCACGCCGGCGCTGCGCGACTTCTCGCTGGCCGTGACGCCGGGCGAGACGGTGGCGCTGGTCGGCTCGAGCGGCGCCGGCAAGAGCACGGTGTTCCAGCTGCTGCTGCGCTATTACGACCCGCAATCGGGCCAGCTGCTGCTCGACGACGCGCCGCTGGCCTCGCTGGCGCTGCACGACCTGCGCACGCGCATCGGCCTGGTGCCGCAGGACGCCGTGATCTTCTCGGCCAGCGCGCTCGAGAACATCCGCTACGGCCGGCCCGAGGCCAGCGTCGAGGAGGTGCACGCGGCCGCCCGCGCCGCCTTCGCGCACGACTTCCTGCAGGCGCTGCCGCAGGGCTACGACACCTTCCTCGGCGAACGCGGCGTGCGGCTGTCGGGCGGCCAGCGCCAGCGCATCGCGATCGCGCGCGCCATGCTCAAGAACCCGCCGCTGCTGCTGCTCGACGAGGCCACGAGCGCGCTCGACGCCGAAAGCGAACGCATGGTGCAGGCCGCGCTCGAATCGGCGATGGAAGGCCGCACGACGCTGGTGATCGCGCACCGGCTGGCCACCGTGCAGAAGGCCGACCGCATCGTGGTGCTCGACCATGGCGGCATCGTCGAACAGGGCACGCATGCGGCGCTGGTGGCGCAGGGCGGGGTCTATGCGCGGCTGGCGGCGCTGCAGTTCACGAGCTGAGAGCGACCCGGGTCCCGGAAAGCAAAAAGGAGAGCCGGGGCTCTCCTTTTTTTATTGCAGGGTTTCCTTGAGCCCCGCCGGGATCGGCAGCGGCATCACCGCGATCCCCTCGTCGAGCAGCGCCTCGGTCTGCTCGGGCGTGGCCTGGCCGCGGATGCCGCGCTCCTTGGTCTCGCCGTAGTGCATGCGGCGGGCCTCGTCGGCGAAGCGGTCGCCGACGTCCTCGGTCTTGGCCAGCACCTCGCGCACGGCACGCATCCAGCGCGCCTCGGGCGACATCTCGGCCGGCAGCTGGGCGGGCGCCGATGCGACCGCCGGGTTCGAGCGCTCGGCCTCGGGCGCCTTCGCGTTGCCGAGGTTCAGGCGCGGCGCGCTCAGCAGCTTGACGATCGCGGTGTCGGCGCAGACCGGGCACTCGACCAGTCCGCGCGCGAGCTGGCTCTCGAAGTCCTCATTGGACCCGAACCAGCCTTCGAAGCCGTGGCCGTGCGCGCATTGGAGATCGAGGACCTTCATGCGCGCGATTATCCCCGGGCCGAGTCGCCCTGCCAGTCGAGGGCCCATGCGCCCGAGCCCGTGTTCTGCAGCCACAGCGCGCAGGCCAGGGTCTTGGCGTCGGTGACCGAGCCGTCGCGGCACCAGCCCAGAAGCTCTTCGGGCGTGGCGGTGAACACGTCGAGGAATTCGCCGTGGTCGAGCTGGCGCTCGCCGAGCGAGAGGCCGCGCGCGAAGTAGATATGGATGATCTCGGTCGAATAGCCCACCGCCAGATGCATCGCGCCGGCACGCGCCCATTCGCGCGCGCGGTAGCCGGTTTCCTCGAGCAGCTCGCGCTGGCCGCAGACCAGCGGATCCTCGCCCGCATCGAGCTTGCCCGCGGGAAACTCGATCATCACCCGGCCCACCGGGTAGCGGAACTGGCGCTCGAGCACCACGCGGCCGTCGTCGAGCAGCGGGATCACCACCACGGCGCCTGGATGCACGACGTACTCGCGCGTGGCGCTGTGGCCATCGGGCAGCTTCACGGTGTCGCGGCGGACCTCGAGGAAGTTGCCCTTGGCGAGCGATTCGCGCGAGGTGAGCTCTTCGCGCAGGTGCGCGTCTGCGGGGATGCTGGATGTCATGGTCCGCTCCGTGGTCGGGTGGGTGGCGCGCTCAGTGCCGGTGCTTCATCAGGTAGCGCCAGGTGAAGCCCGGGAAGGCCAGCACGATGAACAGCGCGCCGGTCACCGCATAGAACTCCCAGCCCTGCGTGGCGATCTGCCCTGCCCTGCGTTCGAACAGCAGGCCGATGCCGCCGGCCAGGAAGTACAGCACCACCAGCTCGCCGAAGCGCATGGCCAGCGTCTTGCGCACGCCGATCGCCACGGCGCCGAACAGCCGGTCGTTGAGGAACGGCAGGTTGGCCGCCAGCAGGGCCAGCAGCAACACCACCCAGACCGAAGCCGTCTGCGACACCTTGTGCGGGCCCTGGCGCGCGGCGCGTCAGTTCGCCAGCGTGGCGACGATGGCCTTGGCGCACAGCGTCATCAGGCCGCCCGGCACGATGCCGAGGATCAGGATCAGCGCGCCGTTGATCGTCAGCACGGTGCGCACGTCGCGCGGCGCCGACACGGTGCTGGCCGTGACTGGTGCGTCGAAGTACATGACCTTGACCACGCGCAGGTAGTAGAAGGCGCCCACCAGCGACATCAGCACCGCGAACACGGCCAGGCCGATGTAGAGGGCCTGGCCCGAGGCGATCAGCGCCTGCAGCACCGCGAGCTTGGCGTAGAAACCGACCAGCGGCGGAATGCCCGCGAGCGAGAACATGGTGATCGCCATCACGCCGGCATACAGCGGGCTGCGCTGGTTGAGGCCGGCCAGGTCGGTGATCTCCTCGCTCTCGAAGCCTTCGCGCGCCAACAGCAGAATGGTGCCGAAGCTCGCCAGCGTCGTGAGCACGTAGGTCACGATGTAGAACATCGAGGCGCTGTAGGCGAATTGGGCGTTGTAGGTGTTGCCGTTGACCACGCCGGCGACCAGGCCGAGCAGCACGAAGCCCATCTGCGAGATGGTCGAGTAGGCCAGCATGCGCTTGAGGTTGGTCTGCGCGATGGCGGCCAGGTTGCCGACCAGCAGCGAGGCGATGGCCAGCAGCGCGAGCATCTGCTGCCAGTCGATCGCCAGCGGCAGCAGGCCTTCGACCAGCAGGCGGATGATGATCGCGAAGGCCGCGAGTTCGGGTGCGGCGCCGATCATCAGCGTGATCGCCGTGGGCGCGCCCTGGTAGACGTCGGGCACCCACATGTGGAAGGGAGCGGCACCGACCTTGAACGCCAGGCCGGCCACGATGAACACCAGGCCGAACACCAGCACCTGGTGGTTGACCTTGCCGCTCGCGATGGCCTTGAACACCTCGTTCACGTCGAGCGAACCGGTGGCGCCGTACATCATCGACAGGCCGTAGAGCAGGAAGCCGCTGGCCATCGCGCCGAGCACGAAGTACTTCATGGCGGCTTCGCTGGCGACCGCGTTGTCGCGGCGCAGCGCCACCAACGCGTAGCTCGAGAGCGTCAGCAGTTCGAGGCCCAGGTAGATCAGCAGGAAGTTGCTGCCCGACATCATCACGAACATGCCCAGCAGCGCGAACATGCCCAGCGTGAACATCTCGCCGCCGCGCAGCATGTCGCGGTCGGCCGCGTAGGGACGGCCGTAGACCAGCGTGACCATCAGCGCCAGCGAGGCGAAGCACTTGAGCCAGTTGCCCATCGGGTCGCTCACGACCATGTTGCCGAAGCCGTAGATGGTCTTGCCGCCGCTCGCAGCCATGCCCGTCATCGCGGCCACCACGGCCAGCGTGATCAGGGTCAGGACGTAGGTGCGGGTGCGGCGCGCGCTGGTGTCCGACAAGTCGACCAGCGCGATGATGCAGGCCATGACCAGCAACACGATTTCAGGGTAGATCGTGACCCAGCTGAGTTTGTCAATCATCTCGTTCTCTTCTTCAGCCAGCCATCAGGAGGGGATCTTCGACACCGCGACATGACGCAGCAGCTGGGTCACGGAGGCGTCCATCACGTCGGTGAAGGGCTTGGGGAACAGGCCCATCCACAGCACCGCGATCGCCAGCAGCGCCAGCATCACGAACTCGCGCGCATTGATGTCGCTGAGTTCCTTCACGTGGTCGTTGCCGACCGGGCCGAGGTAGACGCGCTTGTACATCCACAGCGTGTAGGCGGCGCCGAAGATCAGCGCGGTGGCCGAGGCCAGGCCGATCCAGAAGTTGGCCTTGACCGCGCCCAGGATCACCATCCACTCGCCGACGAAACCGGCGGTGCCCGGCAGGCCGCAGTTGGCCATCGCGAACAGCAGCATGAAGGCAGCGAACTTGGGCATGGTGTTGACCACGCCGCCGTAGTCGGCGATCTGGCGCGAATGCACGCGGTCGTAGAGCACGCCGATGCCGAGGAACATGGCGCCCGACACGAAGCCGTGGGCGATCATCTGCACGATGCCGCCGGACACGCCGAGTTCGTTGAAGATGAAGAAGCCGAGCGTCACGAAGCCCATGTGGGCGACCGACGAATAGGCCACGAGCTTCTTCATGTCCTGCTGCACCATCGCGACCAGGCCGACGTAGATCACGGCGATCAGCGACAGCGCGATCATGAGCCAGGCCCATTCGTGCGCGGCGTCGGGCGCGATCGGCATCGAGAAGCGCAGGAAGCCGTAGGCGCCGAGCTTCAGCATGATCGCGGCCAGCACGGCGGAACCGCCGGTCGGGGCCTCGACGTGCACGTCGGGCAGCCAGGTGTGGACCGGCCACATCGGCACCTTGACCGCGAAGGCCGCGAAGAAGGCGAAAAACAGCAGCGTCTGGGCGTGGCCGCTCAGCGGCAGCTTGTGCCAGGTCAGGATGTCGAAGCTGCCGCCCGAGGTGTTGTACAGGTAGATCAGCGCCACCAGCATCAAGAGCGAGCCGAGCAGCGTGTAGAGGAAGAACTTGAAGGCCGCGTAGATCTTGTTCGGGCCGCCCCAGATGCCGATGATCAGGTACATCGGGATCAGCGTGGCTTCGAAGAAGACGTAAAACAGCAGGCCGTCGATGGCCGAGAACACGCCGATCATCAGGCCCGACAGGATCAGGAACGCGCCCATGTACTGGTTGACGCGCTCGGTGATCACTTCCCAGGCCGAGATCACCACGATGATGGTGATGAAGGCGGTCAGCAGCACGAACCACACCGACAGGCCGTCGACGCCCAGGTTGTAGTTGATGTTGAAGCGCTCGATCCAGGGCGCCTTCTCCACGAACTGCATCGCGGCGCTGCCGTTCTGGAACCGCGAGATCAGCGGCAGCGTGACCAGGAAGCTCACGATCGACCCGACGAGCGCCACCCAGCGCACGCCCTTGGCGTGCTCGTCGCGACCGAACGCCAGCAGCACGGCACCGAATGCGATCGGCACCCAGATGGCAAGGCTCAACAAACCCATTTTTCTTTTACTCCAGCGCTTTGCGGCTTAGCGTTTGAACCAGACGAAGTACGTCATCAGGACGAAGATCCCGAGCAGCATCGCGAAGGCGTAGTGGTAGATGTAGCCCGACTGCAGCCAGCGGACCACGCCAGAGATGCGGCCCACCAGCTTCCACGAGCCATTGACGACCGCGCCGTCGATCAGCGCCTGATCGCCGCCCTTCCACAGGCCCATGCCCAGGGCGCGGGCGCCGCGCGCGATGATGTTCTCGTTGATCCAGTCGAGGTAGTACTTGTTCTCGAGCAGGCGGTACACGGGGCCGAAGGCGCGCTTGATCGCGGCCGGCAGCGCCGGGTTGACCATGTACATGTAGTAGGACAGCGCCACGCCCGCGAGCGCGAGCCAGAACGGCATGGTCTGCAGGCCGTGGATGGCCATCGCGCCGGCACCGTGGAAGGCCTCTTCGAGCTCCTTCATGGCGTGGTGCTTCGTGGCGTCGACGAAGATCGCGTCCTTGAAGAATTCGCCGTAGAGCATCGGGTGGATCGTCAGGAAGCCGATGACCACCGAGGGGATCGCGAGCAGCACCAGCGGCAGCCACACCACCCAGGGCGACTCGTGCGGCTTGTGGTCGTCGTGACCGTGGCCATGGCCGTGGTCGTCGTGTGCGTGATGGTCGTCGTGGTGCGCATCGGGGTTCTGGTCGTAGCGTTCCTTGCCGTGGAAGACCAGGAAGTACATGCGGAACGAATAGAAGGCCGTGACGAACACGCCGATCAGCACCGCGTAGTAGGCGAAGTTCGCGCCCCACAGGTGGCTTTCCTTCACCGCCTCGATGATGCTGTCCTTCGAGTAGAAGCCCGAGAACAGCGGCGTACCGATCAGCGCCAGCGAGCCCAGCAGCGAGGTGATCCAGGTGATCGGCATGTACTTGCGCACGCCGCCCATCCAGCGGATGTCCTGGTTGTGGTGCATGCCGATGATCACCGAGCCGGCACCGAGGAACAGCAGCGCCTTGAAGAAGGCGTGGGTCATCAGGTGGAACACCGCGACCGAGTAGGCCGAGGCGCCGAGCGCCACCGTCATGTAGCCCAGCTGCGACAGCGTGGAGTACGCCACCACGCGCTTGATGTCGTTCTGGATGATGCCGAGGAAGCCCATGAACAGCGCGGTGATGGCGCCGATCACGAGGATGAAGCTCAGGGCCGTGTCGCTCAGTTCGAACAGCGGCGACATGCGCGCCACCATGAAGATGCCGGCCGTCACCATGGTCGCCGCGTGGATCAGCGCCGAGATCGGGGTCGGGCCTTCCATCGAGTCGGGCAGCCACACGTGCAGCGGGAACTGCGCGCTCTTGCCCATCGCGCCGATGAACAGGCAGATGCAGATCACGGTGATCAGCATCCAGTCGGTGCCCGGGAAGGTGATGCCGCCGAGCGTGCCGGCCTTGGCGAAGGCTTCGGTGTAGTTGAGCGTGCCCGCGTAGGCCGCGATCAGGCCGATGCCGAGGATGAAGCCGAAGTCGCCCACACGGTTGACCAGGAAGGCCTTCATGTTGGCGAAGATCGCGGTCGGCTTGTTGAACCAGAAGCCGATCAGCAGGTACGACACCAGGCCCACCGCTTCCCAGCCGAAGAACAGCTGCAGCATGTTGTTGCTCATGACGAGCATCAGCATGGAGAAGGTGAACAGCGAGATGTACGAGAAGAAGCGGTTGTAGCCCTCGTCCTCTTCCATGTAGCCGATGGTGTAGATGTGGACCATCAGCGACACGAAGGTCACGACGCACATCATCATCGCGGTGAGGCCGTCGACCATGAAGCCGACTTCCATCTTGAGGCCGCCGACGACCATCCATTCGTAGAGGGTCTGGTTGAAGCGGGCGCCGTCGACGATGACCGACTTGAGCGTCAGCGCCGACATGACGAAGGCCACGAACACGCCGAGGATGGTCAGCGAATGCGTGATCTTGCGGCCGATGTGGTTGCCGCCGAACTTGGTGCCGAAGATGCCGGCCAGGACCGCCCCGACCAGGGGGGCCATCGGAACGGCCAGCAGCGTGGATGCAGAAAGGGTTGCGCTCATTCTGGTGTCAGCCTTGGATCAGCCCTTGAGCGAGTTGAGTTCGTCGACGTTGATGCTCGACTTGTTGCGGAACAGCAGCACCAGCAGCGCGAGGCCGATGGCCGACTCGGCCGCGGCCACCGTCAGGATGAAGAACACGAAGATCTGTCCGTGCATGTCGCCCAGGAAGTGCGAGAAGGCGACGAAGTTCATGTTGACCGCGAGCAGCATCAGCTCGATGGCCATCAGCAGCACGATCAGGTTCTTGCGGTTCAGGAAGATGCCGATCACCGACAGCGCGAACAGCATCGCGCCCAGCGAGAGGAAGTGTCCGAGGGTGAGCGTCATGCCTTGTTCTCCTTTGCTGCCGTCGCGGCCGCTTCGGCCGGTGCTTCCACCACGGGCTCCGCCGCGCGGGTGACCGGCATCTGCACCACGCGCACGCGGTCGCGCGCCTTCACGCGCACCTGGTCGGCCGGGTCGACGTACTTGCTGTCCTTGCGGGTCCGCAAGGTCAGCGCGATGGCGGCGATGATGGCCACCAGCAGGATGACGGCCGCGATTTCCAGCGGATAGAGGTATTCGGAGTACAGCAGCTTGCCCAGCTCGAGCGTGTTGGAGCTGTTGGCCGCCGCCACCGCGCGTGGTGCCTCGCCGAGGCGGAAGCCGCCCATCAGCACCGCCGCCATTTCGAGCGCGATCAGCGCGCCGACGGCCGCGGCCAGCGGGAAATGCTTCCAGAAGCCCTGCCGCAGGCTGTCGACGTTGATGTCGAGCATCATCACGACGAACAGGAACAGCACCATCACCGCGCCCACGTAGACCAGCACGAGCGAGATCGCGAGGAATTCGGCGCGCAGCAGCAGCCAGATGGCCGAAGCCTGGAAGAAGGCCAGCACGAGGTACAGCGCCGCGTACACGGGGTTGCGGGCGGTGATGACGCGGAACGATGCGAACAGCAGCACCGCGGCAAACAGATAGAACAGACCGGTCTTGACGTCCATGAGTTCGAATTCGTAGGGTTCAGGCCAGGCCGGGTCAGCGGTACTTGGCGTCAGCCGCCTTGTTCGCCGCGATTTCTTTTTCGTAACGGTCGCCCACGGCCAGCAGCATGTCCTTGGTGAAGTACAGGTCGCCGCGCTTTTCGCCGTGGTATTCGAAGATGTGGGTTTCCACGATCGAGTCGACCGGGCAGCTCTCTTCGCAGAAGCCGCAGAAGATGCACTTGGTCAGGTCGATGTCGTAGCGCGTGGTGCGGCGCGAGCCGTCGTCGCGCACATCGGATTCGATGGTGATCGCGAGCGCCGGGCACACGGCCTCGCAGAGCTTGCAGGCGATGCAGCGTTCCTCGCCGTTCTCGTAGCGGCGCAGCGCATGCAGGCCGCGGAAGCGCGGCGACAGCGGCGTCTTCTCTTCGGGGAACTGCACCGTGATCTTGCGGCTGAAGGCGTACTTGCCCGTGATGGCCAGGCCCTTGAACAGCTCGAACAGCATGAAGCTGCCGAGGAAGTCCTTGAGCGAGAACGGCGCGGACGGGGTTGCGGTGTGCGCAGACATGGTGTTGGCGCTTCCAGTTATTTCCAGATGTTGAACGGCGTCTGCATCCAGCCACCGACCACGACCAGCCACACGAGGGTGACGGGAATGAAGATCTTCCAGCCCAGACGCATGATCTGGTCATAGCGGAAGCGCGGGAACGTCGAGCGCACCCACAGGAACATGGTGACCACGCAGAAGGTCTTCGCGCCGAGCCAGATCCAGCCCGGAATGAAGCTCAGGAACTCGAACGGGGGCAGCCAGCCGCCGAGGAACAGCACGACGGTCAGGATCGAGACCAGCCACATGTTCGCGTACTCGGCCAGGAAGAACATCGCGAAGCTCATGCCCGAGTACTCGATCATGTGACCCGCGACGATTTCCGATTCGCCTTCCACCACGTCGAAGGGATGGCGGTTGGTCTCGGCCAGGCCCGAGATGAAGTAGACGACGAAGATCGGCAGCAGCGGCAGCCAGTTCCACGACAGGAAGCCGACGCCGAGGTTGGCGAACATGCCCTTGCCCTGCACGTTCACGATCTCGCTCATGTTCAGGCTGCCGGTGACCATCAGCACCACGACGAAGCAGAAGCCCATCGCGATTTCGTAGCTCACCATCTGGGCCGAGGCGCGCAGCGCGCCCAGGAAGGCGTACTTCGAGTTCGAGGCCCAGCCCGCGATGATCACGCCATAGACCTCGAGCGAGGTGATGGCCATCACGAACAGCAGGCCGGCGTTGATGTTGGCGAGCGCGACGTCGGGACCGAAGGGAATCACGGCCCAGGCGGCGAGCGCCGGCATGATGGTCATGATCGGGCCGAGCAGGAACAGGCCCTTGTTGGCGACCGTCGGAACGATGATTTCCTTGGTCATCAGCTTGAGCGCGTCGGCGATCGGCTGCAGCAGGCCCAGCGGCCCGATGCGGTTCGGGCCCACGCGGATCTGCGTGAAGCCGATGGCCTTGCGTTCCCACAGCGTGAGGTAGGCCACCGCCAGCATCAGCGGGATGACCACGACGATGATCTTGATCAGCGTCCAGATGACGGGCCAGACCACGCCGGTCCACCAGCCGGCGGCGACGAGACCCTGGCCGAAGCCGTGAATGGCGTCGATCATGCCGACACCTCCTCGGCCTGCACGCTGGCGGGCGCGGCACCGATGCCGTGGCCCGCGTTGCGTGCGTCGGCGGTCAGTTGCAGCGACGGCGCGCGGCGCACGATCGAATCGAGCTGGTAGATGCTCGCGACCACGGGCGCGGGCGCACCGTTGGCGGCCACGGCGGCAACGCTCGTTGCGTTGCGCAGCGCATCGGCCGGCAGCGCGCCGTTGTCGCCCACCGTGCGCAGCACGTCGGCGGTGGACTCGAACGAGAAGCCTTGCAGGCCCAGCAGGTTGGCGAGCACGCGCAGCACCTTCCAGGCCGGACGGGCTTCGCCCTGCGGCTTCACCACGGCATGGAAGCTCTGCAGGCGGCCTTCGGCATTGACGAAGCTGCCGGGCGTTTCGGTGAACGGCGCGATCGGCAGCAGCACGTCGCTGAATTCGAGGTTGGCCTTGAACGGGCTCAGCGTGACCACCATCTGCGCATTGCCGATGGTGTCGGCGGCGGCGGCGCCGGCGGCCGAGTCGAACACCGGCTCGGTGTTCAGCAGCAGCACGGCCTTGAGGCCGGAGCCGGCGGCGAGCATCTGGCCGGCGTGGAGGCCGCCGTTCCTGGGGAACGCGCCCACGAGCTGCGCGCCCACGGTGTTGGCGGCTTCGGTCAGGTAGCCGACGCTGGCACCGGTCTGCGCGCCGATCCAGTTGGCCAGCGCGAGCAGGCTGCCGGCCTGCGCATGGTGCGCGGCGGCATTGCCCAGCAGGATGGCCTTGCGCTCGCCGCTCAGCAGCGACGCGGCGATGGCCTGCGCGGTGGCATCGGGCTCGTTGGCGGGTGCCAGCGGCGCGGCGGCGCCGGTGGACTGGCCCACCACGGTCGCGATGGCGGCCAGCACTTCGATCCATTGGCCGGCATCGACGATGGCGGCCTGCGCGGGCTGGATGGCCCAGGCTTCGGCGTCGGCCATCAGCTTCTTGGAGGTCAGCACGCTGAGCGCGGCGCCCTTGCGCACGGCCTGGCGGATGCGCTGCGCGAACAGCGGATGGTCCTTGCGCAGGTTCGAGCCGACGACGAAGGCGCGCTGCAGCTGCGTCAGCGAGGCGATCGAGGTGCCGAGCCAGCGGATGCCTTCGAAGGCCGTGAATTCGGCGTTGCGCAGGCGGTAGTCGATGTTGTCGCTGCCGAGCTCACGCGTGAGCAGTGCGGCGAGCTGCAGCTCCTCGAGGGTGCTGTGCGGGCTGACCAGCGTGCCGATGCTCTGCGCGCCATGGTCGGCCTTGATCTGCTTGAGGCCATTGGCCACGTACTCGAGCGCGGTCTGCCAGTCGACCTGCTGCCATTGGCCGCCCTGCTTGAGCATGGGCTGCGTCAGACGCTCGGTCCCGTTGAGCGCTTCGTACGAGAAGCGGTCGCGGTCGGCGATCCAGCATTCGTTGACGTCTTCGTTCTCGAGCGGCACCACGCGCATCACGCGGTTGTTCTTGACCTGGACGATCAGGTTGGCACCGGTGGAGTCGTGCGGGCTCACCGACTTGCGGCGCGACAGCTCCCAGGTGCGGGCGCTGTAGCGGAACGGCTTGCTCGTGAGCGCGCCGACCGGGCAGATGTCGATCATGTTGCCCGAGAGCTCGGAGTCGACCGAGTCGCCGAGGAAGGTCTCGATCTCGGAGTGCTCGCCGCGGTGCGACATGCCGAGCTCCATCACGCCGGCCACTTCCTGGCCGAAGCGGACGCAGCGCGTGCAATGGATGCAGCGGCTCATCTCTTCCATGCTGATCAGCGGGCCCACGTCCTTGTGGAACACGACGCGCTTTTCTTCCTCGTAGCGCGAGGAGGAGCCGCCGTAGCCCACGGCCAGGTCCTGCAGCTGGCACTCGCCGCCCTGGTCGCAGATCGGGCAGTCCAGCGGGTGGTTGATCAGCAGGAACTCCATGACCGACTGCTGGGCCTTGATCGCCTTCTCGCTCTTGGTGCGGACGATCATGCCCTGCGTGACGGGCGTGGCGCAGGCCGGCATCGGCTTGGGCGCCTTTTCGACGTCGACCAGGCACATGCGGCAGTTGGCCGCGATGCTGAGCTTCTTGTGATAGCAGAAGTGCGGGATGTAGGTGCCGGCCTTGTCGGCAGCATGCATGACCATGCTGCCTTCGGCCACTTCGACCTTCTTGCCGTCGAGTTCGATTTCAACCATATGTCTTTCTCGCGCTCAGGCCTGGACCGTTGCCTTCGGGACGTAGCCCGGGATCAAGGCTTCGAACTCGTGGCGGAAGTGCTTGATCATGGCGCGCACCGGCATGGCCGCCGCGTCGCCGAGGGCGCAGATGGTGCGGCCCATGATGTCGCCGGCGACGGAGTCCAGCAACTGCAGGTCGCTGGGCTTGCCCTGGCCGTTGTGGATGCGGTCGACCACGCGGTAGAGCCAGCCCGTGCCTTCGCGGCACGGCGTGCACTGGCCGCAGGATTCGTGCATGTAGAAGTACGAGAGGCGCTTGAGCGACTCGACCATCGAGCGACTGTCGTCCATCACGATCACCGCGCCCGAACCCAGCATGGAGCCGGCCTTCGAGATGGAGTCGTAGTCCATCGTGCACTGCATCATGATGTCGGCCGGCAGCACCGGTGCCGACGAGCCGCCGGGGATCACGGCCTTGAGCGTGCGACCCTTGCGCACGCCGCCGGCCAGTTCGAGCAGCTTGGAGAACGGCGTGCCCATCGGCACCTCGTAGTTGCCCGGCAGTTCGACGTCGCCGCTGACCGAATAGATCTTGGTGCCGCCGTTGTTCGGCTTGCCGCACTCGAGGTAGGCCTGGCCGCCGTTGCGGATGATCCAGGGCACCGCCGCGAAGGTCTCGGTGTTGTTGATGGTGGTCGGCTTGCCGTACAGGCCGAAGCTGGCCGGGAACGGCGGCTTGAAGCGCGGCTGGCCCTTCTTGCCTTCGAGCGATTCGAGCAGCGCGGTTTCCTCGCCACAGATGTAGGCACCGAAGCCATGGGCGGCGTGCAACTGGAAGTTGTACGTGCTGCCCATGATCTTGTCGCCGAGATAACCGGCGGCGCGCGCCTCCTCGAGGGCTTCCTCGAAGCGGTCGTAGCTCTGGAAGATCTCGCCGTGGATGTAGTTGTAGCCCACGCTGATGCCCATCGCGTACGCGGCGATGGCCATGCCTTCGATCACGATGTGCGGGTTGAACTGCAGGATGTCGCGGTCCTTGCAGGTGCCCGGCTCGCCTTCGTCCGAGTTGCAGACCAGGTACTTCTGGCCCGGGAACTGGCGCGGCATGAAGCTCCACTTCAGGCCGGTCGGGAAACCGGCGCCGCCACGGCCGCGCAGGCCCGAGGCCTTGACTTCGGCGATCACCTGGTCGGGCGTCAGGCCCTCGGTGAGGATCTTGCGCAGCGCCTGGTAGCCGCCGCGCGCCTCGTAGTCGGCGAGGTGCCAGTTGGTGCCGTCGAGGCCGGCATAGATCTGCGCGCCGATGTGGCGGTCATGGAAGCAGGTCTGCACGCCGGTGGCGCGGAACTGCGAAAGAACCTGATCGGGCGTCATCACGAAGCCTCCCCGGAGGTTGCACTGCGCAGGCCATCGACGAGCTGATCGAGCTTGTCGTTGCTCATGAAGCTGCACATCGTGCGGTCGTTGACCAGCATCACCGGCGAATCGGCGCAGGCGCCCAGGCACTCGCTCTGCTGCAGCGTGAACAGGCCGTCGGCCGTGGTCTCGCCCATCTTGATGCCGAGCTTCTTCTCGAGATGCACGAGGGCGGTGACGCCATCGCGCAGCTGGCACGGCAGGTTGGTGCAGACGTTGAGCTTGTACTTGCCCACCGGATGCTGGTTGTACATGTTGTAGAAGGTCGTGACCTCGTGCACCGCGATCGGCGCCATGCCGAGGTACTCGGCAATCTCGCGCTCGCGCTGGGTGCTCACGAAGCCCTCGTCCTGCTGCACGATCGCCAGGCAGGCCATCACGGCCGACTGCTTGCCGGCCTCGGGGTACTTGGCCACCTCGCGCGCGAAGCGTTCGAGGGTCGCAGGCTTCAGCGGCGCCGAAGGCGCCGCGTGAGTGTCATGGGTAGAGGAAGTCATTCGCTCTTTCTCACCTGTCGATTTCGCCGAACACGATGTCCATCGTGCCGATCACCGCGACAGCGTCGGCGATCATGTGACCGCGCGACATTTCGTCGAGGGCGGCGAGGTGCGGGAAGCCAGGGGCGCGGATCTTCAGGCGGTACGGCTTGTTGGCGCCGTCGCTCACGAGATAGATGCCGAACTCGCCCTTCGGATGCTCGACGGCGGCATAGGCCTCGCCCTCGGGCACATGGAAGCCTTCGGTGAAGAGCTTGAAATGGTGGATCAGCTCCTCCATGTTCGCCTTCATCGATTCGCGCGCGGGCGCGGCGACCTTGTGGTTGTCGGTGATCACCGGGCCGGGGTTGGCGCGCAGCCAGGCCGAGCACTGCTGGATGATCTTGTTGGCCTGGCGCATCTCCTCGACGCGCACCAGGTAGCGGTCGTAGCAGTCGCCCGTCTTGCCGAGCGGAATGTCGAACTGCATCCGGTCGTAGACGTCGTAGGGCTGCTTCTTGCGCAGGTCCCATTCGACGCCCGAGCCCCGCAGCATCGGGCCGGTGAAGCCGAGGTTCAGCGCGCGCTCCGGCGTGACCACGCCGATGCCCACGGTGCGCTGCTTCCAGATGCGGTTGTCGGTGAGCAGCGTCTCGTACTCGTCGACCATCTTCGGGAAGCGCTTGCAGAAGTCGTCGACGAAGTCGAGCAGCGAGCCCTGGCGGTTCTCGTTGAGCTTCTCGATCGCCTTCGCGTTCTTGATCTTGCTGACCTTGTACTGCGGCATCACGTCCGGCAGGTCGCGGTACACGCCGCCCGGACGGAAGTAGGCCGCGTGCATGCGCGCGCCCGACACCGCTTCGTACATGTCGAACAGGTCCTCGCGTTCGCGGAAGCAGTAGATGAGCATGTTCATCGCACCGCAATCGAGGCCGTGCGCGCCGAGCCACAGCAGGTGGTTCAGCAGCCGGGTGATCTCGGCGAACATGACGCGGATGTACTGCGCGCGGATCGGCACCTCGAGGCCCATCATCTTCTCGATGGCGAGGCAGTAGGCGTGCTCGTTGGACATCATCGACACGTAGTCGAGGCGATCCATGTAGGGCAGCGACTGGATGAAGGTGCGCGATTCGGCGAGCTTCTCGGTCGCGCGGTGCAGCAGGCCGATGTGCGGATCGGCGCGCTGGATCACTTCGCCGTCGAGCTCGAGCACCAGGCGCAGCACGCCGTGCGCGGCCGGATGCTGGGGACCGAAGTTGAGGGTGTAGTTCTTGATTTCGGCCATGTCAGTGGAGTCCGCCGCCGTAGTTGTCTTCGCGGATCACGCGCGGCGTGATCTCGCGCGGCTCGATCGATACCGGCTGGTAGACCACGCGCTTCTGTTCTTCGTCGTAGCGCATCTCGACATGACCCGACACCGGGAAGTCCTTGCGGAACGGATGGCCGATGAAGCCGTAGTCGGTCAGGATGCGGCGCAGGTCGTCGTGACCCTCGAACACGATGCCGTAGAGGTCGAAGGCTTCGCGCTCGAACCAGGTCGCCGCGTTCCACACGGGCTGCAGCGAATCCACCACAGGCAGGTCTTCGCTGGGCGCGAACACCCGCAGGCGCACGCGCTGGTTGAGGCTCACCGACAGCAGGTGCGAGACGACGCCGTAGCGCTCGCCTTCCCACTCGCCTTCACGGTAGTCGGAATAGTCCATGCCGCAGAGGTCGATCAGCTGCTCGAAGCGGCAGCCCGGCGCATCGCGCAGCAGCAGCGCAGCATCGATGTAGTTCGCGGCACTCACCACCACGGTCACCTCGCCGAGCGCGACGGTCACGCTCCTGGCCTTGTCGCCCAGGGTCTGCACCAGAGTCGCCTGCAGCGCCTCCGGAGAAATTGCAAAGTCGGTCATCTCGGCAATTCCTCAGGCACGCGCGATGGTGTTGGTGCGGCGGATCTTCTGCTGCAGCTGGATGATCCCGTAGAGCAGCGCTTCGGCGGTGGGCGGGCAGCCCGGCACGTAGACGTCGACCGGAACGATCCGATCGCAGCCGCGCACCACCGAATAGCTGTAGTGGTAGTAGCCGCCGCCGTTGGCGCACGAGCCCATCGAGAGCACCCAGCGCGGCTCGGGCATCTGGTCGTAGACCTTGCGCAACGCCGGCGCCATCTTGTTGCACAGCGTGCCGGCCACGATCATCAGATCGGACTGACGCGGGCTCGGACGGAACAGCATGCCGAAACGGTCGATGTCGTAGCGGGCTGCGCCGGCGTGCATCATTTCGACCGCACAGCAGGCCAGACCGAACGTCATCGGCCACAGAGATCCGGTCTTCGCCCAGTTCACCACCGAGTCGTAGGTGGTCGTGACGAAGCCTTCCTTGAGAACGCCTTCAATGGCCATCGTGTAACTTCCTTATTCCCAGTCGAGCGCGCCTTTTTTCCACTCGTAGGCGAAGCCCACGACGAGGATGGCGAGAAAGATCATCATGGCCCAGAAGCCGACAGCACCGATCTCCTTGAGCGCAATGGCCCACGGGAAGAGAAAGGCAATCTCCAGATCGAACAAGATGAAGAGAATGGCAACCAGGTAATAGCGCACGTCGAACTTCATGCGCGCATCCTCGAAGGCCTCGAAACCGCACTCGTAAGGTGCGTTCTTGGCTGCGTCAGGCCGATTGGGGCCGAGGATGTATCCGATGACCTGTGGAGCGACGCCTACGCCGACCCCGACCAGAATGAACAAAAGGACGGGAAGGTAGGAATCGAGGTTCATCGGGAGCTTTCACCGCTTGCCACCGACAGAAGCACCTTCATGAGGCGTCCTGTCGGTGAGATTTGGTGCGGTCGGCGAGACTCGAACTCGCACAGCTTTCGCCACTACCCCCTCAAGATAGCGTGTCTACCAATTTCACCACGACCGCGGTTTTTTCTGTTCGGATGGCATGAGGTTCCTACGAAGAGGTTTGGCTTTCCGAACAGCTTTAGAGTTTACCCTGAAATGAAGCCATTTCTTACGGGTCACTCTGAAAACATCAGAGTTACTTGCTGGGAATCTGTCCCGCGCCAGCCGCAGGCGCGCTCGCGGGCGCCGCAGCAGGTGCCGCGCCCGACTGACCCGAGGGAATCTGGCCTGCCGCGCCCGAAGCCGGCGTGGCCGGCACGCCGATGGCGGCGCGCTCCAGCAGGCTGCCGCCGCCCGTGGGACGTGCATGGCTGAAGTAGGCCAGCAGCAGCGTGCAGGCGAAGAACACCGCGGCCAGCACGGCCGTGGTGCGCGAGAGGAAGTTCGCGCTGCCGCTGGCGCCGAACAGGCTGCCGGCGCTGCCGCTGCCGAAGGCCGCGCCCATGTCGGCGCCCTTGCCGTGCTGGATCAGGATCAGCCCGATCATCACCAGCGCCGACAGCATCTGCACGCCGACCAGAAGGTTGAGGACCACGTTCATTCGTTCTTACTCCTAATTGATGCCTGCCCTGCCCGCTTCAGCGGGCGGCGGCGGAAATGATCTGCAAAAAGTCGGGAGCCTTCAGGGAAGCGCCGCCGATCAGGCCGCCGTCGATGTCGGCTTGCGCCAACAGCTCGGCCGCGTTGGCGGCATTCATGCTGCCGCCGTAGAGGATCTTGATGCCGGCCGCGTGCTCGCTCGCGGCATGGTGCAGTTGCGCACGCAGCACCGCGTGCACCGCCTGCGCCTGTTCGGGCGTGGCCGTCTTGCCGGTGCCGATGGCCCACACGGGTTCGTAGGCGACCACGATCTCGCTGATGCAGTGGCCGTTCACGTGGATGACCGCCGCCAGCTGGCGCTTCACCACTTCCTCGGTCTGCCCTGCTTCGCGCTGCGCCAGCGTCTCGCCGACGCAGACGATCGGCGTGATGCCGTTGGCCAGCGCGGCCGCGGTCTTCGCGGCCACAGCGTCGTCGGTCTCGCCGTGGTATTGCCGGCGCTCCGAATGGCCGACGATGGCATAGCGCACACCGAAGTCCTTCAGCATCGCCGCCGACTGCTCGCCCGTGAAGGCGCCCTGCGCCTGCGCGGAAATGTCCTGCGCGCCCAGCGCCATCGGCGAACCCGCCAGCAGCGACTGCAGTTGCGCGAAATACGGCGCAGGCGCGCACAGCGCGATGTCGCACGCGGGCGCATTCGCCGCGAGCCCCTGCCGCAGCGCCGTCACCAGCGCCTCGTTGGCAGCCAGGCTGCCATTCATCTTCCAGTTCCCTGCGATCAGCTTCTTGTGGGTCGTCATCGTGCTCGTCTCGTCACCAGGTCAGCACGATCTTGCCGATGTGCTGATTCGATTCCATCAGCGCATGCGCCTGCGCCGCGCCGCTGGGCTCGCCGGCCGCCGCGAAGGTGCTGTGGATCACCGGCTTGACCGCGCCGCTATCGAGCAGCGGCCACACCTTCTCGCGCAGCGCCTTGGCGATCGCACCCTTGAATGCCACCGGCCGCGGACGCAGCGTCGACCCCGTGATCGTGAGCCGCTTGCGCAGCACCAGACCCGCGTTGATCTGACTCTTGACGCCGCCCTGCACCGCGATGATCACCAGCCGGCCGTCCTCGGCCAGGCATTCGACCTCGCGCGCCACGTAGTCGCCCGCGACCATGTCGAGGATGACGTCCACGCCCTTGCCGCCGGTCAGCGACTTCGCCACTTCGACGAAATCGGCCGTGCGGTAGTTGATCGCGTGATCGGCGCCGAGTTTCAGGCAGGCCTCGCACTTGTCGTCGCTGCCGGCCGTGACGATCACGGTCGCGCCCAGCGCCTTGGCGATCTGGATCGCCGTGACGCCGATGCCGCTCGAGCCGCCCTGGATCAGCAGGGTTTCGCCCTTATGCAGGCGGCCGCGCTCGAACACGTTGCTCCAGACGGTGAAGAAGGTCTCGGGCAGCGAAGCCGCCTCGACGTCGCTCCAGCCCTTGGGCACCGGCAGGCACTGCGCCACGGGCGCCACGCACAGCTGCGCATAGCCGCCGCCGGCGATCAGCGCGCAGACGCGGTCGCCGATCGCGAAGCCCGCCTCGGCCAATGCCGCGGCATCGCCCGACACGATCTCGCCGGCCACTTCGAGGCCCGGCAGGTCGGAAGCGCCGGGCGGCACCGGATAGTGGCCCATGCGCTGCAGCACGTCGGGGCGGTTGACACCGCTGGCCGACACGCGGATCAGCAGCTCGCCCGCGCCGGCGACCGGATCGGGACGATCCGTGACGCGCAGCACCTCGGGGGCGCCGTACGAAGCGATTTCAATGGCTTTCATGGTCTCCTGGCCTCCAGCCGCCCGTGCGACGGGCGCATTCAGCAATCGGAAAGGCAAAGGCGGCGCGCGGCGCATGCCGCGGCCGCCATGGCCTTCTTACTCCTGCGACTCGCGCGGAGCCTGCGGCTGCTGCGACTCGCCGGCCGGAGCCTGCTCGTTGCGCGGCTGCTGCTGGTCGTTGTTGAAGCGCGGAGCGCGCTCGCCACGGTCGCCGCCGCGGTCACCGCGATCGCCGCGATCACCACCACGGTCGCCGCGGTCGCCACGGTCACGGCGCTCGCCGCCACGGTCGCCACGGTCTTCGCGCGGCGGGCGCTCGCTGTATTCCATGCCGGCCGGACGCTCGGTCAGTGCCTTCATCGACAGCTTGACGCGACCCTTGTCGTCGGTCTCGAGGACCTTGACCTTCACGATCTGGCCTTCGCTCAGGTAGTCGGTCACCTTCTCGACGCGTTCGTGCGCGATCTGGCTGATGTGCAGCAGGCCGTCCTTGCCGGGCAGCAGGTTGATCAGCGCGCCGAAGTCCAGGATCTTGGTGACCGGGCCTTCGTAGATCTTGCCGATCTCGACCTCGGCCGTGATCTGCTCGATGCGCTTCTTGGCCTCTTCGGCCTTGGCCGGATCGGTCGACGCGATGGTGATGGTGCCGTCTTCGTCGATGTTGATCTGCGTGCCGGTTTCTTCCTGCAGGCCGCGGATGACCGCGCCGCCCTTGCCGATCACGTCGCGGATCTTCTCGGGGTTGATCTTCAGCGTGGTCAGGCGCGGCGCGAACTGCGACACGTCGGCCTTGGCCTCGCCCATCGCTTCCTGCATCTTGCCCAGAATGTGCATGCGCGCTTCCTTGGCCTGCGCCAGCGCGACCTGCATGATTTCCTTGGTGATGCCCTGGATCTTGATGTCCATCTGCAGGGCGGTGATGCCGTTGGTCGTGCCGGCCACCTTGAAGTCCATGTCGCCGAGGTGGTCCTCGTCGCCCAGGATGTCGGTCAGCACCGCGAAGCGGTTGTCTTCCTTGATCAGGCCCATGGCGATGCCGGCCACGTGGGCCTTCATCGGCACGCCGGCGTCCATCATCGAGAGGCAGCCGCCGCAGACCGAAGCCATCGACGAGGAGCCGTTCGACTCGGTGATTTCCGACACCACGCGCACGGTGTAGGGGAACTCTTCCTTGTTCGGCAGCACGGCGACGAGCGCGCGCTTGGCGAGGCGGCCGTGGCCGACTTCGCGACGCTTGGTCGAGCCCATGCGGCCGACTTCACCGGTGGCGAAGGGAGGCATGTTGTAGTGGAACAGGAAGCGGTCCTCGAACTCGCCGGCCAGCGCGTCGATGCGCTGCGCGTCGCGTTCGGTGCCCAGCGTGGTCACGACCAGCGCCTGGGTCTCGCCGCGCGTGAACAGCGCCGAGCCGTGGGTGCGCGGCAGCACCGAGTTGCGGATCTCGATCGGGCGCACGGTGCGCGTGTCGCGGCCGTCGATGCGCGGCTCGCCTTGCAGGATCTGGCTGCGCACGATGCGCGCTTCGATCGCGAACAGCAGGTCGCTGACCTTGCCCGCGTCGAATGCGGCGCCTTCGGCCTTCAGGGCCTCGTAGACGCTGGCATTGGCTTCGCGCAGGGCCTGGGTGCGGGCCTGCTTGCTGCGGATCTGGTAGACGGCGCGCAGCTTCTCTTCGGCCAGGCCGTTGACCTTGGCGATGAAGTCCTCGTCCTTGGCTTCGGGCGCCCAGGTGCCTTCCTTGAGCCACAGCGGCTTGCCGGCCTCGCGCACCAGCTCGTGGATGGCGTTGATCGCCAGCTTGCCCTGCTCGTGGCCGAAGACCACGGCGCCGAGCATGATGTCTTCGGCCAGTTGCTGGGCTTCGGACTCGACCATCAGCACGGCGGCTTCGGTGCCGGCCACGACGAGGTCCATCTGCGAATCCTTGCGCGCGGTCTGGCCCGGGTTCAGCACGTACTGGCCGTTGATGTAGCCCACGCGCGCGGCGCCGATCGGGCCGTCGAACGGAATGCCCGAGACCGACAGGGCAGCGCTCACGGCGATCATCGCGGCGATGTCGGCGTCGACTTCGGGGTTCAGCGACACGGTGTGGATCACCACGTGCACTTCGTTGAGGAAGCCCTCGGGGAACAGCGGACGGATCGGGCGGTCGATCAGGCGGCTGGTCAGGGTTTCATGTTCGCTGGGCTTGGCTTCGCGCTTGAAGAAGCTGCCGGGGATCTTGCCGGCGGCATAGGTCTTCTCGATGTAGTCGACGGTCAGCGGGAAGAAGTCCTGGCCCGGCTTGGCGGTCTTGGAAGCGACCACGGTGGCCAGCACGACGGTGCCGTCGATGTCGACCAGCACGGCGCCCGTGGCCTGGCGGGCGATTTCGCCCGTTTCCATGACGACGGTCTTGTCGCCCCATTGGAAGGACTTGGTGACTTTGTTGAAGAGGCTCATGTTTGCTCCTGTTTTAGTAGCAGATCATCGAAGATCCGCACGGCTCGGAGGGCTTTTTCAGAACACGATGCCATTCCAGCGAAGCTCGATTCGAACTTCCCTGGAATGACACAGCTTCGCTCTGTAGGGCACCCCGAAAGTGGTTCGCGAAGTAAAAAACGCCTGAGCTAGCGGACTAACCCAGGCGTTTTTTCATGCGATTCGGCTTACTTGCGCAGGCCCAGCTTGGCGATCAGCGCGGTGTAACGGTCGGCGTCCTTGGACTTCAGGTAGTCGAGCAGCTTGCGACGGCGGCTCACCATGCGCAGCAGGCCGCGACGGCCGTGGTGGTCCTTGGCGTGCGTCTTGAAGTGGGGGGTGAGCTCGTTGATGCGGGCGGTCAGCAGTGCAACTTGCACTTCGGGGCTGCCGGTGTCGTTGGCTGCGCGGGCGTTGTCCTTGACGACTTCGGCCTTGATGGAGGCTGCGATCATTGGTTTTTCCTTTGTTCCGGTGGTGTTTGACTTGCGGTGGGTGCTGGAACTGCGCTCACCGTGCGCCTTGCGGCATGCAAAGCCTTGGGATTATACATCGGCCGTCCTGGGCGCCCCTTCCCGGTGCCGGCCGTCGAGCGAGACCAGCGCCACCGCCCCCAGCACGCAGGCCGCGCCGGCGATCTGGGGCCAGCCCACCGGTTCGCCGAGCCACCAGGCCGCGAGGGCCAGTGCCGACACCGGCATCAGCGCCGTGAACAGCGCCGCCTCGGCGCCGCTGAGCCGGGCCGCGCCCGCGTACCAGAGCAGGAAGCCCGCCACCGTCGGCACCAGCGCGTAGTAGGCCACACCGGCCAGCGCCTCGGCCGGCAGGGGCTGCAGCCAGGCACGCTCCAGCAGCGCGGGCAGCAGCGACAGCAGCAGCCCCAGCGCGGTCATCGCGCTCGACTGCGCGAGCGGCGGCAGCGGCACGCGCAGCCGCTTGTTGAGCAGGATGAACAGCGATTCGAAGGCCACCGCGCTCAGCACCAGCAGGTTGCCGAGCAGCGCGGCCGGCGTGCGGGCACCGCCCTCCCCGCCCGGCCGCAGCGTGATCGCCAGCACGCCCAGGCTCGCGAGCACGATCCCGCCCAGCAGGTAGCGCCCGGGCCGCTCGCGCAGCGCGAGCACCGCCACCAGCGCGGCGATGGCCGGCAGAGTGCCGGCCACCACGCCCGCGTCGGCCGCCGGCGCCCAGCGCAGGCCCAGGATCAGCAGCACCGTGTAGCCGACACTGCCCGCGGCCGCCTGGCACAGCAGCAGCCAGGCATCGTGCCGGTCCGGGCGCGGCCAGCGCACGCGCATCCACCGCATCAGCACCAGGAACACCGGCAGCGCCAGCGCGAAGCGCAGCGCGGTCGCCGTGAACGGCGGCAGGCCGCTCGCGATCAGCTTGCTCGCGACCACCGTGCTGCCGACCGTGACCATCGCGAGCGCGCACAGCCACATCCCCTTGCTGCGTTCCGACATGCTTTTCGCCCTTCTTTCATTTGCAGAAAGCGCGAGCGTCTCCCGCCGGAGGCGCGGCGGTCTTGAACGAAATTGCAGGGGACCGGCTCAGGCGCCGTGCGCGGCCGCGTATGCGCCAGGCGTGAAGCCCAGGAAACGGACGAAAGCCCGCGTCATGTGGCTTTGGTCGGCGAAACCCGCACCGGCCGCGGCATCGGCCAGCGCCCGGCCCTGCGCGATCAGCCGCCGCGCGCGCGACAACCGGCATTGCTGCAGCCAGGCATGCGGCGGCAGCCCGAAGGCGGCCGCGAAGCCGCGCAGCAGCTGCCAGCGGCTCAGGCCGGCCTCGTGCGCGAGCTCGGCCAGCGTGGGCGCGGCCACGCAGTCGTCGGCGATGCGTGCCCGCGCGCGCTCCAGCGCCACGGAAGCGATGCGAGGCACGGGTTCCGGCATAAGCGCGCCCGGCGCATCGCGCAGCAACTCGAGCACGCCCTGCTCGAGCGCCAGCGCATCGGCGCCCTCGGCCACGCCCGCGAGCAGCCGTTCGACCCCGTGCCGCAGCGCCGGATCGTTGAGCACCGGCCGCGTCAGCTCGAGCCCGGGCGCGGCATCGGCCAGCAACGCGGGCGCCAGGTGCAGCATGCGCCAGGCGCGCGCCTCGCCGCGCAGCGCGACGCCGTCGTGCACCTCACCGGGATTGACCGTGATGACGTCCCCGCGCACCGCCTCGACCGCGCCGCGGCCGCTGGCCGAGCGCTGGCCGCCGCGGTCGATCACACCGATGCCGTAGACGTCGTGCATGTGGCGCGGAAAGCTGCGCGCCGATTCGGCCGCGATCGTCTGCAGGCCCGGCAGCGCCGAGCCGCGGATGCGCACGGCGTCGACGGGCACGGGCCTCGGCGTCATTCAGCCCTGCTGCTTCGCGAGCCAGCCGCGCAGCCGCTCCACGCCCTGCACCAGCCGCTGCGGATCCTTCGAGGCGAAGCACCAGCGCAGCCAACCCTGCCCCTCGGGCGCGAAGGCGTTGCCGGGCGCGAGTCCGAGCCCGGCCTCGACCACCAGCCGCTTGGCCACCTCGAAGGAATCGTCGAAACCCTCGAGCCGGAAGAAGGCATACATGCCGCCCTTGGCCGGCGCCACCTGCACGCCCGGCACGGCCGCCAGCAGCGGCACCAGCGTGTCGCGGCAATGCTTGAGATGCGCCACCACGCGCGGCGTGATCTCGGCCGTGTGCTCGATCGCCGCCACCCCGGCGCGCTGCGTGAACACGCTCGCGCACGAGGTGTTGAACTCGATCAGCTTGCCGATGCCCTCGACCAGCGCGGGCGGCAGCACCAGCCAGCCCAGGCGCCAGCCGGTCATCAGGAAGCTCTTCGAGAAGCTGTGCGTGACCACCAGCCGGTCGTCGGGCCGGGCGATGTCGAGGAAGCTCGGCGCGCAGCCGTTGGCCGTGGGTTCGAAGTACAGGCGCTCGTAGACCTCGTCCGCGAGGATCCAGGTGCCGGTCTCGCGGCAATGGTCGAGCACGGCCTGCTGCTCCTCGCGCGTCATCGTCCAGCCGGTCGGGTTGTTCGGCGCGTTGACGATCAGCAGCTTGGTGGTCGACGTGACCGCCGAGCGCAGCGCCTGCAGGTCGAGCGTCCATTCGCCCTGCACCGGCACCAGCGGCACCGTGCGCACCGTCGCGCCGAGGATCGCGGGCTGTGCCGTGAGGTTGGGCCACACGGGCGTCACCGCGACCACCTCGTCGCCGGCATCGACCAGCGCCTGCACCGCGAGCATCAGCGCGCTCACGCCGCCCGATGTGACGGCGATGCGCGAGGCATCGACCGCGGGATGCAGGCTGCTGGTGTAGCGCGCGATCGCCGCGCGCAGCTCGGGCAGGCCGAGGTTGTGGGCATAGAAGGTCTCGCCGCGCTGCAGCGAATCGATCGCCGCCTGGCGGATGACTTCGGGCGTGACCTCGTCGCTCTCGCCGAACCAGAAGGCGAGCACGTCGCTGCGGCCGAGGCCGGCATTGGCGACTTCGCGGATCTTGGAGGCTTCGAGGTTGTGGATGGCTTGGCGCATGCTGTGTTCTTCTTTCGTTGTCGTCGTGTCTTCGCTTCGTGGCAGCCCGCTCAGGGGCGCTTCATCTTGCACGAAGTCGGCAGCTCCGCGCGCTCGGGGGCAATGGTCTTGATCACGCGAAAGCCGTAGCCAGAACCCTCGACGTCGAACTGCACGCCCGGCCGGCCCTGCTTGTCCATCACGCCGACCACGAGCTGCTGCTGGAACTGGTGGTCGGCCGCGCGCATGCGCCCGCGCTGGCCGTACAGCGTGACGTCGGCCTGCTCGAGCGCGCGCGCCACCGCCACGGTGTCGGTGCTGCCCGCGCGCTCGAGCGCCTGCGCCAGCGACTCGATCAAGAGCTGCATGCGCATGTGCACGTAATCGTCCGCGGGCTTCGGAAAGCGCGTGCGGAAGGCGCGGTAGAAGGCCTCCGACTGCGGCGTCTGCACGTTCGGCAGCCAGTCGGCCACCGCGATCACGCGGCCGATGCCGGCATCGCCGATGGCCGCGGGCGCGCCCAGCGCATTGCCGTAGAAGGTGTAGAAGGTGCCGTTGAAGCCGGCCTCGCGCGCGGCCTTCACGAGCAGCGTGAGGTCGTTGCCCCAGTTGCCAGTGACCACCGCCTGCGCGCTGCTCGCGATGATCTTGCTGGCGTAGGGCGCGAAGTCCTTGACCTTGCCCAGCGGATGCAGCTCGTCGCCGACGATCTCCACGTCGGGCCGCAGCGCGCCGAGCTGGCGCCGCGATTCGCGCAGCACCGCCTGGCCGAAGCTGTAGTCCTGTCCCAGCAGGTAAATCCGCTTGAGCGCGGCGTCGTCCTTCACCACGTCCATCAGCGCGGCCACGCGCATGTCGGCATGGGCGTCGAAGCGGAAGTGCCAGAAGCTGCAGCGCTCGTTGGTCAGCGAGGGCTCGACCGCCGCGTAGTTGAGGAACAGCATGCGCCGCTGCGGGTCGCGCTCGTTGTTCTTGTCGATCGCATCGATCAGCGCCGCCGCAGTGGCCGAGGAGTTGCCCTGCAGCACGATGCGCGCGCCATCATCGATCGCGGCGCGCAGCGCCGACAGCGCTTCCTCGTTCTGCCCCTTGCTGTCGTAGCGGTCGAGCTGCAGTGGCCGCGCGCCGCCCGGCAGCTTGATGCCGCCGCGTGCATTCACGCGCTCCACGGCCCACAGCAGGTTGCGGAACACCGCCTCGCCGGTGTTGGCGAACGGGCCGCTCATGCTCTCGATCAGCGCGAGGCGGATGGGTGCGGGCGGGGTCTGCGCGAGCGCCGCGAAGGGCCTCGCGCATAGCGACAGTGCCGCGAATTTCAAGGCCTGGCGGCGCTCGAAAAAGCTGGAATTCATTGACTTGAAACGCGCGCCGCTGGGCCTAGATGAGGTTTCAAGCGGCACTCAGGATTGAACGGCCGCGCAGTGTAAGGGACACACATTCCATGTCCCCATTGTGTTCATTCAGGAGTACTTCCATGTTTTTCGCACCCGCTCTCCGCGCCACCCGCTTCACCCCCCGCGCCCATGATCGCGCCTTCGAACGCTTCGTGAACGATGCCTTCGCCGGCACCGCGCGCCGCTCGCCGCTGGTCGAGCAGGACGACAAGAGCTGGACCCTGTCGCTCGACGTGCCCGGCTTCGCCCGCGAAGACCTGAGCATCGGCATCGAAGGCGCCGTGGTCCGCATCGAGAGCAAGGCCGACGCCAAGCGCCAGTTCAAGGCCGCCTACGAGCTGCCGCTGGACATCGACGCGGCTGCCAGCGAAGCCAAGCTCGAGAACGGCGTGCTGACCCTGAAGCTCGCCAAGGTGGTGCCGGTCAGCCAGGTCTCGCAGCTGCAGATCAACTGATCACAGACGCAACCGACCTGCGAAAAAGCCCGCGCGGCGACGAGCCGCGCGGGCTTTTTCATGGGCGTTCTCAGGCGGTGGCGGGCAGATCCGCCGACAGCGAGGCCATCGGCCAGCGCGGCTTCACGTCGAAGGCATAGCGCTCGGTGGGCTGCGACAGCCCCGACTGCAGCCGCATCGCCGCGGCCATCGCGATCATCGCGCCGTTGTCGGTGCACAGGTGCAGCTCGGGGTAGTGCACGCGCACGCCGCGCTTGGCGCAGGCGGCATTCAACTGCTCGCGCAGCATGCGGTTCGCGCCCACGCCGCCGGCCACCACCAGCCGCTTGAGGCCGGCCTGGTCGAGCGCGGCCAGCGATTTCTTCAGCAGCACCTCGACGATCGCCGCCTGCGTGGAGGCCGCGAGGTCGGGCTTGCGCGCCTCGAGCGCGTCGCCGAGCTTCTTGGCCTGCGTGAGCACGGCCGTCTTGAGGCCGGCGAAGGAGAAGTCGAGGTCGCCGCTGTGCAGCAGCGGGCGCGGCAGCTTGAAGGCCGCCGGGTCGCCGCCCTCGGCCAGCTTGGCGAGCCAGGGGCCGCCGGGGTACGGCAGGCCCATGAGCTTGGCGCTCTTGTCGAAGGCCTCTCCGGCCGCGTCGTCGATGGTCTCGCCGAGCAGCTCGTAGCGGCCCACGCCGTCCACGCGCATCAGCTGGGTGTGGCCGCCCGAGACCAGCAGCGCCACGAAGGGGAACTCGGGCGGGTCGGCGCTCAGGAACGGCGACAGCAGGTGGCCCTCGAGGTGGTGCACGCCCAGCACCGGCTTGCCGAGCGCCGCGCCCAGCGCGCAGGCCACGCCCGCGCCCACGAGCAGCGCGCCCGCAAGGCCGGGGCCGCGCGTGTAGGCGACCACGTCGACCTCGGCCAGCGTGCGCCCGGCCTCGGCCATCACGGCATCGGTCAGCGGCAGCACGCGGCGGATGTGGTCGCGGCTCGCGAGTTCGGGCACCACGCCGCCATAGGCCTGGTGCATCGCGATCTGGCTGTGCAGCGCATGCGAGCGCAGCACCGGCAGCGCGTCGCCATGCGACTCGACCAGCGCCACGCCGGTCTCGTCGCAGGAGGATTCGATTCCTAGAAGCAGCATGGCCGCGAGTGTAGGCGGCGGGCGATAGGGGCTGCTGGCGCGGGGGTACGGCACGGATGTTGCTGCTCGTCCGGCACCCCATGAAATCCGGCCTGCACTTCCTGATCGCCGCGCGGCGCAGCGAGATCGACGCGCTCGAGCAGCTCGCGCGCACCAGCGAGCTGGTCGGCGCCGTCGGCCGGCTCGTGCATGCGCTGCAGCGCGAGCGCGGCCTGTCGAACGTCTTCCTGGCCTCGCGCGGCACGCGCTTCGGCGACCAGCGCGATCCGCAGATCGCCGAGTGCGTGGCGCTCGAGCAGGCGGTGCGGCTGGGCTTCGACCGGCTCGAGGCCGAGGCGCAAGGCCGCGCGGGCGACGGCAATCACACGCGGCTGTTCAGCCGCATCGCCTGGGTGCTGCCGGGCCTCGATGGCCTGCCGGCCCTGCGCCGGCGCATCGGCGCGCTCGAACTGCAGCCCGCGCAGGCCACCGCGGCCTTCGCCAAGCTGGTCGCGGGGCTGCTGTCGGTGGTGTTCGAGGCCGCCGACGGCGCCACCGACCCCGAGATCTCGCGCCTGCTGGTGGCACTGTTCAACTTCATGCAAGGCAAGGAGTTCGCGGGCCAGGAGCGCGCCCTCGGCGCCGCCGCCCTCGCCACGGGCCGCGTCGACGACGCGCAGCGGGCCCAGTGGCTGCACCTGGTCGAGTCGCAGGAGCGCTGCTTCCAGGTCTTCACCGAGTTCTCCAATCCCGCGCTGCTCGCGCTGTGGCGCCAGAGCCAGAGCGACAGCACGCTGGCCGGGCTCGAGCGCATGCGCCGCATCGGCACCGTGCATCCGGGCGCGGCGCCCGCGGGCGGCCTGCCCGATCCGCGGCTGAGCCAGGCCTGGTTCGACTGCTGCAGCGCGCGCATCGACGCCATGCGCATCGTCGAGGACCAGTTGGCCGATGACCTGCGGCTGCAGTGCGGCCACAAGACCGAACAGGCGCGGCGCGAGCTCGAGGACTACCGGCGCCTGCTCGACACCCTGGCGCCGCACGACGACGGCGAGCGCTTCTTCGACGACGTGCTGGCGCCGGTACCGGCCGCCGCGCGTCCCGCCGCGCCCGAGGCCGCCACGCTCTATGGCCGCACGCTCGAGCGCTCGGTGCTCGACATGGTGCAGGCCCAGTCGCGCCGGCTGCAGGCCATGGGCGACGAGCTCGAGACCGTGCGCGCCTCGCTCAACGAGCGCAAGCTGGTCGAGCGCGCCAAGGGCCTGTTGATGGCGCATCGCCGGATGAGCGAGGAAGAGGCGCACAAGATGCTGCGCCAGACCGCGATGAACCAGAACCGCCGGCTGGTCGACGTGGCCGAGTCGGTGCTCGCGATGGCCGACTACCTGCCACGCTGATCGGTCCGCTCTGGTGCAGTGCACAACAACCGTGCCTGCCGACGCGCCGACCACCCTTCCCCGCGCAATCCGAGTTCAGGGCGCACCCATACGGCGCATCGAGCTAGCAAAGCCATAGCAAAACTACGCACGGCGAGGCTGGCACGCGCTTTGCTCAAGACAGTGCATGAGGCCTTCGGGCCTCCAGGCAGAGGGCCCCCAATGGCGGGGGCCGTCCACCGACCCGGACAAAGGCGTCCTTATCCCGCGGGGCTGGCTCGTTTGCGAGCAGCCCGCTGCGGTGGTGAGGACGCCTTTTCGTTTTTGTCTTCCGCCTTTCTCTTCGCAGGAGTCCGCCCCATGTCCGATCCGCTGCAAACCAAACTGAGCCGGCGCCGCGTGCTGCAGGCCGCCGCCATCGGCGCCGTCGGGATCGATCCCGCGCTGCGCGCCGCCGTCTGGGCCCAGGGCTCCGACAAGCCCGAGAAGGAGGAAGTCAAGATCGGCTTCATCCCGCTGACCGACTGCGCCAGCGTGGTGATGGCCTCGGTGCTGGGCATCGACAAGAAGTACGGCGTGAAGATCGTGCCGAGCAAGGAGGCGAGCTGGGCCGGCGTGCGCGACAAGCTGGCCAACGGCGACCTCGACATGGCCCACGTGCTCTACGGCCTGGTCTACGGCATGCACCTGGGCCTGAGCGGCCCGAAGAAGGACATGGCCGTGCTCATGACCCTCAACAACAACGGCCAGGCGATCACGCTGTCGAAGAAGCTGGCCGACAAGGGCGCGGTCGACGCGGCCTCGCTCGCCAAGCTGATCGCCAGCGAGAAGCGCGAATACACCTTCGCCCAGACCTTCCCGACCGGCACCCACGCGATGTGGCTCTACTACTGGCTCGCCTCGGCCGGCATCGACCCGTTCAAGGACGTCAAGAACATCACCGTGCCGCCGCCGCAGATGGTGGCCAACATGCGCGTGGGCAACATGGACGGCTACTGCGTGGGCGAGCCCTGGGGCCAGCGCGCGATCATGGACGGCATCGGCATCACGGCCATCACCACGCAGGACATCTGGAAGGACCACCCCGAGAAGGTGCTCGGCACCACGGCCGAGTTCGCGAAGAAGTATCCGAACACCGCGCGCGCCGTGACCGCCGCCGTGCTCGAGGCCGGCAAGTGGATCGACGCCGGCCTGCAGAACAAGAACAAGATGGCCGAGACCATCGCCGACAAGAGCTACGTCAACACCAGCGTGGACGCGATCAACCAGCGCATCCTGGGCCGCTACGTCAACGGCCTGGGCAAGAGCTGGGACGACCCGAACCACATGAAGTTCTACAACGGCGGCGCGGTCAGCTTCCCCTACCTGTCCGACGGCATGTGGTTCCTCACGCAGCACAAGCGCTGGGGCCTGCTCAAGGAGCATCCCGACTACCTCAAGGTCGCGACCGAGATCAACCGCATCGACATCTACAAGCAGGCCGCGGCCGCCACGCAGACGCCGGTGCCCAAGGACCCGATGCGCAGCAGCAAGCTGTTCGACGGTTCGGTCTGGGACGGCAAGGACCCGAAGAAGTACGCCGAGTCCTTCAAGCTTCATGCATAGGGAGAACACCATGGTCAGCGCAGTCTTCCATTCGCCGCTCGAGGCGGTCTCCGTGCCATCGGCCCCGGCCATTGCGGCCAAGCCGGTCGCCGCCACCGCGGCACCCGTTCGCCCCGTGCGCGAGACGCGGGCGCGCACCCCGCTCGACCTGCGCGCCTTCTGGATGCGCGTGCTGCCGCCGCTCGCGGGCTTCGGCCTGCTGCTGCTGGTGTGGGAGATCGTGGCCATGCGCAGCACCACCGGCTTTCCCTCGCCGCTGGCGGTCTGGCAGCAAGCGCTCACGGTGTTCAGCGATCCCTTCTACAGCAAGGGCCCCAACGACCAGGGCGTGGGCTGGAACGTGCTGTCCTCGCTGCAGCGCGTGGCGCTGGGCTTCGGCCTCGCGGCGCTGGTCGGCATTCCGGCCGGCTTCGCGATCGGGCGCTTCGAGTTCCTCGCGCGCATGTTCAATCCGCTGATCAGCCTGCTGCGCCCGGTCTCGCCGCTGGCCTGGCTGCCGATCGGCCTCTTGGTGTTCAAGGGCGCCAACCCGGCCGCGATCTGGACCATCTTCATCTGCTCGATCTGGCCGATGGTCATCAACACCGCCGTGGGCGTGCAGCGCGTGCCGAGCGACTACATGAACGTGGCCAAGGTGCTGAACCTCAGCGAATGGAAGATCCTCACCAAGATCCTGTTCCCGGCCGTGCTGCCCTACATGCTGACCGGCGTGCGGCTGGCCGTGGGCACCGCCTGGCTGGTGATCGTGGCGGCCGAGATGCTGACCGGCGGCGTGGGCATCGGCTTCTGGGTCTGGGACGAGTGGAACAACCTCAACGTCGCCAACATCATCATCGCGATCTTCGTGATCGGCATCGTCGGCCTGGTGCTCGAGTTCGCGCTGATCAAGCTCGCGACGGCCTTCACGTTCGAAGAGGTGAAATCATGATCGACGAGTCGAAGTACATCGAGATCCACGGCGTGGAGCAGGCCTTCAAGACACCCAAGGGCCGCTTCGTCGCGCTGCGCGACGTGCACCTCGGTGTGGCCAAGGGCGAGTTCATCACGCTGATCGGCCACTCGGGCTGCGGCAAGTCCACGCTCTTGAACCTGATCGCCGGCCTCACCACGCCCACCGCCGGCGCGCTGCTGTGCGCCAACAAGGAGATCAAGGGCCCGGGCCCCGAGCGCGCGGTGGTGTTCCAGAACCACTCGCTGCTGCCCTGGCTCACCTGCTTCGAGAACGTCTACCTCGCGGTCGAGCGCGTGTTCGCCGCCACCGAGAACAAGGCGCAGCTGCGCGCGCGCACCGACGCGGCGCTGGCGCTGGTCGGCCTCACGCCCGCGGCGCAGAAGCGCCCCGGCGAGATCTCGGGCGGCATGAAGCAGCGCGTGGGCATCGCGCGCGCGCTGTCGATGGAGCCCAAGGTGCTGCTGATGGACGAGCCCTTCGGCGCGCTCGACGCCCTCACGCGCGCCAAGTTGCAGGACGAACTGCTGGCGATCGTGCAGAAGACCCGCAGCACGGTCGTGATGGTCACGCACGACGTGGACGAGGCCGTGCTGCTGAGCGACCGCATCGTGATGCTGACCAACGGCCCGGCCGCCACCATCGGCGAGGTGCTCACGGTCGACATCCCGCGCCCGCGCAACCGCGTCGAACTCGCGGAGGACCCGGCCTACGTGCATGCGCGCAAGGCCGTGATCGACTTCCTCTACACGCGCCAGGGGCACGTGGAGAAGGCCGCGGCCTGACTCGGGTGCGCGCCGGGCCGCCCGGCGCATGGGTGCACACCCGCGCCTCGCCCGCTTGATATCCGCTCGGTCGCAGAAAGGCAGGGCCCCATGAAGAAGATGAAACTCGTGCTGATCGGCAACGGCATGGCCGGCGTGCGCACGCTCGAGGAGCTGCTGAAGATCGCGCCCGGCCTCTACGACATCACGGTGTTCGGCGCCGAGCCGCACCCCAACTACAACCGCATCATGCTGTCGCCGGTGCTCGCGGGCGAGCAGACGCTCGACGAGATCGTGCTCAACGGCTGGGACTGGTACCGGGACCACGGCATCGCGGTGCATGCCGGGAAGAAGGTGGTCGAGGTCGACCGCGTGAAGCGCATCGTGCGCGCCGACGACGGCACCGAGGCCGCCTACGACCGCCTGCTGGTCTGCACCGGCTCCACCCCCTTCATGCTGCCGGTGCCCGGCAAGGATCTCGAGGGCGTGATCGCCTACCGCGACATCGCCGACACCGACTGCATGATCGAGACCGCGCGCACGCACCGCCACGCGGTGGTGATCGGCGGCGGCCTGCTGGGCCTCGAGGCCGCCAACGGCCTGATGCGGCGCGGCATGGAGGTGACCGTGGTGCACGTCATGCCCTGGCTCATGGAGCGCCAGCTCGACGAGGCCGCGGCCCGGCTGCTGCAGCAGTCGCTCGAGGAACGCGGCCTGAAGTTCAGGATGGGCGCGCAGACCCAGGAACTGGTCGGCGGCGAGCATGGCCGCGTCACCGCCATCCGCTTCAAGGACGGCAGCGAGGTCCGGGCCGACCTGGTCGTGATGGCCGTGGGCATCCGCCCCAACGTCGAGCTGGCCGAACGCATGCGGCTGCACTGCCACCGCGGCATCGTGGTCACCGACACGCTGCAGACCGTGACCGACGCGCGCATCTACGCGGTCGGCGAATGCGCGGCGCACCGCGGCATCGCCTATGGCCTGGTGGCGCCGCTGTTCGAGCAGGCCAAGGTGGCAGCCAACCACCTCGCGCAGTTCGGCATCGGCCGCTACCAGGGCTCGCTGACCTCGACCAAGCTCAAGGTCACGGGCATCGACCTGTTCAGCGCGGGCGAGTTCATGGGCGGCGAAGGCACCGAGGAGATCGTGATGAGCGATCCCTTCGGCGGCGTCTACAAGAAGCTGGTGCTCAAGGACGACAAGCTGGTGGGCGCCTGCCTCTACGGCGACACGGTGGACGGCAGCTGGTACTACGCGCTGGTGCGCGAGGGGCGCAGCGTGCAGGAGATCCGCGATCGGCTGATGTTCGGCGAGGCCCTGGCCGGCGATGCCGGTGGCGAGGGCGAACCCAAGGCGGCCGCATGACCGACACCCGCTCCACCTGCCCCTACTGCGGCGTCGGCTGCGGCGTGATCATCGAGTCCGAGGGCGCGCAGATCACCGGCGTGCGCGGCGACCCGGACCATCCGGCCAACTTCGGCCGGCTGTGCACCAAGGGCTCGACGCTGCACCTGACGGCCAGCGCACCGATCACGCGCCAGACGCGGCTGCTGCGCCCGATGCAGCGCGCGCGCCGCGGCGAGGCGCCGCAGCCACTGGACTGGGACGCGGCGCTCGACCAGGCGGCCGGCCGCTTCGCCGGCATCGTGCAGGCGCACGGCCCCGACGCGGTCGGCTTCTACGTCTCGGGCCAGCTGCTCACCGAGGACTACTACGTCTTCAACAAGCTCGCCAAGGGCCTGGTCGGCACCAACAACATCGACACCAACTCGCGCCTGTGCATGAGCAGCGCGGTGGCCGGCTACAAGCAGACGCTGGGCGCCGACGCGCCGCCTGCCTGCTACGACGACCTGCGGCATGCGCAGTGCCTGTTCATCGTCGGCAGCAACACCGCCTGGGCCCATCCGATCCTGTTTCGACGCATCGAGGACGCGAAGGCCGTCAACCCGGCGCTGAAGATCGTGGTGGCCGACCCGCGCCGCACCGACACGGTGGAGATCGCCGACCTGTTCCTGCCGCTGCAGCCGGGCACCGACGTGATGCTGTTCAACGGCATGCTGCACCTGATGCTGCGCGAAGGCTGGATCGACGCGGACTACATCGCAGCCCACACCAGCGGCTTCGAGGTACTGAAAGCCACGGTGGGCGACTGCACGCCCGAGACGGTGGCACGGGTCTGCGGCCTCTCCACCGGGCAGCTGTTCGAGGCGGCCCGGCTGTTCGCCACCGCGCCGGCCACGCTGAGCCTGTACTGCCAGGGCCTGAACCAGTCCTCGAGCGGCACCGCGAAGAATGCCGCGCTGATCAACCTGCACCTGGCCACGGGTCAGATCGGGCGCGCGGGCGCGGGGCCGTTCTCGCTCACCGGCCAGCCCAATGCGATGGGCGGGCGCGAGGTCGGCGGCCTCGCGAACCTGCTGAGCGCGCACCGCGATCTCGCGAACCCGGCGCACCGCGCCGAGGTCGCCGCGCTCTGGGGCGTGCCCTCGGTGCCCGCACAGCCCGGCAAGACCGCGGTCGAGATGTTCCAGGCCGCGGCCGACGGCGAGATCCGCGCGCTGTGGATCGCCTGCACCAACCCGGCCCAGTCGATGCCCGACCAGGCCACGGTGCGCCGCGCGCTCGAGCGCGCCGAGTTCGTGGTGGTGCAGGAAGCCTTCGCCACCACCGCCACCTGCGCCTACGCCGACCTGCTGCTGCCGGCCACCACCTGGGGCGAGAAGGAAGGCACGGTGACCAACAGCGAACGCCGCATCTCGCGCGTGCGCTCCGCCGTGCCGCCGGCCGGCGAGGCGCGCCACGACTGGTCGATCGCGGCTGAATTCGCGCGCCGGCTCGAGGCCCGGCTGGGCCGCGCGGCCACGCTGTTTCCCTACGAGAACGCCGAATCGGTCTGGAACGAGCACCGCGAATCGACGCGCGGGCGCGACCTTGACATCACCGGCCTGAGCTGGGCGCTGCTCGAGCACGCCGGCCCGCAGCAATGGCCGCTGCGCGAGGGCGAGACGGCCGGCCGCGCGCGCCTCTACGAGGACGGCGTGTTCCCCACGCCCGACGGCCGCGCGCGCTTCGTCGACACCGTCTACCGCCCGCTCGCCGAGCCGCGCGAGCCGCGCTGGCCGTTCTCGCTCAACACCGGCCGGCTGCGCGACCAGTGGCACGGCATGAGCCGCACCGGCAACGTCGGCCGGCTGTTCGGCCACGTGGCCGAGCCCGCGGTGCAAATGAACCCGCAGGACATGGCGCGGCGCGCGCTGCGCGAGGGCGACCTGGTGCACCTGAGCTCGCGGCGCGGCTCGATCCTGCTGCCCGCGCGCGCCAGCGAGGAGATTGCGCCCGACCAGGCCTTCGTCGCGATGCACTGGGGCGGCGAATACCTGGGCGGCTCGTCCTCCACGGGCACGCCGCTCGCGGGCATCAATGCCGTCACCACGCCGGCGTACTGCCCCGTCTCGAAGCAGCCCGAGCTCAAGCACGTGCCGGTCCAGATCCTCAAGGCCGAGCTGCCCTGGTCGCTGCTGGCCATGGCCTGGCTGCCCGACGACGACGCGCTGGCCGCGCGGCGCGCGCTGCAGGCGCTGATGGCGGCCTTCCCGTTCGCGGCCTGCGTGCCCTTCTCGGGCGCCGACGGCAGCCGCGGCGGCCTGCTGTTCCGCGCCGCCGCCCACGAGGCGCCCGACGACGCCCTGCTCTCGCGCATCGAGGGCCTGCTGGGCCTGCAGGCGCCCGACACCCTGCGCTATGCCGACCGCCGCCGCGGCCAGCGCCGCGCGGCGCGGCTGGCGCGCCGGGCCGACGGCGCGCGGCTCGAGGCCTTCCTGCTGGGCGGCGACACCAGCGCCGAGGCCTGGATCGCCACCGTGCTGCGCGAGGAGCTGCCGGCGCAGGACTACGGCCGGCTGCTGCTGTCGCCCGGCGCGCGCGCCCCGGTGGCGGTGCAGTCGCGCGGCAAGCCGGTCTGCACCTGCTTCAACGTGACCGACCTCGCGATCGAGCGCCAGCTGCGGCGCTGCGACGGCTCGCCCGCGGAACGGCTGGCCGCGCTGCAGGGGGCGCTGAAATGCGGCACCAACTGCGGGTCGTGCATTCCCGAACTCAAGCGGCGGGTGCGCTCGACGCCGGTGGAGGCGCTGGCGTGAGGCGTGCCCTGCCTTGCTCCTTCCCCCGCTGGGGGAAGGTTGGGATGGGGGCACCGGGCCGTTCCACCGCCGGGCACGCATCCACCGCCCGGTGCCCCCACCCCAACCCTCCCCCAGCGGGGGAGGGAGCACAAGCCCCCGCGTCCAGGACAGGCATAAGCGAACTCTCATTCCGGCATAAGCCTTGCGGGACAATCCGCCTACCCATGGGAATCAGCCACTACATCAAGGAAATCGGCCGGGGCGCGCGCGGCGCCCGGCCGTTGTCGCGCGAACAGGCCTGCGACCTGTTCGGCCAGGTGCTCGACGGCACCGTCACCGACCTCGAGATCGGCGGCTTCTGCCTCGCGATGCGCATCAAGGGCGAAACGCCCGAGGAGATGGCCGGCTTCCTCGACGCCACGCATGCGCGGCTGGCGCGCTTTCCCGCCACCGAACGCCCGCTGGTCGTGCTGCCCAGCTACAACGGCGCGCGCAAGCTGCCGGTGCTCACGCCGCTGCTGGCGCTGCTGCTGGCGCGCGAGGGCCTGCCGGTGCTGGTGCACGGCAGCGCCACCGAAACCGCGCGCGTGCTGGCCTCCAACGTGCTCGAGGCGCTGGGCATCGCGCCGCTGGCCGCGGTGCGCGAAATCGCCGCCGGCGAGGCCGCCTTCGCCGCCACCGAGCTGATGAGCCCGGGCCTCAAGCGGCTGCTCGACGTGCGTCGCGTGGTCGGCCTGCGCAACCCGGGCCACAGCGTGGTCAAGCTGATGCAGCCGGGCGCCGGCGCCTGCGTGGTGGTCGGCAGCTACACCCATCCCGAGTACGCGCGCGTCATGGCCGACACCTTCGAGCTCACCGGCATGACGGCGCTGCTGTCGCGCGGCCTCGAGGGCGAGGTGGTGTCGGACCCGCGCCGCACGGCCCAGATCGACGGCTTCGTGCGCGGCGTGCGCACCGAGCTGCAGGCCCAGCAGCCCGGCACCGACCCCGAGGTGCCCGGCCTGCCGAAGGACATCGACGTCGCGACCACGGCCGACTACACGCGCCGCGTGCTGGCCGGCGAGCTCCCCGTGCCCGAGGCGATCACTACGCAGGTCCGGTACATCACGCAACTGGCATCCCACGCATGACAACCAACGCCCCCACCCCCTCCCTCATCGCCGGCCGCTGCACGCTGGTGGGCGCCGGCCCGGGCGACCCCGAACTGCTGACCATCAAGGCGGTGAAGGCGATCCAGGCCGCCACGGTGCTGCTGGTCGACGACCTCGTGAACGACGCCATCGTGCAGGCCCATGCCCGGCCCGATGCGCGCATCGTGCACGTGGGCAAGCGCGGAGGCTGCAAGAGCACGCCGCAGCCCTTCATCGAGCGGCTGATGATCACCGCGGTGCGCGAGGGCGAGACGGTGGTGCGGCTCAAGGGCGGCGACCCCTTCATCTTCGGCCGCGGCGGCGAGGAGGTCGAGCACCTGCGCGAGGCCGGCATCGAATGCGCGGTGGTCAACGGCATCACGGCCGGCCTCGCGGCCGTCACCGCGCTGGGCGTGCCGCTCACGCACCGCGACCATGCGCAGGGCGTGGTGTTCGTCACCGGCCATGCGAAGACGGGCGCCGGCGCCGCCGACGATCCGACCGACTGGCGCACGCTGGCCGCGACCGCGCATGCAGCGCGGCTCACGCTGGTGATCTACATGGGCGTATCGGGCGCGGCCCGCATCGAGCGCGAGCTGCTGCACGGCCTGCCGGCCGACACGCCGGTGGCCGTGATCCAGCATGCGAGCCTGCCGCAGCAACGCTACGTCGCGACCACGCTGGGCCGGCTGCAGCGCGGCATCGCCGAGGCCGGCCTCGCGAGCCCGGCCGTGATCGTGGTGGGCGACGTGCTGCGCGGCCTGGCCGCCGCCGGCCTGCCGGCGGACGCCGACCGCTTCGGCACCTGATCCCGGCACGCGCCGTACGCCCTAAGGCGTAGCGGCGAACCAGGCGGCCCGCGCGCCCGAGCGCGTGGCATGGATCGTGCTCGGCCACGGGCAATGAATGCCGTCGCCACGCCCGTCCCCGCAGCCATCGAGATCGTCGCGCTGAGCAAGCGCTACGCCCCTGGCACCCCGGCCGCCGTCGACCGGATCGACCTGCGCATCGCCAGCGGCAGCTACTGCTGCCTGCTCGGCCCCTCGGGCTGCGGCAAGAGCACCACGCTGCGCATGATCGCGGGCCACGAGTCGGTGACCAGCGGCGACATCCTGCTCGACAACCGCAACATCACCGACCTGCCGGCCGCCGCGCGCGGCACGGCGATGATGTTCCAGAGCTTCGCGCTGTTCCCGCACCTGTCGGCCACCGACAACGTGGCCTTCAGCCTCAAGATGAAGGGCGTGGCCAAAGCCGAGCGCCAGCAGCGCGCCAATGCGCTGCTCGAGCGCGTCGCGATGGGCCACCTGGCCGCGCGCAAGCCCGGCGAGCTCTCGGGCGGCCAGCAGCAGCGCGTGGCGCTGGCGCGCGCGCTCATCACCGAGCCGCGCGTGCTGCTGCTCGACGAACCGCTGTCGGCGCTCGACCCCTTCCTGCGCATCCAGATGCGCGCCGAACTGCGGCGCTGGCAGAAGGAGCTGGGCCTGACCTTCGTGCACGTCACGCACTCGCAGGAGGAGGCGATGGCGCTGGCCGACACCATGGTGGTGATGAACCACGGCGTGATCGAGCAGGTCGGTTCGCCGCACGCGGTCTACAACCATCCGGCCAGCGAATTCGTCGCGCGCTTCATGGGCGGCCACAACGTGCTCGACACGCCCGCCGGCCCGATCGCGGTGCGCAACGACCGCATGCGGATCGCGCCGGCCGCCGAGGTGTCGGAAGGCCTCGCCGCCACCGTCACCGACGTCGAATACCAGGGCACCTACGTGCTGCTGGGCCTCGCGCTCGACGCGGCAGCACCCGGGCGCGCGAACGTCTCGGTGCAGCTCGGCGAGGCCGCGTTCCTCGCGAAGCCCTATGCGCTCGGCGAGGCCGTGCGGCTGTCGTGGGCCGACGCCGATGCGCGCGTGCTCGGGCCGGGCGCGAAGCCGCCGGGCGAGCGCGCGCCGGAGCCTACCGCCGCGCTGCGCGACGACACGGCCGCGCTCGCGATGACGCTCTAGGCCCTCTTTCCCTTCCCCCTTCCGCGTTCCTTCCCTTTCTTTCAGGAGACTCAGCATGACCGACATCATCGACCCGACCCTCGGACTCAAGCGCCGCACGCTGCTGCAAGGCACGGCCGGCATCCTGGCCACGGGCATCGCGCCCTTCGTGCATGCGCAGGACAAGGTGGTGCTGCGCTATCTCGGCACGGCCGTGAACCAGGACAAGGCGATCGCCGAGAAGTTCAAGGCCGACACCGGCATCGAGATCCAGTACGTGGCCGTGACCACCGACGACGTGACCAAGCGCGCGGTGACGGCGCCCAACAGCTTCGACCTGATCGACACCGAGTTCTTCTCGCTCAAGAAGATCGTGCCGACCGGCAACCTCAAGGGCATCGACAGCAAGCGCGTGAAGAACGCCGACAAGATCACCTCGCTGTTCACCAAGGGCGAGGTGGCGGGCAAGAAGGTCGGCGACCAGGGCACGGCGCCCGTGAAGGTGATCTACCTCGAGGGCGAGAAGAGCAAGGCCTTCGCCAAGTCGGCCACGCAGTTCATGTCGCTGATCCCGACCACCTACAACGCCGACACGCTGGGCATCCGCCCCGACCTCATCAAGCGCCCGATCGGCTCCTGGGCCGAGCTGCTGAACCCCGAGTTCAAGGGCAAGACCGCGATCCTCAACATCCCTTCGATCGGCATCATGGACGCGGCGATGGTGGTGGAGGCCAAGGGCATCCACAAGTACGCCGACAAGGGCAACATGACCAAGGCCGAGATCGACCTCACGATCAAGACCTTGATCGAGGCCAAGAAGGCCGGCCAGTTCCGCGCGCTGTGGAAGGACTTCAACGAATCGGTGAACCTGATGGCCTCGGGCGAGGTCGTGATCCAGTCGATGTGGTCACCGGCCGTGACGGCCGTGCGCAGCAAGGGCATCGATTGCACCTTCCAGCCGCTCAAGGAAGGCTATCGCGCCTGGGCCTCGGGCTTCGGCCTGCCGGCCACGCTGTCGGGCAAGAAGCTCGACGCGGCCTACGAGTTCATCAACTGGTTCCTCGACGGCTGGGCCGGCGCCTACCTCAACCGCCAGGGCTACTACAGCGCGGTGCTCGACACGGCGAAGGCCAAGATGGAAGCCTACGAGTGGGCCTACTGGATGGAGGGCAAGCCCGCGGCGCAGGACATCAAGAGCCCGCAGGGCGACGTGATCGCCAAGGCCGGCGCGGTGCGCGACGGCGGCAGCTACGAGCAGCGCATGGGCGGCATCGCCTGCTGGAACGCGGTGATGGACGAGAACGAGTACATGGTCCGCAAGTGGAACGAGTTCGTCGCGGCCTGATCCCGTGAGTGCACCCGCCGCCCGCGCGAACGCCGCCACCGAGCCGCTGCATGCCGTGAAGGCGTGGTGGCAGGCGGCGCCGTTCGCGCTGGTGTTCCTGCTGTTCTTCCTGGTTCCGCTGGCGCTGGTGGCGATGGTGAGCCTGTGGAACTTCAACGAGTACGAGCTGATCCCGGCGTTCACGCTGCGCAACTACCTGAGCCTGTTCGAGGGCTGTTCGCGGCTGACCGACAACGGCGACCTCTGCGTGACGCTCAACACCTACCTGAGCACCTTCAAGTTCTGCCTGCTGGTCTGGGGCATCACGCTGCTGATCGGTTTCTCGGTGGCCTACTTCCTGGCCTTCCACGTGCGCTCGTCGACGATGCAGACGGTGCTGTTCGTGCTGTGCACGGTGCCGTTCTGGACTTCGAACGTGATCCGCATGATCTCGTGGGTGCCGCTTCTGGGCCGCAACGGGCTGGTGAACCAGGCGCTGATGGGCCTGGGGCTGGTGCAGCAGCCGGTGGAGTGGCTGCTGTTCTCCGACTTCTCGGTGGTGCTGGCCTTCGTGCACCTCTACACGATGTTCATGATCGTGCCGATCTTCAACAGCATGATGCGCATCGACCGCTCGCTGCTCGAGGCCGCGAACGACGCGGGCGCCTCGGGCTGGCAGACGCTGTGGAACGTGGTGGTGCCGCTGTCGCGCACGGGCATCCTGATCGGCTCGATCTTCGTCATCACGATCGTGATGGGCGACTTCGTGACCATCGGCGTGATGGGCGGCCAGCAGATCGCCTCGATCGGCAAGATCATCCAGGTGCAGACCTCGTACCTGCAGTTCCCGCTGGCGGCGGCCAACGCGATGATCCTGCTGGCCGTGGTGCTGATGATCATCTGGGGGCTGACGCGGCTGGTGGACATACGCAAGGAGCTCTAGTGCTTTTGCGTTGCCTGCTTCGATTCGAAGTTCGACCTGCGGGACGCGCTCGCGCCGACGGGGTGCTCTGCTCCGCGAATGTCCCCCGGCCTTCGGCCTCCTCCTTGATTTCGCTGCGCAGAGCACCCCATCGACGCGAGCGAGGCACGGCCGTGATGACGGGCCAGGCTCCACGGTCGCGTCCAGATGCACGGGGTACCGGGTACTCCCCGCAGCGAAATCAAGGAGGAGCCCGAAGGGCGGGGGACATTCGCGGAGGGGAGTACCCGGTGCCCCGTGCATCCGCCCCGAAAAAAGACACACCATGACCGACCACATCCGAGAGAAACGCAACAAGGGCTTCTGGCCCCTGGCCACCGTCTTCGCCCTCTTCGTGCTGTTCCTCTACGGCCCGATGATCACGATCTTCGTGCTGAGCTTCCAGGGCCCCGAAGGCGGCCTGACCTTCCCGCTGCGCGGCGTCTCGCTGCACTGGTTCCACAAGCTCGCCGAGGGCCTGGGCACGGTCGACATCGGCGCCGCGTTCCGGCGTTCGCTCGCGCTGGGCGCCGTGGTCATGGGCTTCACCGTCGTGCTCTCGGTGCTCGCCGGCCTCGCGTTCCGCAAGAAGCTCGCGGGCGGCAACACCCTGTTCTTCGTCACGGTCGCGAGCCTGATCATGCCGTCGATCATCATCTCGCTGGGCATCGGCCTGCAGTTCCGGCTGCTCGACACCGGCATCAAGGCCCTGCTGACCGCCATCGACGCCACCACCCTGCTCGAGGGCTACGGCACCGCGCTCGGCCTGTTCAGCTCCGCCCTCGGCGCCCACCTGACCTGGACCCTGCCCTTCGGGCTGCTCATCATGTTCGCGGTGTTCAACCGCTTCAACCCAGCCTACGAGGAGGCCGCGCGCGACCTCGGCGCCACGCCCTGGCAGACCTTCCGCTTCGTCGTGCTGCCGCTGATCGGCCCCTCGATCGTGGGCATCGGCATGTTCGGCTTCACCCTCTCGTGGGACGAGATCGCACGCACCTCGCAGGCCATCGGCGACGTCAACACCCTGCCGCTCGAGCTGCAGGGCCTGACCTCGACCGTGACCACCCCTTCGATCTATGCCCTCGGCACGGTGACGACCGTGGTGTCGCTGCTGGTCATGGCCGCGGCGCTGGGGGCGGCCGCGCTGCTGCGGCGACGCTCCACCCGAAGGGGGTGACCGCTTTGGCGCCGCCCGACCTAAAATCGCGCCCCTACAAAAAAGCAAGACAGAGGCGGGCATGCTGGAAATCGACAAACTCAATGAACTCGCCGAAAGCCACGGCGAGCTGCGCCGTGGCAAGGGCATGGTCACGGGCACCATCGCCATCAGCCTCGCGGTGCTGTGCTTCCTCGGCGTGCTGGTGTTCCACTTCCCGCAGTACCTGAGCACGCCCGAGCTGCGCAAGAGCTACAACGTCGACCTCATGCGCTGGGTGCTGCTCGTCGCCATGGTGGTCTCGGGCGGCCTCTCGCTGGTCAACATCATCTTCAACCGCACGCGCTGGCTCTCGTCCTTCGCCTTCCTGCTGATCGTGCTGTCGGCCCTGCTCGGCGGCCACAAGGTCCCCGTCAACGACTTCGCCGACAACACCCCCTACATCGGCCTCGACTGGTTCATCCTCGACCTGCTCGGCTCCTCGCTGATCTTCATCTTCATCGAGAAGCTGTTCGCGCTGCGCAAGGACCAGCCCGTGTTCCGCGCCGAATGGCAGACCGACTTCCACCACTTCGTGGTCAACCACATGATCGTGGGCTTCGTGCTGCTGGCCACCAACCTCATGGTGCACAAGCTGTTCGGCTGGGCTGCCAACGACGGCATCCGCGGCTGGGTCGGCAACTTGCCGTTCTGGGCCGGGCTGCTGCTGATCATCCTGGTGGCCGACCTGGTGCAGTACTGGACCCATCGCGCCTACCACGAGGTGCCGGTGCTGTGGCGGCTGCACGCGGTGCACCACAGCGTGAAGAGCATGGACTGGATGGCCGGCTCGCGCCAGCACATCCTCGAGCTGCTGATCACGCGCACGCTGGTGCTGGCGCCGATCTACGTGCTGGGCTTCAGCAAGGAAGTGATCGACGCCTACATCGTGGTGGTGGGCTTCCAGGCGGTGTTCAACCACTGCAACGTGAGCGTGCGGCTCGGCCCGCTGCGCTACGTGATCGTGACGCCCAACTTCCACCACTGGCACCACAGCCAGGACCAGGAAGCGCTCGACAAGAACTACGCGGCGCACTACGCCTTCCTCGACTACCTGTTCGGCACGGCCGTGAAGACCACCCGGCTCTGGCCCGAGAAGTACGGCGTGCTCGGCGACTACGTGCCGAACGGCTTCTTCAAGCAGTTGAAGTTCCCGTTCCTCTGGAAGGGCTGATGCGCGCGTTCCGCCAGACCTTCGCGGCCCTCGCTGCCGCGGGCGCCGCCCTGCTGCTCGGGGCCTGCGCCACCCGGCTCGACCTGCCCTCGCAAGACAGCGGCCTGCGCCTGCGGGTGCAGAGCTCGGTGATCGCGCCGGGCAACGGCGGCGAGCTGATCGCGGCCGATGCACTGGAGCCCGGCGACATCCTGCTGACCTCGATCGCCACGGTGAACTCCTTCGGCATCCGGCTGGGCACCTTCTCGCCCGTGAGCCATGCGGTGCTCTACCTCGGCGACGGCCGGATCGCCGAGGCCGTGGGCAGCGGCGTGCGCGCGCGGGCGCTGGCCGAGGTGGTCGACGAGGAACAGATGGTGGTGGCCTTCCGCGTGCCCGGCGTGGACGCGGCCGGCGCCGAACGCATGCGTGCCTGGGCGCTGTCGCAGGTCGGCGTGCGCTACAACACCGTGGGCGTGCTGCTCAACGCGCCCTTCGTGCTGAACCGCCGGCTGTGCGAGCTGCCGCTGATGCCGGGTGCGGTCAGCCACTACTGCATGAGCGGCATGGCCATGGTGCAGCTGGGCGCGAGCCGCGACGACCAGTTCTTCTGCTCGCAGTTCGTGCTCGAGGCCTACAACCAGGCCGGCCTGCCGATCACCAGCGCCGACCCGCGCTGGGTCAGCCCGGCCGACCTGCTGCACATGCGCGAGGGCGACGTGCCCTCGATCGCCGCCACCCAGCCGCTGCGCTACGTGGGCCACCTCAAGTACAACCCGCCGCCGGTGCTGGCGGCCGACGGGCCATGAGCGCCGCGCCGGGCCGCCCCAAGCAAGCTCGCACCGCAGTGCGAAGCACGGAGGTACTTCAGTGAGCGAAGTCGCGCGTTTCGACGCCGTGGTGATCGGTGCCGGCGCCGCCGGGCTGTTCTGCGCGGGCGTGGCGGGCCAGCGCGGGCTCAGGGTGCTGCTGCTCGACCACAGCGAGAAGGTGGGCGAGAAGATCCGCATCTCGGGCGGCGGCCGCGCCAATTTCACCAACCGCGACCTCGACGTGCGCGCGCCGCAGCGCCATTTCATCGGCGAGAACCCGAATTTCTGCCGCTCGGCGCTGTCGCGCTATGCGCCGCAGCAGTTCGTCGAGCTGGTGCAGAAGCACGGCATCGCCTTCCACGAGAAGCACAAGGGGCAGCTGTTCTGCGACGGCTCCTCGCAGCAGATCGTCGACATGCTGCTGGCCGAATGCACGGCCGGCGGGGTCGAGCGCTGGCAGCCCTGCCGCATCGGTCAGATCACGTTCTCGGCCGAAAACGCAGATGGGACGAGCGTCGGCAGCTATCGAATCGAGAGCAGCCGCGGCCCGATCGAGACGCCGAAGATCGTGGTCGCCACGGGCGGCCTGTCGATCCCGCAGATCGGCGCCAGCGACTTCGGCTACCGCATCGCCGAGCAGTTCGGCCTGCGCATGGTCACGCCGCGCCCGGCGCTGGTGCCGCTGACCTTCGGCGGCGAGGCCTGGGTGCCCTATGCCGAACTGGCCGGGCTGGCGCTGCCGGTGCGCATCGAGACCGGGGCCAAGAAGGAGAAGATGGCCTTCCTCGAGGACCTGCTGTTCACCCACCGCGGCCTCTCGGGCCCGGCCGTGCTGCAGATCTCGAGCTACTGGAAGCCCGGCGCGCCGCTCACGCTCGATTTCGCGCCTGGCGTGGACGTGGCAGCGGCCTTCGCCGAGGCCAAGCTGCGCTCGAAGAAACGCATCGCCAACGAGCTCGCCGCCCTGGTGCCCTCGCGGCTGGCCGATGCCTGGGTCGGCCAGGACGGCGCGCTGCAGCGGCCGATCAACGAGGCCGCCGACCGCGCGCTGGCCGCGCTGGCCGAGCGCATCGCGCGCTGGCAGATCGTGCCCTCGGGCACGGAGGGCTACAAGAAGGCCGAGGTCACGGCCGGCGGCGTCGACACGCGCGACCTGTCGTCCCAGACGATGGAATCGAAGCATCCGGGCCTCTATTTCATCGGCGAAGTGGTCGACGTCACCGGCTGGCTCGGCGGCTACAACTTCCAATGGGCCTGGGCGAGTGCCCACGCCTGCGCAAACGCGCTATAATCGCCGGCTAACTTTGGCCTTCCCTCAACGGCCACACACTTTTTCTTGTTGAGGAACCCCGGCCTGGGGCTCTCGATCCTCCCCCGGCCAAATTTCAAATCAACGATTCCTGATGACCACCATCCGCGTTAAAGAAAACGAGCCCTTCGACGTCGCCCTGCGCCGCTTCAAGCGCACCATCGAAAAGCTCGGCCTGCTGACCGACCTGCGCGCCCGCGAGTTCTACGAAAAGCCGACCGCCGAGCGCAAGCGCAAGAAGGCAGCCGCCGTGAAGCGCCATTACAAGCGCGTTCGCAGCATGCAGCTGCCCAAGAAGCTGTACTGACGCACCCTGGCACCGGAGACAGCGGCCGATTCGACAAACCGAACCCGCCGCCCTCCGCCCCGCCAACTGCCTTCCAGCCGCGCCAGGGAAACCTGCCGCGGCTTTGTTTTTTCCCGCAGGAGACCCCATGAGCCTCAAAGAACAGATCACCGAAGACATGAAGACCGCGATGCGCGCCAAGGACTCCGAGCGCCTGGGCACGATCCGGCTGCTGCTGGCCGCGCTCAAGCAGAAGGAAGTCGACGAGCGCGTCGAGCTCGACGACGCCATGGTCGTGGCCATCGTCGACAAGCTGGTGAAGCAGCGCAAGGACTCGGTCACCGCCTTCACCCAGGGCGGCCGTACCGACCTGGCCGACAAGGAAGCGGCCGAGATCAAGGTGCTCGAGGTCTACCTGCCGCAGCGCCTGGGCGCCGACGAGATCGCCGCCGAGGTCAAGGCCATCGTGGCCGAGCTCGGTGCCGCGGGCCCGGGCGACATGGGCAAGGTGATGGGCGCGGTCAAGACGCGCCTGGCCGGCAAGGCCGACATGGGCCTGGTGAGCGCCGCGGTCAAGGCCGCGCTGACCGGCGCCTGATCGCCATGACCGCCGGCACCGAGGCCGCCGCGATCCCGAAGGCCTGCGCCTGCCTGGTCGACGCGCGCGGCCGGCTGCTGGTGTTCCGCCATCCCGAGGACGGCAACATGCAGCTGCCCAAGGGCACCATCGAACCGGGCGAGTCGCCCGAGTTCGCGGTGCGGCGCGAGCTGCTCGAGGAATCGGGCATCGACCATGCCGGCGCGCTGATCTCGCTGGGCACCCTGCAGCGCGACTGCGAGGCCGGCGTCGAGGGCAACACCCACCGCCATCCGCAGCTGTGGCACCTGTTCCTGATCCACGCCGAAGGGCCGCTGCCCGAGCATTTCGACCACGTGGCCATGGGCAGCCCCGAGGAGGACGGCCTGGTGTTCTCGTTCAGCTGGCTGGCGCCCGAGGATCCGATCGACGGCTACGCCCTGCCCTACCGCCAGGCCATCGAGCGCGTGCGCGCCGCGCAGGCCCTGGCGGCCGCCCAGCCCGTGGCCGCGGGCTGAACCCCAGCGCGCTCATCCCATGGCCCGCACGGCCATGTAGGCCCCCAGCAGCCCCAGCCCGATCAGGAAGCAGCGCCTGAACACCGGCACCGGCAGCCGCTGGCGCAGCCAGGTGCCCAGCACCATCCCCACGATCGCCGGCACCAGCATCAGCGCCGAGCCGCCGAGCACCGCCAGCGGGTAGCCGCCGTTGCCCGCGAGCCCGATCGCCAGCACCACGGTCGAGGTGGTGAACGAGATGCCCATCGCCTGGATCAGCGCGTCGCGCTGGAAGCCCAGCGCCTGCAAGTAGGGCACGGCCGGCACCACGAACACCCCGGTCACGGCCGTCACCAACCCGGTCGCGATGCCGACCAGCGGCCCGAGCCAGCGCTCGTGCGCGGGCGCCACCTTCAGTTGCCGCCCGGTCAGACCCCACAGCGCATAGGCCACCAGCGCCACGCCGAGCGCCACCGAGGCCCAGGCGCCGGCCGGCACGCCCAGCCACCAGGCGCCGCCCAGCGTGCCCGCCACGATGCCGGCCTGCATGCCGCCGATGCGCCGCAGCACCGGCAGGAAGCTCGCGCGCGGCCCGGTCTGCCAGACGTTGGTGACCAGCGAGGGCACGATCAGCAGCGCCGCCGCCTGCACCGGCCGCATCCACAGCGCGAGCAGGCCCATCGACACCGTGGGCAGCCCGAGGCCGATCACGCCCTTGATCACGCCGGCCAGCAGGAAGACCGCCGCGGCGGCGAAGCCGTGCCCCGCGAGGCCGGCCAGTTCGTTCGAAAAGGAGGAAGACGTCATTGGCGCGCAGTCTGCCGACCGCGGCGCCGGCCGGGAATCCGGCATTCGCGCAGCGAGCCTCAGGCACAGACTGAGGCCGGCGTGCTACCTTGCGGGCTCATCATGCGATTCGATCTCACCGACCTGCGGCTCTTCCTCCACGTCGTCGAGGCCGGCAGCCTGACCGCCGGCGCGCAGCGCTCGCACATGACGCTGGCCTCGGCCAGCCAGCGCGTGCGCGGCATGGAGGACGCGCTCGGCACCCCGCTGCTCACGCGCCATGCCCAGGGCGTGCGCCCCACCGAGGCCGGCCGCACCCTGCTGCACCATGCGCGCGTGGTGCTGCAGCAGATGGAACGGCTGCGCGGCGAGCTCGGCGAATACGGCCAGGGCCTCAAGGGCCATGTGCGCTTCCTCTGCGGCACCTCGGCGCTGACCGAGCACCTGCCCGAGGTGCTGGCGCGCTTCCTGGCACAGCATCCGCGGGTGTCGATCGACCTCGAGGAACGGCCCAGCCCTGACACCGTGGAGGCGCTGCGCGCCGGCCTGTGCGACATCGGCATCGTCTCCGACGCCATCGACACCGAGGGCCTCGAATGCCATCCGTTCCGGCGCGACGACCTGGTGCTGGTGATGCCGCGCGGCCATGCGCTGGCCGGGCGCCGGCGCGTGAAGCTGGCCGAGGTGGTCGACAGCGAGTTCGTCGGCCTGCCCGCCGACAGCGCGCTGCAGCAGCTCGTGACCATGCATGCGCGCGCGCTCGGGCGCCACCTGTCCTACCGCGTGCGGGTGCGCAACTTCGAGGCCGTGTGCCGCATGGTCGAGCAGGGCATCGGCGTGGGCATCCTGCCGCAGACCGCGGCCGCGCGCTGCGCGCGTTCGATGAAGATCGCGCGCGCCTCGCTGGCCGATGCCTGGGCCGAGCGCACGCTGATGGCCTGCGTGCGCAATTCGCAGGAGCTGCCGCTGAACGCGCGGCGCATGCTCGCCTACCTGCTGGAGCCGGTGGAGAAGCCTTAAGCCCCGCGCGTGACCGGCCGCCCCTGCGCTGCGCGCGCCGCCACGAAGGCCTCGAAAGCCTCGGCGCTGGTCTTGCGCGGGCGGTAGCCGAAGCGCTCCTTCAGCGCGGTGTTCGACAGCACCGGCCGGTAGCGCAGGAAGTCGAGCTGCTCGGGCCCGTAGCGGCTCACGCCGAGCGTCGAGCCCACCGCCAGCGCCGTCTTCAGCACGCCCGCGGGAAAGTCGATGGTGCGCTTGCCCAGCCGCGCGGCGATCTCGTGGATCGGCAGCGCCCCATCGCCCGCGAGGTTGTAGCAGCCGGCCGGCGCGCCGCCCTCGAGCGCATGGGCGATGGCGCCGGTCACGTCCTCGTCCCAGACGAAGACGAAGGGACTCGCGCTGCCGCGGATCGCGATCAGCCGCCGCTTCTCGAACAGCGCCGTGATCTGGTTGTCGACCCGCTCGCCGAGGATGGTGCCGATGCGCAGCACCGTCTGCGCCAGCGAGGGATGGCGCGCGCGCCAGTCGGCCAGCAGCTCCTCGACCTGGCGCTTGTGGTCGGCATAGGCGAACACGGCATTGCCGCGCAGCGGCTGGCGCTCGTCGATCCAGGCCGGGTTGTCGGCGTGGTAGCCGTAGGCCGCGCCGCTCGACGACACCACGATGTGCGCGACCCGGTACATGGTGCAGGCCTTGAGCACGTTGCGCGTGCCGCCCACGTCGACCGAATGCTCGAACTCGCGGTTCGAGTCCCTGCCCGGCGTGACGATCGAGGCCAGGTGCACCACGGTGTCGATGGCATGGTCGGCGAAGGCCTTGCCGATGCCGGCCTCGCGCACGTCCTGCGCCAGGTAGGCCACGCCCGGCAGCCGGCGCGCGGGCGGCACCTCGCGCACGTCGAGCGCCACCAGGCCCTCGAGCTGCCCATGGCCGAGCCGCGGCGCGAGCGCGGCCAGCACGCCGCGGCCCAGGAAGCCGTCGGCCCCGGTCACCAGCACGCGGCGCGCGGCGGCGGTCATGGCACGGCGGGCCGGCGGCCCCACCAGCTCGCGAGCGCGAGGCCCGCGATGATGTCCCAGAAGCCCCAGACCCCGGCCACCACCGCCATGCCGCCGAGCCCGCCGAAGAAGCTGAAGATCAGCACCAGCCCGAGCCCCGCGTTGCGGATGCCGACCTCGATCGCCACCGCGCGCCGGTCGTAGTCGGCCAGCCCCGACAGCCGCGCGCAGAGGTAGCCGGTGCCGAAGGCCAGCGCGTCGTGCAGCACCACGGCCAGCAGCACCAGCCCCACGTAGTCGAGGAAGTAGCGCCAGTTGCCCGCGATCGCGCCGACGATGAAGGCGATCAGCGCGAGGAAGCTCAGGATCCGCGCCGGCTTCTTGATGCGCGCCGTGAGCCCCGGCAGCCGATGCGCACAGGCCACGCCGAGCACGAAGGGAATGCCGATGATCATCACGATGTGGCCCAGCATGTCGAGCGGATCGAGCGCGATGGTCTGGAGCAGCGGCGCGGCGGTCGGATGCAGCCCGCCCCAGAAGGCGAAGTTCAGCGGCATCAGCACGATCGACAGCGCGTTCGAGATCGCGGTCATCGACACCGACAGCGCCACGTTGCCGCCCGCGCGGTGCGTGAGGATCTGCGAGATGTTGCCCGGGGGGCAGCAGGCCACCAGGATCATGCCGAGCGCGATGCTCGGGGCGGGCTTCAGGACCAGCGTGAGCGCGAAGGTCACGGCCGGCAACACGACGAACTGCGCGCCGATGCCCACCGCCATCGCGCCGGGCATGCGCGCCACGCGCTTGAAGTCCTCGATGCGTGTGTCGAGCGCGATGCCGAACATCAGGAAGCCCAGCACCACGTTGAGCAGCACCAGCGAGGCCGGATTGAAGTGCAGGCGGATCTCGTCGACGGGCAGCATGGGGCGCGTGTCCTTTTTTCGTCGGCTCAGGAAGGATCGGCCAGCGCCGCCGAGGCGGCGCGCACCGCGGCGCGGTAGGTGTCCTTGTGCACGTAGTAGGCCATGCGCTCGAGCTGCAGGTACTTGTAGCCGCCCGACAGGTCGGGCGGCGGTCCCTTGGCGGCCGCGCGCAGCGCCGCGGCCTTGGGCGAGCCCGCCGCCTGCGCGCGCAGATAGCGCGCCACCAGCTCGGCCTGCTCGTAGCGCCCCTGCCAGCCGATGCCGCTGGCCTCGATCATGCCGAGCACCGCGAGGTTCTCGAAGCGCGGCGAGAAGATGTTGAGGTGCAGCCGCGGCGCCATGCCCTGCCAGTCGAGCAGCGCGCGGTCGATGAACGGGTAGTGCAGCGCATAGCCGGTGGCGGTGAGGATCAGGTCGTAGTCGTGCGTGCCGCCGTCCTTGAAGTAGACGGTGTGGCCGGCCAGCCGCTCGACGTCGGCGCGCACCGCGATGTCGCCATGGCCGATGTGGTGCAGGATCAGCGAATTGACGATCGGGTGCGACTCGTACATGCGGTAGTCGGGCTTCGGAAAGCCGAAGCGCGTGGGGTCGCCGGTGAACCACTGCAGCACCATGGCGTCCAGCCGCTGCTTGAGCCATGGCGGCAGCGGCTTGCTGCCGCCGAGCGTGTCGGCCGGCTTGCCGAACACGTACTTGGGCACGAAGTAGTAGCCGCGCCGCACCGAGATGTCCACGCACTTCGCGTAGTGCACCGCGTCGACCGCGATGTCGCAGCCCGAGTTGCCCGCGCCCACGATCAGCACCCGCTTGCCCTTGAAGATCTCGGCATGCTTGTAGTCGCTGGTGTGCAGCAGCTCGCCCTCGAAGTGGCCGTCGAAGCGCGGATGCTTGGGCTCGGACAGCGTGCCGTTGGCGATCACCACGCCCTTGAATTCGAAGGTCTCCACGCCCTCCTCGCCATCGCCGTCGGCCGGGCCCACGCTGACCTGCCAGGTGGTGTCGGGCGCGTCCGAGGTCGGCTCCACGCGCAGCACGCGCGTGCCGAAGCGGTAGTGCTCGCGCAGCCCGAAACGCGTGGCGAAGTCGCTGAAGTAGCGGCGCAGCTCGCGGTGGCTCGGATAGTCCGCCACCGTGTCGGGCATCGGGAATTCGCTGAACTCGGTGGTCCTCTTGCTCGAGATCAGGTGCGCCGAGTGGTAGACCGTGGAGCGCGGGTTCGCGATGTCCCACAGCCCGCCCACGTCGCTGTGCGCCTCGAAACCCTGGAAGGGAATGCCGTGCTTCTGCAGGTTGCGGGCACCGGCGAGGCCCGAGGGGCCGGCGCCGATCAGCGCGATCTGTTCGTGGGTGGGCACTGTCACTGTCACGTTGGCGGCGAGCCTTCCTTCGGCGAGGGCGGTGATGAAAAGGGTGGCAGCCCGGGGATCGGCGTGGCGCCGGCCTCGCCCGCGCGCGGCTTGCGCGGCTGGCCGCGCAAGAGCCGGTCGTGCAGTGCCTCGGGCAGGCAAGCCAGCGCCTTCGAGAGCCAGCCGATGCGCCGCGGCAGCACGATGCGCTCGCGGCCCGCGGCCACCGCCGCGAGCGTGCGGCGCGCGGCCTCCTCGGGCTCGAGCAGCCCCGGCATCGCGAAGCGGTTGCCGGCGGTCAGCGCGGTGCGGATGTAGCCCGGGCTCACCGTGTGCACCCCGACGCCACTGCCGCGCAGCTCGGCGCGCAGGCTCTCGAGGTAGCGGATCAGTCCGGCCTTGCTCGCGCAGTAGGCGCCGTTACCCGGCATGCCGCGCCAGCCCGCGATGCTGGCCATGCCGACCAGCGCGCCGCGCGCTTCGCCGCGCATCGGGGCCACGAAGGGCTGGAAGGTGGTGGCGGCGCCCAGCAGGTTGATCTCGAGCATGCGGCGCAGCACCGCGAGGTCCTCGGCCTGCGCGGTGTCGAAGCCGCCGGCCACGCCCGCGTTGGCGATCACCAGGTCGGGCGTGCCGGCCCGGGCCATCCAGTCGGCGGCCATGGCCTGCATCGCCGCCGTGTCGGCCACGTCGGGCGTGTAGACCGCGCAGCGATCGGGCGCCAGCGCCTCGAGCGCGCGCAGCCGTTCGCGGTCGAGCCCCACCAGCGCCACCTGCGTGCCGTCGGCGATCAGCCCGCGCGCCAAGGCCTGGCCCAGGCCGCCACAGGCGCCCGTCAGCACGGCATTGCGAAAGCGAGGGGGCATCGGGGAAGCGCGGCTCGAAAAAAGATGCGCCCCAATGTAGCGGCGCGTTTTGCCGCGCCGCCCCGGCGTTTTCCCTTGCACGCCGGGCCGCAGGGCCCGGCGCCGCTCAGGCCTCGGCCGGAAACTCGATCTGGATCTTCACGTCCGTCGCCCGCCCCGCCGCGGCCTCCTCGAAGGCGCGGATGCCGTCCTCGAACGCGAAGGTGCGCGAGATGAAGGGCCTGACGTCGACCTGGCCCGAGGCGATCAGCGCGAGCGCGCGCGGGAAGATGTTGGCGTAGCGGAACACCGACTCGATGCGCAGTTCCTTCGCCTGGATCGCGACGATGTCGAAGGCCACCGGCGCCGGCGGAATGCCCACCAGCACCACGCAGCCGCCGGGGCAGGCGAGCTCGAAGATGCCTTCGAAGGCGCGCACGCTGCCGCTGGCCTCGAACACCGCGTTGGCGCCCCAGCCGTCGGTCAGCTCGCGCACCGCGTCGGCCAGCTTGCGCTCGCGGATGTCCACCGTGCTCACGGCCGGGTTGCCGGCGAACAGCGCGAGCTTCTCGGGCACCAGGTCGGCCAGGATCACGCGCGCCGCGCCGCCCGCGAGCGCGGCCAGCACGGTCATCGCGCCGATGGTGCCGGCGCCCACCACCACCGCCACGTCGCCGGGCTTGAGCGCGGCCTTCTTCGCGGCCTGCAGGCCGATCGCCAGCGGCTCGACGATCGCGCCCTCGGCGAAGCTCACGTTGTCGGGCAGGCGGAAGGTGAAGGCCGCGGGATGCACCACGTAGGGCGTGAGGCAGCCGTGGATCGGCGGCGTGGCCCAGAAGCGCACGGCCGGGTCGAGGTTGTAGATGCCCTCGCGCACGGCGCGCGAGTCGAGCTGCGGAATGCCGGGCTCCATGCAGACCCGGTCGCCGGGCCGCAGGTGCGTGACCTCGCAGCCGACCTCGGCCACCGTGCCCGAGGCCTCGTGGCCGAGGATCATCGGCGCGTCGACCACGTAGGGCCCGATGCCGCCGTGCTGGTAGTAGTGGACGTCGCTGCCGCAGACGCCGACGGTGTGCATGCGGATCTTCACGTCGCGCGGGCCGACCGGTTGCGGCGGCAGCGCGATCTCGCGCAGCGCGAGTTCGTGGGCTTTCTCGAGGACAAGGGCTTTCATGGAAGGTTCTTGCAAAGGGTCGATGAGGTATTCAGTGCAGCGCAGCCACCGCGTCGCGCCGCAGCGAGGCGCCGGTGTGGGCGTCGAACAGGTGGAGCTGGGCCGCGTCGATGCCGAAGCGCACGCGCTCGCCGAGCCGCGGCGCCTGCGCCGAATGCACCAGCGCGGCGATCTCGCTGCCGGGTTCGTCGCCGATGCTCACGAGCACCTCGTTGCCGAGGTACTCCACCAGCTGCACCTCGCCCACGAAGGCGCCCGCGTCGTCGGGCCGCGCGAGCAGGTGGGCGGGCCGGATGCCGAGCGTGACGCGCTCGCGCCCCTCGAGCGCGAAGCGGCGCGCATCCACGCGCACCGTGCCGCCGTGCCCGCGCAGCACGGCGCCGCCGTCGCCGTGCGCCACCGTCATCTCGAGCAGGTTCATCGGCGGCGTGCCGATGAAGCCGGCCACGAAGGCCGAGCGCGGGTTCTCGTAGATCTCGCGCGGCGAGCCCACCTGCTCGATGCGGCCGTCGCGCAGCAGCACGATGCGGTCGGCCAGGGTCATGGCCTCGTGCTGGTCGTGCGTGACGTAGACCGTGGTGGTGCGCAGCGTCTGGTGCAGCCGCGCGATCTCCACGCGCATGTGGTTGCGCAGCTTGGCGTCGAGGTTCGACAGCGGCTCGTCGAACAGGAACACCTTGGGCGTCTTGATCATGGCGCGCGCGATCGCCACGCGCTGCTGCTGGCCGCCCGAAAGCTCGGTCGGCCGGCGCTCGAGGTAGCGCTCCAGGCCCAGCGTGTCCGACACCTCCTTCACGCGGCGCGCGATCTCGCTCTTCGGCACCTTCAGGCGCTTGAGCCCGAAGGCGATGTTGTCGCGCACGCTCATGTGCGGATAGAGCGCGTAGTTCTGGAACACCATCGCGATGCCGCGCTCCTGCGGCGGCAGGTCGTTGACGCGCGTGCCGCCGATCAGCAGCTCGCCGCCGCTGATGTCCTCCAGGCCCGCGAGCATGCGCAGGATGGTCGACTTGCCGCAGCCCGAGGGGCCGAGGAAGACGACGAACTCGTTGTCGGAGACGTCGAGGTCGAACTGGTGCACCACCTGGGTGTCGCCGTAGCGCTTGATGATCTGGTGGCAGCTGATCGCGGACATGTCGTTCGTTCTTTCTTCGGGAAGGGGGCGTGCGGCCTTCATGCCGCGTCGCGCTTGCGCTTGAACGCCGCGTTGAGGAAGCCGCTGAGCACGCCGATCATCAAGAGCGGCGGCAGCGACAGCAGGATCACGGACGCATTCAGGATGCCCCAGGGCACGTCGCGCCCGAGCTGGCTCAGCTCCGAGGCCACGATGGGCAGCGTCTTGGCGTCCGAGGTGGTCAGCATCAGCGCGATCAGGAACTCGTTCCACACCAGCACGAAGCCGAAGGCGATGGCACCGACCAGCGAGCGCGCGGCGATCGGCAGCGCCACCTTGAAGAAGATCGCGTAGGGACCGTAGCCGTCGACGCGGCCGGCCTCCTCCACCTCCCGGGGCACCGCCTTGAAGGCCGGGATCGCGAGCCAGATCACGGTCGACAGCGTGAGCAGCGTGTAGGTCACGATCAGCGCGATGCGCGTGTCGTAGAGCTCGAGCTGCAGCCAGATCACCATCAGCGGGATCGCCACCGCCACCGGCGGCAGAAAGCGCATCGACAGCACGAAGAACTGGATGTCGTCGGCGCGCCGCACCGGGTAGCGCGCCAGCGCATAGGCCGCGGGCAGGCCCAGCAGCGCGCCGATCAGCACCGCCGAGCCCACCACCACGAGCGAGTTGACGAGCCCCTGCGCCACCGCCTCGCGGCCCAGCACGTAGGCGTAGTTCTCGAGCGTGGGCGTGAAGAGGAACTTCGGCGTCGCCGAGACGATGTCGACCCGGTTCTTGAACGAGTTGAGGAAGGTCCAGAGCACCGGCACCAGCGCCGAGAGCGCGGCGGCGGCGAGCACCAGCCGCGCCACCAGGGTGCCGAGGCCAAGACGTCGGCGCGCGGCCGGGCGGAGGGCGGGCGCATCGCCGACGCGCAGCACGGGCGCGGCGGAAGTCGTGGCGGGGGTCATGCGGGCCGGGTCCATTTCCAGAGGTAGGTGAAGGCCACGGTCGAGGCCACCATCATCAGCACGGCCATGCTCGAGGCGTAGGAGATGCGGCCCGACTCGATGAAGCCCTGCGAGAAGGCGTACATGTCGAGGGTCTCGGTCGAGATGCCGGGGCCGCCGCGCGTCATCACGTAGATCAGGTCGAAGGCGCGCAGCGACTCGATCATCTTCACGAAGCTCAGGCTGATCAGCGGCGCGCGCAGCATCGGCAGCGCGACGAAGGCGTACACCTCCCAGGGCTTCGCATGGTCCATGCGCGCCGCCTCGAAGGGTTGCGGCGGCAGGGTCTCGAGCAGCTTGAGCACGATCACCGCGAAGAACAGGCCCCACTGCCAGACGTCGACGAAGGCCACCGTGAGCAGCGCCGTGAGCGGCTGCGCGAGCAGGTCCAGCGGCTCGCCGGTGATCGCCTTGTAGGGCCAGGTCAAGAGGCCGAACAGCGGATGGAAGGCGAACTTCCAGACGAAGGCGGCCGACACGCGCGGCAGCAGCACCGGCACGATGAACAGCATGCACAGCAGGTTGCGCCAGCGCGGCGTGGCGCTCTGGAACAGCAGCACGCCGAGCAGCACCGCGAGCCCCATGGTGGCGCTCACGGTCAGCAGCTCCCAGGTCAGCGAGACGCCGACCGAGTTGAGGAAGCGCCGGTCCGAGAACAGCTGCAGGTAGTTGGAGAACCACACCCAGCCGATGTCGGACTGGCCGAGCTCGCGGTCCTGCAGCGACACGGCGATGGCGAACACGGTGGGCACCAGCGCCAGCACCGCGAGCACGAGCAGGCCGGGGCCGATGAAGACGAGCGGCAGTCGGGTCTTGTGAAGGGTCATCGCGGGACTCGCAAGGAACGCGGGGCCGGGCGGCTCACTTGCGGCGCCGCGCGATCAGCTGCTTGGCATAGCCGTCGAGCTCGTCGAGGCCGGCCTGGATGTCGGTGCGCGAGCCGGTGATCAGCTCCTCGAGGATGATCCCCCAGCGGTCGCCGAGGTCGGGCCAGGCCGGGTCCTGCCAGAAGTTGACCGCGGTGAGCTTGCCGGTGTCGGCCAGCGCCTTGCCGAGGTCGGCGCCATAGCGCTTGGAGAACTCGGGACTGCCCAGCACGCTGGTGCGGTTCAGTTCGCCGAACTGGCCCTCGGCGAGGCGGCGCTGCTCGTTCTTCTTCGAGGTGGCCCAGGCGACGAAGAGGCCGGCGCACTTCTTCGCCTCCTCGCTCTTGTTGGCCTTGGCGCCGATCGCCAGGCCGTGGCCGTAGCCGCCGCCGGTCAGCGGCGCGGGCGGCGTCGCATAGGCGATCTTGCCGATCACGGTCGACATCTTGGGATCGAGCGCGTTGCCCGCGAGCGGGGTCGACTCGACCAGCATCGCGACCTTGCCCGCGAGGAAGGCGCCGGTGGCCTCGTCCCAGCCACCGGTCTTGGTGCCGGGCGCCGAGTACTTGAAGAGCTCGAGGTAGGTCTGCGTGGCCTTGAGTGCTGCGGGCGAGTCGAACACCGGCTTGTCGCCGTCGAACCACTGGCCGCCATAGCCGCGGAAGTACGGCATCCAGCGCCACACGTTGGCGCCCGAGCCGCGCTGGCCGCGCAGCGCCACGCCGTAGACGCCGTTGGCCGGGTCGTTGAGCTTCTTCGCGGCGGCCACGAACTCCTCGAGCGTGGCCGGCGGCTTGATGCCGGCCTTCTCGAGCAGGTCCTTGCGGTAGACCATCAGGTCGCCGCCGCCGGTCAGCGGCGCGAACCAGGCCTCGCCCGCGTAGGTGGCGACCTTCTGGCGGCCGGGATCGAAGTCGGCGTAGTCGTAGTCGGCCGGGTAGTACTTCGCGAGCGGCACGATCCACTTCGACTGCGCGAACAGCGGCACGTTGGCCTCGTCCACGTAGTAGACGTGGTACTTGCCCACGGTCGAGGCATCGGCGCGCGTCTTGGTGCGGCGGTCGTTCTCGTTGAGGTTGTCGATGCTGAACGAGGCGCCGGCCAGGGTCTTGAACTCGTCCTTGTACTTTTCGAGCAGGGTCAGGCCGTCACGCGGCTGCGCCAGCACCCGCACGTCCTCCTTGCACGACGCGGCCTGCGCGAGCGCTCCACCGGCGGCACCGGCCGCCAGCAGCGCCACGAGCAGCGTGCGGACCCGGACGCGCCTCCCTGCGGATTCTTTGAACATCGCTTGTCTCCGTTGAACTTGTTGCGGATCGCCGGCCGAAGCCGGGGAACAAGCCCGCCGTGCCGGGCGCCCTTTTGGGGGGGCGGCGCGACTGCGACGGGACGGGGTGAAGCGTATGCAGCGGCTCAGCGGTGCCGCGTACCCCCCAACCGGGGTACTGGTACTTTCATGACCAGGCCGACTGGGGTTTTACCGGGGTCGTGGGCGGGTAGTGAACGGTGCGCAGCCCGAAGCGTTCCTGCGCCTGCTGGCGGTAGGCGCTGGGCGTCATGCCCTTGTGCTGCAGGAAGCGGCGGTTGAAGTTGGCGATGTTGAAGAAGCCGACCTCGTAGCAGATGTCGCTCACGAGGCGGTCCGAGGTCTGCAGCATCTGGCAGGCCTTGGCGATGCGCAGCCGGGTCACGAACTCGGTGAAGGTGCTGCCCATCTGGCGGTGGAAGTAGCGCGAGAAGCTGCTCTCGGCCATGTTCGCGATGGCGCTGACCGAGGCCAGCGAGATCTCCTCGGCCAGATGCTCGTCGAGGTGGTCGAGCACGCGGCGCATGCGCGTGCTGGTGGCCGGATCGCCGTCGGAGGGCTCGTCCTCGCTCGAGATCAGGCGCCAGTCCTCCCAGCGCGCGAGCTCGTGCAGCAGGCCGATGAACTCCGCCAGCCGCGCCATGCCCTCGTGCGCCTGCACGCGCTGGAAGCGCTCGCGCGCCAGTTCGCCGATGCCGAAGAACTCGATGCCTCGGCGCGCGCGGTCGAGCATCGGCAGCACCGCGTCGATCTCGGGGAACAGCGCCGAGCCCTTGCGCAGCGGCTCCTCGCGGAAGTGGATCACCATGCTGCGGTCGGCGATGCCGTCGGCCGGCACGTCGTCGGAGATCCAGGTGTGCGGCAGCCGCGCCCCCACCAGCGCCACGTAGCCGGGCTCGAAGCGGCCGATGTGGTTGCCCACGAAGGCCTGGCCGGTGGTGCGGTTGATGATCTGCAGCTCGTACTCGTCGTGGTAGTGCCAGCAGTCGAAGGGCCAGGGCACGCCGTGCTGCAGGCAGCGCACGGTGCCGCCGCCCGCGGGCTCGAAGCCCAGGCGCGGGTCGCGCAGCAGTTCGTGTTCGAGTTCGGGTTTGCGGGCGGCGCGCTGTGTTCTGCTCATTGTTGTCTCCCCGGGGATCGGCAAGGCGAACCCCGGTGCCGCCGCCGCGGCGCCCGTGCCGCGTGGGCTCAGGCGCCAGCGACCTTCATGCGGTTGACCAGCAGCGAGCCCGTCGTCTTGGCGCCGAAAGTGTAAGCATCGGCCCCGATGGCTTCAATCCCCATCAGCATGTCCTTGAGGTTGCCGGCGATGGTGATCTCCTCCACCGGGAACGCGATGCGGCCCTTCTCGACCCAGAAGCCGCTGGCGCCGCGCGAGTAGTCGCCGGTCACGTAGTTCACGCCCTGCCCCATCAGCTCGATGACGAACAGGCCGGTGCCCAGCTTCTGCAGCATCGCGTCGAGGTCGTCGCCGGCCTGCGTGAGGCGCGAGCTCAGCACCAGGTTGTGCGAGCCGCCGGCATTGCCGGTGGTCTTCATGCCGAGCTTGCGCGCCGAGTAGGTCGAGAGGAAGTAGCCCTCGAGCCGGCCCGCGTCGACCACCTTGCGCGCCCGCGTGACCACGCCCTCGTCGTCGAACGGCGAGCTGCCCTTGCCGCGCAGCACGTGCGGGTCTTCGCTCACGTCGACGTGCGAAGGCAGCACCGGCTTGCCGAGCGAGTCGAGCAGGAAGGTGCTCTTGCGGTAGAGCGCGCCGCCGCTGGTGGCCTGCACCAGCCCGCCGAGCAGGCCCGCGGCCAGCGGCGACTCGAACAGCACCGGGCATTCCACCGTCTTGATCTTGCGCGACTTCAGGCGGCTCAGCGCGCGCTCGGCGGCATAGCGGCCCACGGCCTGCGGGCTCGCGAGCTCGTCGGCCGAGCGCATCGAGCTGTACCAGGCGTCGCGCTGCATGTTGTCGCCCTTGCCGGCGATCGGCGCCACCGAGATCGAATGGCGCGAACTCGCGTAGCCGCCGCGGAAACCGTGGGTGTGGGCGCTGAAGAAGTGGCTCTGCTGGGCCGAGACGCCGGCACCTTCGCTGTTGGTGATGCGCCTGTCGGTCGACAGCGCGGCCGCCTCGCATTCGAGCGCCAGCTTGGCGGCCTGCTCGCTCGTGACCTCCCAGGGGTGGAACAGGTCGAGGTCGGGATGCTCCTTGGCGATGTCGGCCTCGTCGGGCAGGCCGCTGACCGGGTCCTCGGCCGTGAAGCGCGCGATGTCGTAGGCCGCCTGCACGGTCTGCGCGATGGCCGCCTCGGAGAAGTCGGAGGTGCTGGCATTGCCGCGCCGGTGGCCGACGTAGACGGTGACGCCCAGCGACTTGTCGCGGTTGCGCTCGACGTTCTCGAGTTCGCCCTTGCGCACCGAGACGCTGAGGCCGCAGCCCTCGGAAGCTTCGGCCCCCGCGTTGGTGGCCCCCAGCTTCTTGGCGTGGGCCAGGGCCGAATCGACCAGGTTTTCGAAGAAGGAGCGGCTGTAGGCGAAGCCGGAGTCGGCGCGCGAGGAAGAGGTCGTCATGTGGGTGGCTATGATACTTGCGCCCCCCGTTTCCCGTTTGGCACCGTTTTCCCCTCGGTCCCGCCGCGTTGCACCGCTGCGCGGCGCGGCACAGAATCCATCCCCATGTCCCGCAAACCCAAAAAAGGCTACTTCGTCCGCGGCCAGTTCGTCGCCGAAGGCAGCGAACTCGACCTGGAGCTCAAGCGCGAGCTCAAGGGCACCGACGACGCCAGCCGCACCGACCTCAAGCGCGAGAGCGCCGAACTGCAGAAGCTCGGCGAAGAGCTCATGACCCTGCGCGCCGCGCTGTTCGACGCGCTGCCGCTCGGCGAGAAGCTGGTCGAGGCGATCCACGAGGCCAAGCGCATCACCAATTTCGAGGGCAAGCGCCGCCAGATGCAGTTCATCGGCAAGCTGATGCGCAAGCTCGACGAGCCCACCATCGAGGCGATCCGCGCCGCGCTGGCCGAGCAGTCCAGTGGCCCGGCCGCCGAGACCGCGCTGCTGCACGAGGCCGAACGCTGGCGCGACCGCCTGATCGCCGACGACGATGCGCTCGGCGGCTGGATCGAGACCCACCCGGCCACCGATGCCCAGCAGCTGCGCGCCCTCGTGCGCCAGGCGCGCAAGGACATCAAGGCCGGCCCGGCCGGCGAGGCGCCGCGCCAGGGCAAGGCCTACCGCGAGGTGTTCCAGCTCGTGCGCGAGCAGCTCGCGGTGCATGGCGGCGACGACCATGCGGCGGCCGCGGCGGAACAGGGCCGGGAGGAAGATGCATGAGCGGCTTCGACCCGGTACGCATCGGCATCGTCTCGATCAGCGACCGCGCCTCGAGCGGCGCCTATGAAGACAAGGGCCTGCCCGCGCTGCAGGACTGGCTGCGCCGCGCGCTCAAGAATCCGATCGACTTCGAGCCCCGGCTGATCCCCGACGAAGCACCCGGCATCAGCGCCGCGCTGATCGAGCTGGTCGACGCCGGCTGCTCGCTGGTGCTGACCACCGGCGGCACCGGCCCCGCGCTGCGCGACGTGACGCCCGAGGCCACGCTGGCGGTCGCCCACAAGGAGATGCCGGGCTTCGGCGAGCAGATGCGCCAGATCAGCCTGCGCTTCGTGCCGACCGCGATCCTCTCGCGCCAGGTCGCGGTGATCCGCGACAAGAGCCTGATCATCAACCTGCCGGGCCAGCCCAAGTCGATCGCGGAAACGCTCGAAGGCCTGAAGGACGCCGAGGGCACGCAGCTCGTGCCCGGCATCTTCGCGGCCGTGCCCTACTGCATCGACCTGATCGGCGGGCCCTACCTCGAGACCGACGACACGGTCTGCAAGGCCTTCCGTCCGAAGTCGGCGATCCGGCCCGCGCGCTGACGCTTCAGGGCTGGGCCGCCACGCCCCTGGCCTCGACCTCCTTGAGGCAGGCCTGCACCGCGGCATTCGACGCCTGCTCGTAGCAGCGCGAGGCGGCCGCGCGCAGCTGCTTCTGCTGCTCGCGGCGCTGCTGCGCGTTGTCGATCTGCCAGGTCATGAGCCATTGCATGGCCAGCGCCAGCACGATGCCGAAGCCGATGGCGGCGCCGACCACCGTCGAGCGCCAGGTCCTCGTGGGGGGCGCGGAGGTCGCGGGCGCCGATGCCGCGTCGAAGGCCATCGGCGCATGCGAGGGTGCGTCGCCCTTGCGGCGCCGCGGCTCGCGGGCGGCGGCGGCCTCGATGGCGGGCGAATAAGACTGGCGGTGGCTGCGGCTCATCGGTCCTGTGTGCTGTGATTCGCGGCGGATTGTGCGCCATCCGCGAGTCACGAACCGCTCAGGCGCCGAAGCCGTGCGTCTCCCCCGCCTGCTCGCAAGGCACGCGCTCGGCCTGCACGGTCGAATGGTGGATGTCGAAGCGCTCGGCCAGCAGCGCGCGCAGCCGCTGCACCAGCGGCGCGAGGTCGTCGACCTCGGGCGCGCTCACCACGTGCACGCTGAGGCTCACCTTGCCGCTGGACAGCGCCCACACGTGCAGGTCGTGCAGGCTGGCCACGCCCTCGCTCGCGAGCAGCGCGCGCTCGACCTCGGGCAGGTCGACCTCGTCGGGCACGCCCTCGAGCAGCACGTTGAGGCTCTCGCGCAGCAGGCGCCAGGTGCGCGGCAGCACCCACAGGCCGATGGCCACCGCGATCAGCGAATCGACCCAGGCCCAGCCGGTGTAGCGGATCACCAGGGCGCCGACGATCACGCCCACCGAGCCCAGCATGTCGGCCCAGACCTCGAGGTAGGCGCCCTTGACGTTGAGGCTCTTGTCCTTGCCGCCGGCCAGCAGGCGCATGCCGATCAGGTTGACGACCAGCCCGCCCGCGGCCACCAGCAGCATCATGGTCGACTGGATCTCGGCCGGCGCCGCGATGCGCCGCCAGGCCTCGTACAGCACGTAGATCGCCACCAGGAACAGCAGCACCGCGTTGAGCACCGCCGCGAGGATCTCGAAGCGGTGGTAGCCGAAGGTGCGGCGCCGGTCGGCCGGCCGCTGGCCGATGCGGATGGCGGCCAGCGAGATCGCCAGCGCCACCGTGTCGGTGAACATGTGGGCGGCATCGGACAGCAGCGCGAGGCTGCCCGAGACCAGCCCGCCGACCACCTCCGCCACGAGGTAGGTCGAGGTCAGCAGCAGCGCCCAGCGCAGTGCCTTCTCGTTCGCGCCGGCGCCGTGCGAATGCTCATGGGCCATGGGATGCGGCTCGCGGTTCGGGGTCGATCGGCGCGCCCTGCTGCCGTTCGCGGGCCTCCTCCTCGGTCTCTTCCTCGTCGCGCCGGTGCGCGATGCGGTAGAGCAGCGGAAGCACCAGCAGCGTGAGCGCGGTCGAGGACAGGATACCGCCGATCACCACCGTGGCCAACGGCCGCTGCACCTCGGCGCCGGTGCCGGTGGCGATGGCCATCGGCACGAAGCCCAGCGAGGCGACCAACGCGGTCATCAGCACCGGCCGCAGCCGGGTCAGCGCGCCCTCGCGGATCGCGGCATCGAGCGGCAGGCCGCCCTCGCGCAGGTTGCGGATGAACGACAGCATCACCAGCCCGTTGAGCACCGCCACGCCCGACAGCGCGATGAAGCCCACCGCGGCCGAGATCGACAGCGGGATGTCGCGCAGCCACAGCGCCACGATGCCGCCGGTGAGCGCGAACGGGATGCCGGTGAAGACCAGCAGGCCGTCCTTGAGGTTGCCGAACATCGCGAACAGCAGCACGAACACCAGCAGCAGCGACACCGGCACCACGATCTGCAGCCGCTGGGTCGCCGACTCGAGGTTCTCATACTGGCCGCCCCAGTCGGTCCAGTAGCCCACGGGAATGCGCACCGACTGCATCGCCTGCTCCGCCTCGGCCACGAAGGAGCCGAGGTCGCGCCCGCGCACGTTGGCGCTGACCACGATGCGGCGCTTGCCGTCCTCGCGGCTGATCTGGTTGGGACCGGGCGCGACCGACAGCGTGGCGACCTCGCCGAGCGGGATGAAGCTCAGACGCTGGCCCTCGGGCGCGGCGCCGGTGGAGCCCTGCACCGTGCTGCCGGCGATGCCCGCGGGCGCCGCCGTGCCGCGCGGCAGCGCGATCGGCAGCCGCTGGATCGCCTCCAGGTCGGTGCGCAGGTTCTCGGGCAGGCGCACCACGATGCCGAAGCGCCGGTCGCCGTCGAACAGGATGCCCGCTTCGCGGCCGCCGACCGCGGTCGAGACCGCGTCCTGCACGTCGCCCACGTTGAGGCCGTAGCGCGCGGTCTTGCCGCGGTCGATCTCCACCGTGAGCATCGGCAGGCCCGTGGTCTGCTCGACCTTGACCTCGGCCGCGCCGCCGATGCCGTTGAGCACGCCGGCCACCTGCGCGGCGGTCTTCTCGAGCACCGCCATGTCGTCGCCGAAGATCTTCACCGCCACGTCGCTGCGCACGCCCGAGATCAGCTCGTTGAAGCGCAGCTGGATCGGTTGCGAGAACTCGTAGTTGTTGCCCGGCAGCTTCTCGACCTCCTCCTGCACCGCCACCAGCAGCTCGGCGCGGCTGCGCCGGGGCGTGGGCCATTCGCTCTCGGGCTTGAGCATGATGTAGCCGTCGGAGATGTTCGGCGGCATCGGGTCGGATGCGATCTCGGCCGTGCCGGTGCGCGCGAACACGCGCTCGATCTCGGGAAACTTGGTCTTCAGCGTGCGCTCGAGCTGCTGCTGCATCTCGACCGACTGCGTGAGGCTGGTGCCCGGGATGCGCAGCGCCTGGATCGCGAAGTCGCCCTCGCTGAGGCTGGGCACGAACTCGGTGCCCAGGCGCGTGGCCAGCAGGCCCGACAGCACCACCGCCACCGAGGCCAGCGTGATCACCAGCGGCTTGGCGTTCATCACGCGTGCCAGCAGCGGCGCATAGGCGCGGCGCGCCCACGACATCAGCCGGTTCTCCTTCTCGCCGACCTTGCTGCCGATGAACAGCGCCACGGCCGCGGGGATGAAGGTGATCGACAGGATCATCGCGCCCAGGAGCGCGATCACCACGGTGAAGGCCATCGGGTGGAACAGCTTTCCCTCGACGCCGGTGAGCGCGAAGATCGGCAGGTACACGATCATGATGATGAGCTGGCCGAACAGCAGCGGCCGGCGCGCCTCCTGCGAGGCCGCGAAGACCTCGTGGAAGCGCTCGCTGCGCGTGAGCGGCCGGCCCTTGTGGGCCTGCGCATGGGCCAGGCGGCGCACGCAGTTCTCCACGATCACCACCGCGCCGTCGATGATGATGCCGAAGTCGAGCGCGCCCAGGCTCATGAGGTTGGCGCTGATGCGCTGGTTCACCATGCCGGTGAAGGTGAACAGCATCGACAGCGGGATCACCAGCGCGGTGATGATGGCCGCGCGGATGTTGCCGAGGAACAGGAACAGGATCGCGATCACCAGCACCGCGCCCTCGAGCAGGTTCTTCTTCACCGTGGCGATGGCCTTGTCGACCAGCACCGTGCGGTCGTACACCGTCACCGCCTTCACGCCCTCGGGCAGGGTGCGGTTGATCTCCTGCATCTTGCGGTCGACCGCCTGCGAGACGCTGCGGCTGTTCTCGCCGATCAGCATGAACACCGTGCCGAGCACCACCTCGCGGCCGTTGTCGGTGGCCGCGCCCGTGCGCAGCTCCTGGCCGATGCCGACCTGCGCCACGTCGGACACGCGCAGCGGCACGCCCTGCGCGTTGCCGAGGATCACGTTGCCGATGTCCTCGGCCGACTTCACCTGGCCCGGCGCGCGGATCAGGTACTGCTCGCCGCGCTTCTCGATGTAGCCCGCGCCCACGTTGGCGTTGTTGCGCTCGAGCGCGGTCACGATGTCGGTCATCGTGAGGCCGTGCGCGAGCAGCTTGGCGGGATCGGGCGCGATCTGGAACTCCTTGGCATAGCCGCCGATGGAGTTGATCTCGGTCACGCCCGGCACGTTGCGCAGCTGCGGCTTGATGATCCAGTCCTGGATCTCGCGCAGATCGGTGGACGTGTAGGGCTGGCCGTCGGGCCGCTTCGCGCCCTCCCCCGTCTCCACGGTCCAGAGGTAGATCTCGCCCAGGCCGGTGGAGATCGGCCCCACCACCGGCGAGATCCCCTCGGGCATCTTCTCGCGCGCCGACTGGATGCGCTCGTTGACGAGCTGGCGCGCGAAGTAGATGTCGGTGCCGTCCTTGAAGATCACGGTCACCTGCGACAGGCCGTAGCGCGACAGCGAGCGCGTCTGCTGCAGGCCCGGCAGGCCGGCCATCACGGTCTCGATCGGGTAGGTCACGCGCTGCTCGGTCTCGAGCGGCGAGTAGCCGGGCGCGGCGGTGTTGATCTGCACCTGCACGTTGGTGATGTCGGGCACCGCGTCGATGGGCAGCTTCTGGTAGCTGAACACGCCGAGCGCGGCCATGCCCAGCACCGCGAGCAGCACCAGCCAGCGCTGCTCGATGGCGAATCGGATCACACGTTCGAACATCGTGCGTCCTCAGTGGGTGTGGGTCGCAGAGGCCTTGCCCTGCTGCGACTTCACGACGAAGCTGCCCGCGGCGGCATAGGCCTGGCCCGGCTTCAGCCCGCCGGTGATCTCGATGCGCTGTCCGTCGCTGCGCCCGGTCTGCACCGCCTGCGGCAGGAAGCCGCCCGGCACGCGCAGGAACACGGTGGGCTTGTCCTCCACGCTCTGCACCGCCTCGGCCGACACCGTGACCGGCGCCTGCAGTTCCGAGGCCACCAGCTCGACATTGACGAACAGCCCCGGGCGCCACACGCGCTGCGGGTTGGTCAGCGTCACGCGCGCGGTCGCGGTGCGCGTCTGCGCGCCGAGCAGCGCGCCCACGTACGACACCTTACCCTGCGCCACCTGGTCGAAGGCGGTGGAACGGATGCGGACCGTCTCGCCGGTGCGCACCAGCGGCAGGTGCTGCGCCGGCACGCTGATCTCGGCCCAGACGGTGGACAGGTCGGACACGGTGAAGACGTTGGCGTCCTCCTTGACCGATTCGCCGAGCGAGATGTGCTTCTCGACCACCAGCCCGTCGAAGGGCGCGCGCAGCTCGTAGCGGCCCAGCGAGCCGCCGCCCGAGCCCGGCACGGCGCCGAGCGCCAGCAGCTTCTGGTTCGCGTTGGCGACCGCGATCTGCGCCTCCTGCATCAGCTGCTGCGCCTGCAGGTAGTCCTGCTGCGGCGAGATCTTCTCCTCCCACAGCTTCTTCTCGCGCTCGTAGGTGCTGCGCGCCAGCTCGAGCCGGCGCTGCGCCGACTGCAGCTCGCTGCGCTGCTCCGACAGCGCCGGGCTCGAGATCACCGCCAGCACCTGGCCGCGCTTGACCTCCTGCCCGAGGTTGGCGGGCACGCTGTCGACCACGCCCGGCACGCGCGGCACCACGTGCGCCGTGCGGTCCTCGTTGAAGCGGATCTCGCCCGGCAGCTGCAGCGCGGTGCGGATGTTCGCGGGGCCGGTGGTCTCGATCGCCACGCCGGCGGCCTTGATCTGGGCCTCGGTGAAGGCGATCCTGCGGTCCTCGCCCTCGTGCCCGCCGGCGGCGGCCTTGGTCTCGGCCTTGGCGTCGCCCTTCGCTTCGCCCTTTGCTTCGCCCTTGGCCTCCTCCTTGGCCCCGTGCCCGTGGCCGTCATCGCCGGCCTCGGCCTTCTTCTCGCCCTTGCCCTCCTCCTCGTGGTGCTCGCCATCGGCATGGCCCTTCGCCTCCTCGTGGTCATGGCCATGGCCGGCGGCCTCCTTGCCGCTCTCGTGGTGCTCCTCGTCGGCATGCGCGGCCGACTCGGCGTGGCCGCCGGCGGGCTTCGACGGTCCTCCGGTGCGCAGGATCAGCGCGCCGACGGCCAGCCCCACGGCCAGCACGACGGCGATTGCGATCCATTGCTTGCGGCCCACGGCGGGCGAGGCGTTCTTGCGTTCTTGTTCGATGCTCATGGGAAACCTCAGCGGGTGACAGCGGAATGGGGGGTGGCGGCGGGAATGGCGGCCATGGGGGCCGGGGTGGCGAGGTCGTCGGACAGGCCCTCGGTGCCGAGCAGCCGGTCGAGTTCGCCCGCGGCGCGGTGCGCCTCGGCCAGCGCCAGCAGGTACTGCGCGCGCACCTGGAACAGCGTGCGCTGCGCATCGAGCGCCTCGAGGAAGCTGAACTTGCCGAGCTCGAAGCCCTTGGTGGCCGCGCGCCAGGCCTCGGCCGCGCCGGGCAGCGCGTCGCGCTGCAGGGTCTCGGCGGTGGCACGCGCCGAACGCAGCCGTTCGCTCGCCTGGGCCAGGTCGGCGCCCAGCTGCAGTTCGGCCGCGGCGAGCTCGTCGCGCGCCTTCTCCTCGCGGCTCAGGGCCTCGGCGAGGTTGCCGCGGTTGGTGTCGAAGATCGGCAGCGGCACCGACAGGCCCAGCACCACCTGGTCACGGCGCGAACTGCCGGCACCGCCCTCGCCCTCGGAGGCCGGCACGCGCTTGGCACCCAGCGACACGGTCACGTCGGGAATGCGCTTGGCGCGCTCCAGCTCGGACAGCGCGCGCCGGCGCTCGACCTCGAGCCGCGCCTGGCGCAGCGCCGGTGCCTCGGCACGGCGCAGTGCCACCTCCTGCTCGCCCAGGGGCTGCGGCAGGCGGTCGACCGCGCCGTCGACCTGCGTGAAGCGCGGCGCCGGATTGCCCCACAGCGCCGCGAGCTGCTGGCGCGCCGTGCGCAGGGTGCCCTCGGCCTGCATCAGCTCGACGCGGATGCCGGCCTCGGCCACGCGCGAGCGGGTTTCTTCCAGCGGCGAGACCTTGCCGGCCGCCACGCGGTTGGCCGCGGCGCGCGTGGCCGCCTGCGCGAGGCCTACCGAGTCCTGCGCCAGCCGCAGCCGTTCCTGTGCCGAGAGCACCTCGAAGAACAGCGTGATCGCGGTCGCACGCAGCTCGGCGCGCTTGGCCGCGAGCGCGGATTCGGCCTGGTCGCGCGCGCGTTCGGCCGCGCTCACGCGCGCCGCGCGCTTGCCGCCGAGCTCGATCGGCTGGCTCAGCTGGACCGTGGTGGTGCGGTTGTCGCGCCGCGTGTCCTCGAGCGTCACGTCGAGCGTCGGATTGGGCCAGGCGCCGGCCTGCACCAGCGCGCCATCGGTGGCCTCGCGCTCGCGCCGGGCCGCGAACAGGCCCGGGTTGGCCTGGAACGCCAGCGCGAGCGCGCTGCGCAGGGTCAGCGGGCCCGCGGGCTCGAAGCCGGCGGATGCCTGCGATGAGGCAGCAGAAGTGGAAGTGCCGGTCGCGGCCTGCTGCGTGGGCAGCGAAGGCTGGGCGAAGACCGGGGGTACCGCCAAGGCCAACACGGCCAGCGGCACGAAGAGCGTGCGCATCGGATTCTCCTGGGTTGCGAAACAACGAACGGGAAAATCCGGCGAGAGCTCAGTGCATGAACCGTGTCAGTGCGAAAAGGGAATGAAGGCGTGCTCTCGCCGGATCAGGCGGCGAGAGTCCATGCGGGGCGCACTGGCACTTCGGGGATGTGGGAGTCGAAGGACTCGGCGAGCACGGCGCGCGGGCCCTGCGGAACGAAGGCGATGCCGGGCACTTCGGCGGGCGCCGCCACCGCATGCTGCGCATGACCGAAGTGGCACAGGGCACAGTCGCCGATCGCGGGATTCGGCGCGTTGCCGGCGTCCTTCGACGTGCCCGCGTCGGCGTGGCTGCGGTCTTCGGCCGCGTTGCCCGGATGCTCGTGGTGGCCCCAGTGCTGTGTCTGCGCGTCCTGCTCGTGCGCGCAATAGGCGGCCGACATCGCCCAGCTGTACTGGAGCGGAAGCAGGAACACCAGGAAGATCAACAGCCAGCGGCGCATGGGAGCGGGAGTATATCGACGGCACCTGCGGCACCGAGGCTTTCAAGACCCCACGGAACGCGGGTGCAGCGCACTGTACGACGCCTCGACACGGCTTTGTCCGTCAAGCGGATTACGAATTTGTAACCCCCTGCGAGGCCCCTGTTTCATTACCATCCGGCGATGCGAATTCTTGTGATCGAGGACGAGCCCAAGCTGGGCGACTACCTCAAGAAAGGCCTGGAGGAGAACGGTTACGTCGTCGACATCGCGCGCGACGGCATCGAGGGCCGCTACCTGGCCACCGAGGGCGACTACGGCCTGATCCTGCTCGACGTGATGCTCCCGGGCATCGACGGATTCGCGGTGCTCAAGGCGATACGCCGCACCAAGAACGTCCCGGTGCTGGTGCTGACCGCGCGCGACAAGGTCGAGGACCGCGTCAACGGCCTGCAGCAGGGCGCCGACGACTACCTGGTCAAGCCCTTCTCGTTCTCGGAACTGCTCGCGCGCATCCAGGCCCTGCTGCGCCGCGGCCAGGCCCAAGACGCCACCGTGTTGCGTCTGGCCGATCTGGAGCTCGACCTCGCGAGCCGCAAGTGCCAGCGCGCGCGCAAGCGCGTCGACCTGACCTCGAAGGAATTCATGCTGCTGACGGTGCTGCTGCGCCGGCGCGGCCAGATCCTCTCGCGCACCACGCTGGCCGAGCAGGTGTGGGACATGAACTTCGACAGCGACACCAACGTGGTCGAGGTGGCGATCCGCCGGCTGCGCGGCAAGATCGACGATCCCTTCGAGGTGAAGCTGCTGCACACGGTGCGCGGCATGGGCTACGTGCTCGAAGACCGCTCCTGGGCCTGAGGGCCCGAGCATGCGCGCCCCCTCGATACGCCGCCGGCTGTCGCTCTGGTTCGCGGCCCAGACCTTCTTCGGCCTCAGCGTGGTGTGCCTCGCGGTCTACCTGGTCACGGCCTGGAACTTCGGCGCCAAGCAGGACACCGAGATCGCGCACAAGGCCGAGCTGGTGCAGCACCTGCTGGCCGAGGGCGAGAAGGCCGGCGATCTCTCGACCCTGCGGCACAAGCTCGAGGACTTCTTCTCGATGGAGGACGAGTTCAGCCTCTCCATCGTCACGGCCACGGGCGACACCATCTTCCGCTCCACGCCGCCCACGGGCGGGCGCTGGGTGCGCAGCGACCGGCAGATGCCGTGGCGCGCGCCGGGCGCGCAGACCGCGCCGCTCACGGTCTCCATCGGCATCAGCGTGGCCAACGACGCGCGGCTGCTCGAGCGCCTGGCCTGGACCCTGCTGGGCGCGGTGCTGCTGGGCACGGCGCTGGTCTCGCTGACCGGCTTCTGGCTGGTGCGGCGCGGTCTGCGGCCGCTGAAGGCGCTGGCCGAGCGTACCTCGGCGATGGCGCCCGACCGGCCCAACGAGCCGATCGACGCGCTGGCCTTCGCCGAGGAACTGCAACCCTGGATCACGCAGTTCAACGCACTGCTGTTGCGTGTGCAGCGCGCCTACGTGCAGCTCGAATCCTTCAACGCCGACGTGGCACACGAGCTGCGCACGCCGCTGGCCAACCTGATCGGCTCGACCGAGCTCGCGCTGACCCGTCCGCGCGGCAACGAGGAGTTGCAGGCCGTGCTGGCCTCCAACCTCGAGGAGATCGGCCGCCTCTCGGGCATCGTGACCGACATGCTGTTCCTCTCGCAGGCCGAGCGCGGCGGCGCGACGCGCTCGCGCGCGACCGTGAGCCTGGCGGCGCAGGCGGTGGACGTGATCGACTTCCACGACGCCATGCTCGAGGAGGCCGGGCTGCAGGCGCGCGTCGACGGCGATGCCAGGGTCGACGTCGATGCGGCGCTGGTGCGCCGCGCGCTCTCGAACCTGCTGGGCAATGCCATCCGCTTCGCGGCGCCGGGCTCGGCCATCGCGATCGAGATCGGGCCCGACGCCGGCCCGGGCAGCCAGCGCGACGCGATCGCGCTGGTGCTCGTCAACCGCGGCGCCGCCATCGCGCCCGAGGTGCTGCCGCGGCTGTTCGAGCGCTTCTACCGCGCGGCCCCGGCGCGCGACGGCTCGGCCCGCCACCATGGGCTGGGCCTGGCTATCGTCGAGGCCATCGCGCGCATGCACGGCGGTCGCGTGTTCGCATCCAGCCAAAACGGCACGACGCGCATCGGCTTCACGGTGCCAACGCACCCGTGATGCGCGGGCGTCCGGCCGCCGCGGGCCGCTGACGCCTTTCTTCTTCATCGCGCACGCAACGCCCGAGAACTTTGGGCTTCCTTCGCGGAACTGCGCGTACCTTTCGTCGGCCAAGCCGGGTTTATCCCGATACGGCACAGGCGCCGCGCCCCCAAGAATCCGCCCTCAATAAAAAGCACGGACGTTCGTTTTATTAACCGGCACTCAAGGAGATGAGCATGAATGGATTTTTCGGTGGTCTGCTGCGCCGCCTGGCGCTTCCGACGGTCTTCGCCCTGCTGGGCCTTCTGGGCTTCATGGCCCCCGCGCAGGCGCAGGACAACGCCACGCAGACCCGCTACCCGATCGTGCTCGTGCACGGCCTGTTCGGTTTCGATTCGCTGTTCGGCGTCGACTACTGGTACGGCATTCCCTCGGCGCTGCAGCGCAGCGGCGCGCGCGTGTTCGTGGCGCAGGTGTCGGCCGCCAACAGCACCGAGGTGCGCGGCGAGCAACTGCTCGCGCAGGTGAAGAACATCATGGCCATCACCGGGGCCGCCAAGGTCAACCTGGTGGGCCATTCGCATGGCGGCCCGACCATCCGCTACGTGGCAGGCGTGGCGCCGCAGCTCGTGGCCTCGGTCACCTCGGTGGCCGGCCCGAACAAGGGCTCGCGCGTGGCCGACATCCTGCGCGGCACCGTGCCGGCCGGCTCGCTCAGCGAGACCGTGCTCAACGGCGCGGTGAATGCCTTCGTGGCGCTCATCAACCTCGGCTCGGGCGGCAGCGGGCTGCCGCAGATGCCGGTGGCCGCGCTCGATTCGCTGACCGCGGCCGGCTCGGCCGACTTCACGCGCCGCTTCCCGCAGGCCGTGCCCACGGGCTGCGGCGACGGCGCCGAGGTGGTCGGTGGCGTGCGCTACTACTCGTGGACCGGCAAGCAGCCCGTGACCAACCTGCTCGATCCCAGCGACGCTTCGCTCGGCCTGCTGGGCCTGAGCTTCGGCGAGACCAACGACGGCCTGGTGGCCGTGTGCTCCTCGCGCCTGGGCAAGCACCTGGGCGACTACCGCCAGAACCACCTCGACGAGGTGAACCAGCTGCTCGGCGTGCGCGACTGGCTCGCACCCGATCCGGTCGCGCTGTACCGCCAGCACGCCACCCGCCTCAAGCAGATCGGCCTGTGACGCGCCGCTGGCCCCTGGTTCTGGCCGCGGCCGCGGTGGTGGCGCTCGGCGGCTGGTGGTTCGGCATGTCGGGCCCGGCGGAAAGCGAGGCGCGCACGGGTGAGGCCGCATCGGCCGGTCCCGTGCCGCTGGCGCAGACGCCCCCGACCGCCGCGCCCGCGGTCATCGCCGACAGCTTCCTCACGCCGAACCTGCGCGACCGCATCGAGGCGCTCTTGCTCGAAGCCGGCGAGGCCGCGAGCCCCGAGGACCTCAAGCGCCGCGTCGAGGCGCTGGTGCCCACGCACTTCGCGCCGCACGAGGCGGCGCGCGCCCGGGCGCTGCTGGGCCGCTACGTCGACTACCGCGTGGCGCTCGGCGCGCTGCAGCTGCCGGCCGACCTCGGCGATCCGCGCGCGCTGCGCGACACGGTCGAGGCGCGCCGCCGGGTGCGCGAACAGCACTTCATGCCCGACGAGTACCAGGCGCTGTTCGGTGCCGACGACGACTTCGACCGCTACAGCCTCGCGCGGCTCGAGATCGAGCGCAACACCGCCCTCACGCCCGCGCAGCGCCAGGCCGCGCTCGAGGACAACGAGCGCAGCCTCGGCGAGACCCAACGCGCCCAGCGCGCCGGGACCGTGGCCCAGCTCCAGGTGGCCTCGCAGACCGCGGCGCTCGAAGCGCGCGGCGCCAGCGACCAGGAACGCTTCGCCGAACGCAGCGCGCAGTACGGCGCGCCGGCCGCGCAGCAGCTCGCCCAGCTCGACCGCGAGGAACGCGACTGGCAGGGGCGGCTCGCGCAGTACGCGGCACTGCAATCGGCCAAGGCCGATGCGCAGTCGCTCGAACAGATGAAGCAGCAGCTCTTCACGCCCGAGGAACGGATGCGGCTGGAAGCGGCGCTGCAGTTGCGCGCGCAGGCGGCGGCCGCGGCGCCGTCGATGACGCCGCGCTAGGACCCGCTAGGAGGTTTCGCGCGCGACCACGAACTCGGCCCCCGGTGCCGCGCTGCGCACCGTCAGTTGCCAGCCATGCGCGAGCGCGATCTCCTGGCAGATCGCGAGCCCCAGGCCCGAGCCTTCGTCGCGCCGTCCGGCGCCGCGCCAGAAGCGCTCGAAGACTTTCGGCAACTCGGTGGCGCTCAGCCCGGGCCCCTGGTCGCGCACCGAGATCCGCTGTTCGTCGGCCACCAGCCGCACCGTCGCGTTCGGCGGCGAATGCTGGATCGCGTTCTCGAGCAGGTTCTTCAGCAGCGTGAACAGCGCCCCGCGGTCGGCGCGCCAGCCGAGCGACTCGGAGGCCACGCGCAGGTCGAGCCGCACCCGGCGCCGCTCGGCCAGCCGCGCCAGGTAGTCGCCCACCTCGTCGACCAACGCGGCCAGGTGCACGAGGCCGATCTCGTAGTTGCGCAGCTCGGTGGCCTCGGCCAGGTGCAGCAGCTGGTTCACGTGCCGCGCCATCTGGTCGACGTCGCGCAGCAGGGCCTCGCGATCGAAGCCGGCATCGCCCGCGCCATGCAGCTCGATCTGGGCGCGGATCAGCGCCAGCGGGGTCTTGAGCTCGTGCGCCACCGTGCCGAGGAAATCCTGCTGCGCGACATAGCCGCGCTCGAGCCGGTCGAGCGCGCGGTTGAAGGCCTCGATCAGCGGCAGCATCTCGGACGGCAGCCCGCGCACCTCGAGCCGCGCATCGAGCGTGCGCGGCGTGATGCAGGCGGCGCTGTCGGACGCCGCGCGCAGCGGCCGCAGCATGCGGCCGAGGGTGAAGTACATGGCGACGGCGAACACCAGCACCGAGGCCAGGCTCGCGAACAGCATGCCCTGCCCCAGCGCCGGCAGGCCGACGGCGCGCTCCATGACCTCGATGAAGCGCCGACTGATCGCCACCTGCACGTACCAGCGCCGGCCGCCATGCTCGATGGCCTCGGTCGCGACCCGCATCGGCAGGCCGTCCGCCACCGCGTCGAAGGAGCGGCCTTCCGGCTCGAAGCTGCCGTTGTCCGCGCGCAGCGCCGCCAGGCCCTGCCCCGCGGGCAGCACGACCTGGCCCGCCGCGTCGAGCACGCGCACCGAGGTCTCGCGGCCCAGGCCCGCATAGAGCCACATCGTGAGGCGGGATTCGTCCAGGCCCACCGGCTGCCCGGCCGCGTCGAAGCGCAGCGCGCGAGCGATCAGGCGCGCATGGTTGGCGATGCTCTCGTTGAACACCTGGCCGCGCAGCGCGAACGCCACGGCACCGCCCGCGGCGATCAGCACGATGCACACGAGCACGCCCGCCACGTAGGTGACCAGCAGGCGCGTGCCGAGGCTACGCGGCATCGCGAAGCGCATAGCCGTGGCCTCTCACGTTGGCGATCTGCAAGCGCGAGTCCACGGCCTGCAGCTTCCTGCGCAGCCGGTGCAGGGCCACGTCGAGCGCATTGGGCGTGACCGCTTCCGACAGGCCCCAGGCGGCCGACTCGAGCGCGCCGCGCCGCACGGTCTGCCCACCGGCGCGCACCAGGCACAGCATGATCTGCAGCTCGGCCGGCGCCAGCGTGACCGCCTCGGGGCCGCAGGCCAGCGTGCCGCTGTCGGGCTGGATCCGGATGTCGCCATGGGCCGGCGACAGGCTCTGCAGCTGCACCGGCCGGCGCAGCAGCGCGCGCACGCGCGCCACCAGCTCCTCCATCGAGAAGGGCTTGGCCAGGTAGTCGTCGGCGCCCGATTCCAGGCCATCGACGCGGTCGTGCAGCGCATCGCGCGAGGTCAGCATCAGGCACGGGGTGCGCGTGCCGGCCGCGCGCAGCCGGCGCACCAGCTCCAGGCCGTCGCCGTCGGGCAGGCCGCGGTCGACCACCAGCGCCGCATAGGCGGTGCCGCGCAGTGCATGCGCGGCGCTGTCGATGCGGCCGAAGACGTCGGCCTCGATGCCCGCGCCCGACAGCGCCTTGCAGACCAGCGCGGCCATGCGTTCGTGGTCTTCGATCAGCGCGATCCGGTTCATGCGCCCGAGGATGCCTCAGAAACGGTAGAGATAGCCGACCGAGGCCGAACCCAGGCCGGAGCGGTTCACCAGCGGGCTGTTCTTGATCTGCTTGCCCAGCTGGGTGGAGCCGATGTCGAGGAACACCGACTGGTGGCGGTCGATCGCATAGCCCACGCGCAGGCCGATCTCGGTGTTGACGCTCGAGCGGCCCAGGTAGAGCGGACGCCCGATGCGGACCTCCTGCGCGCGCACGCCGTAGTAGTAGTCGACGTACTTGTCGTCGACCCACACGGCCTCGAGGCGCGGCGTGAAGGTGAAGCGGCCGGCGCGGAAGTCGCGCTGCACGCCCAGGCGCAGGTGCTGGCCCTTGCTCTTGCCCGAGGCATCGCCGAGCCATTCGAGCGAGACGTCGGCCAGCTCGTTGCGCCAGACGAGGCCGGCGCCGAGCCAGATGCTGCCCTTGCGCTCCTCCATGCCCGAGAGCACGGGCGCATCGTCGGGCTTGTAGCCGCCCAGGCCGTAGCGGGCGCGCAGGCCGAAGGACAGCGAGGAACGGCCGCCCAGCTCGAGCGCCGGCAGCTTGAGTTCCGCGCCGGTGCCGAACACGCGCACATGGCGGTTCTCGAAGTAGACCAGCGGCAGGCCCTGCGACTTGTTGCCGGCGTCGGTGTAGGGCTGCTGCCTGACGCCGGCGGCGAGGCCCAGGCCCCAGCGGGCGCGGTCGTCGGACGGGGCGGCGGAAGGCTCGGCGAGCGGCTGTTCGAGGGCCGTGTCCTGCGCCCAGGCGGGCACGGCCCACGGGGTCAGCGACAGGCCCGCGAGCACGGGCAGGCAACGGGAGAAGGAAGAGAGCGAGGAAGCACGCGGCATGGCGAAGCCAATCGGGTTGTCAGGGAAGCCCGGATGCTCGATGGGGCAGTCTTACCGCGGTCTTACCGGCCCGCGTCCGCGCGGTAAGCCCGCGGAAAGACGGCCGGGCCGAGGATGCGCGCCTCTTCGAACCGGAGCCGCCGATGCCCATGCTTTTTTCGACCCGACTTCCCGCTGCACGATGCAGCACGCCGCGCTGATGCCCGCGCCCTGGGTGCCCTCGCCCTGGTCCGCGCGCAAGGCACCGGCGCGCGTGCCGCCGGCCGCACCGGCGCCCCCGCCTGCGCCTAGGACTCCACGCGCGCCGCCTCGGCCGCGCGCGCCTTGCGCCCCATCACGAGGTTGATCAGCGGCCCCGTCATCGCCGTGGTCGCCAGCGCCATCACCAGCAGCATGGTGAAGAGCTCGGGGCCGATCAGGCCGACGTCGAGGCCGATCTTGATGACGATCAGCTCCATCAGCCCGCGCGCGTTCATCAGCGCGCCGGTCGCCAGGCTGTCGCGCCAGCCATAGCCGGCCAGGCGCGCGCCGATCGCGCCGCCGGCCAGCTTGCCGATGCTGGCGACCGCGACGATCAGCAGCAGCGCGCCGATGCCCGCGCCCGAGAAGGCGCTGGCCGTGGTGCCCAGCCCCGCGAGCGCGAAGAACAGCGGCATCAGCAGCACGATCGACAGCGGCTCGATGCGCTCCTGCAGCGAACGCAGCAGGCGGTCGTCGCGCGGCAGGCAGGCGCCGAACAGGAAGGCGCCGAACACCGCATGCAGGTGCAGCCATTCGGTGAGCAGGGCCGAGACCAGCAGGCCGATCATCAGCGAGGCCAGCACCGTGGTCGAGGGCTCGCCGTCGGGCGCGCGGGTGCGCAGCAGCCAGGCATAGGCAGGCTTCAGGCCAAGGAACAGGAAGGCGAACAGCGCCACCGCGCCGCCGCCGGTGCGCAGCAGCCCGAGGTAGCCCTCGCCGGCGCCGGCCAGCGCCACCACGAAGGCCAGCAGCACCCAGGCGAAGACGTCGACCACCGCGGCCGCGCCCAGCGAGAGCTGGCCGAAGGGGGTGCGCGTCAGGCCGCGGTCCTTGAGGATGCGCGCCATCACGGGGAATGCGGTGATCGACAGCGCCGCCGCGATGAACAGCGCGAAGGGCCAGAAGCCCACGCCGGTCGGTGCCAGCGAAGGATGCAGCGCGGGCGCGATCGCCAGCCCCAGGCCCAGCGGCGCGATCACGCTGGCGATGCCGACCCAGCCGGCCGACTTGAGCTGCGCCTTCACGCCCTGCGAGGCGCGCAGCTCGAGGCCGACCACGAACATGAACAGCACCAGGCCCACGGTGGCGAGCGCCGACAGGCCGCCCAGCGACTCCTTCGCGAAGATCTGGCCATGCAGCGAGGGGAACAGCGCGCCCATGACGGCCGGCCCCAGCATCAGGCCGGCGGCCATCTCGCCGACCACGCCGGGTTGGCCGAGGTGGCGCAGCACCCATCCGCAGACGCGGGCCGTGCCGAGGATGACGATCAGTTGCAGCAGCAGCGTCGTGGCGGACATGGCCGGATGTTAAGTCCCGCCGCGCTCGGCCTCGGTCCACAGCGCGGCCATGGCGCGCAGCAGCGACTCCTCGACCACCGGCTTGAACAGCACCGGCACGCCCGACTCGCGTACGCGCTGCAGCCGCGGCGGCGCGGTCTCGCCGGTCACCAGCAGCAGCGGCAGCCGTCCGCCCTGGCTCCGGCGCAGGCGCAGCCCGGCATCGAGGCCGTCGGAGCCGTCGGCCAGCCGGTAGTCGCACAGCAGCAGGTCGTAGGGCCGGCCCTCGGCGCCGGCGCGCGCCAGCGCCTGCGCGGCGGCGGCCTCGTCGGCCACCGCGTGCAGGTCGATCGCGTGCTGGCGCAGCAGGCCGGTCATGGCATCGCGGATATCGGCCTCGTCGTCGACCAGCAGCACGCGGCGCGGCATCGGTTCCATGCGCGGCATCGGCGCGCGCGGCCCGAACGAAGGCGCGGGCGTGAAGGACTGGCGCCATGGCGGCGCGGCCGCGGCCGCGGGCGCGCAGGCTTCGTCGCGCGCCGGCGCGGCGGGCACCACCACGCGCACGTGCGTGCCGCGGCCCAGGCGCGAATGCACCTGCACCGGATGGCCGAGCAGGCGCGAGAGACGCTGCACGATCGCCAGCCCGATTCCGAGCCCGCGCGAGCGGTCGCGGCCCGGGTTGTCGATCTGGTAGAACTCCTCGAAGATCCGGCCCGACTGCTCGGGCGCGATGCCGATGCCGGTGTCGCGCACCTCGATCCAGACCACCTCGCCGCGGTCGCGCGCGATCACCGTCACCCCGCCGCGCCAGGTGTACTTGAGCGCGTTGTCCATCAGGTTCGACAGCATGCGGTGCAGCAGTTGCGGATCGCTGCGCACCCACAGCCCGCTGGCGCGCACGCGCAGCTGCAGCTGGCGCTGCTCGGCCTGGGCCGAGAAGGTGTGGTTGAGCGGCAGGAACAGCGCATCGAGCGGCACCGCGTCGAGCGCCGGCGCGACCACGCCGGCATCGAGCCGCGAGACGTCGAGCATGGTGTCGAGCGAATGGCCCAGCGCATGCACCGCGCGCATCAGCCGCTCGGCGTTGCGGCCCTCGGGGCGATTGCGCAGCTCGTTCTCGAGCGCGGCGCCGAACAGCGCGATGGCATGCAGCGGCTGGCGCAGGTCGTGGCTGGCGGTGCCGAGGAAGCGGCTCTTCTCCTGGCTCGCGCGCTCGGTGGCCACCACCTGCTCGCCCAGGCGCGCGGCCAGCACCTCGTTGCGGAAGCGCAGCCGCAGCGCCTCGTCGAGCACGCGGTGCTGGCGCGTCGCGATGCGCAAGGTGAGCACCAGGTGCACCGCGCCGAAGACCGCGAGGAACAGGTGCACGCCGTCGCCCTGCCAGGCCAGCGCGAGCACCAGCCCCGCCATCATCGGGATGCCGTAGCCGAACAAGGCGGGCTTGAGCGAGCACAGCGACTGCATCGAGCGGGTCCAGCCGCTCATGATGACCACCACCAGCAGCGTGGTCGTCACCAGGTCGTCGCGCGCCATGAAGAAGGCCGGCACCGGCGCGGCAACGACGCTCAGCAGCGTGACCTGCGCGGCATAGCGACGCGCCCAGGTCGCGCTCATGGCATCGGGGATGCCGGCATGCCAGCGCGGCGCCAGCAGCACCGCGAGGTCGATGATGACCACCAGACCCAGCCACAGCAGCGCGAGGACCGAGCTGCGCTCGAAGGTCGCGACGCCGAGCGCGATTGCGAAGCCGATGTGGGTGGCGACCGAGACGTTGCGCGAGGCATAGAACGACGCCAGGTGCTCGCGCAGCACGCGCTGTGCGAGGGCACGGTCGAGGAGCTCGCCGTTCGGGTCGCGGGCTGCGGCACTGGTCATCGGGACGATTCTGGGGACCGCCCCCGGCGCTCGGAAGTGCCCTAAGTCATGGGACGAACCAGCGGTCGGCCCATTGGTTGAGCGGCTTCAGCCGCCGCACCAGCTCGGCGCCCGACTCGGTCAGCGCATAGCCCGCGTCGCCCAGCGCCACGATCCCGGTGGCGCGCAGCTCCTTGAGGCGGTCGTTGAGCACCGAGGGCGACATCTCGCCGCAGCTGGTGCGCAGCGCGCGAAAGCTCTGCGGCTGGCCGTCGCGCAGCTCCCACAGCACGCGCAGGGTGCCCTTGCGGCCGAGCTGTTCGAGCAACCGCATGACGGGGCGGCGGTGCACCGCGGGGGCTTCGGCTGGATCGTTCTCTTGCATGGTTCGGCGGGCGAGTCGCGTGCGTTACTGCGCTACGCATTTCGTAGCGATAGACTGGATCATCGCTACGGATTTCGTAGCGATTTCAAGCCATTCTATGCAAGGAGTTCCCATGACTGCAGAGACCGCGCCCCGCATTCCGCCGCTCGAGGCGCCCTACCCCGAAGGCATCGCCGAACTGCTCGCGCGCATGACGCCACCGCAGGCCCCCGAGGTGCTGAGCCTGTTCCGGGTGATGGCCGTGAATCCCCGGCTCGCCGAGCGCACGCTCGAGCTGGGCCGCCACTTCCTGGGCCGCAAGGCCTCGATCTCGCTGCGCGAGCGCGAGCTCGTGATCCTGCGCGTGTGCGCGCGCTGCGGCGCCGAGTACGAATGGGGCGTGCACTGGAGCGGCTTCGCCGACGCGGCCGGCCTCGGCGAGGCCGAGCGGCGCGCGACCGCCGAGCGCGATGCGGACCTGGGCGCGCTGCAGCCGCGCGACGCCCTGCTGCTGCGCATGGTCGACCAGCTGCACGACACGGGCGACATCGACGATGCGCTGTGGCACGCCCTCGGCGAGCACTGGGACCACGCGCAGTGCCTCGAGCTGATGATGCTCGCGGGCTGGTACCACGCGGTGAGCTACGTCTGCAACGCGGCGCGCGTGCCGCTCGAGCGCTGGGCCGCGCGCTGGTAGCTCAGGCGTTGTTCTTCTCGGCGCGCATCAGGCGCAGCCCGTTCGCCACCACCAGCAGGCTCGCGCCCATGTCGGCGAACACGGCCATCCACATGGTCGCGCTGCCGAACACCGCGAGCACGAAGAACACGCCCTTGATGCCGAGCGCCAGCGTGATGTTCTGCCACAGCACCGCATGCGCGCGGCGCGACAGCCGGATGGTCTCGGGAATGCGGCGCAGGTCGTCGTTCATGATGACCACGTCGGCCGCCTCCATCGCGGTGTCGGTGCCGGCGCCGCCCATCGCGAAGCCGATGTCGGCCTGCGCGAGCGCGGGCGCGTCGTTGATGCCGTCGCCGGTCATGGCGGCCATGCCGTAGCGCTGCTGCATCGCCTTCACGGCATCGAGCTTCTCCTCGGGCAGCAGGTTGCCGCGCACGTCCTCGATGCCGGCATGCGCGCCGATGGTCCTCGCGGTGGCGGCGTTGTCGCCGGTCAGCATCACGGGCACCACGCCGAGCGCGCGCAGTTCGGCGACCGCGGCCTGCGACGAAGGCTTGATGGTGTCGGCCACCGCGAACAGCGCGAGCACCGCCTGCTCCGAAGCCAGCAGGGTGACCGTGCGGCCGGCTTCCTCGTGGCGCTTCAGCGCGGCCTCGATCGCGGGCGTGCAGAGGCCGCGTTCCTCGATCAGCCGATGGTTGGCCAGCGCATAGCGTTGGCCGCCGTGCACGGCTTCCACGCCACGGCCGGGCAGCGCCGCGAAGTCCTGCACCTCCTCGAGCGCATGGTCGACCGACTTCAGCCCCTCGGCGATGGCCCTGGACACCGGGTGGTCGGAGCGCCCCGCGATGCTGGCCGCGATGGCGAGCACGGCCGCGTCGCCGCCGGCCGTGGCGCCGAGCACCTCGGATTCGACCAGCCTGGGCTTGCCCTCGGTGATGGTGCCGGTCTTGTCGAGCGCCACCGCCTTGAGCTTGCGCGCCTCCTCGAGGTAGGTGCCGCCCTTGATCAGGATGCCGCGGCGCGCGGCCGAGGCCAGCGCGCTCACCACCGTCACCGGCGTGGAGATCACCAGCGCGCAGGGGCAGGCGATGACCAGCAGCACCAGCGCCTTGTAGATCGCCTCGAGCCAGGTCCAGCCCATGGCCCAGGGCGTGAACAGCGCGATGGCCAGCGCGATCGCGAACACGGCCGGCGTGTAGATCGCGGCGAAGCGGTCGACGAAGCGCTGCGTGGGCGCGCGCGTGCCCTGCGCCTCCTCCACCGCGTGGATGATGCGCGCCAGCGTGGTGTTGGCGGCCACCGCGGTGACGCGGAACTCGAGCCCCGCGGTCTGGTTGATGGTGCCGGCGAAGACGGTGTCGCCCACGGTCTTGTCGACCGGGATGCTCTCGCCCGTGACCGGCGCCTGGTCGATCGCGCTGCTGCCGGCCGTGACCGCGCCGTCGAGCGCCACGCGCTCGCCGGGGCGGATGCGCACCACCACGCCCAACGGCACCTCGCTCGCGGGCACGGTCTGCCAGCCGCCATCGGGCTGACGCACCTCGGCCTGCTCGGGCGCCAGCGCCAGCAGGCTCTGGATCGCGTTGCGCGCGCGGTCCACGGCGCGCGCCTCGATCAGCTCGGCGATCGCATAGAGCGCCATCACCATCGCGGCCTCGGGCCACTGGCCGATGAAGAAGGCGCCGGTCACGGCCACCGCCATCAGCGCATTGATGTTGAGCCGGCCGCGCACCAGCGCCGCGAAGCCCTTCTTGTAGGTGTCGAGCCCCGCGAGCGCGATGGCCGCGAGCGCGAGCCCCATCTCGAAGACCATGAAGCCCCTGCCCTCGAGCGCGAGGAAGGAGACGGACTCGGCGCCGATGGCGAGCACCAGCGCCGCGATCAGGCGCGCGAGGCCGGCGCTCTTCCAGCCCGCGGGCTCGATGCTGCGCGCCGCCCCCGGCGCGGGCGCGGCCACCGGCTCGGGCTTGAAGCCGGCCTTGCGGATCGCCGCCAGGGCCTCGGCCAGCGCCGCTGCGTCGGCGGTGATCGCCATGGTGCGTTCGCCGAGCCGGAAGCGCAGCGCGCCGATGCCGGCCACGGGCTCGAGCGCGCGGCGGATCTCGGACTCCTCGACCGCGCAGTCCATGGTGGGAATGCGGAACAGCGTCGCGCCCTGGGGCAGGTCGGCCGGCTCCGGCGCCGACACGAAGGCCGACACCGAGGCCGAGCCGCAGCCCGTGTGGCTGCAGCAGGCGTCGTGCGCGGGCGGCGCGGCCGCGGCCGCGGGCGCATGGCCGTGATCGTGCGCGTGGCCATGGTCGTGGCCGTGCGCGTCGGCGGGCGCCGTGCCCCCCCGAATATCCCTGTCGAGCGTGTTCTGGTTCGTCATGGGCTCGATTGAAAACCCTGAAGCAGGTGTAGAGTCAAACGCAGTTCCCCCACCCGCTGGCGGGGCTTCGCCGGCCACCACGGCCCGGCCCGCCCGCCAGCCCTTCATCCATCTGCCGCATCATGAAAATCGGTGATCTGGCCAAGGCCGCGAACACGCCCGTCGAGACCATCCGCTACTACGAGCGCGAAGGCCTGCTGCCCGCGCCCGCGCGCACCGAGGGCAACTACCGCATCTACGGCGAGGACCACGCGCAGCGCCTGGGCTTCGTGCGCCGCTGCCGCTCGCTCGACATGACGCTCGACGAGATCCGCAGCCTGCTGAAATTCCGCGATGCGCCGCAGGAGGACTGCGGCGAGGTCAACCAGCTGCTCGACGACCACATCGGCCACGTGGCGGCGCGCATCGCCGAGTTGCGCACGCTCGAGAAGCAGTTGAAGGCGCTGCGCCAGCAATGCGGCGGCGCCGATTCGGCCCAGCCCTGCGGGATCATCCAGGAGCTCGACGCGGTCGCGCTCGAGCCCGAGGGCTTCGGCCAGCACGCGGGCCACGTGCACGGCGCGCTGCACGCGCGCCGCTAGCGCTCGCGCGCGAAGCCCTCGAAGAACGCGGCCGCGTTCCGTTCGAGGCTGTCGAGGTGGTAGCCGCCCTCCTGCACGATCAGGGTCGGCAGCTTCAACCCGCCGATCGCCTCGCCCAGGCGGGCGAAGCCCGGCGTGGTCACCGCGACGCGCGACTGCGGGTCCTCGTGGTAGATGTCGAAGCCCAGCGCCAGCACCAGCGCATCGGGCTGGTAGCGCCGCAGCGCGCGGGCCGCCGCGTCGAGCCGGTCGAAGAACAGCGCCTCGCTGGCGCCATGGGGCATCGGCAGGTTGAGGTTGAAGCCCAGGCCGGCACCGGCGCCGCACTCGTCCTCGTGGCCCGCGACCACCGGGTAGAAATTGGTCGGGTCGCCATGGATCGAGACGTACAGCACGTCGGCGCGCTCGTAGAAGATCTCCTGCACGCCCTGGCCGTGGTGCATGTCGGTATCGAGCACCGCCACGCGCGCATGCTGCGCGCGCAGCGCCTGCGCCGCGATGGCCGCGTTGTTCAGGTAGCAGAAGCCGCCGGCGCCCTCGGCGCGCGCATGGTGGCCGGGCGGGCGGCACAGCGCATAGGCCTCGCGTTCGCCGGCCAGCAGCGCCTGCGCACCGGCCAGCGCCGACTGCGCGGACCCGTAGGCCGAGCGCCAGGTCTGCGCGCCCACCGGGCAGCTGCCGTCGGCCAGGTAGCGCGCGGCCTGCGCGAGCACGCCGCGCAGCGCGTTGCCTTCGCGCACGTAGATGTTCGACATCACCTCGTCGCCCCAGTCGGGGCCCGCGGCCCGCCACTCGGCATGCGCCTCCTCGAGGAAGCGCAGGTAGTTCATGCCGTGCACGGCCGCGAGCGGCGCGGCGCCGTGGTCGGCGGGCTCGCGCACCTCGAAGCCCAGCGCGCGCGCGGCGCGCAGCAGCCGCAGCGCGCGCTCGGGCACCTCCTGCGGCGTGCGCATGCGGCCGCGCGAGAGGTAGCTCTGCGGGTGGTGCTTCAGTTGCTCGGGATGGAAGTAGGTCAGCATCGGAATCGGATCGGTGTCGTTGCAGGATCAGTGCTCGGGGGCGCCGGCATCGGCGCGACGGTGCTTGAACGCGTCGAGCGCCATCACGCAGAGCAGCGACACGCCGGCCAGGCCCGTGAAGAACACCGCCAGCGGCCACCACTGGCCGACGAAGCGGTGCGCCAGGTAGGTGCCCACCAGCGGCGTCAGGCCGCCCGCGATCGCGCCGCACACGTGGTAGCCGATCGAGATCGCCGAGTAGCGCACGCGCGTCGGGAACACGCCGCTCACGAAGCCCGCGATCACCGAATAGAAGCTCGACAGGCAGACCACCGCGAGCGCGATGCCCAGCACCATCGACGGCACGCTGGCGCCCTGCACCAGCAGGAACATCGGATAGGGCGAGAGCATCGCGAGGAAGGCGCTGAGCTTGAGGAAGCGCGCGCCGCCGATCTTCTCGGCCAGCAGCGCGGCCAGCGGCTGCGCCACGAACTGGATGATCGCGACCAGGAACAGGCAGTCGAGGATCACCGACTTCGTCACGCCCAGGTAGGTGGTCGTGTAGGCAATCATGAAGGTGTTGGTGAAGTACACGCCGGCCACGCCGAGCGTGTTGGCGCCGATGCACAGCGCCACCAGCAGCCCCGAGGAACGGAACACCTCGGCGATCGGCAGCTTCACCGTGAGCCGCGAGCGCTTCTCCTGTTCGAACTCGGGCGACTCGTGCACGCCGAGGCGGATGCAGGCGCCCACCAGCAGCAGCACGGCGCTGGCCAGGAACGGCAGGCGCCAGCCCCACGAGAGGAAGTCGGCCGGGTCCATGGTCGAGACCAGGCGGAACGCGACCAGCGACAGGATCAGCCCGGCCGGGCTGCCGAGCTGCGCGAACGAGGCGAAGAAGGTGCGGCGGCCCTTGGGCGCGTGTTCGCCGGCCATCAGCACCGCCCCGCCCCATTCGCCGCCGACCGCGATGCCCTGCACGACGCGCAGCACGATCAGCAGCACCGGCGCCAGCACGCCGATCTGGCCGTAGGTGGGCAGCAGGCCGATGCAGACGGTGGCGATGCCCATCATCACGATGGTGGCCATCAGCGCCTTCTTGCGGCCGATCCGGTCGCCGATGTGGCCGAACACCACCGCGCCCAGCGGCCGCGCGAAGAAGCCGACGGCGAAGGTGCCGAACGAGGCCATCGTGCTCAGGAACGGGTCCTGCGAGGGGAAGTACAGCGCGCCGAAGACCAGCGCGGCGGCCGTGGCGTAGATGTAGAAGTCGTACCACTCGATCATGGTTCCGACGAAGGCCGCGGCCGCCGCGCGGGCGGGTTGGCGGACCGGGGCGGCGGACGGCATCGAGGCCGCCGGGTTGGCTGTGTTCAAGGTGTCTCCTCCGGGTGCCACGGCGAAGGCCGCAGGCGAGCCCGGACTATCGTCAGCGCCCAAATATCAGTCAAATTTCTGTTTTTTATTTTTCACATAAGTTGAGCTAATCTTGAAGGCGGAGGACCCCCGCCCATGACCTCGCCCACCCTCGACAAGGCCCGCTTCCTCAACGATCGGCTCGACTGGAACCTGCTGCGCACCTTCCTCGTGATCGTGCAGGAGCGCGGCGTGAGCCGGGCCGCCGCGCGCCTGCACGTCACGCAGCCCGCGGTGAGCCAGGCGCTCAAGCGGCTCGAGGAATCGCTGGACTGCCGCCTGATCCAGCGCCACGGCGCGCGCTTCGAGCCCACGCGCGCGGGCGAGGAGGTGTTCCGCATCGCGAGCGACATCTACGGCCACGTGTCGCGGCTGGAGAGCGAGCTCGACGAGCGGCGCGACGAGGTCGCGGGCTCGGTGCGGCTGCTGTCGCTCAGCCGCATGCAGTCGGCCGTCTACGACCAGTTCCTGGCCGACTTCCACCAGACCTATCCGCGCATCGAGCTGCAGATCGAGGTCATGCGCTCCTCGGACATCATCTCCTCGCTGCTGCAGAAGACCGCGACCGTCGGCCTGGGGCTGTGCCGCGCGCCCGACGAGCGGCTGGACCTGCGCTGCTTCATGCGCCAGCGCTATGCGATCTTCTGCGGCCGCCACCACCGGCTGTTCGGCCGCCACGGGCTGACGACGAACGACCTGCTGGCCGAGAACTTCGTCTCCTTCACCAGCGACCAGCTCGGCGACAGCCTCTCGCCGCTCACGGTGTTCCGCGACACGCGCGGCTTCACGGGCCGCATCGTGGCCGCCTCGTCGAGTCTGGACGAGGTGCGGCGCATGATCTTCGCGGGCTTCGGCATCGGCTGCCTGCCCGAGCACATCGTGCGCGAGGACCTGGCGCAGCAGCGCCTATGGCGCCTGCCGCCCGACGAGGGCGTGACCGACGTCGACATCCAGCTGATGTGGCTGCGCGCGCGCAAGATGAACGCCGCGGAGCAGGCCTTCCTCGAGGCCATGGAGCGCACGATGCAGCGCTACTCGCTGACCGAGCGGCTGAGCATGGTGCCGGGCTGAAGGCCCGGCCCGGCCTTCATTCGCAGAGATCGATCCAGCGCTGGAGCCGACCCGCCACGCGCGCGGTGTTGAGGCGGGCGACCGAGCCTTCCATGTCCTCACTGCCCTCGACCTGGCACAGCAGCACCACCTCCTCGCGTTCGGCGCCGGTGCCGAAGAATCCCTCGCCATCGAGCTGTGCCATCGCGGCGATGCAGGCCTCGAAGAGGCCGTCGCGCAGCACGTCGAACTCGACGCTGCAGGGCAGGTCCTCGCGATGGCAGGCCAGGAGCATGCGGTAGGCGATGTCGAGGAACTCGCCGCCATCGCCGTGGGACCACTCGCCGGAGCTCCAGATCTCGCTCTCGTCCTCCATCTCGCCCGGTTCGCCCAGGGCGAGGTCGCTGGCGGCATGCACGATGGTCATCGCGCTCTCGTCGCTGCCCAGCGCGAAAAGCCGGAAGGTCCGCTCGGGCTCGGCCGCGCGAATGGCCCCGAAGGCGCGGCGCGCGCCCTCGCGAATCTCGTCCGTGAGCAGCGCGAAGTCGACGCGGGCCGGGTCGTGGATGCCCTGGCGCACCCGCACGTAGCCCTGGGCCTCGATCTCGCGGCCGCGCTGCGCCAGGGCCTCCTCGGCGGCCTGGGGACTGGCGAACTCGGCGACGCTGGAGCGCCCCCAGGTCTGCACCTTGCCGCTCGCGGCCCACAGCGAATTGCCGAACTGGCGCAGCTCGTGGAAGTCTGTGGGCCGCTCGTCCTCGAAACGATGGAACAGCGCCCAGCTCACGTCACTTCCCCACCAGCTGCGTGAGCTTCTCGGCCTCGAAGCACTCGTCGCGCGCCGCGTCGCCGGGCACGCAGTCCTTGGTGCCGGGATGGGCCGAGAGCTTCTCGATCGCCTGCCACAGCAGCGCGATCTGGTGCTCCTGGCTCGAGGCGTTGTCGATCAGGCCGCGCATCGCCTGGCTCAGCGGGTCGTCGTCCTGCGTGATGCCGTAGGCGCTGAATTTCTGCGGCACGGTCACGTCGGCGCTCTCGCCGGCCTTCGAGGGGATGATGCGCGCCGGGATGCCGACCGCGGTCGCGCCAGCGGGCACCGGCTTGATGACCACCGCGTTGCTGCCGATCTTGGCGCCGTCGCCCACCACGAAGCCGCCCAGCACCTTGGCGCCGGCGCTCACCACCACGTTGCGGCCCAGGGTCGGATGGCGCTTGGTGCCCTTGTAGAGCGAGGTGCCGCCCAGGGTCACGCCCTGGTAGATGGTGCAGCCGTCGCCGACCTCGGCGGTCTCGCCGATCACCACGCCCATGGCGTGGTCGAAGAACACCTCGCGGCCGATCTTGGCGGCCGGGTGGATCTCGATGCCGGTGAGCCAGCGCGCCATGTGCGCGATGAAGCGCGCGGGCCACTTGAAGCCATGGTTCCAACAGGCATGCGCCCAGCGATGCAGCACCACGGCATGCAGGCCCGGATAGACCGTGAGCACCTCCCAGGCGCTGCGCGCGGCCGGGTCGCGTTCGAGGATGCACCGGATGTCGGCGCGCAGGCGAGAGAACATCGCTGCCTTCGGATATTTTGGTTATGACGATGGGGGCCGCGCAGTCTATAGCCGGCCCTCATCGCGTACGGGCGATGGGGTTTTAGGCCCGCTCAGCGCCGGATCTTGCCGGCCGCGGCCTCGCTCATCGCCTTGGCGATGCCGCGCAGGATGTGGATCTCCTCGGCCGTGGGCTGGGCCCGGTTGAACAGCTGCTGCAGCCGCGGCATCAGCTTCTTGGGCGCCTCGGGGTCGAGGAAGCCCACCTCCACCAGCGAGCGCTCCCAGTGCTCGAGCATGCCGGCCACGGCCTGGGCATCGGCCGCCGGCGGCGGCACGACCGCGTCGCGCACCTCGAAGCCACCGAGCGCGAGCCGCCATTCGTAGGCGATCACCTGGATCGCGGCGCCGAGGTTGAGCGAGCCGAAGTTCGGGTCGGTGGGAATGCTCAGGGCGACGTGGCAGCGGTAGACGTCCTCGTTGCGCATGCCGAAGCGCTCGGAGCCGAACAGGAAGGCCACGTGCGCCTCGTCCTGCGCGGCCAGCGGGCCGAGGTGCTCGCGCGGCGTGCGCGTGGGCGGGCCGAAGTCGCGCGGCACCATCGCGGTGGCGCACAGGTGGGTCACGCCGTCGAGGGCCTCGTCGAGCGTTTCCACGATGCGCGCATTGGCCAGCACGTCGAGCGCGCCGCTCGCGCGCTGGATGGTTTCCTCGCGCCGCAGCACGTTGGCCCAGCGCGGCGCCACCAGCACGAGTTCGCCGAAACCCATGGTCTTCATGGCGCGGGCGGCGGCGCCCACGTTGCCGGCGTGGCTGGTCTGGATCAGGATGAAACGGGTGCGCATGAAAAGGGGTGGGGAGACAGGGACCGGCCGAGCCGTTAAAATCCCCCGATTCTCGCCGCCCGCATCGCCGGGCCGGTTTCCGGGTCCTTCAGGGTCCCACCCCCAGTTCTTCCAGTCAGTCAGGAACGACAGCCGTGGCCACCCGGGCCTTTGCCGGGTCCGCGCAGGCGTTCCGCTCACGCTCACAATTCAGAATGTCGTCCCCCAACCTGCATCCCATGCTCAACGTGGCCGTGAAGGCCGCTCGCGCCGCCGGCGCCATCATCAACCGCGCCGCGCTCGACGTCGAGGCCGTGCGCATCTCCCAGAAGCATGTGAACGATTTCGTCACCGAGATCGACCACGCGAGCGAGCAGGCCATCATCGAAACGCTTCTCACGGCGTACCCGGGGCACGGCATCCTGGCCGAGGAATCGGGCTCCGAGCACGGCGCCAAGGATTCCGACTACGTCTGGATCATCGATCCGCTCGACGGCACCACCAACTTCATCCACGGCTTCCCGTTCTACTGCGTGTCGATCGCGCTGTCGGTGCGCGGCAAGATCGAGCAGGCGGTGGTCTACGACCCCACGCGCAACGACCTGTTCACCGCCACCAAGGGCCGCGGCGCCTACGTCAACGACCGCCGCATCCGCGTGTCCAAGCGCACCCGGCTGTCCGAATCGCTGGTGGCCACCGGCTTCCCGTTCCGCACCGGCGACAACTTCAAGCAGTACCTGGCCATCATGGCCGACCTGATGCCGCGCATGGCCGGCCTGCGCCGCCCCGGCGCCGCGGCGCTCGACCTCGCCTACGTGGCGGCCGGCTTCACCGACGCCTTCTTCGAGACCGGCCTCAACCCCTGGGACGTGGCGGCCGGCTCGCTGCTGGTGACCGAGGCCGGCGGCCTGATCGGCAACTTCACGGGCGAGCCCGACTTCATCGACCAGCGCGAATGCCTGGCCGGCGCGCCGCGCATCTACGGCCAGCTGGTGCCGCTGCTGGCCAAGTACTCGAAGTTCGCGAGCGTCGACGACAAGCTGCGCGCCAGCGACCGCGTGCGCGCGATCGCCGCCGCGAGCAAGCCCCAGACCGAGGGCTCGGACTACATCTACGCGCGCAGCACCGTGACCGAGATGGGCCCGGCCGAGGACGACCAGAACGCGGAGGCACCCGCCGCCACCGCCGCCCCGGCCAAGCGCAAGCTCACCCGCATCCGCCGCGACGCCCCCGCCGCCACCGGCCCGTTCGAGGGCGACGCTTCCGCCAAGTGATGGCAGGGGCCCGCGCCATCGGCGGCGAGACCCAGGCCTCGGTGCTGCAGCAGCGCCTGCGCGCCGCGCTGCGCATCGCGCTGAGCCACTACGTCGCCAGCGGCCTCACGGTCGCGCTCGGCCTGCTGTTCATCTCGGGCGGCGTGCATTTCTGGCTTGGCACCATCGCGGCCTCCTCGGCCGCGGTCGGCGTGATCGTCACCGCGCCGCCCGACCTGCCGGGCCCGCGCCGCGGCAAGTTCTGGCAGATGCTGCCGGCACCGCTGATCGGGCTGCCGCTGTTCTTCGCCGTGCAGCTGCTGCACGCCGCGCCGATCCGGCTCGGCCTGCTGCTGGTGCCGGCCACCTTCTTCGCCTTCCTGGCCATGGCCTGGGGCAAGCGCGGCATCCCGATCGCGATCGCCGTGATGTTCTCGATGATCTTCTCGATGGCCACGCCCACGCCGCACGGCATGGACGAGGCGCTGCAGCGCACCTGGCACTTCGGCCTCGGCGCGGGGCTCTACGTGGTGTGGTCGGTGCTCGCCAACCTGATCCTCAACACACGCTACCGCGTGCAGTCGGTGGCCGACGTGCTGTATTCGCTGGCCGCGCTGATGCGCACCGAGGCCAGCCAGTTCACGCCCAAGGACGAGACCGGCGACGTGCGCGAGACCCCCGCGCCGATGCTGGGCCGCCTGCTGCGCGAGCAGGCCGCGCTGGCCGACCAGCTGCAGGCCACGCGCGACATCGTGCTCGAGTCGCCGCGCACGCCGCGCCGCCAGCGGCTGGCCGCGATGCTGGTGATCGTGCTCGAGATGCGCGACCAGCTGCTCGCGAGCGAGCTCGACCTCGACGCCCTCAAGACCCATCCCGCCCATGCCGACGCGCTGGTCGAGATGCGCTGCGTGCTCGAGGAACTGGCCGAGGACACGATCGCGCTGGCCGACGCGCTGCTCATGGGCCGCCACCCGCACCTCGTGGCCGACCGCCGGCCGCGCCTCGCGGCGATCCACGTCGACGGCGAGGATTCGGCCGGCCACCCGCATCCCATGCTGCCCGGCCCCAACGCCGCCATGCTCGCGCGCGGCCTCGCGAGCCGCATCGGCCACATCAACGACGAGGTGCTGCGGCTGTCGGCCATGGCGCGCGGCGACGCCGAGCCCAACCTCGCGGTGGTGCGCGCCAACTGGCAGATGTTCGTGAGCCCCACCGACTGGTCGTGGCGCCCCTTCTTCACCCTGTGGCGCTGGGACGCGCCGCCACTGCGCCACGCGATCCGCGCCGCGCTCGCGATCGCCGCCGGCTACGCGGTCGCGGTGTCGATGCCCTGGGGCTCGCACGACTACTGGATCCTGCTGACCATCGTGGTGGTGCTGCGCGGCAGCCTCTCGCAGACGCTGGAGCGGCGCAACCACCGCGTGGCCGGCACCCTGCTGGGCTGCGTGCTCGCGGTCGGGCTGCTGTCGGCGCACCTCTCGGCGCTCGGGCTGCTCGCGGTGCTGACCGTGGCGCAGGCCATCGCCCACAGCTTCGCGGTGCGGCGCTACCTGATCACCGCGGTGGCCGCCACCGTGCTGGGCCTGCTGCAGGCCCACATGCTCAACACCGGCGCGGCGCCGCTGTTCGCGCTGTTCGAGCGCATTGCCGACACGCTGATCGGCGCCGCGCTCGCCTGGGCCTTCTGCTACGTGCTGCCCTCGTGGGAACGTGGCCAGATCCCGGCGCTGGTGGCGCGCGTGCTGACCGCGCAGGCACGCCATGCGCGGCTCGCGCTGGGCCTGGGCCAATTGCAGACCGTCGACAGCAGCCCCGAGCTCGAATGGCGGCTGGCGCGCCGCGAGGCCTTCGACAGCCTCTCGGCACTGGTGCAGGCCACGCAGCGTTCGCTGTCCGAACCGCGCGCGGTGCAGCCGCCGGTCGAGCCGCTCGAGCACCTGCAGGCCCACAGCTACCAGCTGCTGGCGCAGCTCAGCGCGGTCAAGTCGATGCTGGTGCTGCGGCGCGACCGCCTCACGCCCGGCGAGGTCGAGGGGCCGCTCGCGCGCACCACGCAGCGCATCGAGGCCGCGATCGGCGCGGTGCCCACCTCGGGGCCCTCGCAGCCCGAGAGCACGGCCTCCACCGCCGTCGGCGGCCCGATCCCGCTGCCCGATCCCTTCGACAACGACATCAGTCCCTGGCTGCTGCGCCGGCTCGACCTGGCGACCGCGCTGTCGACCCAATTGCGAGACGATGCGGCCCGGATCCTCCAGGCATTGAACGAACAGGAAGCTTCGGGACTCGCATCGGCATGACCCTGTTGCAATCCATCCTCTCCCATCCCTGGTTCGGCACCTGGCTGGCCGCCGTCATCGCCATTCCCGTCGCCCTCGCCGTGCACCGCATCGGCGGCATGGTGCTCAAGCGCATCACGCGCCCCGCGCCCGCCATCCATGCCATGGTGCTGGCCTGCCATGCGCCCGCGCGCGTGGTGCTGCCGCTGATCGCGCTGCAGATGGTGTGGCAGGCCACGCCCGAGGACCTGCGCTACATCGCGAGCGTGCGCCATCTCAACGGCCTGCTGCTGATCGCGGCCACCACCTGGCTCGCGCTCAAGGCCATCGGCGGCTTCGCCGATGGCGTGCTCGCGCAGCATCCGTCGGACGTGGCCGACAACCTGCAGGCGCGCCGCGTGCTCACGCAGACCCGCGTGCTCGCGCGCACCGCCATGACCGTGGTGGTGGTGGCCGGCGGCGCGATGATGCTCATGACCTTCCCGGGCGCGCGCCAGGTCGGCGCCAGCCTGCTGGCCTCGGCCGGCGTCATCGGCATCGTGGCCGGCCTCGCGGCCAAGCCCGTGTTCAGCAACCTCATCGCCGGCCTGCAGCTCGCGCTCGCGCAGCCGATCCGCATCGACGACGTGCTTGTGGTCGAGGGCGAATGGGGCCGCGTCGAGGAGATCACCGGCACCTTCGTCGTGCTCAAGATCTGGGACGAGCGCCGGCTGATCCTGCCGCTGACCTACTTCATCGAGAAGCCGTTCCAGAACTGGACCCGCCACTCCTCGCAGATCCTCGGCTCGGTGTTCGTCTATGCCGACTACGGCATGCCGCTGGCGCCGCTGCGCGCCGAGGTCGAGCGCATCGTGAAGGCCTCGCCCGAATGGGACGGCCGCTTCTTCAACCTGCGCGTGACCGACGCCACCGAGCGCACCATGCAGATCCGCGTGCTGTGCACCGCCGCCACCTCGGGCCTGGCCTTCGACCTGCGCTGCAACGTGCGCGAGGGGCTGATCGACTTCATGCAGCGCGAGTACCCGCAGCACCTGCCGAAGGTGCGCGTGGGCAACGACCACCCGGCCGAGCGCGAGCCCGGGCCGCTGCAGCCGCAGGCCGTGGCCTGAGCGGCGCCTTCCACCACGAGCGTGCCGCGTTGAAGCCCGATCCCGAACCCAGAGGCCCGCTGGTACGCGCCCTGCTCTATGCCTTCGCCGTGCTGTGCCTGGTGCTCGGCCTCATCGGCGTGGTGGTGCCGGGCATGCCGACCACCGTCTTCATCCTGCTGGCCGCCTGGGCCGCGGCGCGCAGCTCGCCGCGGCTGCATGCCTGGCTGCTCGGGCACCGCATCTTCGGGCCGCTGCTGCACAACTGGGCCCACGGCCGCACCGTGAGCCGGCGCGCCAAGTGGAGCGCCACCGTCACCATGGCGCTGTGCGCCGTGATCATCTCGTACACCGCGCACCGGGCCTGGACCGCGGTGCTCGCGATCGGCTGCATGGCGGTGGTGCTGGCCTGGCTGTGGTCGCGGCCGCTGCCGCCGCCCTGATCGGCGTACGCCGCGGGCTCAGGGCCGCAGCGGTGGCCATGCGAGGTTCGTGAACGCCCGCAGCAGCCACTCGACGGGCCCGTAGGCGAAGCGCCCCATCCACCAGCGGCTCAGCGGCAGCTGGCAACCGAAGATCGCGAAGGCGATCCCCATCGCCGCGAGCGGCGGCGTCGCGCCGATCCAGCGCAGCCCGTAGGCCAGGAACAGCCAGGCGCACACGGCCGACTGCAGCAGGTAGTTCGACAGCGCCATGCGCCCCGCGGGCGCGAGCCAGCGTTCGAGCACGCGGCCGCGCGGCGTGCGGAACAGCAGCACCAGCGCGCAGGCATAGGCGGCGCTCAGGAACGGTGCCGTGAGCAGCGTGGCCGAGAGCCCGAGGAAGTCGCGCACCGAGCCATCGACGCGCATCGCCGACTGCGCATAGAAGGCCGCGCCCGGCAGCCCCACCACCAGCCCCCAGGCCAGCAGGCGCCGGAACAGCGGCAGGTGCGCGCCGGTATCGGCCAGCAGCGCATGCCGCCCCGCGACGAAGCCCGCGAAGAACATCGCGAGCGCCGTCGGCGCCTGCACCAGCGCCGTGAGCCACCAGATCTGCGACAGCTCGCGCAGGTGCTGCACGATGACCGTCATCGGCGTGCCGCGGTAGGCCGCCAACGCCGAGGCGGCTTCCGCATAGGCGCTGCGCAGGTCCATCGGGCCGCCGCCCAGCGCGAGCGACAGCAGCGCGCTGAAGGCCGCCCACAGCAGCGCGGTGCCCACCACCAGCGCGACGCCGGCGCCCAGCAGGAAGCGGTCGCCGCGCCGGTGCAGCAACAGCAGCACCACGCCGATCACGCCATAGGTCGTGAGGATGTCGCCCTGGTAGAGCAGCACCCCATGCGCCACGCCCAGCAGCCACAGCCCCAGCAGCCGGCGCGCCATGCGCGGCGCGAACGCCTGGCCCGCGCGCTGCGCGGCCTCCTTCTGCAGCAGGAAGCTGTAGCCGAACAGGAACGAGAACAGCAGGTAGAACTTGGTCTCGAAGACGAAGGTGCGCACGAACACCGCGAACCGCTCGGGCAGCGAGTTCGCGAGCGGATCGGGCAGCCCCATGCCGTAGTAGGTCGAGGCGAAGGTCGCGATGTTGACCACCAGGATGCCCAGCAGCGCGAAGCCGCGCAATGCATCGACCGTGGTCTGGCGCTGCGGCGCGGGCGGCGCGGGCGATGAGGAAGGCGCTTCGGCCTCGTCCATTCCCTGCATGCGGCGCTCAGGCCACCGGCGCGCGCTTCGGGTCGGTCACCGGGCAGTGGCCATGCACCTCGAGCAGCCGCACCAGGTCCTCGGAACTGCGCGCCTTGGCCCAGTCGCGCTCGGTGTCCGAGATGCCCACCACGTGCAGGAAATCGAACTTGCCCGAGTCGAGCTGCGCCGTCGCCGGATAGTGCTTCGGCTGCGCCAGCAGCACGTGGCGCAGCGCCGACGCGGCCTTCTGCCCGATCGGCCCGCCCAGCGGGATGCGGTCGCCGTAGTCCAGCGGCGGCTTGTCCTCGCCGAAGCGGCCATGCGCGAGCAGCACGTTGTAGGCCAGCAGCTTCTGCAGCAGCTTGATCGGCCAGGTCTCGCCGGCCTGCGACGGCACCTCGAGCACCAGCTCGGAGCCGATCCACGAGTAGTCCTCGGGGTCGTAGTCGGCGGGCTCGCCCTCCCAGGGCGTCGAGCCGCCCGAGCTCACGTAGAGCCAGGAGTTGCGCACGGGCGTCGGCTCGAACTCGAACACGCCCAGGTGCAGCCAGCGCGGATCGATGTCCTGCGCGCCCAGCGCCGAGAAATCGTCGGGGCCCAGCACGAAGATGCCCTTGCGCTTCTCGCCGAAGAGCTGGGGGTAGAGCACTTCCTCGCGGTATTTCCAGACTTCTTCCATCGAGCTCATCGCGTCTTCTCCTGGTTCGGTGGGCGGCGGCGCACCCGATTAGATACCAGGGCCCGCGGCCGCGCGCCGGCCCACGATCCGCCGGATCGCCTCCACCAGCAGCCGCGCGCCCTCCCCGAGTTCGGCGCCGCGCCGCACCGTCATGCCCACCGGACCTTCGGTGCTCGCGGTGTCGATCGCCACGCGCCGCAGTTCGCCGCGCGCGATGAAGCCTTCCACCGCCCCCTGCGGCGCGAACCACACGGCATCGGAGCGCTGCAGCAGCCCGACGATGAAACTGGTGTCGGTCGCTTCCACGAGCCGGTGCGGCAGCTCCAGGCCGCGCGCGATCAGGAAGGCATCGGCCGTGTGGCGGATCAGCGTGCCCGACACCGGCAGCACCAGCGGATGGGCGGCCAAGGCATCGAGCGGCGGCCGGCGCCGCGCGGCCAGCGGGTGGTCGGGGCGCACCACCAGCAGCAGCGGCTCGCTGTAGAACTGCTCGAAGGCGAGATCGGCCATCGCGGAGGCCTGGGCGAGCCGCCCCAGCACGAGGTCGATCTCGCCCTGGCGCAGCTGCGTCATCAGCTGCGCGTTGGTGCCGCTCATGACCCGCACGCGCAGCGCGGGATGCGCGGCATTGAGCAGCGCGACCGCCTCGGGCAGCAGGTTGGGCACCATGTTCGGCAACGCACCGACGGCCACCAGCAACTGGTCGGCATCGGGCTGGTCCATGGCCAGGCCCATGCCTTCCCGCAGTCCGCGCAGGGCCGACACCGCGTGCCGCACCAGCACCTCGGCCGCGGGCGTGAGCTCGACGCCGCGGCGGCGGCGCAGCAGCAACTGGCGCCCCACGATCTCCTCGAGCTCGGCGATGGTCTTGGAGACCGCGGGCTGCGTCAGCGACAGGGCCTCGGCCGAGCGCACCAGGTTGCGCTCCTGCGCCACGGTCACCAGGCATTGCAGGTGGCGCAGCTTCAAGCGAGAAAAGTTCATGGCTGACATGGCGGCTGGCTGTGAAGCGGCGGGCACCAAATATAACGATAGGGAATACCTGGCGGAACAGCTTTCAGTTGTGCGCGCGGCACGGCGCTCCTAGAGTGCGCCGACACGGAGACAAGGAAACACCCGCATGACCCCCCGCATCCCGAAGGGCCGGCGCCTGGCGCTCGCCAGCGCCTGCATGGCCGCATCGCTCGTCCTGGGCCTCGGCGCCCCGGCCGCCGCCCTGGCGCAAACCGAAGCCGCGTACCCGGCCAAGCCCGTGCGCTTCCTCACCAACTTCCCGGCCGGCGGGCCGCTCGACATCCTCGGGCGCGCGCTCGGCGAGGTGCTGCAGAAGGAACTGAAGCAGCCCTTCATCGTCGACAACCGGCCCGGCGCGGGCGGCAACATCGGCGCCGACCTCGTGGCCAAGAGCCCGGCCGACGGCTACACGGTGCTGCTGAGCATCGACAGCACCTTCACCATCAACCCGCAGCTCTACGCCGCCATGCCCTTCGCGGCGAAGGACCTGAAGCCGCTGATGATCTTCAGCTCCTCGGGCCTGGCCTTCGGCACCGGCGCCGCGGTCAAGGCGAAGACGCTGCCCGAGTTCGTCGCGCAGGCCAAGGGCGAGTCGGTCACCTTCGGCTCGGCCGGCAACGGCAGTCCCGGCCACATCGCCGCGGAGATCTTCGCCAACGCCACCGGCGCGAAGATCACGCACGTGCCCTACAAGGGCAACGCGCCCGCCGTGCTGGCGCTGCTCTCGGGCGAGGTGCAGGCCGGCATCCTGGCCACGCCGGGCCTGCTGCCGCACCTGCAGGCCGGCAAGCTGCATGCGCTCGCGGTCACCGGCCGCCAGCGTTCGCCGCTGCTGCCGCAGGTGCCCACGGTGGGCGAGCTCGGATTGAAGGACCTCGAGTTCGAGGTTCTCTATCTCGCGATGGTGCCGGCCGCCACGCCCGAGCCCGTGATGCAGACCTTGCGCACGGCGCTGCAGTCGGCACTGGGCCGGCCCGAGGTGAAGGCGCGGCTCGCCTCGCTCGACATGGTGGCGCTCGGCGAGACCGGTGCCGCGGCCGCGGCGCACCTCGACGGCAACCGCGAACGCTACGGCCGCATCGTCAAGGCCACGGGCATGAAAGTGGACTGAGGTGCGCCGCTCAGCGCGCGACCGCCGGCTGGCGCCTTCCCCGGTCCGCCTTCGGCAACACCGCCTGTGCCACCATGCGCTCGGCCCGCTCCTGCAGCCGGTGCAGCGCGGCGTCGAAGCGCTCGGCCTCGCCGGCATCGAGCGCGCCCATCAGCTCGCCGTTGATCGCCGTCACGAGCGGAAAGAGCGCGTCGTACAGCGCCTGCCCGCTGTCGGTGAGCCGCAGCTGCACATGGCGCCGATCGCCCGCGCGCGCCACGCGCGAGAGCAGTTTCTTTTCCACCAGCGAGCCCACGGCCTTCGAGGTGCGCGCGCGGTCGAGCTGCGCATGTTCGGCCAGTTGCGAGGAGCCGAGCTCGCCGCGGCTCGCGAGCGTGGCGATCAGCCGCCATTCGCGGCGCGTGATGCCGAATCGGCCCTCGCAGAGGCGGATCACCATGCTGCCGGCCACCGCGAGCAGGCGCGAGAGGCGGTAGAGCAGCAGGTCGTCGAGCGGGCGGCGCGGCAACGCGAGGCTGGCGTCCTCGGCCGCCTTGATGGTGGCCTTGGCCGTCTTGCGAGCGGTCGCTTTCACGGGCACATCGATGGGCTGGGGCATCGCGCTCGGGTTAATCCGGGGAATGGTTGATTTGATCAATCGACTGTAGCGTCTCCAGAATCGTCCGCAGCCGCGGGACCACGCCCCGCCGACCCGGCGCCTTTCGGAGACTTCGCCCCATGCCTTCCCGCCCCTTGCACGCTTCCCACCTGCCCGCCCCCGACCGCCGCCGGCTGGTCGCCGCGCTCGGCGGCCTCGCGCTCGCGCCCGCGCTGTCGCGCGCCCAGGGCTTCGCGCCGGGCCAGCCGATCAAGGTGCTGATCGGCGTGCCCGCGGGCGGCACGCAGGACGTGCTCACGCGCGCCATCGCGCAGGAGGTGCGCGACAGCCTCGGCCCGCTGATCATCGACAACCGCTCGGGCGCGGCCGGCCGCATCGCGGTCGAGACGGTCAAGACCGCGGCGCCCGACGGCCACACGCTGCTGCTGGGCACGGCCGGCATGATGACCATGTTCCCGAGCGCCTACCGCAACCTCTCCTACGACCCGATCAAGGACTTCGCGCCGATCCTCAACGCGGCGCGCTTCGAGCTCGCGCTGGTGCTCAACAAGGACGTGCCCGCGAACACGCTGCCCGAGTTCATCGCCTGGGCCAGGGCGCAGGGCGACAAGGTCAGCTTCGCCTCGTACGGCGCCGGCACGCCTTCGCACTTCCTCGGCGAGATGCTCAACCGCGCGGCCGGGCTGAAGATGGTGCACGTGCCCTACCGCGGCTCCACGCCCGCGCGGCAGGACGTGATGGGCGGCACCGTGCCGGTCTATTTCGACACCGTGGGCGGCGCGCAGCAGATGCTGCCCTCGGGCCGCGTCAAGGTGCTGGCCACCAGCGGCGAGAAGCGCTCGCCGCTGATGCCCAACCTGCCGAGCTTCGTCGAGGCCGGCTACAAGGACGTGGTCGCCACCGCCTGGTTCGCCTACTACGCGCCGCTGAAGACGCCGCAGCCCGTGGTCGAGAAGCTGCGCGCCGAGTTCGCGCGCGCCGTCAACAAGCGCGAGGTGCGCCAGATGCTGCTGCAGAACGGCATGTACCCGGTGGCCGACACGGGCGACGCGCTCGTGAAGACCATGCGCGAGGACACGGCACGCTGGGCCGGCATCATGAAGGCCGTGAATTTCCAGGCCAACGACTGAACCCCATTACATGAAACGCAAGGAGGAACCCATGCAACCCAAGCACCCGATCACCCGCCGCCTCGCCGGCCTGATGGCCATCGCCGGTCTCGCGACGGCCCTGACGGCCACCGGCGCCGCCGCGCAGGCGCTCGATGGCCCGCTGCACATCGTCGTCGGCTATGCGCCCGGCGGCGCCACCGACCGCGTCGCGCGCATCGTCGGCGACAAGCTCTCGCCCAAGCTCGGCGTGCCGGTCATCGTCGACAACAAGCCCGGCGCGGGCGGCCGCCTCGCGGCGCAGCAGGCCAGGGCCACGCCCGCGAACCAGAACGTGCTGATGCTCGCCAACCCCGCCGTGATGGTGGTGGCGCCGCTGGTGTTCAAGGACAACGGCTACGACCCCGAGCGCGACTTCGTGCCGGTCTCGCACGTCAACGACTACGACTTCGCGCTCGCCGTGTCGCCCACGCTGCCGGTGCGCGAGCTCAACCACCTGCTGGCCTGGATGCGCGCCAATCCCAAGCAGGCCAACGTCGGCGTGCCGGCCACCGGCAGCCTGCCGCACTTCTTCGGCCTCATGGTCGGCGAGAAGGCCAAGGTCCAGACCCAGGTCATCGGCTACCGCGGCTCGGCGCCGCTGCTCAACGACCTGATCGGCGGCCAGGTGCCGATCGCGGTCGACACCGAGGACGTGGTGATCCCGCAGCACGAGGGCGGCAAGCTGCGCATCCTCGCGATCTCGGGCGCCAAGCGCTCGCCCTTCGCGCCCTCGGTGCCCACCTTCAAGGAAGCCGGCCTCGACCTCTCGGCCAGCGGCTGGAACACCTTCTTCGCGCCCGCCACCATGCCGCGCGAGAAGGTCGAGCGCCTCGCCACCGCGATCCGCGAGGTGATGCAGGACCCCGACACGGTGCGCAAGTTCACCGACTCGAAGATGACGCCGGTGGTCAGCACCCCGGCGCAGACCGCCGCGATGCTCAAGGCCTATCGGCTGCAATGGGGTCCGGTGGTGCAGAAATCGGGCTACCAGCCCTGACCTTTTTCCCGGCCCTGCAGGCCCTCGACACCATGACAAGACCCAACATCATCTTCATCGTCGCCGACGACCTCGGCTATGCCGACCTCGGCTGCTACGGCGGCCGCGACGCCGTCTTCGGCCCGGTCTCGCCGGTGCTCGACGGCCTGGCCGCCAAGGGCCTCAAGCTCACGCAGGGCTACGCGAACTCGCCCGTGTGCTCGCCCACGCGCTTCGCGATGATCACCGCGCGCTACCAGTACCGGCTGCGCGGCGCGGCCGAGGAGCCGATCAACAGCAAGAGCCGCGGCAGCAGCACGCTGGGCCTGCCGGTCGACCATCCCACCCTGCCCTCGCTGCTCAAGGCCAGCGGCTATCGCACCGCGCTGATCGGCAAGTGGCACCTCGGCTATCCGCCGAGCTTCGGCCCGCTGCGCTCGGGCTACGAGGAGTTCTTCGGCCCGATGTCGGGCGGCGTCGACTACTTCACCCACTGCGACTCGAGCGGCCGCCACGACCTCTGGTATGGCGAGGAGGACAAGCAGGAAGAGGGCTACCTCACCGACATCCTCTCGAAGCGCGCCGTCGACTTCGTCGAGCGCATGGCGCAGCAGCCTGCGGAAGAGGCCAAGCCCTTCTTCCTGAGCCTGCACTACACCGCGCCGCACTGGCCGTGGGAAACGCGCGACGATGCCGACAAGGCGCCGCTGGTGAAGGACAACCTGTTCGACCTCGCGGGCGGCAACATCCACGTCTACCGCCGCATGATCCATCACATGGACGAGGGCATCGGCTGGATCATGGCCGCGCTCGAGAAGCACGGCATGGCCGAGAACACGCTGGTGGTGTTCACCAGCGACAACGGCGGCGAGCGCTTCTCCGACAACTGGCCGCTGGTCGGCGGCAAGATGGACCTGACCGAAGGCGGCATCCGCGTGCCATGGATCGCCCACTGGCCCGCCGTCATCGCGCCCGGCGGCGAGAGCGCCCAGCACTGCCTGACCATGGACTGGTCGGCCACCATGCTCGACGCGGCCGGCGTGCAGGCCGACCCGGCCTACCCGCTCGACGGCGTCTCGCTGATGCCCGTGCTGAAAGACGCGAAGCACGGCTTCCGCCGCCCGCTGCACTGGCGCATGAACCACCGCGGCCAGCAGGCGCTGCGCGACGGCGACTGGAAGTACCTGAAGGTCGACGGCAACGAGTACCTGTTCAACATCCCGTCCGACGAGCGCGAGCGCGCCAACCGCGCGAAGCAGGAGCCCGAACGGCTCGCGGCGATGCGCGAGGACTGGCTCGCCTGGAACGCGACCATGCCGCCGATTCCGGAGGATGCGACGGTGAGCCTGGGGTATTCGGTGAAGGACATGCCGCAGCGTTGAGTTGCGGCGCGCTGGGACTGGCGGGGACTAGAGCTTCTCGGCCAGCGCCTTCGACTGCGCCTCGAACTTGGCCGGGTTCGAGGCCTTCAGCTTCACGAGGTTCTGCAGCTTCCACTGGATCGCCGGCATCTCTGAAAGATGCGGCACATCGAGCCGCTGCCAATCGGGAGCGGCATCGGCCAGGCTCAGGAGGAAGGCCCGCTCGTCCGCATCGAGGCCCTGTTGGAGCGTGGCAATCATTCGGTCGCGCGCGGCAAGCAGCGCATCCAGTTCCACGGGCTCGGTGGTCATGCCCACGAAGTTGCTTTCGAACGCCTGGCGCACGTCGCGCAGCGGCGGAAACAGGACCTCGTCGATCGGCCTGTTGTGGCTCGCCAGATAGACCACGAAGGCACGACGGATGCCGTCCGTGATACCGCCGTGCGCCAGCAGTTGCATCACGTCGAAGAGATCCCGCGGATGCTGGCGGTCCATGGCGGCGACCAGCTTGCCGCCATAGACGTCTTCGAGCGATACCACCGGGATTTCCAGTTCGGCCTGCAGCACTTCCTGCGCCCTGGCATGCAGCCCCACGAGGGCGACCGGCCGCACGGTTCCGCGCATCACGTAGTTGACCTCGACCTTGACCTCGATGCCGTCGCGCTTCACCAGGAGCTTGCTCTCTCCCGCAGCGGGTGCGCCCGCAAGACGGGTCTGGAATCCCCTGCGGCCAAGCGTGTCGGCGGCCTTGCCGAGCGACGCCTTGATCCTGTCGAGCGCCGCGCCGCGCGACAGCGTGTGGTCGGGCAGGACGAGGTCCAGGTCGATCGACAGCCGCGGCATGTCGCGCACGAAGAGATTGATGGCCGTGCCACCCTTGAGCGCGAAGGTGTCGTCCTCGAAGACCAGGGGCGCGACCTGCGTCAGCAGGCGCGCGGTCCGCAGGTAGATCTCGTTCACGACTTCAGGACCAGCAGGCCCTCGCGGGTCTGGCCGACCCAGGGCCGGTCGCCACCGGTCGGCAGCTTGGCCGGGTCGAGCTTCTTCGCCCACGGCAGCGACAGCTCGCGTCCGAGTTGAAGGCACAGGCGCACCGTCTTCACGCTGGTGCACTGGCGCAGCAGTTCCACGAGCACCGAGGAGCGCAGGCCGTAGGCGCCCTCCGCCAGCTCGCGCGCCTCCGCCAGCGGCTGACGCACGCCCACCTCGCTCAGCATCTCGAGAAACGCGCGCTCGGGCGCCGACACGTTCGGCGCATCGGCACGGCCCTCGAAGGGGCCTGCGTGCCGCATGCCGGTGACATCGCTGCTGAAGAGGTGCTTGCGGTGGTAGTCGGCAGCGAAGACCCGGGTGAACCAGTCCGGCAGGCTGGCCGACTCGAGGCCGTAGAGATGCAGCATCGGCGCCTGCGAAACGTAGTGGCGCACCCCGTGCCAGTCGAGCGCCGATTTTCCGCCCACGTGGAGGCCGGGAATCTGGCGCTGGAGCAGCAGCAGGCTAGGGTCGCGCTGCAAAGGCGTGTCGGGTCGGCAGTACACGCCGCGCGCCGGCCGCAGCAGCCATCCCGCGCGCACATAGTGGACGGCGAGGTCGCCGGAGATACCCTCGCGCGCTAGGTCCTCCGTCGTGACGGGGGTTCCGCTCGGCAGCCGGCTCAGTAAAGAATTTAGCTTTGATCGATTTATCGTAGCCATACTACGATTATTCAGACAATTCAAAGCTCCAACAAGTCTTCGATTTGTCTCATTTATCGTAGTTTGGCTACGATTTCACAGAACAATCGAAATTGTCCGATCACGTCGCCTCGGGCTCCAGGCTCGTTCTGGACATCCCCAGGCTCCACAACCGCAGCGCCACATGGATCTCCAGTGCCCGGCTCGCGCTGCCCCAGTGCCCCAGCAGTTCCTCCACGCTCGCGAGCCGCTGGCGCACGGTGTTCACATGGATGCCCATGCGCGCCGCGGTGGTCTTGGCGTTCTGGTTGCAGTCGAAGTAGGCCAGCAGGGTCGACGTGAGCTCCGCGCCGCGCTTGCGATCATGGCTCGTGAGCGCGCCGATGGTGGCGTCGAGGAAGGTGTTGAGGCTGCCCTGGTCGTGGGTCTCGAACAGCACCGAATAGAGCGCCATCTCGTTCTGCCCGACGATGGCGCCGCGCATGCCAAGCCGCCCCAGCACGGGCAGCGCGCGGCGCAGCGCGGCATACAGCGCGGGCATCTCGGCCGGCGACTGCACCGGACGCGACAGCACGCCGCGGTAGGCATCGCCGAGCTCGCGCCGCGCGAAGGCGGTGACGGCCTCGAGCACGTCCTGCGCGCGGGTCGCGGCGCAGACGATGGCGAGCGCGCCGTCGACCTCGTCGAACACCTGCTCGGACATCGGCGTGCCGGCGCGCAGGCGCCGGGCCCAGAAGCCGGGCCGGGGCTCGGCCATCTCGACCACCATCAGCGAGATCGGCTGCGAGAGATCGAGCCCGAAGCGCTCGGCGCGGTCGCGCGTGAGCGCGGGCTCGTCCTGGCGCGGCGAGATCAGGGTGCGCAGCAGCGCCGCCACCTCGCGGCTCTTGCCGGCCTCCACGCGCTCCTGTGACAGCAGCACGATGCCGATGATGCTGGAGCTGCGCTCGAAGGTGCGCAGCGAGGTCTCGCGCAGGTCCTGGTGCCGGAACAGCAGCACGGCACCGAGCACCTCGTTGCCGCCGAGCACCGCGATGGCGCGGCACAGCTCGCCGTCGCGTTCGTAGGCCACCACCGAGCGGCCGGCCCGCCGGCTCTCGCGCAGTGCCTTCGCGAGCGCGGCGCTGTGTTCGTCGTTCGGCGCATGGGCGTCGGCCGCCGTGCCCTCGTAGCCGGGCGCCAGCGCGCGGCCGATGACCTGATGGGCCTCGTCGAGCACCAGCACGCCGCCGTTGAGCAGCTGCGCGATCGATTCGCACAGCGCGCCCAGCGACGCGCCCTTGGCCAGCAGCGAGGTCAGCTGCTCGTGCGCCTCGGCCGCGCCCTGCACGTCGCGCACGTGCCGCTCGAGTTCGCCGCGCGCCTGGTCGGCATGCGCGAGCGCGTCCTTTGCTTCCGCGAAAGCCTTGGCGTTCTCGATCGCGACCGCCGCATGCGCGGCCAGCGTGCAGAGGATCGACACGTTGAGCGCGGTGTGCGTGCGGTGGTAGCGGTCGGCCACGAACAGCAGGCCGATCACCTCGTCGTCGCGCATCAGCGGCGCCCCCACCAGCGCGGCCACGCCCTCGTCGCGGAAGATGTCGTCGAGCGTGGGGTCGTGCACGAAGCGGTTGTCGTGCAGGTAGTCGGGCGTGAAGAAGGGCAGCCGCGTGCTCATCACGATGCCCGCGATGCCGAGGTTGCGGCCCACGGTCATGCGGCCGGTGCGGTCCGAGATCGCGCCGTCGGCCACCACCACCTGGAACGCGCCGGTCGCGGTGTCGTAGACCGTGAGCCAGCACAGGTGCGAGCCCATCAGGTGGCGCGCGCGCTTCACGATGGTCTTGAGCAGGCCCGTGAGGTCGAGCCGGCCCGAGAGGTCCTGCGCCGATTCGATCACCGCGAGCATGCCGCGCTCGCGCTGTTCGTGCAGCTCGAGCCGGTTGCGCAGCGCCATCGCCATGCGCACCAGCTCGACCAGGCTGGACTTGCGCCGCAATGCATCGGGCAGTGCTTCCACGGCCGCGAGACGGCCGGCGAATTCTTCCGCGGGCGCATTCCGGTGCAGCAGGCCGATCAGCTCGGCGGCGATCTCGTCGGCCGCCTGCTCGCTCGCATCGCGTGAGGAGCCCGCCGCGCGCGGTCGTTCGGTGGACAGGGATGACATAGGGCCGCGAAGGCTAGCAGAACGATGCGGCTATGCCCATGGGTCCGATCCCTCTCCCCTGGTGCCGCGATGGCGATCGCGAACACCGCATCACATCGACAGGGGGTTGCCAGTGTGCGCGACGCACATAGTTTTGACGCGGTGCTTTCAAGACACTGCCGATGAAGCGAGAGCGCCATGGCGCCCGCATGGACACAACGAGACACCACAGGAACCCATGAGCATCATCGATTCACTGCGGCCCGCGCCGGGCCTGCGGGTGCTGATCAGCGCGGGCGCGTCCGGCATCGGCGCGGCCATCGCGCTGGCCTTTCGCGAGACCGGCGCGCGCGTGCATGTCTGCGACATCGACCGCCTCGCGCTCGACCGCATGGCGCGCGAGGCGCCCGAGATCACCTCGAGCATGGCCGACGCCTCGGTGCCCGAGGACGTGGCGCGCGTGTTCGACGACGTGGAAGGCGCGCTCGGCGGGCTCGACGTGCTGATCAACAACGTCGGCATCGCGGGCCCCACCGGCGCGCTGCAGGACCTGCAGCGCGGCGACTGGGAGCGCACGGTGGCCGTCAACCTGCACAGCCAGTTCTATTTCGCGCAGCGCGCGATCCCGCTGCTCAAGCGCTCGCAGGCCAATCCCTGCCTGATCGCGATGAGCTCGGTCGCGGGCCGGCTCGGCTATCCGTTCCGCACGCCTTATGCATCGACCAAGTGGGCCATCGTCGGCCTCATGAAGTCGCTGGCCATCGAGCTCGGCCCGCATGGCGTGCGCGTCAACGCGATCCTGCCGGGCACGGTCGAGGGCGAGCGCATGAACAGCGTGATCGGCGCGCGCGCCGCCACCGCGGGCGTGTCGGTCGAGGCCATGCGCGCCGAGTACCTGCAGAAGATCTCGCTGCGCCGCATGGTCACGCTCGACGACGTGGCGGCGATGGCGCTGTTCCTCTGTTCGTCCGCGGCCCGCAACCTCACGGGCCAGGCAATCAGCGTCGACGGGAACATGGAATACCTCTGAACGCCGACGAGCGGCCCACCCCTTTTTTTCAAGAAGCATGGAGACATCAATGCGCACATCCGCCCCCTTCCCTCTCTCGTTCAACGCCGCCGCGTCGGCCCTGGCCTGCTCGCTGGCCCTGCTGTCAGCCGGTGCTTCGGCCGCGCCCGTGAAGATCGGCGTGCTCGAGACGCTGTCGGGCCCGCAGGCCTCGTCGGGCCAGGCCTATCGCACGGCCGTGCGCTTCGCCATCGACCAGATCAACGCGGCCGGCGGCTGGAACGGCGAGCCGGTGCAGCTGCTCGAGTACGACAACCAGGGCGGCCCCGCGGGCGCGGCCGACAAGCTCAAGGCGGCCGCGGCCGATGGCGTGCAGCTGATCGTGCAGGGCGCCTCCTCGGCCATCGGCGGCCAGATCACCGAGGACATCCGCAAGTACAACCTGCGCAATCCCGGCAAGGAGATGATCTACATCAACGTGGGTGCCGAGGCGCTGGAGCTCACGGGCGAGAAGTGCAACTTCCACCACTTCCGCTTCAGCGGCGACGCGCAGATCCGCACCAAGGCGCTGGTCAGCGCGATGAAGCAGGCCAACGCGCTCGGCACCCGCGTCTATGCGATCAACCAGAACTACTCCTGGGGCCAGGACATGGAGCGCGCCATCGTCGACAACGCATCGGCCGGCGGCTACCAGGTGGTGGAGAAGACGCTGCACGACGTCAACAAGGTGCAGGACTTCGCGCCCTACGTGGCGAAGATCAGCGCCGCCAAGGCCGACTCGGTGCTCACGGGCAACTGGTCGAACGACCTGCTGCTGCTGATGAAGGCCTCGAAGTCGGCCGGCCTCAAGGTACGCTTCGGCACGGTGTTCCTCGACCAGCCCGGCAACATCGCGAACGCGGGCGATCTCGCGGTCGGCCATTTCGTGGCCCACACCTTCAACGCCGAGGCCGCCGGTGCCGAGGGCGAGCGCTTCGTCGCCGACTACAAGGCCAAGACCGGCCACGCGCCGGCCTTCATCGAGCCGCAGACCGTGTTCGGCATGGCGATGGTGGCCGATGCGCTCAAGCGCACCAAGCCCGAGAACGGCGCGCTCAACGTCAACGCGCTGGCCCGCGCGATCGAGACCGCGAAGATCAAGACCCCGATGGGCGAGATGAGCATGCGCGCGGCCGACCACCAGGCGCTGCTGCCGATGGTGGTGTCGACCGTGACCAAGGACGCGCGCTACAAGGCCGACGACACCGACATGGGCTTCAAGCCGGTGAAGCGCTTCACGGCCGAGGAGGCCTCGACGCCCGCGCAGTCGAGCTGCGCGATGAAGCGCCCGGGCTGAGCGCCCGCGCGCTCCCCTCCCCGGGGCCGCGCCGCGCGGCCCCGTTCCCCGAATCCCCTCCCCGGCGGGACGCGCGCGTCCCGCCGGCGCAGCCTCGGCTGCTCGCAAGGACACCCATGGACCAGCTCATCGTCTCGCTCATGAACGGCATCGTCTACGGACTGCTGCTGTTCATGGTGTCGGCCGGCCTCACGCTCATCTTCGGAATGATGGGCGTGCTCAATTTCGCGCATGCCTCGTTCTACATGCTGGGCGCCTACTTCGCCTACACGCTGCAGGGCACCATCGGCTTCTGGGCCGCGGTCATCGCCGCGCCGATCCTGGTCGGCCTGATCGGCGTGGTGGTCGAGCGCTTCTTCCTGCGCCGCGTGCACCACCACGGCCATGCGCACGAGCTGCTGCTGACCTTCGGCCTGTCGTTCATCATCGCCGAGACCATCAAGCTGTTCTTCGGCAACTTCCCGGTCGACTACCGCATCCCGCCCACGCTCGACGTGCCGGCCTTCGCCATCGGCGGCGCGCAGTACCCGGCCTATCGCCTGCTGATGGGCGGCATCGCGATCGCGATGTTCGTGGCCATCTACCTGCTGCTCACGCGCACCCGCGTCGGCATCGTGGTGCGCTCGGCGATCTACAAGCCGCGCATGGCCGAGGCGCTGGGCCACAACGTGCCGCTGGTGTTCATGGGCGTGTTCGGCGTCGGCGCCGGCCTCGCGGGCCTGGCGGGCGCGGTGGCCGGTGCCTTCTACACCACCAACCCCAACATGGCGCTCGAGCTCGGCGTGATGGTGTTCGTGGTGGTGGTGGTCGGCGGCCTCGGCTCGCTGGGCGGCGCGATGCTGGCCTCGCTGCTGATCGGCGTCATCACCTCGTTGGCCGTGGGGATCGACCGCAGCCTGGCCGACCTGTTCGCGCTGGTCGGCGCGGGCGACTGGGCGCGCGGCGTCGGCGGGCTGATGACGCTCAAGCTCTCGAGCCTGTCGGCCACCATCCCGTTCGCGCTGATGCTGCTGATCCTGCTGGTGCGGCCGAGCGGGCTGATGGGCGAGAAGAACTGAGCGGGAGGGCCGAGACGATGAAGACCACCCTCGCCTTGCTCGCCGCCGGCGTCGCGCTGCTGCTGGCCCTGCCCTTCCTGCTGTCGCAGGGGCTGCTCAACGCAGCCATCCAGATGCTGATCGCCGCGCTGTTCGCGAGCGCCTACAACCTGCTGTGCGGCCAGGCCGGCATGCTCTCCTTCGGCCATGCGGCCTACTTCGGCGTCGGCGCCTTCGGCACCGTGCACGCGATGAACGCGCTCGGCGGTGCCGGCCTGCTGCCCACGCCGCTGATGCCGCTGGCGGGCGCGGTCTGCGGCCTGGCCATCGGCGGCATCGCGGGCTGGTTCGCCACCCAGCGCAGCGGCACCTACTTCGCGATGATCACACTGGCCATCGCCGAGCTGATCCATTCGCTGGCGCCGCACCTCAAGGGCCTGTTCGGCGGCGAGGCCGGCGTGTCGACCATGCGCATGCCGGCCTGGGGCTTCGGCTTCGGCTCGACCACCGAGGTCTACTACCTCACGCTGGGCTGGGTGCTGCTGTCGCTCGCGCTGCTCTACCTCTACACCCGCACGCCGCTGGGCCGGCTGACCTGCGGCCTGCGCGAGAACAGCCACCGGCTGCGCTTCCTCGGCTACAACGTGCACGGCCTCGGCGTGCTGGTGTTCGCGGTCTCGGCCATGTTCTCGGGCATCGCGGGCGGGCTGCAGGTGGTGTCGAACGAATCGGCGAACTACGTGGTGTTCGATCCCGCGCTGTCGGCCGCGGTGGTGCTCAACACCTACATCGGCGGCGTGCAGGTGTTCCTCGGCCCGGCGCTGGGCGCCGCGCTCATGACCTTCTTCGGCTACGCCGTGTCGGACCTCACGCGCTCGTGGCTGCTCTACCAGGGCATCCTGTTCGTGCTGGTGATGATGTTCATGCCGGCCGGCCTCGCGGGCCTGGTGGGCACCACCGCGCGGCTGCGCCAGCGCTTTGGCCTGGCCCGGCTGCTGCCGGTGGCGGCGCTGTCGATCGGCGCGGCACTGCTGCTGAGCTTCGGCGGCGCCTTCGCGATCGAGATGCTGCAGCGCTGCTTCTCGCAGGACTACCGCTCGCTCGCCAACCTGCAACCGGGTGGCGGCTGGCCGCCGATCCCGTTCCTGGGCCGCGCCTGGCTGCCGCTGTCGTTCGCGACCTGGGCCGTGCCGATCGCGCTGCTCGCGGTCGGCGGGCTGCTCGCGCGCTTCGCGCGGCAACGGCTGCGAACCCTGGCCCAGCGCGAAGCCGACGCTCCCCTCGCGGCGCAGGCCGCGCCCCTCACCGAGCGCACCGGAGGCGCCGCATGAACGATCCGATCCTGAGCATCCGCGGCCTGCGCAAGTCCTTCGGCCCCACCGAGATCATGCGCGGCGTCGACCTCGACCTGCTGGGGGCAGAGCGCCATGCGCTGATCGGCCCCAACGGCGCGGGCAAGTCCACGCTGTTCCACCTGATCTCGGGCCAGCTCGCGCCCACGGCCGGCAGCATCCACTTCGACGGCCAGTCGATCGCCGGGCGCACGCCGCAGGCCATCAACCGGCTCGGGCTCGCGCGCTCGTTCCAGATCACCAACATCTTTCCCAAGCTCACCGTGTTCGAGAACATCCGCCTCGCGGTCATGCGCCGCCATGGGCTGCAGTACGTCTTCTGGCGCTTCATCGACCGCGACCACGCCATCCGCGAGGAGACCGGGCGGCTGCTCGAGCTGGTGCGCCTGCAGGCTCGCGCCGCGACGATCGCGGGCGAGATGGCCTATTCGGAACAGCGCTCGCTCGAGATCGCGATGACCTTGGCCTCCGACCCGAAGGTGATCCTGCTCGACGAGCCGATGGCCGGCATGTCGACCGAGGAGACGCACTACACGGCCGAGCTGATCCGCGAGGTCACGAAGGGCCGTGCGCTGATGATCGTGGAGCATGACATGGACGTGGTGTTCTCGCTGAGCGACCGCATCAGCGTGCTGGTCTACGGCCAGGTGATCGCCACCGGCACGCCACAGGAGATCCGCGCCAATGCCAGCGTGAAAGAGGCCTACCTCGGCGAGGAGGTGGCGGCATGAGCACGACCGACACGCTGCTGAGCGTCGAGGACCTCCACGTCCACTACGGCAAGAGCCACGTGCTGCACGGCGTCGACCTGCGCGTGGGGCGCAACGAGGTCATCAGCCTGCTCGGGCGCAACGGCTCGGGCCGCTCCACCACCATGAAGGCCATCATGGGCCTGGTGCCGCCATCCGCGGGCAGCATCCGGCTGCGCGAGCGCGAGCTGGCCGGCGCGCGGCCCTATGCCGTGTGTCGCTCCGGCATCGGCTACGTGCCCGAGGAGCGCGAGGTGTTCGCCAACCTCACGGTCGACGAGAACCTGCGCATGGGCGAGCAGCGCGCCGTGCCCGGCGCGCACCGCTGGACCGTCGAGCAGATGTTCGACTACTTCCCGCGCCTCAAGGAGCGCCGCAACACCAAGGCCGGCAGCATGTCGGGTGGCGAGCAGCAGATGCTGACCATGTGCCGCTCGCTGCTGGGCAATCCGCTCCTGATGCTGATCGACGAACCCACCGAGGGCCTCGCGCCCAAGATCGTGGCGCAGGTCGGCGAATGCATCGTCGACATGCACCGCAAGGGGCTGTCGGTGGTGCTGGTCGAGCAGAAGCTCGCGATCGCGCTCAAGGTCTCGACCCGGGTCTGCGTGATGGGCCACGGCCGCATCGTGTTCGAGGGCACGCCGCAGGCGCTCAAGGCCGACCAGCAACTCGTCTCGGAGTGGCTCGCGGTCTGACGCGGCACCCCCCATCCTTCATCTCTTCCACACATCCCATGGCAAGCACCCAAGACAAGGTCATCATTTCCTGCGCGGTCACCGGCTCGGTCCATACGCCGAGCATGTCCGAGCACCTGCCGCTCACGCCCGACCAGATCGCCGAGCAGGCAATCGAAGCCGCCGAGGCCGGCGCGGCGATCCTCCACCTGCATGCGCGCGATCCGGTCGATGGCCGCCCCTCGGCCGACCCCAAGGTCTTCGACCAGTTCGTGCCGCGCATCAAGGCCGCCACCGACGCGGTGATCAACATCACCACCGGCGGCAGCACGCGCATGACGCTGGCCGAGCGGCTGGCCTACCCGCTGCAGGCCAAGCCCGAGATGTGCTCGCTCAACATGGGCTCGATGAACTTCTCTATCCACACGGCGGCGCGGCGCATCGCCGAATGGAAGCACGACTGGGAGCAGCCCTATGTCGAGGGCATGGAGGACCTGATCTTCCGCAACACCTTCCGCGACATCAAGCACATCCTGCAGGTGCTCGGCGAGGACTGCGGCACGCGCTTCGAGTTCGAGTGCTACGACGTCGGCCATCTCTACAACCTCGCGCACTTCGTCGACGAGGGCCTCGTCAAGGGCCCGCTGTTCATCCAGAGCATCTACGGCATCCTCGGCGGCCTCGGGCCCGATCCCGAGAACCTCGTGACCATGCGCGCCACCGCCGACCGGCTGTTCGGTCGCGACGGCTACCGCTTCTCGATCCTCGGCGCGGGCCGGCACCAGATGCCGCTTTTGACCATGGGCGCGGTGATGGGCGGCAACGTGCGCGTGGGCCTCGAGGACAGCCTCTACATCGCCCGCGGCCAGCTTGCGAAGTCCTGCGCCGAGCAGGTGCGCAAGATCCGCCGGATCCTCGAGGAGCTCTCGCTCGAGATCGCGAGCCCCGACGAGGCGCGCGCGATGCTGGGCCTCAAGGGCCGGGACGCGGTCGCGTTCTGAGCCCCGCCCCCTTTTTTCTTCATTCATCGGGAACAGCAATGAACAAGACACTGGACGGCCGCGTGGCCATCGTCACCGGCGCGGGCAGCGGCCTGGGCCGCGCCCATGCGCTGGCGCTCGCGCGCCATGGCGCGCGCGTGGTGGTCAACGACGTGGCCGGCGCGCACGAAGGATCGCCGGGCCGCGCCGTGGCCGACGAGATCGTGCGCGCGGGCGGCAGCGCCATCGCGGACGGCGGCGACGTCACCGACTTCGCGGCCATGGAGGCGATGGCCGCGCGCGCCCTCGCCGAATGGGGCCGCATCGACATCCTCGTCAACAACGCCGGCGTGCTGCGCGACAGGAGCTTCTCGAAGATGACGCTCGAGGACTTCCGCCGCGTGATGGACGTGCACCTGATGGGCAGCGTGCACGCCGTGAAAGCCGTTTGGGAGACCATGCGCGCGCAGCGCTACGGCCGCATCGTGATGACCACCTCCTCCTCGGGCCTGTACGGCAACTTCGGCCAGTCGAACTACAGCGCGGCCAAGATGGCGCTGGTCGGGCTGATGCAGACCCTCGCGCTCGAGGGCGAGCGGCAGGACATCCGCGTGAACTGCCTCGCGCCCACCGCCGCCACCGCCATGACCGAGGGCGTGCTGCCGCCCGAGGCGCTGGCGCGGCTGCAGCCCGACTACGTGAGCCCCGGCCTGGTCGCGCTGGTGGGCGAGGACGCGCCCACGCGCACCATCCTGCTCGCGGGCGCGGGCAGCTTCGAGAGCGCCAACCTCACGATGACGCGCGGCATCTTCATCGACGGCAGCGACTACACCGCGGCCGAGGTCGCGGCGCGCATGGACGAGATCCGCGACCGCAGCGACGAGCGCGTGCCGGGCACGGGCTTCGAGCAGTACCAGTGGGAGCTCTCGAAGGCCGGCTTCGAGGTGCCGCTGCCGCACTGAGGGCCGCCTCTCAGGGTTTACGCGGCATGGGCCGCGCACACAGGAACGCGGCCTGCTGTGTCCGGCCCGCACATTGGATTCAGGACCCGCGCGCGAGAGACTGTGCCGCGTCCCAAAACCAACGACATCGGAGACCCATGACATCCAGCCATCGCGACATCGTCCTGGCCGTCGCCGCCTGCATCGCCGTCAGCGCCACGCTCGTGGGCTGCGGCGGCGGCGGTGGCGGCAACGGCTTCCTGCTGCCCATCTCGGGCAACCCGCCGCCCGCGCCGCCACCCCCACCGCCCCCACCCCCCGCTCCGCCGCCATCGAGCACCGCGCTGAGCTGCGAGCAGCTGCCGGGCTTGAGCGTGCCGGCCGCGGCCATCGGCCTGCCGACCTCGGGCGCCACCGTCACGGCCACCAAGACCGTGCCGGCCGCCGGCACCGGCGTGGCCGCGCTGCCCGAGTACTGCGAGGTCTCGGGCAAGATCTCGCCGGTCGACGCCAGCGCGCCCGACATCCGCTTCACCGTGGCCCTGCCCACGAGCTGGAACCGCAAGGTCGTGATGTTCGGCGGCGGCGGCTTCAACGGCAGCATTCCCAGCGTCAAGGGCAACGTGCCCAACGGCCCGGTCGACCAGCCCGTGCCGCTGGCCCGCGGCTATGCCACCTTCGCGAGCGACTCGGGCCACCAGGCCAATGCGCTCGGCTCGCAGGACGGCCGCTTCGGCCTCAGCGACGAGGCCGTGCGCAACTTCGGTGGCGATGCGCTCAAGAAGACGCACGACGCGGCGCTCGCGATCGTCCAGGCACGCTACGCGGCCGGCCCCTCGAAGTCGTACTTCGCGGGTGGCTCCACCGGCGGGCGCGAGGCCGTCACCGCCATCCAGCGCTGGCCCGCCGACTGGGACGGCGCGATCGCCTGGTACCCGGCCTGGAATGACGCCGCCGCGCTGCTCGGCGGCCACCGCATGAGCCGCGCGCTGGCGCAGCCCGGTGCCTATCCCAATGCCGCCAAGCGCGAGCTGCTCTACAACGCCGCCATGGAGACCTGCGACGCGCTCGACGGCGTGGCCGACCGCCTGATCAGCAATCAGACCCTGTGCAACGCGCGCTTCGATCCAACGACTGCCATGCTCAAGGGCGCGCCCGTGCGCTGCGCGGGCGGCGCCGACACCGGCAACAGCTGCCTGTCGGATGCGCAGATCGCGGCCATGAAGAGCATCAACACCGCGACCAACTTCCGCTTCGCGCTGGCCAGCGGCGAGACCCAGTACCCGGGCTACAACATCTGGGGCGCCGATCCCGGCATCAGCACCTGGACCTCGCCGCTCGAGCCCACCGTGACTTTCCTGGCCTTCGGCAGCGCGCAGCCCACGCGGCCGATGCCGGCCAACGCGCCCTACATCAGCGTGCTGACCGACCAGTGGATCAAGTACTCGGTGACGCGGGACGCGAGTTTCGATTCGCTCTCGCTCGACCCCGAGGACCCGGGCCCGTGGGCCAGCCGCATCAGCGCGCTGAGCACCCAGCTCGACGCCAGCACCGACATCTCGGCCTTCAAGGCGCGCGGCGGCAAGCTGCTGCTCGCGCACGGCCTCGCCGACGTGCTGGTGAGCACGCGCGCCACCGAGCAGTACTACCAGCGCCTGCAGTCGCGCTGGGGCCCGTCGGAGGTCGACGGCTTCGTGCGCTACTACGAGGTCGCGGGCCTGGGCCATGCGGTCAGCAGCGTGTTCAATGCCACCTGGGACTCGCTGACGGCGCTCGAGGGCTGGGTCGAGAAGGGCACGGCGCCGAGCAACCAGGTCACGACCGACACCGCCGGCGTGCCGGGGCGCACGCGGCCGCTGTGCGATTACCCGAAGTGGCCGCAGTACAAGGGGTCGGGGGACGTCAATCTGGCGGGGTCGTTCCAGTGCGTGAACTGAGGCGCTGAGGCTCCCCAAAAGGAAATGGCCCGATGTCGGGCCATTTCTGCGTGGAAGCGGTGGTCGGCTTCAGTAGATGCTCATGATCGAGAACGCATACAGGTCGCCGCAAAGAACGCCCTGGCATTGCGCGGAAGCAGAGTAGATGACCTTCTGCACCGGCTCCGACGAACCCGGGCCCGTGACCCTGTCGGTCCCCGAGGCGTAGTTGTCGATGAAGAAAGCCCTGCCGCGGCTCGCGTTGTCCTTCAACTGGGCCAGGAATGCCGACGCATCGGCGGGGCGATCGACGATCCAGTAGGTGAATTTCGGCGTCTGCGCCTTGTCCTTCACGTAGAAGGCCTTCGCCTCGCCGCTCTTCAGGAAGGCGATGAAGTTGAACCTGTATCCCCTCGCGCCCTGCGCATTCAACTGCGCGATGAAGTCGGCGTCCTTTCCAGCCCTCGGCAGCATCTCGTACTGGAAGGCACCGTTGCCGGCATTCTCATACACGCTCTGGATGTTGAAGCGGCCGTCCGGCAGCGGTGCGAAATGCACTTGCCCGACGTATCGATTGCCCTGCGCGCCCTTCGCGTTGAGCTGCGCCAGGAAGCCATCCAGGCTCACCGGATCGTTGTTGGGATCGGTATTGGAATTGTTCCTTCGCAAGCTCGTTTCCAGCGTGTAGCTGTACCAGGCGCTCACCGCGCTGTTGCGCACCACCGCCCCGTCGTTGAGCAGCTTGAAGCCATGGGCGCCCCTGGCATTGATCTGCGTGAGGTAGTCGTCCTGCGACAGCCCCACATCCAGGAATTCGTAGATGTATTTGTCCGTCGCCTTGGTGTCCTTCGACAGCACATGCCTCGGGTCGTTCTTGAAGTTGGGCGAGGTGACCCAGCGGAATCCCTTGCTTCCTTCCGCATTCAGCGCGGCGAGCAGCTTCACCGGATCGAATTCGTTGGTCAGCAGCTCGAAGTCCAGCGACAGGGCCGGCAGAACGGGATCCTGGGGCACCGGGTCGGGATTGGCTGCCGGTGGCGGCGTGACCGCGATCGGCGCGATCGGGAAACCGCCGCCTCCTCCACCACCGCCGCCGCCTCCACATGCGGTCAACGTGGCAAGCAGCGCGATGCCTAGCGCGCGGTACGTGTTGTTCCTCATCCTCTTCTCCTCTTGGTTGTTTTGCAAAGTGCTTTGGGGGGCATCCCCGGGGTCGCATCAACCCCGAGGGACGCACTGCGCGTCAGACAGACAGCTCCGCGAACGCGCTTCGGGAAGCGTCAGGACGGGCGCTTGTTACTTGAACCGAGCCGCAAATATCGGCCCGTTGCCACGGTTTTCCACAGGCTCCATCCAGGTCGCTGCAATGGAGCCATCCGCTTGCACATCCAGCGAGGTGGTTGCCGCTGCTGCGGCTCCCGTGGCGCCTACGCGAACGGTGGCGCGCCATCCTTCACCGGCCACGTAGCGCCTGGCGAACGTGCCCTCCTCTGCTCCGCCGCTACCCGATTTGTAAACGCCCCACAGCGCCATCAAGTTGCCATTGCGGTCTGCCACCAGGCTGGGGAAGCGATTCTGAAAATAGGTGCCATTCGCCGTACTGACGGTCGTGGTCGCCTCCCAACCCACGCCGGGCGTATACCGGCGATGAACGAGATCGCTGCGGTAGTTGGAAACGTCTTGCTGCTGCCAGATTGCATGGAAGTTGCCCGCACCGTCGACTGTCAGCACCTGATTCATGGCATCGCCCACATCGTCGTTCTCCAGCAGGGCCGGCGAAGTCCAACTGCCGCCCGGTGTTGCGAGAGCGCTCCACCACAGGTCGAAGCGATACCACGTGCCCGAGGGAACAAAAGCGTTCCACAGCGCCATCACCTGACCCGAGCCGGAAACGGCGAGCCTCGGAGCGTAGGGATCGCCCCGTCGAGCAGCACCCAGCGAAACCGCAGGCTGCCAGCCGCTGCCGACTTGATAGCGCGCGACCCAGACCGGCGATTCGCTGGCCCTTTGAACCCACAGCACATAGGCATTGCCTGCGGCATCCACGGCCACCTGCGGCTGCTCGGCCTGATCGTAGATGCCGATGTTGGCCGAACTGCCCACTCTGACCGGTGCCTGCCAACCGCCGGCCGGCGTGAAGCGGGAGGCCCAGATATCCGAATTGCCGTATTCCGTTTCCCCCTTGCCCCAGACAGCAAAGGCATTTCCTTCGGTGTCGATCGCGAGCGACGCGCCAAAGCCTGTGTTGCGAGTGCGGTCCAGTCGTATCGGCGCTTGCCATCCGGTTCCTTTCACGAAGCGTGATGACCACACCTCAGCGCCTGTTTGATCCAATTGCATCCAGATGGCCAAGCCATTGCCTTGGCTGTCGAAGCGGATCTGCGGAACCAGGGCCTGGTAATTTCCGGGCGTGCTCAATCTGCTGGAATCACCCCAATCACCACTCGCGTTCTGCACCGCAGTGCGGATCTGGAAAGCACCTGCGACCTGGCTAGCCCAGATCGCCACCGTATTTCCTTGACCATCCTGGACCGCAACGAGATTGCCAGGGTTGGTCGTCGCCGCTTCAAGCTCATGCGGGGCGTCCCAACTCCCATCGGCCGTCCGAAACGACCAGGACTTCTCCGCGGCCAGGCTGTTGCCCGCCAGGTCCTTCAGGCCCGTCCCCGCCGTCACCGTGTAATTGGCCAGCAGATCCAGCGCCTTCGTCGGAGCGAAGGAAATCTTGTTTTTCGTGGCGTCGTAATTCAACGAGCCCGGAACTGCAACCCCCAAACGGGTAATGCGCAGATTGCTGTCGGTCACCGTCGTTGCCAGCAGAGCTTCGCTCAAGGTGGCCGAAATCTCGGTATTGCGGGGAACGTCGGTGCTGGCCGTGGGATTGAAGGCCACGACGCTTGGCGGTGTCGTGTCGGCCGCAGGCGCCGGTGCGGGCGCGGGTGCCGGGGAAGGTGCCGGTGCAGGTGCCGGGAATGGCGGGAAAGCCCCGCCGCCTCCGCCACCACCACCGCCGCAGGCAGAAAGCAACGTCGCCACGCAGGCGATCGCCAATGACTTCTTCAACATGAAGGCTCCTCTTTTTAATTCGAAAACCGCGCCTCCCTCTCCGGAGCGCGTCGCGAATGGTAATCGCGTAAGTCCATGTCACTAATCCGATGTGTGCAGATCAGCGGATTTTTCTTATCTATTGCAAGCCGCATGTTTGCAATAAACAACCAAATGGCGGCCAAGCGGCAAACCCGGATTGACGTCGCTCGGGCGGCGAGGTCCGGGTCGACGCGCGATTCAGCCCGGCGGCTTGAAGCGCTCGCGTGCCGCCTCCACCGCCGCGCGGCAAGCGCAACCCTCGATGTGGTCGTTGACCAGCCCCATCGCCTGCATGAGCGCATAGAGCGTGGTCGGGCCGACATAGGTCCAGCCGCGCTGCTTCAATTCCTTTGACATGCGCTGCGACGCCGGCGTGGTCGGGTTGGCGCGGTAGTAGGCGATGTCGACCACGGCCGGCCGATCCTTCGGCGCGGGCTCGAAGCGCCAGAACCATGCCCCCAGCGAGCCGGCCTCGGCGATCAGTTCCTGCGCGCGCTTCGCGTTGTTGATCGCCGAGACGATCTTCGCGCGGTTGCGCACGATGCCGGCATCGGCCATCAAGCGCTCGATGTCCTTCTCGCCGAAGGCCGCCACCTCGTCGATCTCGAAGTTGGCGAAGGCCGCGCGGAAGGCCTCGCGCTTGCGCAGGATGGTGATCCAGGCCATGCCCGACTGGAAGCCCTCGAGGCAGATCTTCTCGAACAGCGCGCGGTCGTCGCCGACCGGGCGGCCCCATTCGTGGGCGTGGTAGTCGGGCATCTGCGGGTGCCAGGCGCAATGGCGCTGGCCGTCGGCGGACTGGATCAGGCCGTCGTCGGCGGCGGGAGAGGCATCGGGTGCGAGGTCCATGGGGGTGGCATTCTCGCGAAGTGCGCTCGCGCGTGCCTCGCCGGTTCCGGTCTTTCTATTCACGCCGGCTCGCGTGCAACCGCCCGGCCACGTCGCGCATCGCCCACGCCCCCACCGAGGCCATGAAGCCATCGGCCGCGCGCAACTGGTCCGCCGCGATCCATTCGTCGGGCTGATGCGCCTGCGCGATGAAGCCCGGCCCGCACACCACCGTCGGAATGCCGGCCTGCTGGAAGAAGCCCGCCTCGGTGCCGAAGGGCAATTCGGCTTCGGGCCACAGCGCGCCGAGCGTGCGCGCGATCGAGACCGCTGGCTCGTTGCCCCGCGCCGACAACGCGGGCACGCCCGCGACCTGCTCGGCCTCGACCTTCACGCCCGCGGGCAGGGCCGCGAGGATGCGGTGCACCGCAGTGCGCACGCGCTCGGCCGCGGCTTCGTCCTCGGGGCGGAATTCCCACAGCACCTCGCAGCAACCGGGCACGATGTTGATCGCGCTGCCGCCATCGATGCGCCCGACATTGAGCGTGGCCCGCTGCCCTTGCCGATCGAGGCTGCGGCGCAGCCGCGCCAGACGCGTGACCAGATGCGCCGCGGGTTCGATCGCGCTGGCGCCGAGCGAGGGATCGCTCGAATGCGCGGCCAGCCCGCTGAACAGCGCGCGATGGCCGAAGAAGCCGCGGTGCCGCACGCCGATGCGCATGCCGGTGGGCTCGCCGACGATCGCGAGCGCGGGCGCCTGCACGCGCGCCTTGAGGCTGTCGACGAGGCGCGGCACGCCGAGGCAGCCGATCTCCTCGTCGTACGAGAACGCGAGATGGATCGGGCGCTTCAACCTGTCGCGCTGCCATGCGGGCACGGCCGACAGGCAGGCCGCGATGAAGCCCTTCATGTCCGCCGCACCACGGCCATGGAAGCGGCCCTCGCGCTCGACCAGCGCGAAGGGCTCGGAGCGCCACGACTGTCCCGCCACCGGCACCACGTCGCTGTGCCCCGACAACACCATGCCGCCCTCCGCATCGGGACCGATGCGCGCGAGCAGGTTGGCCTTGCGGCCTTCGTCGCTGCGCACGAGGTGCACATCCGCGCCGTGGGCCGCGAGGTAATCGGCCACCCAGTCGATCAGGTCGAGGTTGGAGCGCTGCGAGGTGGTGTCGAAGGCGACCAGCGCGCGCAGGATCTCGACCGTCGTCATGCCGGCCCTAGGCGGCCAGGCCGATGCGGATGCGCCGGTTGTGCTGCCCCTTGTTCTCGATCTTGAGGATGCGCATCGGCGCCGACTGCGAGGTCTTCGTCAGGTGGGTACCGCCGCAGGCCTGCCGGTCGAGGCCCGCGATCTCGATGATGCGCGTCATGCCGTCGTCCTGGCGCGGCGGCGCGACCGAGCGGCTGCGCAGCAGGCCGGGCTCGCGTGCGAGTGCGGCCGCGTCGAGGTACAGCACGTTGACCTGCAGGCCGTCGCCGATCAGCGCGTTGAGTTCGGGTTCGAGCGCGCGCAACGCGTTGTTGTCGGCCGCGGGCAGGTCGAAGTCGATGCGGGCCGTGCCGTCGGCTGCCATCTGCACGCCGGTCACCAGCGAACCCTCGAAGCGCTGGTAGACCAGCGCATTGAGGATGTGCAGGCCCGTGTGCAGCTGGCTCATCAGGAAGCGGAACGCGGAGTCGACGTTCGCAACGACACGCTCGCCGGACTCGGGCGCGGTCTCGCCCTCGGCGAGGCAGTGCCAGGCGTTGGCGCCTTCGGTCTCGATGCGCTCCACGCGCAATTCGCCGCCCTTCCATTGCAACGTGCCGCGATCGCTCAGCTGCCCGCCACCGCCCGGATAGAAATACGAGCGGTCGAGCAGCACGGCGTTGGGGCGGCGCGCGATCACGCCGGCTTCGAAGCGCAGGCAATCGGGGGCTAGATGGCAAAGATAGGGTGACATCGGATCTTCGGTCTGACAGAGGGACTAGGAAAATCGCCGCGCGGTCACGATGCCGATCAGGATGATCGCGCCGCCGGCGAACTCGGTGAGGCTCAGGTACTCGTGGAACAGCCAGCCACCGAGCACCGTCGCGATCACGGGCTGCACCAGCAGCGTGATCGAGGACAGCGCCGCGGGCAGCTTGGCCAGCGCATAGGCGATCAGGCCCTGCCCGCCCACGTGCGACACCAGCGCCAGTGCGAGCAGCATCAGCACGCCATGCAGCGTGTGCGGCAGCAGCGATTCGCCGCGCAGCAACGCGACCGGCAACAGCACGACCAGCGTGCCGAGGCTGCTCCAGGCCATCACGCTCATGGTGCGGTGGTTGGAGCGCACGAGGCTGACCGCGAGCAGGTAGCTGCCATAGAACACCGCCGACAACAGGCCCAGCAGGTTGCCGGCCATGCGGCCCGAGCCGAAGTCGAGCCGGTGGCCGATCAGGAGGAAGGCGCCGGCCAGCGCGCACAGCATGCCGGCGAGAAAGCCGCGCCTGAATTTCTTGCCGAGGAAGAGCCGCGCCCCGAGCACCACGAAGATCGGCGCAAGGTTCGCGAGCAGGTTCGCATTGGCCAGCGTGGTCAGGGTCATCGACCAGTGGTAGAGCGCGAGGTTGCCCGAGAAGATGAAGCCGACGAGCACCAGCTTGACCGGAAACGCCGCCACGGCCCGGGGCGCCGGTTCGGCGCGCGCCGCCAGTGCATCGAGCAGGAAGAAGACCGGGATCGCGAGCGCCACGCGGTAGACCGCGCTGGCCGTGGGCTGCAGCTCGCTGTGGCGTAGGAACACGCCGCCCAGCGCCAGCGCGGCCGCGCCGAACAGCAGCGCGGCAAAGGAGAGGAACTGGCCGCGCGTGGCGGCGGGAAGCGCGAGGGTCGTGGTCATGGAGCGTGCCGTGGCGTAAAGGCCGAAGCCGTGGCACGCATCCTGGCCGGCGTTCGCGCCGGCGTATTGGCGAAAATTGCGGGAAGCGCTCAGCCCTTGCGGGCGCGCACGTACTGCAACGGCGTCATACCGAAAGTGCGCTTGAAGTGCCGCGTGAGCGCGCTCTGGTCATAGAAGCCGCTCGCGATCGCCGCGTCGGTCAGCGGCCGGCCCGCCGCGAGATGGCCGATGGCGGCCCGGATCCGCAACTGCGTGAGGTACGCATGGGGCGTGAGGCCGATCGTGCGGTTGAAGGCGCCGATCAGCTGGAACGGCGTGAGGTCGACGACGGCCGCCATCTGCTCGAGGTTCAGGTTCTCGGCATAGGCGTCGTGGAGCAGTTCGAGCACCGGCGCGAGCACGCCTGCACCTCCGGGCATCGGCAGCGCGCGCTGCCCGGCAAGGGCATGGCGCTCGAACAGGGTGCCGAAGCCCTGCACGAACAACTCCTGCCGGCGCAGCGAATCACCGGGCAGGCCGTCGCCGTCGAAGGCCCGGTGCAGCGCGAGGAAGCTGTCGACGAGTTGCGGATCATCGAGCGTGTTCGATGCGAAGTAGCGAGTCTGGTCCAGACCCAGCGAGTTCATCAGGTGCCTGATGCCCGCATCGGCCAGATAGAAGGAGCGATAGCGCCAGCGCTCGCTGCCCGCCATGCGCCCCGAATGCGGCTCGGCCGGATTGAAGACCAGCAGCGAGCGCGGCTGCGCGATGCCGGTGCGGCCCCGGCTCGTGAACTCCGAACCGCCGGCCTCGGTGACCGCGATCACGAAGGAGTAGTGCACATGTGGCGCGTACTCGTGAGTCCTGAAGTCCGCGTGCAGCAGGTCCATGCCCGGCAGGTCGGGAGCATGCCAGTAGCGCGAGGTGTTCAGCGGATCGAGCTTGGCCATCGGGATGGCATTCGATCATCTCCGGCGGCGAAAGTCGATACGCCACCGGGTCGCCGGCTCAATCGTTCCCGAACACCGGCTTGCGCTTCTCGATGAACGCCCGCACCGCCTCCCGGTGATCGCTCGTCATGTGCGCAATGGCCTGGTAGCCCGCCGACAGCTCCAGCAGCGATTCGAGCGTGCTGCGCTCGCCCTCCCGCAGCAGCCGCTTGGTCATGCGCAGCACGCCGCCGGGGTTGGCGGCCACGCGCGCGGCGAGCTTGAGGCTCTCTTCCATCAATCGCTCGTGCGGCACCACGCGCGAGACGAGGCCGCAGGCCAGCGCTTCCTGCGCGTCGAGGGCATCGCCGGTGAAGGCCATTTCCGAGGCCTTCGACATGCCGACCACGCGCGGCAGCAGCCAGGCGCCGCCGTCGCCCGGCACGATGCCGACCTTGACGAAGCTCTCGGCGAAGGTGGCCTTCTCGGAGGCGACGCGCATGTCGCACATGCACGCGAGGTCGAGGCCGGCACCGACCGCGGGGCCGTTGACGGCGGCGATCACGGGCACGTCGAGGTTGTAGAGCGCCTTGGGCAGGCGCTGGATGCCGTTGCGGTACTCCTCGCGGATGACCTCGGGCGAGAGGCCCTCCTTCTCGTAGCGCTGCATGTCCTTGACATTGCCGCCCGAGCTGAAGACGGGGTCGGCGCCGGTCAGCACGACGACGCGGATGCCGCGGTCGCGCGTGACCTGCGCGCAGGCCTGCACGATCTCCTCGACCGCGCTGTTGCCGGTGAGCGCATTGCGCGTCTGCGGCTGGCTCATGGTGAGCACGAGGATGGCGCCATCGCGCCGGGATTGGAGGAAGCTGTCCATGGGGTGATGTCTCCAGATAAGGGCGGTCAGGCCGCGACGGGATCGGTGGCGGCGCGCAGCAGGTCGAGCGAGCGCTCGAAGCGGCCGTCGACGAGCAAGGTGCCGATGAGGTCGTGCCAGTGCGATTCGGCACCGGCCGCCTGGCGCCAGGCATGCAGGCGGCGCGTGTAGACCTGCAGGTCGAACTCGGCCGTGAAGCCGATGGCGCCGTGGATGGAATGGCTCAGGGCCGCGACCTCGAGCGCGGCCTCGCTGGTGCGTGCCTTGGCGACGGCCACGCGCAGCGCGTCGGGTGCGAGCGTTGGCGCATCGCCCGCGGTGCAGCCCATCTGCGCGGCCATGCGCGCGGCGAACACATGCTCGGCCATCACGCTGAGCTGGTGCTGGATGGCCTGGAACTTGCCGATGGCGCGGCCGAACTGCTGGCGCTCGTTGGCGTACTGCAGCGTGCGTTCGAACACGGCCGACAGCGCGCCCGCGAGCTGGGCCGCGAGCAGCCGTGCCTGATGCAGGCGCAGGGCCTCGCCGCCCTCGAAGGAAGGCGCGGCGGCGAGCGCATCGGCCGGCCAGCGCAGGCCGGCATCGAGCGGCGCGACGGCCGGCGTGGCCTCGGCCGCATCGACGGGCAGCAGCAGACAGCGCGACGGCGCGCCTTCGACCTGCGCCAGCACCCAGTCGGCAACGCGGCCGAAGACCACGCGCTCGCAACTCAGCGCGCCATCGGCGTCGAGACGGCCCGCGGCCAGCGCGATGCTGCCGCCGGGGCGCCGCACGCCGGCCTGCGCGAGCAGGGCGCGCGCGGTCATGGTCTCGGCCAGCGGCACGGGCACGGCGAAGCGGCCGCAGAGTTCGAGCAGCGCGAAGGCGTCGGCCAGCGTGAGGCCCGCGCCGTCGTCCACCGATTCGGGCAGCAGCGCATTGGCGAAGCCCGAGCCTTCGATCGCTTCCCACAACGCGCCCGCCGGGCCGCCGGCCTCGATCTCGCGCACATGGCGCAGGGTGCAGCAGTCCTCGAGCAGCCCGCGCAGGGCGTCGGCGTAGATGTCTTCCATGTTTTGCTTCCTTGTGGGCGCCGCGGGCTCAGCGCAGGCCGAGGCCGCGCGCGATCATTCCGCGCAGGATGTCGCGCGTGCCGCCACGCAGCGAGAACGAGGGCGCGACCTGGGTCACGTATTCGAGGGTGAGCAGCAGCTCGAGCGGCACGGGCGTGCCCTCGGCGCGGCCGTGGAGGTCGTCGGCGATGGCGGCCGGTATCAGCTGCTCGACGCCGGTGCCCAGGTCCTTGACCAGCGCGGCCTCGACCACCGGGCTGCCGCCCTCGGCCACCTTCCGGGTGACGGCGAGCGACATGGCGCGCAGCGGCGCGAGCTGGCCCATGATGCGGCCCGCGAGCCGCACGGCCGATGGCGTGCGGCCGGCCTCGGTGCGCACGAAGGCCAGCCACTCGTCGAACAGCACGATGCTCGAGAACAGGCGCTCGGGGCCGCTGCGCTCGAAGGCCAGCTCGGCCGTGACCTGCTCCCAACCGTGGCCCTCCGCGCCGATGAGCGCATCGGCGGGCAGCCGCACGTTGTCGAAGAAGACCTCGCAGAAATGCGAGTCGCCCGAGAGGTCCTCGATCGGCCGCACGGTGACGCCGGGCAGCGAGAGGTCGACGATGAGCTGCGACAGCCCCTTGTGCCGGTCCTCGGGCTCGCCCGAGGTGCGCACCAGCGCGATCATGTACTGGCAGTGATGCGCATTGGTGGTCCAGATCTTCTGGCCGTTGAGCGTCCAGCCGTCGGCGCCCTTCACGGCGCGCGTGCGCACGCTCGCGAGGTCGGAGCCGGCGTTGGGCTCGCTCATGCCGATGCAGAAGAAGGATTCGCCGCGGCAGATGCGCGGCAGGTGGAAGCGCTTCTGCGCCTCGGTGCCGTACTTGAGGATCAGCGGGCCGCTCTGGCGGTCGGCGATCCAGTGCGAACCGACGGGCGCGCCAGAGTTGAGGAACTCCTCCACCAGCACGTAGCGCGCGAAGGCGCTGCGGCCACCGCCGCCGTATTCGGTCGGCAAGGTGATGCCGAGCCAGCCCCTGGCGCCGAGCGCGCGGCTGAAGGCGCCGTCGTAGCCCGACCAGGAGCGCGCGCGCACTGGCGCCGGCACGTCCTTCAACGCCTCGGCCAGGAAGGCCCGCACGGGCGCGCGCAGCGCCTCGTCCTCGGGCGGGATCGCCGTCATCGACAGCGAGCTCAGGGCTCCACTCATGCAATCACTCCTTGGTTCGTCAGGTCGCCGATCTGCTGCGCCGACAGGCCCATCAGATCGCCCAGCACTTCGCGCGTGTCCTGCCCGAGCGTGGGCGGCGCGCGCCGGTACTGCACGGGGGTCTGCGACAGCCGCAGCGGACTGGCCACCAGCGGGATCTCGCCCGCCACCGGATGCGCCATGCGGATCTGCGTGCCGCGCGCCTTCACCTGCGGGTCCTCGAACACGTCGGCGATGGTGTTGATGGGGCCGCAGGGCACGCCCACGCGCTCGAACAGCGCGATCCATTCGGCGGTGCCGCGCGTGGCCGTGATCTCGCGCATCAGCGCGATCAGCGCGATGCGGTTCGCGATGCGGTCGGCATTGGTGGCGAAGCGCGCATCGCTCGCCCACCCGGCCTGGCCGACGGCGCGGCAGAAGCTCGCGAACTGGCCGTCGTTGCCGATGGCCAGGATCATGTGGCCGTCGGCCGTGGGAAAGTCCTGGTACGGCACGGTGTTGGGATGCGCGTTGCCCATGCGCTTCGGCTGTCCGCCGTACAGGTGGTTCATGCCCTGGTTGGCGAGGCAGGCCACCTGCACGTCGAGCAGCGCGAGGTCGATGTGCTGGCCCACGCCGCTGAGGTCGCGCGACTGCAGCGCGGCCAGGATGGCGGTGCTCGCATACAGGCCGGTGAGGATGTCGGTCAGCGCCACGCCCACCTTGACCGGGCCGGCGCCCTCCTCGCCGTCGGCGCGGCCGGTGATGCTCATGAGGCCGCCCATGCCCTGCATCAGGAAGTCGTAGCCGGCGCGCTCGGCATAGGGGCCGGTCTGGCCGAAGCCGGTGATCGAGCAATACACCAGCCGCGGATTGAGCGCGAGCAGCGAGGCATGGTCGAGGCCGTACTGCGCGAGACTGCCGACCTTGAAGTTCTCGATCAGCACGTCGCAGCGCTTGGCGAGATCGCGCACCAACGCCTGGCCGGCAGCGGCGGTGAAGTCGATGGCCACCGACTTCTTGTTGCGGTTGGCGCACAGGTAGTAGGCCGAGTCGCGCGTGTCGGCGCCCTCGCGGTCCTTGAGGAAGGGCGGGCCCCACAGGCGGGTGTCGTCGCCGCGGCCGGGACGCTCGACCTTGATGACTTCCGCGCCCAGGTCGCCCAGCGTCTGGCTGGCCCAGGGACCGGCCAACACGCGCGAGAGATCGAGCACGCGGATGTGCGAGAGCGCGCCGGGCACGGGCGCATCGGCAGCGGGCTTCTTCATCTCACTGCTGCTCGACACGGGCCGTCACCGCGATGCGCTTCCAGAGCTGGATCTCGGCGTTCTGGAAATTGCGCATCTCCTCGGGGCCGCCCTGCATCACCTCGGCGCCGATGCGCTCGTAGAACTCGCGCGTCTCGGGCATCTTCTCGATCTTCGTGAGCAGCGCGGCGAGCTTCTCGGTCTCGGCCCTGGGTGTCTTGGCCGACACCATGCCGGCCACCCAGGTGTAGGCCGTGAAGCCCGGCAGGCCGGCCTCGGCCGCCGTGGGCACCTCGGGCAGCGCGGGCACGCGCCGGTCGGAGGCCACGGCCAGCGCATGCACCTTGCCCGAGCGCGCGAGCTCCTGCACGCTGGTGATCTCGGCGAAGGCGAAGTTCACCGTGCCCGAGACCACCGCGATCACGGCCTCCGCCGCGCCCTTGAAGGGCACGTGCGCGGTCTGCACCCTGGCGGCGTCGTTGAACAGTTCCGACATCAGCTGGTAGCCGGCCGAGCCCGCGCCGTAGTTGAGCACGCCGGGCCTGGCCTTGGCGCCCGCGATCAGCGCCGGCAGTGTCTTGTATTCGGAGTTGCCGGGCACCACGACCAGCGCGGGCGAACGCATCATCATCGTGAGCGGTGCGAGGTCGGCCACGGGGTCGTACGGCAGTTGCTTGAACAGCGCGACGTTGACCGCGAGCGTGGAGTTGCTGCCCACGAACACGGTGTAGCCGTCGGCCGGCGCCGCGAGCACGGCCTTCACGGCGATGAAGCCGTTGGCGCCGGGCTTGTTCTCGACCACCACGGGCTGGCCCGTGAGTTCGTTGAGCTTGCGCGCGAAGTAGCGCGCCGAGGTGTCGGTGCCGCTGCCCGGCGGGAAGGGCACGACGAACTTGATCGGCTTCGACGGGAAGTCCTGCGCGGCGGCCGGGGCGGCGCTGCCCAGCAGGCCCCATCCGAGCAGCAGCGCGGGCGCGATGCCAAAGGCGCGGCGGCGCGTGCCGCGGGTCTTGCGTGGTGTGGTGGTCATGGGGCGTCTCCGGTCAATCGAGCGTCACGCCCGTGGCCTTGACCACGCCGGCCCAGCGCGCGAGTTCCTTGCGCACGTAGGCGCCGTACTCGGCGGGGGTCGAGCCCAGCGGCTCGGCGCCCTGCAGCGCGAGCCGTTCGCGCACGTCGCTCGCCTTCAGCGCCTTGACGATCTCGGCATTGAGCCGCTCGACCACCGGCGCGGGCGTGCCGGCGGGCACCATCACGCCCTGCCAGGCGCCGACCTCGAAGCCCGGCATGCCCGACTCGGCCAGCGTGGGCACATCGGGGAACAGCGACATGCGCCTGGCCGTGGTCACGGCGAGCATCTTCATGCGCTTGTCGCGCACGAAGGCCATCACCGAGTTGACGGTGTCGGTCATGAACTGGATCTGGCCGCCGACCAGGTCGACGTCGGCCGGCGCGCTGCCCTTGTAGGGCACGTGCGCGGCATCGATGCCGTTGGCCTGCACGAACTGGAAGGCGCCCAGGTGCGTGACGTTGCCGTTGCCCGCCGAGCCGTACGAGAGCTTGCCCGGATGGGCCTTGGCATAGGCCACGAACTCCTTGACGTTGCTGGCCGGCACCGAGGGATGGGTGACCAGCGCGAGCGGCACCACGGCCACCAGCGCGACCGGTGCGAAGTCCTTCTGCACGTCGTACGACACGCTCTTGTAGAGCGCCGGGCTCAGCGCGATCGAGGAGGTGTTGTAGAGCAGCGTGTAGCCGTCGGCCGGTGCCTTCGCCACCAGCTGTGCGCCGATGTTGCCGTTGGCGCCGCCGCGGTTGTCGACCAGCACGTTCTGGCCCAGTTGCTCGGAAAGCTTCTGCGCCAGCACGCGCGCCACCAGGTCGGTGGGGCCGCCCGGCGGAAAGGGCACGACCATGGTGATCGGCTTGCTCGGGTAGCTGCCGCCCTGCGCGAAGGCGGGAGCCGCCGACGCGGCGAGGATGGCGGCCGCGGTGGCGAGCAGCAGCGATCGCCGCTGGGGCGGGCGCGCGGCGCCAGGGGTTCTGGAATGCATGGGCTTGTCTCCGATTTGTCGTTGGAACTGGGAACGGGTGGTGCCGCGGGATCGCGCTCTGCGGGCGCTCGCCCCGCGCGGGCTCAGGACGGGTCGCGCCCCGCGAGCAGCCGGCGCGCGTCGTAGTGCATGACGCACTGACCGTGCTGGTTGAAGACGGTGATGCGCGAATCGACGATGGCGCGGCCGCCCTTCGAGGTCGGACGGATGCCGGTGACCTCGACCACCGCCTCGATGCGGTCGCCCACGCGCACCGGCGCATGGATCTTCTGCACCAGCTCGAGCATCGCGAGGCCGGTGCCCTGGATCATGGTCTGCAGGATGAAGCCCTCGATCAGCGTGTAGGTCAGCGCGGCCGGCACCGGGCGGCCGGCGATCGCGCCGGCCTCGTAGTCGGCGTCGATGAAGATCGCCTCGACCATGCCGGTCACGCCGATGAAGGCGACGAGGTCGGCCTCGGTGATGGTGCGGCGGAAGGTGCGCAGGCGCTGGCCCAGCGCCAGGTCCTGCCAGACGAAGCCCTGGCCGAGGCGCGGCAGGGCGGCGTCTTCGGCGGTGAGGCGGGGCAAGGTGTCGGTCTTGTCGTTCATGCGGTTCTCGGTGCGTTGTTCAGGCGGAAGGGACGATGGCGGCGCCGTCGGCGATCAGCGCATCGACATGCGCGCCCGGCACGCCGGCCGCCACCAGGCTTTCGCGCGTGTGTTCGCCCAGGCGCGGCGGCATGCGCACGGGTGCGCGCTCGCCGTCGAAGCGCACCGGCACGCCCGGAAAGCGCAGCCGGCCCATGCGCGGGTCGTCGAGTTCGGCGAAGAAGCCGGTGGCCGCCAGGTGCGGGTCGCGCGGCAGGTCCTCGAGCCGGCTGACCGGCGCGGCCGGGATCTCGAGCCGCTCGCAGGTGGCGAGCCAGTGCGCGGTGCTGCCGCGCGCGACGAAGCCGCCGGCCAGCGCGAGCAGTTCGCCGATGTGCTGCGTGCGCGCGGCGATGTCGACGAAGCGCGGGTCCTCGGCCAGCGCGGGCTCGCCCACCTCGGCGAAGAAGCGGCGCCAGTGCAGCGAGGTGTACGGCATCATGCAGATGTGGCCGTCGGCGGTGCGCCACGGGCGGCGCCAGGGCGTGAGCACGCGCGGATAGCCGGCTTCGGCCAGCGGCGGCTCGAAGTGGTTGCCGTAGAGGTGCTCCACCAGGTTGAAGGACACCATGGTCTCGAACATCGGGATCTCGACGAAGCCGCCCCGCCCCGTGCGCTCGCGCCGGAACAGCGCGGCCAGGATGGCCTGGGCCGCGACCAGCGCGCAGGTCTTGTCGGCCGCGATGGTGGGCAGGTAGCGCGCCTCGCCCGACTGCATCTGCATCAGCGAGGCCAGGCCCGACATGCCCTGGATCACGTCGTCGTAGGCCGGCCGCCCCGCGTAGGGACCGTGCTGCGAGAAGCCGTGCAGTCCCGCGTAGACCAGGCGCGGGAAGCGCTCGATGAGCGTCTGCGGATCGATGCCGAGGCCGCCGAGCTTCTGCGGCCGCATGCTGTGCATGAACACGTCGGCCTGCGCCACCAGCGCCATCAGCGCCTCGCGCGCGGCGCCCTGCTTGAGGTCGAGCGCCACGCTCTTCTTGCTGCGGTTGCTGCCGAGGAACACGGCCGCCATGCCGGGCTCGGCCGCGGGGCCGGTGTGGCGCGTGGAATCGCCCTCGGGCGGCTCGACCTTGATCACCTCGGCGCCGTAGTCGGCCAGCGTCTGGCTGGCCAAGGGTCCGAACACCACGCTCGAGAGGTCGAGCACCTTCACGCCCTGCAGGGGAAGCATCGTCTGTTTGTCTCCTGCGCCGATTCTGCGAAGCGGATCCGATGCCGTCCAATATCAAATCCCAACTCTGTGATACCGTTTGCAGATCATGGACATCCGCCAGCTGCGCCACTTCGTGGCCCTTGCCGAGACCCTCAACTTCCACCGCGCGGCCGAGCGGCTGCACATGGCGCAGCCGCCGCTGTCGGCCTCGATCCGCCGGCTCGAGGAGCAGGTGGGCGTGCCGCTGTTCGTGCGCAACCGGCGCGGCACCGAGCTCACGCCCGCGGGCGCGGCGGCGCTCGAGGAGGCGCGGCGCGCGGTCTTCCATGCCGAGCAGTTCGCGCGCGCGGCGCAGGCCGCGTCGCGCGGCGAGGCCGGCATCCTGCGCGTGGGCTTCGTGGGCTCGGCCACCTATGCGCTGATGCCGCGCGTGCTGCCGCGCTTTCGCGCGCGCTATCCCGGCGTGCAGCTGCAGCTCGGCGAATCGACCACCGCGCGCATCGTCGAGATGGTGGAGGCCGGCGACGTCGACGTGGGCCTGGTGCGCTTCCCGATCGGACGCGCCTGCCATGCGCGCATCTTCCCAGCCGAGCGCGACGTGTTCGTGGCCGCGGTCGCGGCCGACCATCCGCTCGCGCGGCGGCGTCGCCTGGCGCTGGCCGACCTGGCCGACGAGCCCTTCGTGATGTACGGCGCGATGGAGGTGCCGGGCCTGCATGCGGCGGCACTGCTGGCCTGCCAGCAGGCGGGCTTCATTCCGAACGTGCAGCAGGAGGCGGTGCAGGTGCAGACGCTGATCAGCCTGGTCGAGAGCGGCCTGGGCGTGGCGCTGGTGCCCTCGGTCGCCACGCGCCACGTGGCGCGCAACGTCGTGTTCAAGCCGCTCTCGGGCGCGGGCGCGCAGGTCGCGATCGGCATCGCGCTCGCGCTGCCGCCGGGCGCGCAGACCTCGGCGGCGCAGCGCTTTCTCGAGAGCGTGCTGGAGCAGCCCGACGCGTAAGGGCGCCGGGCCGCGCCGCTCAGGCGTTCATCAGGACTTCTTCGAGAAGTCCAGCGCGCTCGTCAGGTCGCCCATTGCCGGCAGACCGTTCTTCACCAGCGCCTTGTCACGTTCGACCAGCCCCGGCAGCACCGGCAGCGACCAGCGGTGCGTGATGAAGCGCAGGGTCGAGGCGGTGTCGTACTGCGTCTTGTCGACGAAGCCCTTCTTCGCGAAGTCCGACACGATGAGCGCGGGGATGCGGGTGCCCGGGCCCCAGCGGTCGGCCTTGGGCACGCGCGCATGGTCGTAGAAGCCGCCGTTCTCGTCGTAGGTCACGACCACCAGCATGTGCTTCCACTGCGGGCTGGCCTTGAGCTTGGCGATCACGTCGGCGATGTGGGCGTCGCCGTCGGCCACGCTGGCGTAGCCGGCGTGCTGGTTCAGGTTGCCCTGCGGCTTGTAGAAGCTCACGGCCGGCAGCGTGCCGTTGGCGGCGTCCTTCAGGAAGTCGGCGTCGAAGTCCTTGAGGTGGGCGGCGCGAGCATCGGGATGCTGCACCGGGTCGAAGGCGGCGTAGTAGTTGAAGGGCTGGTGGTGGAACTGGAAGTTCGGCGTCTGCGCGGCCGGCGGCACGGCGGCCGGGAACTTGCGGTCGCCCTCGGCGATGGCGGTGGTGCTGTTCCATGCGCCGCCGTACCAGGCCCAGTTCAGGCCCTTGGCGGTGAGCAGGTCGCCGATGGTGGCCTGGGTCTGCGGCGGGAGGGTGTTGGACTTGGTGGTGTCGGCGTAGTGATGTGTCGCGTCGTTCGCCGCCGGTGCGTTGTTGCTCGGCTGGTACGGCGGCTGCATGGTGTTGACCGCGTAGAAGTTGCCGGCGGCATCCTTCGGCGTCAGCGTGTTGTCGTTCTTGTAGGTGGGCGCACCGACGAGCACCGAACTCGGCGCGTTGTCGGCCGGGGTGAGGCGCACGAAATTGCCGTTGGCATCGGTATCGATGGCCGAGATGGTGGCCTTGGCCGGCGAACTGTCGGCGTCGGCATTCGGATACAGCGGAGCGCAGGCGCACACCAGGTACTGGTGGTTCAGGAACGAACCGCCGAAGGCACCCATGAAGAAGTTGTCGGCCAGCGTGTATTGCTTGGCCAGGTCCCAAAGCTTCATCTTGCTGCCGTCGTAGTAACCCATGCTGAGGCCACCGGCGTCCGAATAGGCGGTGAACTTGTCGTTCTTACCGCCATTGATCTGCATCTGGTTGTTGTAGAAGCGATGCACCAGGTCGCGCGTGATGATGCTCTGCGACACCACCGTGCCGGTGTTGTAGAAGCCCTTCGGGTCGTCGATCTGGAACATGCGGTTCGGCATGCCCACGGTCTTCCCCTGCTCGATCACCGTGGTCTGCCCGCTCGCGGTCACGCCAGTCCACACCGGCGGCAGGTTCGGCAGCGTCGCGCCATCGAAGTCCTTCTGCGGCTCGGCCGTGCTGGTCGACGAGCTCGGGTTCACGCCCGGAATGCCGTTGGCGCCCGGGTACAGGCCATAGAGGTTGTCGAAGCCCCGGTTCTCGGCATAGATCACGACCACGTTGGTGATGTCGTCGAGCGCGAAGCGGTTGCGCAGTGCCGCGACGATGTCGCCGCCGCTGCCGGCCTCGGCCACGGCTTCGGCGATGCGTTCGAGCGACTGGTCGATCTCGGTCTGCAGCGCGGTCTTGACCTTGGCGTCGCCGACCTTGTTGTGGTCGGCCAGCAGCTGGCTTTCGCTCACGCCCAGGCGGGCAGCGAGCGCGGTGCGCGCGGCGGCGAGGTTGCCGCCGTTGGCATCCATCAGCGCGGCGAGCTCGGTGCTGATCGCATTGACCACGCCGTTCGCGCCGGCCGGTGCGCGGAACACCAGCGCCCGGGTCACGGCGCTCTCGACGCCGGTGTCGGGATCGAAGCGCTTGCTGCCGGTGCCGATCTCGGCCACCACGGCGCCCTGGCCCGCGAGCGTGAAGGCACCGTTGGCATCGGTGGTGGTGCTGGCTTCGCCGGCATCGCAACGGCCGTTGTTGTTGGCGTCGATGCAGACCTTGGCATTGCGGTAGTAGCTGCCCGTGACCACGCCCGCGGTGGTGGCGCCACCGAGGAAGGGGAAGAAGCCGCCGCCGTCCGAACCGCCGCCGCAGGCGACGACCAGCGCCGCCGCCGCGATGGCTGTGGGCCAGGGTTTGAAGTGGCTGACGAAGGTGCGCGCCGAGGCGAGCGCACCGCTGCTGCGAGTGGAGGCGGTCATCATGTGTGCTGTTATGAGGTGTGGATGAACCAGGGCGGAAGCCCGGCCGGGCGATGCTCCCGGGGGCAGATGACAGCGACGTTGCAGCGAAAGCTTTCAATTGCCTTCCTAATTCAGGGCTAAGAAATCTCCGGCCGGCATGTCACGGTTCTGACATGCGTCACTTCTAGCCTCGCCTGCGGCCCTGCCCTGCACGCGCCTCCTGCCCCGTTCCACGTGTTCCCGATGTCTCGTCTTCCTCGCCGTGCGGCCCTGCTGGCCGCGGCCGCCCTGCTCGTCGCGCTGCTCGGCGGCTGCGAGCGCGCGCCCACGGCGAGCGCACCGGTGCCGGCGCCCGCCGAAGCCGCGCCGGTGCCCACGGCCTCCACCGAGCCCGCGCACCCGGCCTACCTCGACGCGCCCTACGCCGTGCTGCCGGGCCGCAAGCAGCCCACGCCGGCGCAGCTCGGCGAACTGGGCCGACGCATCTTCTTCGACGGCAGCCTCTCGGCCTCGGGCAAGGCCTCGTGCGCGAGCTGCCACGATCCCCGGCACGCCTGGGGACCACCGAATGCCCTGTCGGTGCAGCTGGCCGGCCCCGACGGCCGCACCGAGGGCCCGCGCGCCGTGCCCTCGCTGCGCTACCTGCAGACCTTGACCGCCTTCACCGAGCACCACCACGACAACGACGGCGACGACAGCGTCGATGCCGGTCCCACGGGCGGGCGCATGTGGGACGGTCGCGCGGGCTCGGCCCACGAGCAGGCGGCGCTGCCGCTGCTGTCGCCGGTCGAGATGGCCAATGCCTCGGTCGAGGAGGTGGCGCATAAGCTCGAACGCGCACCCTATGCAGGCGAACTGCGCGCGGCCTTCGGCGACGCGCTGTTCGGCGATCCACAGGCGACGCTTCGCGCGGCCGGCCTCGCGCTCGAGGTGTTCCAGCAGTCGCCCCGGGACTTCTATCCTTTCACCAGCAAGTACGACGCCGTGCTGCGCGGCGAGACGAAGCTCAACGCCGCCGAGGCCCGCGGCCTCGCCCTCTTCAACGCCGAGGACAAGGGCAACTGCGCCTCCTGCCACATCAGCGAGCGCACGCCCGACGGCGCCTTCCCGCTGTTCAGCGACTTCGGCCAGATCGCGCTCGGCGTGCCGCGCAACCGCAGGCTCGCGGCCAATGCCGACCCCGACTACCACGACATGGGCGTGTGCGGCCCGATCCGCACCGACATGAAGGACCACCCCGAGTACTGCGGCCTGTTCCGCACGCCCTCGCTGCGCAACGTGGCGGTGCGCCAGAGCTTCTTCCACAACGGCGTGTTCCATTCGCTCGAGGAAGTGATCCGCTTCTATGCGCAGCGCGACACGGCGCCGCAGCGCTGGTATGGGCGCGGCAAGGACGGCAAGGTGCACCCATACGACGACCTGCCCGCGCAATACCACGCCAACGTCAACACCGACCCGCCCTTCGGCCAGAAGCCCGGCGGCAAGCCGGCGCTCAGCGAGGCCGAGATCCGCGACGTGGCGGCCTTCCTGCGCACGCTGACCGATGCCGACCAGCACAACGCGCCCGATCCCGGCGCGCTGCGCACGGCCGCGCGCAGGCCCTGAACGTCGGCATCCGCCTACACGCGCTGCCGCTTCGCCCGACAGCGGGCCGCCATGCGGCAGCGCATCATTCCCGAGTCGGATCGCCCGCCGCATGCGCGCCGACATCGCGAGCGCGCCAAGCCGGCCGCCCGGATTCCTCCCGACGGCGCCCTTGCGTGACGACATGCCCGACCTTCTTCCGAACGGCGATGCGCAGCCGCCATCGCCCCGTGCTCCGCCCGCTTCCCCTCCTGCTGCTCCCGCGGCCTCTACCGGCAGCCGGCGCCCCTTTGCCGTGAACTGGGCGCTGTCCAACTGGAGCGCCACCACCCTGGGCCCCGGCGGCCGACCTTCGGCCCCATCGATGGACAGCCTCATGGACGCCGCCATGCACTGCGTGCGCAACTCGCTGTCCGCGATCCGCCTCGGCGTGGACCTGCTGGCGCGGCGCGGCGACCTGAACGAGGCCGACGCGGTGCTCGAGCACATCGACAGCGCGGCCGTGCGCGCCCACGAGCAGGCCGAGGAGCTCGCGGACTTCTGCCGGCTCGCGGCCGGGCGGCCCATCGCCATGGTCGCGAAGCGCTTCCCGCTGCATCAGGTGGTCGGCGAGGCGATCGAGGCGCGGCGTTCCTCGCACGAGGCGATCGCGATCGAGCACGACCGGCTCGGCCATGGCGAGGGCCTCGGCGATCCGGCACGCATCGCGCAGTTCGTGCGGCTCGCGCTCGAGGAGCTCGCGCCACAGGCGAAGTCCAGTTGCATCGTGGTCAGCGAGATCGACGGCGCGCGCTTCCGCATCGCCGTGCATGCGGGCGATGCGCCAGCGCGGGACGCCATCGAGACGCCGGGCCAGCACATGGCCCGCGCGCACCGCCAGGCGCTGTTGCGTGCCATCGCGAACGCGCACCGCGGCGAGCTGCGCCTCGTGGCCGGCACGTCGATCGAGGGACGCTTCGGCGGGGACCGCTGACTATCATCGGTCTCCTTTCCGCCAAGGAGCACGCCACGTGCCCCCTGCCAGCATCTGGATCGTCACGCCGCCCGGCTATGCCCACAGCGGCGCCTTCGAGGAGTTCGCGCTCGCGCTGAGCGAAGGCCTGCGCGAACTCGGCGTGGCGGCGCCGATCGTGCACCGTCGCCCCGAGGGCGAGACGATCGTGCTCGGCGCCAACCTGCTGCCCGCGATCGCCGACCGGCCGCCGCGCCGCGCGATCCTGTTCAACCTCGAGCAGCTGTCGCCCGGCTCGCCCTGGTGGTCCGAGCGCTACCTCGACCTGCTGCGCCGGCGCCCGGTGTGGGACTACAGCGCGCGCAACGTGGCGCTGCTGCGTTCGATGGGCATCGCGGCCACGCTGTGCGAGGTGGGCCATGCCGATGCGCTGCGGCGCATCGTGCCGCGCGAGACGCCGGACATCGACGTGCTGTTCTACGGCTCGGTCAACGACCGGCGGCGCGACGCACTGCGGGCCCTCGAGGACGCCGGGCTGCGCGTGGTCGCACTGTTCGGCGTCTATGGCGCCGCGCGCGACGACTACATCGCGCGCAGCCGCATCGTGCTGAACCTGCACCACTACGAGGGCCGGCTGTTCGAGGTGGTGCGCGTGTCCTACCTGCTGGCCAACGGCTGCTGCGTGGTGTCGGAGACCGGCGACGATCGCGAGGCGGAACGTGCGTACGCGGGCGCCGTGGCCTTCACCTCGTACGACGGCATCGTGCCCACCTGCCTAGAGCTGCTGCGCGACGATGCGCGGCGGCGCGCGCTCGGCGCCAACGGGTTGGCGCTGATGCAGTCGCGGCGCCAGGCCGATGCCTTGCGCGCCGCGATCGGCCAGATGCCGGGCGGCTTCGCTGGCCTGGGCACGGGCTAGAAGTCGAAGCGCGCCGACACCTCGAAACTGCGCCCTGGTGCCAGCAGCACCTGGCTCACCGCGCGCCCGCCCCAGGTGGCGTAGAGCCGGTCGGTGAGGTTGCGCACGCGGAAGGTCAGCAGCGCGGGCTTCATGCGGTAGCTGACGGCCGCGTCGACGGTGGTGTAGCCGTCGATGCGGATCTGGTTGGCGTTGTCGGTGAAGACGTGGCCCGCATGGTTGAGCGAGAGGAACCACTCGAAGTTCGAGTTGTCGGGCCGCCAGGTGGCGAACAGGTTGGCCACGTGGCGTGGCACGTTGGGCGGGGTGTTGCCCACACGCGAGACGCCGCCGGCCTCCACCAGGGTGTCGAAGCGCGCATCGAGCGCCGCGAGATTGCCCGCCAGCGTGAGCTGGCGCGTGGGCCGCCATACGGCCGAGAGCTCGACGCCGCGCGAGGACTGGCGGCCGTTGTTGACGGTGTCGCCGGGCTTGTTGGGATCGCGCGAGAGCACGTTGTCGAGCTCGATCTTGTAGAGCGCGGCGGTCCACTCGAGCCGCGCCTCGGGCAGGCTGTGCTTGAAGCCGATCTCGGCCTGCTTGCCGCGCGACATCGGGAAGTTGGCATTCGACTGCGACAGCAGGAAGAACGAGCCCACGGGCACGGTGGCGTTGGTGTACTGCGCGTAGACGCTGGATTGCGGCGACAGGTCGTAGACCGCGCCGAGCCGGCCCGAGTCGGTGCGGTAGCTGGTGTCGAAGCGGCTGTAGCCGCCGGTGTTGAGGTCGGCGATGCCGCGCTGCACCTTGGTGCGGTCGTGGCGCCAGCCGCCCACCAGCGTGAGGCCGGGCAGCGGCTTGAGCGCATCCTCGACGAACACCGAACTCACGTCGACGCGCGAGGTGGTGTCGGTGCGGTTGCCGGCGCCGGTGGCGCTCAGGCGCGGATCGTCGCTGTAGAAGCCGGTGAACGGCGCGAGCGCCGGCACGCGCAGCGCGGCGGCGGTCGAGGCCTGGCCATCGGAGAAGCGGCGCTGGCTGTCGAAGCGGGTGCCGCTGAGTTCGCCGCCAACCACGAAGCGGTTGTCCATGCCGCCGAAGGTTCCGTGGTGGGTGGCATCGAAGCGCTCGAGCCAGAAGTCCTGGTCGTGCGTGATCTGGGTCTGGTCGCGCGCGATGCTCGCGGGCGCGACGAACACGGCGCTCTCGGAGTTGCGGAACAGGCGCTGCGACTTGTTGGCCGCCACCGTGTTGCGCCACGACCAGTTGTCGCCGAGGCGGCCGCTCAGGCGTGCGCTGAGCCAGTAGGTTTCCGACGTGTTCTCGTTGTCGAGCACGTTGTAGTTGACGCGCGCGATGCGCCGGTCGATCACGCGGCCGTCGGGCGTGCGCACCACGCCCGTGGGCTCGGTCGCGAACCAGGCCGGCACCAGCGGCGTGCCCCAGTAGGCCTTGTTGTCGTCCTTCAGGTAGTCGAAGCTCAGGTCGAGCTTGACCGAGCCACCGAGGTCGAAGGCCAGGCCGCTGGTGAAGTGGTCCATGCGCTCGCCGCTGCCTGGCACGTTGCCGGCGCGGCTGTCGTTGTGGCTGTAGTCGAGGCGGTAGGCACCCGACTCGCCGACCGGCCCGCCGAAGCCCACGCCCAGGCGGGTCGATCCGAAGCTGCCGTAGCCGACCGAGAGCTCGCGGTTCGGGTTGTTGCGGTCGGGCCGCTTGGTCACGAAGTTGACGACGCCGCCGATCGCGCCCTCGCCGTCGAGCACCGAGGCCGGGCCCTTGAGCACCTCGATGCGGTCGTAGTTCCAGGTGTCCTGCACGCGGTTGGTGACGCCCGCACCCGAGGTGCGCACGCCGTCGTACAGATAGAGCAGGCTGGTGAAGCCGCGCGTCGACAGCGTGGTCGGCGAGGACGGCGGCCCGCCGCCCGCGAGGCCGGTGACTCCGCGCAGCGCCTCGCTGAAGGTGCGCGCGCCGCGCTGCTGGATCAGGTCCTGCGACAGCACCTCGACCGAGGCCGGCGTCTCGCGCACCGTGAGGCCCAGGCGCGAGGCGCTGCCGCTGCTGCCCTCGAGGTGCAGGCCCTCGGCGTCGCGGTTGCCTTCGACCGTGATCGCGCCCAATGCCTGTTGCACCTTCTGCGCTTGCGGCGCCGGCTGCTCCTGTGCCTGCGCGCCCGCCATGGACAGCGCGGCGATGGCCGCGGCCACGCCCGACATCGTGTGTTTCATCTGAAATTCCCTCCGGAGATTGATCGTTCTTTTTTGCGTGCGTGCTCAGGCCACCGAGAAGCGGCGCAGCCGCCAGCCCGCGAGGCCGAACAGCAGCAGGCTCGGCAGCAGCAGTTGCAGCACGGCCGCCAGCGCACGATCGCGCAGCTCGCGCGGCGACTCCTCGCGCCATGCAAAGCTGGGGATGCGGTCGAAGTCGGCCGGCATCAGCGCGCTGCGTTCCTCGATGCGCGGAAAGAAGAAGTGCTTCCACGCAAGATGGAAGCCCACCGTCTGCGCCACGAACTGCGCATGGCGCCGCGCGCCGGTACCCGCCAGTCCGGTCATGCCTTCGTAGGCCACGGCCGCGGGCGACAGCGCGCCGAAGCGCTCGAGCAGCCGCTGCTGGCCCGCGTGCTGGCGCTCGAAGCGCTCGAGCTCGGGTGCGATCGCCTCGTCGATCTCGCGCTCGATGCGGTAGTTGGCGAGGCCGCGCGCGCTGATCTCGATCTTGCCGTCGCGCGGCAGCAGCAGCGCGCCCTGGCCGACGTGCTTGTAGTCGGTGCTCAACAGCTCGGCATGGCGCTTCATGGCCGCGGCCGTGAGCGTGCGCGTCTGGGTCGCGAGCTCGGTGCGCGAGGGCGCGGGGCTGGCCTGCGTGACCGCGAGGTTGAGCAGCACCGGCGCCACCAGCACCAGCAGCACCCACGCGATCATCAGCACCATGGCATTGGTGGCCGAGGGAGCGCCGAAGGCATTGACCGCCACCACCAGTGCGAACCAGAACAGCGCATAGGCGCCCACCAGCAGCGCCCACCAGAAGGTGACCGTGCCCGCGCCCGGCGCGGAGGGCGCGAAGCCCGCCTGCCGCGCCAGCAGCAGCACGCCCACGGGCAGCAGCACCGCCGGCACCAGCAGCGCGGCGGCGCGCACCGCGAGCTTGCCGGCCAGCAGCGTGCGCAGGCGCAGCGGTTGCGAGAGCAGCAGGCGCAGCGTGCCGTTCTCGCGCTCGGCCGACAGCAGGTTGTAGCCGAGCACGAAGATCAAGAGCGGCAGCAGATAGACCAGCACGAAGGCCAGGTCGAACTGGCCGCTCAGCAGGTACCAGGGGTTCTCGATGTCGCTCGGGTTCATGAAGGCCACGCGGCTCTGGTGCGTGACGCGGAACTGGCTCGGGAACAGGTCGCTGCGCCCGAGCGCGACCGGCCCGAGCGGCGCGCTCGGCAGGATCGCGTGCTGCGCGCCGTAGCTGCTGGCCATGCGCGAGGGATCGGCCGGGTTCTCGAACGGCGTGGGCTGGGCCCGGCCCGCGAGGATGGCCTCGAGCTGCGCGCGCTGCGCCGCGCGGGTGTCGCGGTCGGCCTGGGCCACGGCCGCCTGCGCGCGGTCGCGCTGCGCGGTCTGCGCGAGGCCGTTGCCGAGCGCGTAGCCGACCAGCAGCAGGAACAGCAGGGCCACGGCCCAGACGCTGCGGTCGGCCAGCAGCAGGCGCAGCTCCTGGCGCATGACGGCGCGCAGCCTGAAGCCCTGGGGCGGGTTGACGATGGAGACGGACATGGCTTCCTCTTGCTTGGCTCTTTCTGAAAGGCGCGCTCAGGCCAGCGCGCGTTGGCGGCGCACGGCGACGGCCGCGAAGGCCGCGGCCAGCAGCAGGCCGGCGCACAGCACGGCCAGGCTGCGCAGCTGGTGGCGCAGGGCCCAGCCCACGCGCGGCGTCCGGTGCACGAACGGCGGCACCTTGGCCCACAGCTCGGGGCCCGACTGGTAGGCGAAGTGGCGGTCGCCGAGCGGATCGGCATGCGCGACCAGGTCCTCGCTCATCAGGTCCTGCAGCCGCCGCCGATGCAGCTCGGCCGCGGTGGTGAAGCTGCGGTGGTGCGCGAAGTCGGTGCCAGCCATGCCCATCGAGTAGCTGCGCATCGCGAGCAGGGGCAGCAGCAGGCCGCTCCATTCCTGCAGCCGCTGCTGGCGCTCCCAGGTGTCCCAGAGGCGGCCGTAGTGGCGGTCGTAGACCGGGTAGGAGGCCTGGTCGTCGAGCCGCAGCGCGATGCCCCATTGGCGCAGCGGCACGTCGCGGCCCCAGCGCTCGGTGGTGCCGAAGGCCTGCAGCCAGGTGCGGTCGGAGACCTGCTTGAGCTCGGCCTGCAGCGCCTGGTTGAACTCGAGCCGGGTCGGGCTCGGATAGGCCGCGCGCGCCGCCTCGGACAGCACGCGCGGCGCCATCACGGCCTGCGCCACCCACAGCGCGAGCAGCACGGTGATGGCCGCGCGCGAGGTGGCGCACAGCGCCGACACGCCGAGCACCACGAACACGAAGGCGCCGAGGTAGACCGCATAGCCCAGGCTCCAGGCCGCCAGCCGCAGCAGCGCATCGGCGCGCTCGCCGGGCGCGGCGCCCAGCCCCACCGCGAGCGCCGCGACCAGGGCGGCCGGCACCAGCAGCACCGCGAGCGAGGCCGCGAGCGCGAGCGCCTTGCCCGCCAGCAGGCGCAGCGGCGAGACGCCCAGGCTCAGCGTCTGGCGCAGGATGCCCTGCTCGCGTTCGCCCGCGAAGGCATTGAAGCCCAGCACGATCACCAGCAGCGGGCCGAGCACCTGCAGGATCCAGCCGACCGAGAGGTTGCCGAAGCGCTGCAGGCCGGTGGCGTCCTGCGCGGGCTTGAACTTGACCTCGCTCTGGCGGTGCGCCTGCAGCCACACGGTGCTGCCGATGTAGGGGTTGATGCCCGCATCGACCATGGCCAGCGGCGCCTCGGGCTTGAAGGCATGCATGCCCTGGTGCGCGGCGTCGTGCGGATGGCGCCGGTCCTGCGCCAGCCAGTCGCGGTAGTCGAGCGCCTGCGCGGCCTGCTGCTCGGCGCGCGCCTCGCGCTGGTGCGCCCAGCCCACGCCGAGCGCGGTGAACAGCAGCACCAGCACCAGGCCGCCGGCCCACAGCAGGCGGCCGTCGCGCAGCCGTTCGGTGAATTCGCGGTTCGCGATCCAGCGCCACATGCTCAGGCCCTCATGTGCTGCAGGTACAGCGACTGCAGGTCGATGCGCGCGATCTGCTGCGCGCCCTCGAGGCTGTCGACGAGGCGGCCGCTCTTCATGATGCCGACGCGCGTGGCGGTCTGCTGCGCATGGAACAGGTCGTGCGTGGTGGTCAGCACGGCCACGCCCTGGTCGGCGGCGCGCCGCAGCAGCTCGGAGAACTCGCTGGCCGCATGCGGATCGAGGCCCGAGGTGGGCTCGTCGAGCAGCAGCGCCTTCGCCTCCTTGGCCAGCGCCACCGCGATCCAGACCTTCTGCCGCATGCCCTTGGAATAGGCCGACACGCGCTTGTCGGCCGCCGCGTGGTCGAGGCCCACCGCCGTCATGAGCTCGAGCAGCCGTTCGCGCGGCAGCGCGCGGCCCAGTGCGAGGCCGGCGAAGAAGCGCAGGTTCTCCAGGCCCGAGAGCGTGCCGTAGAGCGTGACGTGCTCGGGGATGTACGCCACGTCCTGCTTGGTCGCGAGCGGATGGCGCGTGACGTCGACGCCGTTGATCTCCACCGTGCCCGCGCTGGGCGCGATGAAGTGGAGGAACAGGTTGATGGTGGTGGTCTTGCCCGCGCCGTTGGCGCCGAGCAGGCAGTAGATGTCGCCCGCGCGGATGTCGAGGTCGAGGCGGTCGAGCGCGACATGGCTGCCGTACTGCTTGGTGAGGCCCTGTGCTCTGAGCATGGGAGGGTTCCGGTCGAAGAGAAGAAACGGGGAAACGGCGCGCGCACGCCCGCATGCATCCGCGGTGGACGCGCGCAGGCTCACGCGCATGCGGGTGCATGCCGTGGCGTTCGAAAAGGGGATTGGCTGGGCGCCGGGGGCCGGTGCCGTGGCGGATCGGGGAGGCGGCCGGACCGTCCGGCCCGCGGTCTCAGGCGGTCAGCGGGCGCGCTTGTTCTTCGCGCCGCCCTGCCGCGCCTTGAAGCGCGGGTTGGACTTGCAGATCACGTAGGTGCGTCCGCGCCGGGTGACCACCTGGCAATCACGGTGCCGCTTCTTGGCTTCTTTGAGGGAGGACAGGACTTGCATGGCGTCGCGCTGTTGGATGGAAACCAGCAGTCTAAGTTATTGCGAATTCATTCGCAATAACTTTGTAAAGAAGAATGAGCACCCGCGCGGGTGCCTTGTTCAGTGCGATCGGCCGGCCGGTGCCGCCTTCGCCACGCAGGCCGCGCAGCTGCCGTGCAGGGTCACTTCGTGGCTCGCGACCTGGAAGCCCGGCGGCGCCAGGTCGTCCATCGGGCCCGGGCAGGCGTGCAGCAGGAACACCTGGCCGCACGACAGGCAATGGAAGTAGTGATGGTGGTGGTCGCCCGCGCGGCCCTGCCCCTTCTCGTGTTCGTGGGCGTGGTCGCCGTGCGCGTGCGCATGCGGCTCCTCCCGGCACGAGACCTCGTAGCGCGCGGGCTCGCCGGGCAGCTCGACCTTGGCGATCTCGCCGTCCGCGAGCAGCGCCGACACCTGGCGGTAGACGGTCGACAGGCTGATCTCGGGCACGAGTTCGCGCGCATGCGCATGGATTTCGGGGGCGGTGAGCACGCGGCTGGCATCGCTGAAGGCCGAGAACACGGCGGCGCGCTGGCGGGTAAGACGTTCCATGGCCTCGATGGTAAGGCGGCGCGAACAACGCCTCGCGGTGCCCGGGGACTGCGGCGCAGGCTATCTAAATTGCCCCTGTCAGCGCTCCGGTCTTGCCTTTCTCCCCTCTTGACGCGTCGATTTAGATATATCTAAAATAATTTAGACACAATCAGATATCGATTCAGAAAGAGAGGCTCCCATGCGCCATTTCCACTTCGACCATTGCCACCGCACCCCGCGCGGCGAGCACGAGGACGGCCTCTCGGGCGGCCGGGGCCGCGGCGGGCGCCACGGCTTCGGCGCCGGCCGGGTGTTCGGCCACGGCGGCCTGCGCTTCGTGCTGCTGCAGCTCATCGCCGACAAGCCCTCGCACGGCTACGAACTCATCAAGCTGATCGAGGAACGCCTGGGCGGCAGCTATGCGCCGAGCCCCGGCGTGGTCTATCCCACGCTGACCCTGCTCGAGGAGCTGGGCCACCTCAGCGTCGAGAGCGGCGCCGAGGGCGGCGGCCGCAAGCGCTACACCCTCACCGACAGCGGGCGCGAGTACCTGACGGCCAACCGCGAGACCGCCGAATCGATGATGGAACGCCTCAACGGCGGCGTCGACGGCGCCGGCGCGCGCGGCGGCCGGCCGCCGCAGGTCACGCGCGCCATCGAGAACCTCAAGCTCGCGATGCGCCTGCGCCTCTCGGGCACGCCCCTCACCGAACAACAAGCCCACGAATTCGCCGCGGTGCTCGACAGCGCCGCACAACAGATCGAACGTCTTTGAAAGTCAACCGCACATGACCGACTTCTCCACTTCCCCCCAACCCGACCGCCTGCCGCGCCGCGTGCGCCACGACCTGCGCTTTCGCCAGCTCACGGTGAAGAGCGTGCAGCGCGTCACGCCGCACCTTCTGCGCGTGGTGCTCACCGGCGACGAGCTCGAGGGCTTCCACAGCCCGGGCTTCGACGACCACGCCAAGCTGTTCTTCCCCGACCCGGCCACCGGTCGCCTGACCCTGCCGACCATGGGCCCCGAAGGCCCGGTCTGGCCCGAGGGCCGGCCCACCATGCGCGACTACACGCCGCGCCGCCACGACGCGGCCGCGAAGACGCTCGAGATCGACTTCGCGCTGCACGAGGCCGGCCCCGCCACGCAATGGGCCGAGAACGCCAAGCCCGGCGACCGCATCGGCGTGGGCGGCCCGCGCGGCTCGTTCATCGTGCCGACCGAGTTCGACTGGCACCTGCTGATCGGCGACGACACCGCGCTGCCCGCGATCTCGCGCCGCCTGGCCGAACTGCCCGCGCTCGCGCGCGTGGTGGTGCTGGCCGAGGTCGACGGCCCCGAGGACGAGATCCCGTTCGAGACCCGGGCCGCGCTCACGCTGGTGTGGGTGCATCGCCGGGGCGTGTCGGCGGGCCTGAGCCCGATGCTGCTCGAGACGCTCAAGAAGCAGGCGCTGCCCGAGGGCGACTACCACGCCTGGGTCGGCTGCGAGACCGGCGTGGCGAAGGCGGTGCGCGCGCACCTGGTGGGCGAGCGCGGCGCCAACCCGAAGTGGATCCGGGCCTCGGGCTACTGGCGCCGCGGCACGGCCGCGACGCACGACGCGATCGAGGACTGATCGGCCTCGCGCGCGGTGTCGCTCAGTGCGGCACTTCGGCCGGCCCCGAGGCCGCCGCGCGCTTCGGACTGCGGATCAGCAGCAGCAGCGGGATCGCCACCAGCGTGATCACCATCATGATCGCGAAGTCGTCGAGGTAGCCGACCAGCGCGCCCTGCCGCGTGACCTCGGCGTTGAGCATGGCCAGGCCCAGGGGGTTGTCGGGCGACATCATCGAAGGCAGCGTGGCCAACGCCGGATTGCCGGGCGCCACGGTGGTCGCGATCTGCGCATGGGCGGCGCTCGAGCCCTCGGTGAGCAGCGCCTGCACGATCGAGATGCCCACGCTGCTGCCGATGTTGCGCAGCAGGCTGAAGATCGGCGTGCCCTGGTTGCGCAGCCGCGGCGCCAGCGTGGCGAAGGTGGCGGTCGACAGCGGCACGAAGGTGAAGCCGATGCCCAGGCCCTGGACGAAGCCCGAGACGATGATCAGCGTGCTGTCCATCTGCAGCGTGATGCGCGTCATCTGGTAGAGCGAGAAGGCCGTGAGCCCGAAGCCCAGCGCCATGATGGCGCGCACGTCCACGCGCTGCACCAGCCGCCCCACCACCAGCATCGCGATCATGGTGCCGATGCCGCGCGGCGCCGTGACCTGCCCCGTGTAGACCACCGGATAGCCCATCAGGCCCTGCAGGAAGTTGGGCAGCAGCGCCATGGTCGCGTACAGGATCATGCCGACGATGAAGGCGAACAGCAGGCCGGTGACGAAGTTGCGGTCCTTGAGCAGGTCGCGGTCGAAGAAGGAGACGCCGCGCACGGTCCAGGTGTGGACCACGAAGAAGCAGAAGGCCACCAGCGAGGCCGCGGCCTCGAGCCGGATCTCCCACGAATCGAACCAGTCGAGCTGCTCGCCGCGGTCGAGGAACAGCTGCAGCATGCCGATCGCGAGGCTGAGGGTGACGAAGCCGAAGATGTCGAGCTTCTCGCCCTGCGGCCGGCTCTCGGGCAGGTAGCGCGCGATGCCCCAGAAGGCGAAGACGCCCACCGGCAGGTTGATGAAGAAGACCCAGCGCCAGTCGAAGTTGTCGGTGAGCCAGCCGCCCAGCAGCGGCCCGAGGATCGGCCCGACCATGATGCCCGCGCCCCAGATCGCCATCGCCTGGCCGACCTTCTCGCGCGGGTTGATGTCCAGCAGCACCGCCTGCGACAGCGGCACCAGTGCCGCGCCGAAGATGCCCTGCAGCAGCCGCGCGCCGACGATGCCCACCAGCGAGGTCGCCAGGCCGCACAGCGCCGAGGCGATGGTGAAGCCGATCACCGAGATGATGAACACGCGCCGCCGGCCCCAGTGGCCGCAGAGCCAGCCGGTGAGCGGCAGCGCGATCGCCGAGGCCACGATGTAGGAGGTCAGCACCCAGGTGATCTGGTCCTGCGAGGCCTGCAGGCTGCCCTGCATGTGCGGCAGCGCGACGTTGGCGATCGTGGTGTCGAGCGCCTGCATGATGGTCGCGAGCATGATCGAGACGGTGATCATCCCGCGGTGCGGCACCGCGGTTCCGGGCGCGGCGCTCATCGGCCTTCGCCCTCGGGGCCGTTGCCGCCCGTGATCTCGAGCAGGCTGCCGCGCACCTTGCCGAGCAGCGCCAGCAGCTGAGCGCGCTCGCCGGGCGCCAGCACCGCCATCACGCGCGCATTGAGCCCGTCGCTGAGATTGAGCGCGGCATCGAGCGCCTTCTCGGCGCTGGGCTGCAGGTGGATCAGCTTCACGCGGCGGTCGGTGGCGCTGGCCTCGCGGCGGATCCAGCCGGCCGCCTCCATGCGGTCGCACAGCCCGCCCACGGCCATCGGCGTGAGCTCCAGCCGCTGCGCGAGCTCGGCCTGCGACAGCGGCGCCTCCTCGCCTTCCATGGCCAGCACGCCGAGCAGCCGGCACTGGGCGCTGCTCAGGCCGATGCGCTCGCGCGCGAGGCGGTCGAAGGCCTCGCCGTAGCGCTTGGCCACGTCCTTCACGATGAAGCCGAAACGCTGGCTGAAGTCCCTTTTCATAAGGGACTTGATTATCTACATGTTTATTAGTTGGGCCTTAGCGGCCCGTTCTCAGAGCCAGCCCGCGCGCCGGAACCGGTAGTAGAGATAGCCGCAGGTGCCCGCGATCAGCGCCAGCGCCGTGGGGTACCCCCAGCGGAATTTCAGCTCGGGCATGAATTCGAAGTTCATGCCCCAGACGCCCGCGAAGGCGGTGCACACCGCGAAGATGCTGGCCCAGGCCGCAAGGCGCTTGGTGACCTCGCTCTCCTCGATCGTGACCATCGAGAGATTGACCTGGATCGCGGTGGCGACGGTGTCGCGCATGGCGTCGATCGAGCCGTTGATGCGCCCCAGGTGGTCGCCCACGTCGCGGAAGTACTCCTGCGAGCCCATGCAGATCTGCGGCACCCGCCCGCCGTGCAGCTTGCCGGCCGCCTCGGTCAGCGGCGCCACCGCGCGCTTGAGCACCATGCTGCGGCGCTTGAGTTCGTAGAGCTGCTTGATCTTGTCGCGCGCCGCGCCGCTTTGCGCAAAGATCTGCTGCTCGATCGACTCGAGCTCGTCCTCGAGCGCGTCGATCACCGGGAAGTAGCGGTCGACCACCGCGTCCATCAGCGCATAGAGCACGAAGCCGGCGCCGTTCTTCAGCAGCTCGGGCTCGCGTTCGCAGCGCTCGCGCACGCCGAGGAAACCCTGCCGGCTGCGGTTGCGCACCGACAGCACGTAGTTGCTGCCCACGAACACGTCGACCTCGCCCACATGGATGCACTGCTCGCCCGCGTCCGAGGGCTCGACCAGGTGCATCACCACGAACAGCGAGTTGCCGTACTCCTCGACCTTGGGCCGCTGGTGGCCGTGCTGGGCGTCTTCCACGGCCAGCGGATGCAGGCCGAACTCGAGCTGCATCACGGCCAGTTCCTCGGGCGTGGCGTCGCTGAGCGCCACCCAGACGAAGCAGCCGGGCCGCGAGATGTATTCGCTGATGCTCTCGACCGGAATGTCGGCCAGCTTGGCGCCGTTCTCGTAAGCCACGCAGTTGATCAGCATCGGCGCTCCAGGATCGCGGTTGGATTGAGGGGTGCCGATGGTGCCACGGGGCCGCGTTCCGCTGCCTGACTGCCGCGAGAGGGAGCGCAAAAGTTAAAACATCGCTACTCGCAAGCGGCCGAAGGGTTTAGTTGCGTGACTTTTTGCTCATTTCTTTCACCCGCCTACAAGTCTTACCGCGCAAAGACTGACAGGCGTTGTGCGGGCGATACACGAACATCGCTTCGCTGTCACGCAAAAGGGGGCGCCCACCAAACAGAAGAGCAGCCGCCCACAGCCATCAGGGAAGAACTCCACCCGCCCACGTGCGGGTGTTTTTTTGCCCGCTCGCATCCTCTTCCCCCCGCATCCCGCCCCACGCCGCCCACCGGCTTGCGGGTCGGCCACAATACCGGGCGCCCCGCGCCATGGCCTGGCCGGGATCCAGCGACGATGCGTCCATGCCCGAACTCTCAGACAGCACTTTCTCCAACGCCAGCAATGGCTTACGCGCCCATTCCGTGACAGATACCCCCGCCGCAGCCGCCCCCGATTACGCCGGTCATACGCCCATGATGGCGCAATACCTCCGGCTCAAAGCGGACCATCCGGACACCCTGCTCTTCTACCGGATGGGCGATTTCTACGAACTCTTCTGGGCCGACGCCGAGAAGGCCGCGCGCCTGCTCGACATCACGCTGACCCAGCGCGGCCAGTCGGCCGGGCAGCCGGTCGTGATGTGCGGCGTGCCCTTCCACTCGGTCGACACCTACCTCGGGCGGCTCATCAAGCTCGGCGAATCGGTGGCGATCTGCGAGCAGGTGGGCGAGGTCGGCGCCTCCAAGGGCCCGGTCGAGCGCAAGGTGGTGCGCGTGGTCACGCCCGGCACGCTGACCGATGCCGAGCTGCTCAACGACAAGGCCGATGCCACGCTGCTGGCGGTGCATGCCGGCACGCGCAATTTCTGCGGCCTGGCCTGGCTCAGCGTGACCGGTGCCGAGCTGCGGCTGGCCGAATGCCCGGCCGACGCGCTCGAGGCCTGGATCGCGCGCATCGCGCCGAGCGAACTGCTCTACGGCGCCGAGGTCACGCCGGCCTTCGAGCAGCGGCTCAAGGCGGCGCGCAGCGCCACGCCCTTCACGCTGTCGGTGCGGCCGGCCTGGCAGTTCGATGGCGGCCTGGGCGAACGCAAGCTCAGCGAGCAGATGGGCAGCCAGAGCCTGGCGGCCTGGAATGCCGAATCGCTGACCAACGCCCATGCGGCGGCCGCCGCGCTGCTGGGCTATGCCGAGCACACGCAGGGCCGCGCGCTGTCGCACCTGCAGCGGCTCACGGTCGAGCGCGACGGCGACCTGATCGAGCTGCCGCCCACCACGCGGCGCAACCTCGAGCTGGTGCAGACGCTGCGCGGCGAGGACTCGCCCACGCTGTTCTCGCTGCTCGACACCTGCATGACCGGCATGGGCAGCCGCCTGCTCAAGCGCTGGCTGCTGGCGCCGCGCCGCGAGCGCGGCGACGCGCAGGCGCGGCTCGAGGCCATCGGCGCGCTGCAGGCCACCGTGCTCGGCGGCGCCGGCGCGCCCTGGCGCACGCTGCGCGAGCAGCTCAAGAACACCAGCGACGTGGAACGCATCGCGGCGCGCATCGCGCTGCGCCAGGTGCGCCCGCGCGAACTGCTGGCGCTGCGGCTGGCGCTGGCCAAGGCCGAGCAGCTCGCGCCCGCCCTGCCCGGCGCCGCGGCGCTGCTGGCGCAGATCGCCGAGCGCCTGGCGCCGCCGCCGGGCTGCGCCGAGCTGCTCGCGAGCGCGATCAAGCCCGACCCGGCCGCGCTGGTGCGCGACGGCGGCGTGATCGCCACTGGCCACGACGCCGAGCTCGACGAGCTGCGCGAGATCAGCGAGAACTGCGACGACTTCCTGCTCAAGCTCGAGGTCAGCGAACGCGAGCGCACCGGCATCAGCAACCTGCGCGTGCAGTTCAACCGGGTGCACGGCTTCTACATCGAGGTGACGCAGAGCGCGCTCTCGAAGGTGCCCGACAACTACCGCCGGCGCCAGACGCTGAAGAACGCCGAGCGCTTCATCACGCCCGAGCTCAAGGCCTTCGAGGACAAGGCGCTGAGCGCGCAGGACCGCGCGCTGGCGCGCGAGAAGTGGCTCTACGAGCAGTTGCTCGACGCATTGCAGGCCTCGGTGCCCGCGCTCACGCGCCTGGCCACGGCGCTCGCCACGCTCGACGCGCTGTGCGCGCTGGCCGAGCGCTCGCACACGCTGCACTGGCGCGCGCCGAGCTTCGTCTCGCACCCATGCATCGAGATCCAGCAGGGCCGCCACCCGGTGGTCGAGGCGCGGCTGGCCGAGAAGTCCTCGGGAGGCTTCATCGCCAACGACACCCAGCTCGGCCCGCAGCAGCGCATGCAGGTCATCACCGGCCCCAACATGGGCGGCAAGTCGACCTACATGCGGCAGGTGGCGATCATCGTGCTGCTGGCCTCGATCGGCTCGCACGTGCCGGCCGCGGCCTGCCGCCTGGGGCCGATCGACGCCATCCACACCCGCATCGGCGCGGCCGACGACCTGGCCAACGCGCAGTCGACCTTCATGCTCGAGATGACCGAGGCCGCGCAGATCCTGCACGGCGCCACCGCGCAGTCGCTGGTGCTGATGGACGAGATCGGCCGCGGCACCAGCACCTTCGACGGGCTGGCGCTGGCCGCGGGCATCGCGGCCCAGCTGCACGACCGCGCCAAGGCCTTCACGCTGTTCGCCACCCACTACTTCGAGCTCACGGAATTCCCGGCCACGCACCATGGCGCGGTCAACATGCACGTGAGCGCCACCGAGGCCGGCCGCGACATCGTGTTCCTGCACGAGATGCAGCCCGGCCCGGCCAGCAAGAGCTACGGGATCCAGGTCGCGCGGCTGGCGGGCATGCCCGCGGCGGTGGTCAACCATGCGCGCCAGGCGCTGGAAGCGCTCGAGTCGCAGCATGCGCAAACTCGTGCACAGGTCGACCTGTTCGCACCGCCCCCGGCCTCCGAAACCCCCATGGTCAGCGCCGTAGAATCCGCGCTGTCCGCGCTCGACCCCGACGCGATGACCCCGCGCGAAGCCCTAGACGCGCTCTACGCCCTACAGAAACTGAATGCACGCGACCGCGGAGCCCCATGAGCAGGCACTGCTCTTGCGAGACGAAAAAATGACTTATTGCGTAGGCATCAAACTCAACGCCGGCCTGGTGTTCCTGTCCGATTCGCGCACCAACGCGGGCGTGGACCACATCAGCACCTTCCGCAAGATGATCGTCTACGAGCAGCCCGGCGACCGCGTCATGGTGCTGCTGTCCTCGGGCAACCTCAGCATCTCGCAGTCGGTGCGCGAGATCCTGCAGATCGAGGAGCTGCGCGAGACGCAGGAGAACGGCGAGCCCGGCACGCCGACCACGATCTGGAATGCCAAGAGCATGTTCGATGCCGCGCGCGTGCTCGGCTCGGCCGTGCGCCACGTCTACGACCGCGATGCCGAGGCGCTCAAGCATGCGGGCCTGGACTTCAACGTCTCGTTCATCTTCGGCGGCCAGGTCAAGGGCGAGGGCATGCGCCTGTTCCTGGTCTACGCGGCCGGCAACTTCATCGAGGCCACGACCGAGACGCCGTACTTCCAGATCGGCGAATCGAAGTACGGCAAGCCGGTGCTCGATCGCGTGCTCACGCCCGAGACCCCGCTCGACGAGGCCGCCAAGTGCGCGCTGGTGTCGATGGACTCGACCATGAAGTCCAACCTCTCGGTCGGCCTGCCGCTGGACCTCGTGGTCTACGAGGCCAACAAGCTCGAGACCGACCGCGTGATCTGCATCGACGCCGACAACCCCTACTACCGCATGGTGCACAACAGCTGGGGCCAGAAGCTGCGCGAGGTGTTCGACAGCATCGAGGACCCGGTGTGGGACGACAGCGCCACCGAGCATCCGCTGAAGATGCCGGCCACGCGGCACGGCGCGCTGCGCAAGATCTCCACGCCCGACGAAAAGCTCATCTGAACGCTGTGCCGCCGATCGTCTTCTCGCACGGCAACAGCTTTCCCGCGAGCACCTACCGCGTCGTCCTCGACAGCCTGCGCAACCGCGGCTTCGAGGTCGATGCCATCGAGAAATTCGGACACGACCCGAAGTACCCCGTCACCGACAACTGGCCGCACCTGGTCGAGCAGCTGGCCGACTTCGCGCGGCCGCGCGCCGAACGCGCGGGCGGGCCGGTGTTCCTGGTCGGCCACTCGCTCGGCGGCTTCCTGAGCCTAATGTGCGCCGCGCGGCATCCCGAACTGGCGCGCGGCGTGGTGCTGGTCGACTCGCCGATCCTCGGCGGCTGGCGCGCCAACACGCTCAACATGGTGAAGCGCACGCCGCTCATGAAGAGCATCTCGCCCGGCGCGATCAGCCGCCGGCGCCGCAACAGCTGGGAGCACCGCGAGGCGGTGTTCGAGCATTTCCGCAGCAAGAAGGCCTTCGCGAAGTGGGACGAGCAGGTGCTGCACGACTACATCGACCACGGCACCTTCGATAGCGAGGACACGCGCGCGCTGAGCTTCGACCGCGACGTCGAGACCGCCATCTACAACACGCTGCCGCACAACCTCGGCGCGCTGCTGCGCAGCCATCCGCTCAAGTGCAAGGCCGCCTTCATCGGCGGGCGCCAGTCGGCCGAGATGAAGCGCGTGGGCATGGCGATGACGCAGCAGGTGACCAAGGGCCGCATCGCGATGCTCGACGGCACGCACCTGTTTCCAATGGAGAAGCCGCTGGCCACGGCGGCTGCGATCGAGGCGGCGCTGCGCAACCTGATGGGCTGACAGGGCCTCAGCGAAAGCGCGCCCGGTAGTCGAGCGGCGGCACGCCGAAGCGCCGCTGGAACGCGCGCCGCATGATCTCCTCCGAACCGAAGCCGCAGCGCTGCGCCACCGCCTTGATGCTGGCGCCCGACGACTCGAGCAGCCGCGTCGCGCGGTCCAGCCGCATGCGTTCGACCGCATGCGCGGGCGTGACGCCGGTGCGCTGCAGGTAGAAGCGCGCGAAGGTGCGCGGCGCCATCGCCATGCGGTCGGCCAGCCGCGCCACGTCGAGCGTCTCGTGCAGGTGCTCGTCGATCCAGCCATGCAGCGACTCGACGCGCGGGTCCTCGGCCTCCTGCGCGAGCAGCGCGCTGCTGAACTGCGACTGCCCGCCCGGGCGCTTGTAGAACACCACCAGCTTCTTCGCCACGCCGATGGCGATGGCGCGGCCGAGGTCGGCCTCGACCATGCCCAGCGCCATGTCGATGCCGGCCGTGACGCCGGCCGAGGTCCAGCGGCGGCCGTCGCGGAAGTAGATCGCGTCGCGCTGCACCTCGATGCGCGGGAAGGCCGCGCCCAGCGCATCGCAGGCGCCCCAGTGGGTGGCGGCGCGGCAGCCGTCGAGCAGGCCCGCGCGGCCCAGCACGAAGGCGCCGGTGCAGACCGAGGCGACGCGGTCGAAGCGCGCGCCATGGCGGCGCAGCCAGGCCTCGGCGGCCTCGGTGCCGCCACCGCCCACTTGCGTCGAAGGGTTCCAGGCGGCTGGGCCGCCGGGCGCGACCACGGTGCTGGTGCCCGCCTCGGCATGGCGCACGCGCGCGGGCCAGGCCTCGGCCTGCACCGCGAGCCCGCTTGAGCTGGCCACCGGCCCCGCCTGCGCGGCCAGCACGCGCGTGCGGTAGACCGGCGCGCGGCCCGCGAGCCGCAGCTCGTCGTTGGCGGTGGCGAACACCTGCAGCGGACCCGACACGTCGAGCAGCTGGAAGCGCTCGAACACCACGAACCAGACGGGCAGGATCGACATGGAGACGTTGCCTTCGCGAAGGAGAAAGACGCAGCAGAACCGAAGCCGGCGGGCCGCGCCAGGGCTGGCAGGAATGATGGGGCAATTGTCTCGAATGCCAGCCTGTCGCTTCCTAGACTGGGCCGATCCCCAACCTCGACACCTGGAGTCTCCCCATGAAGATCGGCATGCTCGTCTTTCCCGACATCACCGCGACCGACTACGTCGCGCCCGCGGACCTGCTGGTGCGCATTCCCGGCGCCAGCCTCTCGCTGGTGTGGAAGCACACCGACCCGATCCGCACCGAGCTCGGCTGGGAGTTCCGCGCCACGCAGGCGATGGCCGACTGTCCGCAGTTCGACATGCTCGTGGTGCCCGGCGGCCCCGGCGTCGCGGCGCTGTTCGAGGACCGCGAGACGGTCGACTTCCTCGCGCGCCAGGGCCGCGGCGCGCGCTGGGTGGTCGGCATCTGCACCGGCCCGCTGCTGCTGGGCGTGGCCGGCCTGCTCGAGGGCTACGAGGCCACCTGCCACTGGGCCTCGCACGAACTGCTGGCGATGGTCGGTGCGACGCCGCGCGACCAGCGCGTGGTGGTCGACCGCAACCGCATCACCGGCGCCGGCGTGACCTCGGGCATCGACTGCGCGCTGCGCGCGATCGCGCAGGCCACCGACGACGACACGGCGCGCGCGATCCAGCTGTTCGCCGAATACGACCCGCAGCCGCCGTTCGACAGCGGCGCGCCGGCCAAGGCGCCGGCCCACATCGTCGAGGCGGCGCGCGCGCGCGTGGCCGGCGTGGTGGCCGAGCGGCGCGCGATCCTGGCGCGCATCGGGCGCACGGCCCCGGTGGCCGCCTGAAACGAAGGAGGACTGCATGACCACGTCCCTGCCCCGCCGCTCGGCATTGGCCCTCGGCGCCGGCCTGCTGGCCGCGCCCTTCCTGCGCGCGCGGGCCGAAGGCAACCCGATCCGCATCCTCGTCGGCTACGCGGCCGGCGGCCCGGCCGACATCGCCGCGCGCATCGTGGCCGAGAAGCTCGCGCTGCAGCTGCAGCAGCCGGTGGTGGTCGACAACCGGCCCGGCGCCGGCGGCCAGCTCGCGGCGATCGCGCTCAAGGCCGCGCCGGCCGACGGCTCGGCGCTGATGCTGACCAACACCCACACGGTGGCGACGGTGCCGCTGACGGTGAAGAACCCGGGCTTCTCGACCACGCGCGACTTCCGGCCCGTGGGCAGCGTCGCCACCTTCGAGCTCGCGCTCGCAACGAATCCCGCGACCACCAACGCCTCGAACCTCGCGGCCTTCGGGCGCTGGCTGGCCACGCACCGCGGCGACGCCGCCATCGGCGTGCCGGCCGCGGCCAGCGCGCCCGAATTCATGGCGAGCCGGATCGCGCGCCACTTCCAGGTCGAGAGCCTGCCCGTGCCCTACAAGGGCTCGGCGCCGATGCTGCCCGACCTGCTCGGCGGCACGCTGCACGGCGCGATCACCAGCGTGTCGGACTTCCTGCCCTACCACCGCAGCGGCCGGTTGCGCATCCTCGCGTCGACGCGGCGCACGCCGCTGCTGCCCGAGGTGCCGTCGTTCGAGGAAGCCGGCCTGCCCGGCATGGAGCTCACCGAGCTGCTGGGCCTCTACGCGGGCGCCGGCGTGCCCGAGGCCACGGTGGCGCGCTACAACGCCGCGCTGGCGCAGGTGCTGGCGCAGCCCGAGGTGGTGGAGAAGTTCAGGGGCCTCGACATGACGACCGTGCCCGGCACGCCGGCCGACCAGGGCGAGCGGCTCGCGAAGATCGACCGCATGCTCGGGCAGCTCGTGAAGGATTCGGGCTTCAAGCTCTGAGTCAGACGTCCGCGGGCTCGCAGCGCACCGCGTCGCCCGCGCGCAGCGGGCCGCCCGCGAGCACGCGCGCGGTCAGCCCGCCGTGGCCGCGCATCGCGTTGTAGCCGCCCGGGCCCAGCAGCTCCTCCATGCGCGAGCAGGGCTCGCAGGGGCCCGTGATCTCGAGCCGCACCGAGTCGCCGAGCCGCAGCACCAGCGGCTGGTCGCGGAACAGCGAGCGCGCGGCGATCAGGTTCAGGCCCGACACCACGAGGTTGCGCCGCAGCAGCGCGGCGTCGATGGCCGCATGGCCGGCCAGCGCGGCGATCGCGCCCAGGTGCTCGGCCTGGATCAGCGTGACCTGGCGCTTGCCGCCGGGTTTGGCCGCACTCGCGCGGTCGCCTTCCAGTCCCAGGCCCGCAAGCGCCTGCGCGCCCTCGACGGCTTGCACCGGCACGCGCCGCGCGGGCCGCAGGTAGACGGCCTCGAGGCGGCCGGCGCGCGGAAACTGGCGCATGAGTTCACGAAGGTCGGGCATGCGCGCGATTGTCCGTGGCACCGGCGGGCGCCAGCAAAACCACGGCGGCGATACAAATTGCAATAACTGGCGACAATCCAGGGAAAACGCCCCGCCGCCATGTCCACGTCCCTTCCGGAAACCCCCGAACCCGTGTCGCTGACCCCCGCGCTGGTGGTCGAGGACGATCCGGCCATGCAGCAGCGGCTGGCCTACGTGCTCGGCACGCTCGGCTGCACCGCGCCGCAGATCGCCTGGGCCGACAGCGTGGCCTCGGCACGGGCGCTGCTGGCCGAACGCAGCTTCGGCGTGGCGCTGGTCGACATCGGGCTGCCCGACGGCAGCGGCGTCGACCTGATCGGCTGGCTGCAACAGCACCACCCGCGACTGCCGGCGGTGGTGATCTCGGCCTACCGCACCGAGGAAACCATTTTCGCGGCGCTGCGCGCGGGCGCCATCGGCTATCTGCTCAAGGAGCGCGACGACCTCGAGCTCAGCATCGCGCTGCGCAGCATCGAGCAGGGCGGCGCGCCGATCGATCCCGCGATCGCGCGGCGCATCCTGGGCTGGCTCACGCACCAGCCGAACGCCGCGCCCGCGACCATGCCCGCGCCGTTGCCGATCCCGGCCATGACCGCCGACACCCAGCCCGGCGAGCTGCTTCCCGCTTCGGGCCTCGCGCCGCGCAAGGAGGAAGCGCCCGCCGCCGCGCTGCTGAGCCGGCGCGAGCACCGCATCCTCGAACTGGTGTCGCAGGGCCTCAGCAACCGCGACATGGCCGAAATGCTCTCGATCTCCCGATTGACCGTGGAATGCCACACCAAGAACATCTACCGCAAGCTGGCCGTCGGATCGCGCACCGAGGCGGTCTACCAGGCGCGGCTGCACGGGCTGCTGCGCTGAGCTTGCTGCACCGCCTGGCCGCGGCGCTGGCGCTGCTGCTGTGCGCGCATGGCGCGCTGGCCCAGGACTTCCCCGCGCTGCGCATCGAGGCCGTGCGCGCCGCCGGCTGGAACGACACGCGTCCGCCCGAGGACGGCTGGGAGCCGGTCGCCGCCCTGCCCGACAACTGGGCCGACCGCTGGAGCGGCTTCGACGGCGTGGCCTGGTACCGGCTGCGCTGGGAACAGCCGGCCGAACCGCGCGAGACCGGCCTGCTGCTGCACTACCTCAACATGGCCGGCGCCGTGTACCTCAACGGCACGCCGATCTCGCGCGACGCCAGCCTGGTCGAGCCGCTCACGCGGGCCTGGAACACGCCGCGCTACTGGCTGCTGGCGCCGCCGCTGCTGCGCGCGGGCACCAACACCCTGCTGGTGCGCGTCTCCGGGCTCGCGGTCTACCAGGCCGGGCTGGGGCCCGTCGTGGTCGGGCCGCCGGCCGTGCTGCAGGCCACCTACGAACGCGAGCGCGTGGTGCGGCGCGACCTGCAGGTGCTGGGCCTCGCGGTCAGCGCGGCGGTGTCGGCCTTCTTCGCGGCGCTGTGGCTGCTGCGGCGGCGCGAAACGGCCTATGGCTGGTTCGCGCTGATGTCGATGCTGTGGCTGCTGTTCGGCTACAACCAGATCGCCACCAGCCCCTGGCCCTTCGCCACCACTTCGGCCTGGCAGGCGCTCAACACCTCGCTGCTGCTGGTCTTCAGCACCGCCTACGCGGTGTTCGCGCTGCGCTTCTGCGACCGCCGCATGCCGCTGCTCGAGGGCGCCTCGCTGCTGGCGGCGGCGGTCGGCGTGCTCGACCTGTGGCTGGCCGCGCCCGCGGCGCTGCCGCTGCACCGCGCGATCTGGACGCTGGTCGGCGGGCTGACGATCATCGTGGTCAACAGCGCCGCCATCGTCCATGCCTGGCGCCACCGCGGCAGCCCGATGCGCTCGCTCGCGCCCTTCATGGCGGTGTCGGCGCTCACCGGCGCGCACGACCTGCTGGTGTTCACCCAGGTGATCGACAGCAACATCTACTACACCACCATGTCGTCCTACGTGCTGCTGCTGGGCATGGCGCTGACGCAGGCCGGGCGCTTCGTGCAGAGCCTGCGCCGGATCGAGAACTTCAACACCGAGCTGATCCAGGAAGTGAATGCGGCCAAGGACGAGCTCGCGGCCACGCTGTCGCAGCGCCATGCGCTGGAGCTCGCGCATGCGCGCATCGGCGAGCGCGTGAACCTCGCGAGCGACCTGCACGACGGCCTGGGCGGCATGCTGGTGGGCAGCATCGCGACGCTGGAGCGCACGCCCGAGCACCTGAGCGCGCCGCAGCTGCTGGCCATGCTCAAGCGGCTGCGCGACGACCTGCGGCTGATCATCGACGCCAACGGCCGCGACGACGGCGCGCATGCGCTCGCCGACCTGGTGGCGCCGCTGCGGCATCGGCTCACGCAATTGCTCGAGGCCAACGGCATCGAATGCCGCTGGCGCGTGGAAGGCCTGCAGGCGCTGACGCTCGCGCCCTCGCAGAACCTCGACCTGCTGCGCTTCCTGCAGGAGGCGCTGACCAACGTGCTGCGCCACAGCGGCGCGCGGCGGGTCGACGTGTCGCTGGTGGAAGAGAGCGGCCAGCTGCGGCTGGAGGTGCGCGACGATGGCCGCGGCTTCGAGCCCGAGGCGCCGCCGCGGCCCGAGGGCACCGGCCTGCGCAGCCTGCGCACGCGGGCGCGGCGGCTGGGCGGGGCCTTCGAGATCGCCTCGGCGCCCGGCGCGACGCGCGTCGGGCTGCGGATGCCCGTCGGCGCGACCTGAGGGCGAAGGCTAGAGCCTTACTCGGCCCAAACGATCCAGCCCTGCCAGGCGGTGACCAGGATCAGGATGCCGAAGGCAATGCGGTACCAGGCGAACGGGATGAAGCTGTGCGAGCTGATGTAGCGCAGCAGCCAGCGCACGCACAGCCAGGCGCTCAGGAACGAGAACAGCAGGCCGACCGCGAACAGCGGGATGTCGGCCACCGACAGCAGCGAGCGCACCTTGTAGAGGCTGTAGACGCCGGCGCCGATCAGCGTCGGGATCGCGAGGAAGAACGAGAAGTCGGTGGCCGCCTGGCGCGACAGCCCCAGCAGCATGCCGCCGATAATGGTGGAACCGCTGCGGCTGGTGCCCGGCACCATCGCGAAGCACTGCACCAGGCCGACCTTGAGGGCGTCCCAGGGCGTCATGTCGTCGACGTTCTCGACCCGCACCGAGCCCGGCGGCCGCTTCTCGGCCCACAGGATGATGAAGCCACCGATGATGAAGGTGCTGGCCACCACGGCCGGCGTGAACAGGTGTTCCTTGATCACCTTGCCGAACAGCAGGCCCAGCACCACCGCGGGCAGGAAGCCGATCAGCACGTTGAGCGCGAAGCGCTGCGCCTTGGCCTGGCGCGGGAGCGCCACCACGGTCGAGCGGATCTTCTGCCAATAGACCATGATCACCGCGAAGATCGCGCCGGTCTGGATCGCGATCTCGAACACCTTGCCGCGCTCGTCATCGAAGCCGCCGAGCAGCGAGCCCGCAAGAATCAGGTGGCCGGTCGACGAGATCGGGAGAAATTCGGTCAGCCCCTCCACGATGCCCATGACGGCGGCCTTGACCAACAGAACGATATCCAACGCGTACTCCTTGAAAGAGCGGCAATTATCGCGAGGGAGCCGGTCAGGTCCGGTTCAGGCTCCGGAGGGTCGCGGGTGCCGGTCTCCGGCCGATTTTCGTATCGTTCTATGACATACCTAGTTTGGGGGATGGCGCCTACCGCCGGGCACGGTCACAGTCCAACCGCGCCGACGCCCCACGCCGGCGGCCAACCGAAGGACATTGCATGCTCGCCCCCGCGCCCGAGCGCGAAAAAGACGCCGACGAACACCTGCTGTGCCTCGAAGAGCACGCGTCGACCGCCGACGACCATGCGGCGCATGCGCGCCACGATGCGCGCCGCCGCGAAGCCGAACGCCAGGCCGCGCTGTGCCGCGCCGCCCGCGCCACGGGCGCCTCGACCGGCGAACTCGAACGGCTCGCGCGCTGCCTCGGCGAGATCGACCGCTGCGGCCGCGGCGCCACGCTGGTGGCCGAGGGCCAGGTCGCGGCCGACCGGCTGTCGCAGCGGCTGCAGCCGCTGGACCTGGAAGACGGCCACATGGCCTGGCAGATGGCCGGCGCCGCCGAATACATCGAACGCGGCCTGACGCAGGCGCTCGACCCCGCCCACGACCACAAGTGGTATGCGCGCTGGCAGCTCTGGAGCTTCCTGCTCGGCGGTGCCGATGCCGCCCATGCGCTGGCGCTGCAGGGCCTGGCGCTGCGGCCCTGCGGCCCGCGCGACCCGCAGGCCGACCTCACGGCGCGCGCGCGCCGCATCCTCGAGAGCTGGCGCCGCACCTCGGGCCCGTACTTCTGGAGCGCGATGGAGGACTGCGTGCGGCAGCAGGGCTTCTCGCTCGAGACCCAGGCCTACCTGATGCACGCGGTGGCGACGCTGTTCGACGGCGACCCGATGAAGCTCTCGAACGCCGAGTGCGAGCGCCTCAACGAGCTGCTGGTCGAGACCTACTGCGATGCGCTGGGCACCAGCGGCGCCATGCCCTCGGCCGAGATCTACCGCCGCATGGCCGCCGGCCTGCAGGCCGTGGACCGCGAGACCGGCCGGATGCGCACGCTCGGCCGCAGCGACGCGGCGCAGATCGCGGCCACCGCGATCTACACCCTGCTGCGCGGCGACCGTTCAGCCTGAGGTGCGCCGGCGCAGCGCGCGCACCGCGCTGTCGACCGTGGTCAGCACCGGCAGCCCCGAGGCCCGTTCGCAGGCCGCGCGTGCGCGGGCCATGCTGAACTGCGCGAGCGCGATGTGGCTGCAGCCCTGCGCGCGCAAGGCCTCGGCCTGCCTGGCGATCGACGCATCGTGCCGCTCCCCGTCACCCGCATTCAGCGCCTCGAGCGCCCCTTCGGCGAGTGCCGGCACCAGCGCGATGCCGCTCGGGAACTCGGGCGGCATCGAGGCCAGCGTAGGCGCGAAGGTGGCGATCAGCCCGAGCCGCGCGCCAGGGCCGGCCTCGCGCAGCACCTGCACCGCCTCCTCCACCATCGCCTCGTTGGGCTTGAGCACCGGCAACGCCGCATGGCGCCGCGCCACCGCCTCGATGCAGGAACCGAAGGCCGAGCAGGTGAAGAGGATGCCGTCGGCGCCGGTGTCGACCGCGTACTGCGCGAGCCGCTGGAAGCGCTCGTGCATGGCCGCGTCGAGCCCGCGCCCGTCGCGCGCGAGATCGGCCGACAGGCTGTCGTCGAGCAGGTTCATGCGCAGCGCCTGCGGCCAGTCGCGCGCGAAGGCGTCGTTGATGGGCGCGACCGAATGCGCGAGCGCGTGGATCAAGGCGATGCGGGTCATGGGGACGTGATGCGGCTCAGATGCCCTTCGACGAGGGATTGGCGAAGGCTTCCTTCGTCTCGGCGTTGAGCGGGTAGTTGATGTTGATGCCCTTGGGCGGAATGGGCGAGGTGAACCACTTGCCGTAGAGCGTCTCCATCTCGCCGGACTTCATCATGCCCGAGACCACGCGGTCGACGATGGCCTTGAACACGGGGTCGTCCTTGCGGAACATCAGCGACTGGTTCTCGGTGCGCAGGCTCTCGCCGGTGATCAGGAAGTCCTTCGGGTTGCGCGCATTCGCGAGCTGGCCGGCCAGCAGGATGTCGTCGAGCACGAAGGCCTGCGCGCGGCCGCTCTCCACCAGCAGGAAGGAATCGCTGTGGTCCTTGCCGCCGAGGCTCGTGACCTCGAGGTTCTTGCCCTTGTCGGCCTCGCGCAGCAGCCGGAACGAGGTGGTGCCGGTGGTGGTCACCACCGTCTTGCCCTGCAGGTCGGCGATGCTCTTGATGCCCGAATCGGCCTTCACCAGCATGCGCACGTTGTAGCGGAAGATGTCCGGAGAGAAGGCCACCAGCTTCTGGCGCTCGACCAGGTTGGTGGTGGAGCCGCACTCGATGTCGACCGTGCCGTTCTGCACCAGCGGGATGCGGTTGGCCGAGGTCACGGCCTGGTAGCGGATCTCGATCGCCGGCATCTTGAGTTCGCTCTTCACCGCCTCCACGATGCGCTTGCAGATCTCGATGCTGTAGCCCACGGGCTTGAGGTTGGCATCGAGGTACGAGAAGCCGAACGAGGACTCGCGGTAGCCGAAGGTGATGGCGCCGCTGGCCTTGATCTTGGCGAGGGTGTCGCTCTCCTGCGCGCTCGCGCAGAGCGCGGGCAGCACGAGGGCGGCAGCGAGCAGGAAGGAAAACGGCAGGCGTGGCTTGGGCATGGAGGTGCTCCTCGAGGCGGTGGGTGGAAGAAAAAGGGAAGGAAGAAGCGCAGGCTCAGCCCGCGGCGCGGCACGTGACCGCGTCGATGGCATCCGCGAGCCGCGCGGCGATCTCGCGCAGCTCGTCGCGCGTGGCGACGAAGGGCGGCGCGAGCAGCACGTGGTCGCCCTGGCGGCCGTCGACCGTGCCGCCGAAGGGATAGCACAGCAGCCCACGAGCCATCGCCTCCTTCTTGACGGCCGCATGCAGCTTCAGCGCGGGATCGAAAGGCGTCTTGCCCGCGCGCTCGGCCACGAGCTCGAGGCCCCAGAAGAAGCCGCGGCCGCGGATGTCGCCCACGTGCGGATGGGCGCCGAGCGCGTCGGCCAGCATCGCGCCGAAGGCCGTTCCGTCCTCGCGCACCTTCGCGACCAGGCCCTCGCGCCGGATCGTCTGCTGCACCGCGAGCGCGGCGGCGCAGGCCATCGGATGGCCGAGGTAGGTGTGGCCATGCTGGAAGAAGCCGCTGCCCTGCGACATCGCCTCGACCACCCTGCGCTGCGCGAGCACCGCACCCACCGGCTGGTAGCCGCCGCCCAGGCCCTTGGCGATGGTCATCAGGTCGGGCACCACGCCCTCCTGCTCGCAGGCATGCAAGCTGCCGGTGCGGCCCATGCCGCACATCACCTCGTCGAGGATCAGCAGCACGCCGTACTTGTCGCAGACCGCGCGCACCGCCTGGAAGTAGCCCGGCACCGGCACCAGCACGCCGGCGGTGGCACCGCCCACGGTCTCGGCGACGAAGGCGATCACGCGGTCGGCACCCTGCGCGAGGATCGCGGCCTCGAGCTCGTTCGCAAGCCGTTGACCGTACTGCGCCGGGCTCTCGTCGGCGCGCTGCTCGCGGTACGGATAGCAGGGCGACACGTGCGTGGCCGGCACCAGGATCGGCGCGAAGGGCTCGCGCCGCCAGGCGTTGCCGCCGACCGCGAGCGCGCCCAGCGTGTTGCCGTGGTAGCTCTGGCGCCGCGCGATGAAGTGGGTGCGCTGCGGCTGGCCGATCTCCACGAAGTACTGGCGCGCCATCTTGAGCGCCGCCTCCACCGCCTCGGAACCGCCGCTCACGAGGTAGGCATGGCTCATGCCTTCGGGCGCCGCGCCGATCAGCTCGTCGGCCAGGCGCTCGGCCACCTCGCTGGTGAAGAAGCTGGTGTGGGCATAGGCCAGCCGGTCGATCTGCGCATGCATCGTGGCCAGCACCTCGGGATGCGCATGGCCCAGCGAGGACACGGCCGCGCCGCCCGAGGCATCGAGGTACTCGCGGCCCTCGGCGTCGCGGATGTAGAGGCCGTGCGAGCCCGTGGCGACGGGCGGGGTCTGGCGGAGATGGCGGTGGAAGACGTGCGTCATGGCGTGAGGACAGGCGGATGGGTTTGGAACCAACGTTTCGGGCGAATTATTTCTTGGAACATTTGTTCCGTCAACTGTTCCGCTCGTTTCACCCGTTCCAGCCGCGGCCCGGAACAGCGGGCGCGCCTCCGGTACATTCGTTCCAACGCCAGAGACCAAGAGGAACGACGCCATGGGCGCCAGAGACCAGATCCGCCAGCGCTTCGACGACCTGAGCCCCGCGCTGCAGCAGGTGGCGCGCTACGTGCTCGACCATCCGAACGAGGTGGTCACGGGCTCGATGCGCGGCATCGGCACGCGCGCGCAGAGCACGCCTGCCACGCTGGTGCGCTTCGCCCAGACGCTGGGCTTCGACGGCTGGCCGCAGCTCAAGGCCGCCTTCGCCACCGACATGGGCCTGGGCGCCGAGGCCTACGGCGCGCGCGCCCAGCAGTTGGTGGGCCGCGCGCGCGACCGCGGCCTGACCGGCGAGATGTTCGAGGTGCAGCGCCGCAACCTCGAGACCACGCAGCTGCAGAGCGAAGCGGCGTTGCAGAAGGTCTGCGCGCTGATGGAGAAGGCGCCGGCGGTGCATGCGGCGGGCTTTCGCGCCTGCTACCCGATCGCCTTCTCCTTCGTCTACGTGTACCGGCTCTTTCGCGGCAGTGTGCACCTGGTCGACGGCCAGGGCGGCACGCTCGAGATGCAGCAGCGCGCCTTCGGGCGCGGCGACGTGGTGCTGATCGCGAGCTTCGCGCCCTACTCGCGCGAGGCGCTGCAGGTGGCCGAGGCCGCCAAGGCCGCGGGCAGCCGCATCGTGGCGCTGACCGACAGCCTCGGCTCGCCGCTCTCGCTGCGCGCCGACGAGACCCTGCTGTTCACCATCCACAGCCCCTCGTTCTTTCCCTCGGTGGCCGCCGGCGTGGCCGTGGCCGAGGCGCTGGTCGAGCTGCTCGCGAGCCGCGCGGGCAAGGCCGTGATCCGGCGCATCGACCAGGCCGAGGCGCAGCTGTTCGAGTCGGGGGCCTACCTGGTGCCGCCGGTGGCGCGCGGCGGCTGATCGCGCGGAACCCCTGGCGAGGCCGGGCAGTCCAACCCCGGTCGCGGTCGCGCGTCCTGCTGTTGCCGCGACAGGAGGTAAAGACCATGAAGCAAGTGAAGCATTGGCAAGACCCGGTCAACGCCGTCCTCGGCGTCTGGCTGATCGTCTCGCCCTGGGTCCTGGGCTTCCAGGGCCACACGCTCGCCATGTGGGGCGCGATCGGTACCGGCCTCGTGCTCGGTGCCGTGGCACTGGGCGCGACCTTCGTGCCGCAGGCCTGGGAGGAGTGGACCGAGGTCGCGCTCGCGGTCTGGCTCGCGGTGTCGCCGTGGGTGCTGGGCTTCGGCGGGCTCGAGGTGGCGCTGGTCAACGCGGTGCTCGTGGCCGCGGCGATCCTGGTGCTGGCGCTGTGGGTGCTGGTGACCGACAAGGACTACCTGGGCGGCATGACGGACCGCCCGGCCCATTGAGGCCCTGAAGGTCCTTTCCCGAACGCCGCCGGCCGCCGGATCAATTGCGGCGCGGCGGCGACTCCAGGGACGCGCGCGATGCCGCGTGCGTCCGCGACCTTTCCCCGACTCGACTTGCCGACGCGATCAGCGCGTGGCCGGCTGCGTGCCCGCGTCCGCGAGCCACTCGGCCTGCCAGCCGCCGCCGAGCGCCTGGATCAGCGCGATCGCCGACGACTGGCGGTTGACCTGCAGTTGCACCAGCGAACGCCGCGCATTGAGCGCGGCGACCTGCGCGGTCACGACCTCGGTGTAGCTGACCTGCGCCGCGCGGTAGCGGTTGAGCAGTTGCTGCTCGGTCTTGTCGGCCGCGGCCGAGGCTTCGCGCCGCAGGCCTTCCTGCTGGGCCAGCGTGGCACCCGCGCTGAGCTGGTCCTCGACTGCCTGGAAGGCCGTCAGCACGGTCTGGCGGTAGCGCGCCACGGCCGCTTCGTGGCCGGCCTTGGCCGAATCGACGTTGGCGCCGATGGCGCCCGCGTCGAACACCACCTGCGCCACCGACAGCCCGAGCGCCCACAGCGTGTTCGAGGCATTGAACAGGTCCTTGACCTTGCTCGCGTTGCTGCCCACCGAGGCATTGAGGCCGAAGTTCGGGAAGTAGGCCGCGCGCGCGATGCCGATCTGCGCATTGGCCGCGGCCACCGAGCGCTCGGCCGCCGCGATGTCGGGACGGCGCTGCAGCAGCGTCGAGGGCACGCCGGTCGGCACGCCCGGCACCGTCGGCGTCCACTTCGCGGCCGCCAGGCTGAAGTCGGCCGGCGCCGCGCCCACCAGCACCGCGATCGCATGCTCGTAGGTGGCGCGCGTGCGCTGCAGGCCGACGCGGTCGGCGCGCGCGTTCACGAGCTGGGTCTGCGCCTGCAGCACGTCGGTCTGCGCGGCGATGCCGGCCTGGTAGCGGTTGTTGGTGATCTCGTAGGCGCGCTGGTAGCCCTCGATGGTCTCGTCGAGCAGCACCATCTCGGCATCGGCCTCGCGCAGCGAGAAGTAGTTGGTGGCCAGTTCGCCCACCGCCGACAGCCGCGCCGCCGCGAGGTCGGCCTCGCTGGCCTGCGCATTGGCCTGCGCGCTGCTGACGGCCGCGCGCAGCCGGCCCCAGACATCGGGGGACCAGTCGGCCGCGAGCGTGGCCGAGAAGCCGTTCGAGGCATTGCTGTCGCCGCCGATGTTGCCGCTGCGCTTGCCGTTGCCGCTCAGCGAGACCGAGGGGAACAGCGCCGCGCGCTCGCCGCGCACCAGCGCCTGGGCCTGCGCGTAGTTGGCGACCGCGGCCGCGATGTTCTGGTTCGACACCTGCACCCGGCCCGCGAGCTCGTCGAGCACCGGGTCGCCGAAGAGCTTCCACCATTCGCCGCGCTCGAGCGTGTCGGCCGGCGCGGCCGGCAGCCAGCCCTCGGCGGTCTTCTGTTCCTTCCAGCCCGCGGGCGACACGGCGGCCGGCACCTGGTAGGCCGGGCCGACGGCGCAGCCCGCGAGCAGCGCGGCGAGCGTCGCGGCCAGCGCGATGCGCTGCGGAAAGAAGGGAGTCTGGAACAGGGAGGCGGGCATTCTTCGAACGGCGCGTGCGGGCCGTGGTGTCTTTGTCGTTGCGGTCATGGCTGGACCTCCATGGTGCGGCTCAGGTGGCTCTCGTCGGCGCCGCGGCGGCGCAGCTTGTCGAGCAGCAGGTAGACCACCGGCGTGGTGAGCAGGGTCAGCACCTGGCTGGCGATCAGCCCGCCGATGATCGCCACGCCCAGCGGCCGGCGCAGCTCGGCGCCCTCGCCGAAGCCGATCGCCAGCGGCAGCGCGCCGAGCGCGGCCGCCATGGTGGTCATGAGGATCGGGCGGAAGCGCAGCAGGCAGGCCTCGCGCACCGCTTCCAGCGGACTCAGGCCGCGCGAGCGCTCGGCCTCGAGCGCGAAGTCGATGATCAGGATGGCGTTCTTCTTCACGATGCCGATCAGCAGGAACACGCCGATCAGCGCGATGATGGAGAACTCCATGCGGAACATCAGCAGCGCCAGCACCGCGCCCACGCCTGCCGAGGGCAGCGTCGACAGCACGGTGATCGGGTGCACCAGGCTCTCGTAGAGGATGCCCAGCACGATGTAGATGACGACCAGCGCGGCCAGGATCAGCATCGCCTGCTGGCCCTGCGACTGCTGCGCCGCGAGCGCCGTGCCCGCGAAGGCGCCGCGCACGTTGATCGGCATCGCGATGTTGGCCTCGGCCTTGGCGATCGCCTCGCGCGCGTCGCCGAGGTTGGCGCCCTCGGCCAGGTTGAACGAGATCGTGGTCGCGAGCTCGCCGTCCTCGTGGCTCACCGAGGTCGCGACTGAACGCTCGACGAACTTCGCCACCGAGGACAGCGGCACCAGCGTGGTCGGCGTGTTGCTCAGCACGTTGCCGGTGGAGGCGTTGCGCGAGCCCGCGTTGGCCGACACCGGCACCGTGGGCGTGGTGCTCGAGGCGGTCGACGCGGTACCGGTCTTCGAGCCCGTGGCCGTGTTGCTGGTGGCCACCGAGGTCGACTGGTTGGTCGTGCCGTTGGCCGCCACCTGCGTGGTCACGGTCTGGCCCGCCACCACCGAGGTGCGCGTGGCCGGCACGTAGACGTCGCGCAGCGCATTCGGGCTGCGCGTGTAGCGCGGCGCCCACTCCATCACCACGTGGTACTGGTTGAGCTCGGTGTAGATGGTCGCCACCTGGCGCTGGCCGAAGGCGTTGTAGAGCGCGTTGTCCACCGCCTGCGAGGTCAGGCCGAGCCGGCGCGCGCTGTCGGGGTCGACCTCGGCCACCGTCTCCACGCCGTTCTGGTCCTGGTCGGTGTCGATGTCCGTGAGGTTCGGCTGCAGCCGCAGCTCGTCGGCCAGCTTGCCGGCCCAGGTGCGCAGGTCGGCCAGGTTGTCGCTCTTGAGCGTGTACTGATAGGTGGAGTTGCTCGAGCGCCCGCCCGAGCGCACGTCCTGCACCGGGCTCAGGAACACGCGCAGGCCGGTCACCTGGTTGAGCTGCGGGCGCAGCCGCGCAATCACCGCGAGGCCGCTCTCGGTGCGCTGGTTCGCGGGCTTGAGGTTGACGAACATGAAGCCGCCGCCCGCGCGCGAGCCGCCGATGAAGCCCGTGACCGTGTCGACCGCGGGGTCGCGCCGGATGATGTCGACCACCTCGCGCAGCTTGGCCGCGAGCGCCTGCGAGGAGATGCTCTGGTCGGCGCGCAGGCCGCCGTTGAGCTGGCCGCTGTCCTGCTGCGGGAAGAAGCCCTTGGGCGCCGCGCTGAACAGGTAGACGTTGAGCCCGATCACCGCCAGCAGGATCAACGCCACCAGCGCCTTGCTGCCGAGCGCCCAGTCGAGGCTGACCTCGTAGCGCTTGAGCACCCACTCGTAGCCGCGTTCCGACCAGCGCGCGAAGCGGCCCGGCGGCCGAGTCTTGTCGGCCTCGCCGCCGCGCTTGAGCAGCCAGGCGCACATCATCGGCGTGGTGGTCAGCGAGATGACCAGCGAGATCATCACCGCCGCCGACAGCGTGACCGCGAACTCGCGGAACAGCCGCCCGACCTGGCCGCCCATGAACAGCAGCGGGATGAACACCGCCACCAGCGACACGCTGATCGACAGCACCGTGAAGCCCACTTCCTTGGCGCCGAGCAGCGCGGCCTTCATGCGCGTCATGCCGGCCTCGATGTGGCGGCTGGTGTTCTCGAGCACCACGATCGCGTCGTCGACCACGAAGCCCGTGGCCACCGTGAGCGCCATCAGGCTCAGGTTGTTGAGGCTGAAGCCCAGCAGGTACATCACGCCGAAGGTGCCGAGTAGCGCGACCACCGTGGCCACGGCAGGCACGACGGTGGCGCGCGCGCTGCGCAGGAACAGGCTGACCACCAGCACCACCAGCAGCACCGAGGCCACCAGCGTGAATTCCACTTCGTGCAGCGAGGCGCGGATCGAGCTGGTGCTGTCGGAGGCCACGCGCAGCTCGACGTCGGGCGGCAGCTGCGACTGCAGCTCGGGCAGCAGCGCGCGCACGCCATCGACCGTCTCGATGATGTTGGCCGAGGGCTGGCGCGTGATCAGCACGATCACCGCCGGTTCGCCGTTGAACAGGCCCAGCGTGCGCGTGTCCTCCACGCCGTCGTAGACCTCGGCCACGTCGGCCAGCCGCACCGCCGCGCCGTTGCGCCAGGCCACCAGCATCGAGGCGTAGTCGCTCGCGCGCAGCGCCGGCGTCTGGGTATAGACCTGCAGCTTGCGCCCCTCGCCCTGCACCATGCCCTTGGGCCGGTTCGCGTTCGAGGCCTGGATCGCGGCACGCACGTCCTCGGTGCTGATGCCGTAGCGGTTGAGCGCGAACGGCAGCAGCTCGATGCGCACGGCCGGCAGCGAGCCGCCGCCGATCTCCACGTCGCCCACCCCGTCGACCTGCGACAGCCGCTGGCTCACGATGTTCGACACGGCGTCGTAGATCTGGCCCGGCGTCTTGGTCTTCGAGGTCAGCGCCAGGATGATGACCGGCGACGAGGCCGGGTTGGCCTTGCGGTAGGTCGGGTTGCTGCGCAGGGTGGCGGGCAGGTCGACGCGGCTCGCGTTGATCGCGGCCTGCACTTCGCGCGCGGCGCCGTCGATGTTGCGGCTGAGGTCGAACTGCAGGGTGACGCGGGTGGAGCCGACCGAGCTGGTCGAGGTCATCTCGTTGACGCCGGCGATGGTGCCCAGGTGGCGTTCGAGGGGCGTGGCGACGCTCGTGGCCATGGTCTCGGGGCTGGCGCCCGGGATGGAGGCGCGGACCGAGATGACGGGGTAGTCGACTTGCGGGAGCGGGGAGACCGGGAGGACGAAGAAGGCTGCGATGCCTGCCAGGGCTATGCCGATGGTGAGGAGGACTGTGCCTATGGGGCGGCGGACGAAGGGGCGGGAGAGATTCATCTCTTGCCTCCTTCTTTGATTCCCTGCTTTGGTGTGTTGGCTTGCTGCCGGTCTGCCTCTTGCAGAGGGCGTTGGCCGGGTCTCGCCCCGGCGGGCGACTCACTTTCTTTGTCTCGCCAAAGAAAGTAAGCAAAGAAAGGCGACCCCACTGTCTGCGACCCTCCGCTTCGCTGCGGGCAACCTGCGGTGCTCGCGTTTCGCGGGGTCTCGCAGAACTCGCTTCGCTCAAACAGCTGCGAGCCCTGATCCGCGAAACGCTGCGCTCCTCGGCGCAGCCAGAGGGGATCAGAGTCAACGCGCCATGGCGCGTCCTTGTGTGGGGTGTAGGGACGCGCAGGCCCTGGACCTTTCACCACGGCCGAGCGAAGCGAAGGCCCGAAGGGCTTTGGAGGCCGAGCGCAGCGATGGCCCGAACCACTCCCCTCTGGCTGTGCCGAGGAGCGCAGGCGTAGGCGGGATAAGGGCCGCAGCTGTCTGAGCGGAACGAAGTGGAGCGAGTTCTGCGGACCCCCGCCGTAGCCGAGCACCGCAGGTTGCCCGTAGCGAAGCGGAGGGACACAGACAGTGGGGTCGCCTTTTCTTTGGTTACTTTCTTTTGGCGAAGCAAAAGAAAGTGACTCGCCCGCCGGGGCGAAATCCCGGCCAACAGCGCCCGCAGGGAAAGCAACCGAAGAACACAACACATCAGCCTGACGAGAAAGAAGCCTCAAACCGCCTCCTCCTCGACCACCCCAGACCTCCGAGCCCCACCCAACCGATCAAACGCCAAATAAATAACAGGCGTAGTGAACAAGGTAAGCAGCTGACTAACGATCAACCCCCCAAAAATAGCCAACCCCAAAGGACGCCGCAACTCAGCCCCATCCCCAAAGCTGAACATCAAAGGCACAGCAGCAAACAAGGCAGCCAGCGTAGTCATCAAGATAGGCCGAAACCGCAACAACGCCGCCTGATGAATCGCTTCCCGAGGCGACTTGCCCTCCGTGCGCTCCGCATCGATCGCAAAGTCGATCATCATGATCGCGTTCTTCTTCACGATCCCGATCAGCAGGATGATCCCGATGATCCCGATCACCCCCAGGTCGTTGCCCGTCACCATCAACGCCAGCAGCGCCCCCACCCCGGCGGATGGCAAGGTCGACAGAATCGTCAGCGGATGCACGTAGCTCTCGTACAGCACCCCCAGCACGATGTACACGCACACCACCGCCGCCAGGATCAGCCACAGCTGGTTCGACAGTGATTTCTCGTAAGCCCCCGAAGCCCCGAGGAAGGTCATCGTGATGCTCTTCGGCAACCCGATCTCCTTCGCCGTCGCACGGATCGTGTCGACCGCCGACCCCAGCGCCACCCCCGGCGCGGTATCGAAGTTCAGCGTGCTCGCCGGGTACTGCGCCACGTGCGTGATCTGCAGCGGCGCCTGCCGCTCGCTGATGTCGGCGATGGCCGAGAGCGGCGTCGCGGTGCCCGAGCCCGCGATCAGGTTGAGCTGCCCCAGCGTCTGCGGCGTGTTCACCATGCCGGGCTGCGCCTCGAGGATCACGCGGTACTGATTGGTCTCGGTGAAGATGGTCGAGACGATGCGCTGGCCGAAGGCGCTGTAGAGCGCGTCGTCGACCGTGCTCGCGGTGATCGACAGCCGCGCCGCGGTGTCGCGGTTCACGTTGACGAAGGCCGCCAGGCCCTGGGCGCCGGCATCGCTGCTGACGTTGCGCACCTTGTCGCCATGCTCGGCCTGCAGCTTCGCCACCAGCTGCTGCATCCAGTCGGTGATGGCGGCGCCGTCCACGCCTTCGAGCGAGGCGCGGTACTGCGTGGGGCCGGTCTCGGCGTCGATGGTCAGGTCCTGCGTGGGCTGCAGGTAGAGGGTCACGCCGGCCACGCCGCGCACGCGCTCGCGCAGGCGGTCCATCACGGCCTGCTGGCTGTCGTGGCCGCGGCGCAGGTTGATCAGCATGCTGCCGGTGTGCAGCATGGTGTTGTTGGCGGCATCGACGCCGACGAAGGAACTGAGGTTCTCGACGTCGGGGTCGGCCAGCACGGCGCGCGCGGCCTGCTGCTGCAGCTGCGACATGCGGTCGAACGAGACGTCCTGCGCGGCCTCGATGCGTGCCTGCAGCTGGCCCGTGTCCTGGGTCGGGAACAGGCCCTTGGGGATCGAGAGATAGAGCGCCACGGTCAGCAGCAGGGTGAGCAGCGCGACCAGCAGCGTGAGCGCCTGGTGGTCGATGACCCAGTGCAGCGAGCGGTCGTAGCGCGTCATCACGCCGTCGAAGAAACGCTGCGCGCGCGCGGCGATGCCGTGGCTGGCGGGGTCGCGCTTGGGCTCGTGCTTGAGCCAGCGCGCCGACATCATCGGCACCAGCGTGAGCGACACCACGGCCGAGATCAGGATCGTGATCGCCAGCGTGACCGCGAACTCGCGGAACAGCCGGCCGACCACGTCGCCCATGAACAGCAGCGGGATCAGCACCGCGATCAGCGACACCGTCAGCGAGATGATGGTGAAGCCGATCTGGGTGGCGCCCTTGAACGCGGCCTGCAAGGGCTTCTCGCCCTCCTCGATGTAGCGCGCGATGTTCTCGATCATCACGATCGCGTCGTCCACCACGAAGCCGGTGGCGATGGTCAGCGCCATCAGGCTCAGGTTGTTGAGGCTGTAGCCCAGCAGGTACATCAGGCCGAAGGTGCCGATCAGCGAGATCGGCACCGCGATGCTGGCGATGACGGTGGCACGCAGGCTGCCGAGGAAGGCGAAGATCACCAGCACCACCAGCACCACGGCGAGCACCAGCTCCATCTGCACGTGCTCGACCGACGAGCGGATGCCGGCCGTGCGGTCGCTCAGCACCTCGACCTTGAGGCCCGCGGGCATGCCGGCCTGCAGCTCGGGCAGCTGCGCCTTGATGGCGTTGACGGTGGCGATCACGTTGGCGCCGGGCTGGCGCTGCACGTTGAGGATGATCGCGGGCGTGAGCGTGCCTTCGGCATCGCCGGCGGCCTTGGTACCGGCCCAGGCGCCGAGCTGGTTGTTCTCGGCGCTGTTGACCACGCGCGCCACGTCGACCATGCGGATCGGCGCGCCGTTCTTGTACGAGACGATCAGGTTCTTGTAGTCGTCGACCGTGAGCAGCTGGTCGTTCGAGTTGATGGTGTAGGCGCGCTTGGGGCCGTCGAAACTGCCCTTGGCGCCATTGGAGTTGGCCGCGCTGATCGCGGTGCGCAGCGCGTCGAGGCCGATGCCGTTGGCCGCCAGTGCCTGGGTGTTGGCCTGGATGCGCACCGCCGGCCGCTGGCCGCCGCTGAGCGACACCAGCCCCACGCCCGAGACCTGGCTGATTTTCTGCGCGAGCCGCGTGTTGACGAGGTTCTGCACCTCGGTCAGCGGCAGGGTGTCGGAGGTGATCGCCAGCGTGAGCACCGGCGCGTCGGCCGGGTTGACCTTGGCGTAGACCGGCGGCGCCGGCAGGTCGGCCGGCAGCAGCGAGCCGCCGGCGTTGATCGCCGCCTGCACCTCCTGCTCGGCGACGTCGAGCGTCTGGCCCAGCGTGAACTGCAACGTGATGATCGACACGCCCGCCGCGCTGGTGGAGCTCATGCGGTCGAGCCCCGACATCTGGCCGAACTGGCGTTCGAGCGGCGCGGTGACGGTGTTGCTCATCACCTCGGGGCTGGCGCCCGGGTAGAGCGTCTGGACCTGGATCGTCGGGTAGTCGACCTGCGGCAGCGCCGACAGCGGCAGGAAGCGGAACGCCACCAGGCCGGCGAGCACGATGGCGACCATCAGCAGCGAGGTCGCCACCGGCCGCAGGATGAACGGGCGTGAAGGGCTCATGGGATCAATTCGTCGTCGAGGGCGCTGCGGGCGGCGCGGCGGTGGATGCCGAGGCGGAAGGCCGGCGCGTCATTGGCCTTGCGGCGCCTGGCGGCGGCCCTCGCCCTGCCCGCCCTGGCCCTGCCGTTCGGCCATGCGCTGCCAGCGTTCGAGCGCGGCGGGATCGCCACGGTCGAGCTGTTCGAGGAAGCGCTTGCGGCGCTCGAGCTGCTCGGGGTCGTCCTTGGCGGCGTCGAGCATGCGCTGACGCTGTTCGGCGGTGGGGAGCTTGGGGGCGGCGGCGGTCGGTGCGGCGGCAGGTGCGGCCGGCTGGGCGCCGGTGGCGGGTGCGGCCGCCGGGGCCGGCGCCGTTGCCGGAGCGGCAGGTGCCGTACCCGGCGCGGGCGCGGCGGACGACGCGGCGCCACCGGCCGGTGCCTGCCCGCCTTGAGCGCCGCCCTGCGCGCCCTCGCGCTGGCGCCGCCCGCCACGGTGCTGGCCATTGGCGGCGGCACCGGGCGCGACCGCGGGCCGGTCGGCCTGGGTCTGCACGCGCGCGCCGTCCTTCAGGCGGTCGCCGCCCTCGGTCACGACCACCTCGCCGGCATTCAGGCCGGCGGTCACCGCGATGTTGTCGACGCTCGACTCACCGCGCGTCACCACGCGCTGCGACACCGTGTTGTCGGCGTTGAGCACGTAGACGTAGTCGCCATTCGGGCCGTTGCGCATCGCCGTCACCGGCACCACCACGGCGCTGGTCACGGTGCGCAGCAACAGGCGCAGGTTGACGAACTGGTTCGGGAACAGCGCGCCGTCGGCATTCACGAAGCGGGCCTTGGCCTTGACGGTGCCGGTCTGGGTGTCGACCAGGTTGTCGAGCGTCGAGAAGCTGCCGGTGGCGAGCTGCTTGACGCGCGTGCGGTCGAAGGCGGTGGCGGGCAGCTTGGCGCCGGCGGCGAGGCGCTCCTGCACCTCGGGCACGCGGTCCTGCGGCACCGAGAACACCACGTCGATCGGCGCGATCTGGGTGATGACGGCGATGCCGCCGCTGGTGCCGGTCGAGACGTAGTTGCCCACGTCCACCGGCCGCAGGCCGATGCGGCCGCCGACCGGCGCCGCGATGCGGGTCCAGGTCAGGTTCAGCCGCGCGGAGTTCTCGTTGGCGCGGTCGATCGCGACCGTGCCCTCGAGCTGCTTGACCAGCGCGCTCTGGGTGTCGACGTCCTGGCGCGCGATCGAGTCCTGGCCCAGCAGGGTCTGGTAGCGCTGCAGGGTGACGCGTGCCGCCGCGAGCTGCGCCTCGTCGCGCTGGCGCGCGCCGGTGGCCTGGGCCAGCGCGTTCTGGTAGGGCTGCGGGTCGATGGTGGCGAGCACGTCGCCCTTCTTGACCATCTGGCCTTCCTGGAACAGCACCTGCGTAAGCACGCCCGAGACCTGCGGCTGCACGGTGACGTTGGCCAGCGGCGTGACGGTGCCGAGCGCCTCGAGCTGGATCGGGATGTCGGCCTGCCGCGCGGTCGCGATGCCGACGGTGCTGGAGGCGGCACCGCCGCCACCGCCGCCGCGCCGGCCGCCAGGACCGCCCGGCCCACCGGGGCCGCCCGGTCCGGCACCGGGGCCGGCCACCGGCGTCTTCGCGCGTTGCACCAGGTACCAGGCACCGCCGCCCAGGGCCACGAGCAATAACAGCGCGATCAGGCTGCCGACCCAGCGGCGGCGTCGGACCGGGGGATGCGTGGGCGATGCGGCGGCCGGCGGGGGAACAGGGGTGTGGGGGTCCATGGGAAGCAAGTAGAGCCTGAACGGGTTGCGGCCTAGAGTACAGCGCCGAAAGGTGTATGCAGAGTTTGCTGTGCCGTAAAGCGACGGTAAAGCTTTCGACTTCGGGGGCGGCGGGCCGCGGCCCACCGGATTCGGTGCCGCCCGCGCGCCGCGTCCGGCCGCATTTGGCGCCGCCGGCGCGCACTTCGCGCCGCGCCCCCGCATTTCATCGCACGGCCGTGGCGGCCCTGCGAGCGCGCCGGCAAAGTCCGCTCCAACGCCCTCGGGCATCCATCGTTTCTCCCGGATTTTCCGGCCGCCTTTCCACCCTCGACCGATCAAGGAGCCACCCCATGCTGATCCAGATCCTTCTTCACACGCCCAAGTGGGTGTTCGCCGTCTTCGTGCTGCTGGTCTGGCTCGGCAGCAAGCAGCTGCTGTCGGGCAGCGTGAGCCTGACGCGCATCACGCTGATGCCGATCGCGATGGGCGCGCTGTCGCTGATGGGCGTGGCCTCGGCCTTCGGCGATTCGCTCGGCGCCCTGCTCGGCTGGGCCGCCGCCGCGGCCGTGATGATCGCGCTGGTGCTGCGGCGCCCGCTGCCCGCGAGCACCCGCTACGACGCCGCCACGCGCCGCTTCCACCTGGCCGGCAGCGCGGTGCCGCTGGCGCTGATGATGGGCATCTTCTTCACCAAGTACGTGGTCGGCGTGGCGCTGGTCATGCACCCCGAGCTGCGCCACGACAGCGTGTTCGCGGTCGCGATCCCCGTGCTCTACGGCGCCTTCAGCGGCGTCTTCGCGGCCCGCGCCCTGCGCCTGTGGAAGCTGGCGATCGCCACCGACGCCATGGCCAGCGGAGCCGGCGCCGCCTAAGATCGGCGCCGCCCTTTTCGCCCGCCCATTCCCCCACGCCTGCAGGAAGCGCCATGTCCGTCCTCGTGCTGATCCTCAAGATCTCGGTGTCCGTGGTGCTGATCGCCTCGCTGGCCGAAGCGCTGGTGCTCTCGTGGCGCAACGGCTGGCGCAGCTACGACTGGAAGGCGGCCGGCATCTCGGTGTTCGACTTCCTGGTGCGCGAATACCCGCTGCGCTGGCTGCTGCCGCTGGCCTTCTGGGTCGGCGCCATGGACTGGCTCTACGCGCACCGCCTCCTCACCCTGCCGATGGACCACTGGACAGGCTGGGCCGCCTGCTTCATCGGCCAGGAGTTCTGCTACTACTGGTACCACCGCGCCGCGCACCGGGTGCGCTGGTTCTGGTGCACCCATGCGATCCACCACTCGCCCAACGAGCTGAACCTGTCGGCCGCCTACCGCTTCGGCTGGACCGGCAAGCTCACCGGCACGCTGGCCTTCTTCATGCTGGCGCCGCTCCTGGGCATGCCGCCGCGCGTGGTGCTGATCATGCTGATCCTGAACCTGCTCTACCAGTTCTGGATCCACGCCACCTGGATCCCGAAGCTCGGGCCGCTCGAATGGGTGCTCAACACGCCCTCGGCGCACCGGGTGCACCATGCCTCGAACCTCGAGTACCTTGACGGCAACTACGGCGGCGTGCTGATCGTGTTCGACCGCCTGTTCGGCACCTACATCCCCGAACGCGCCGACCTGCCCTGCCGCTACGGCCTCGTGAAGCCGATCACTTCGTACAACCTGCTCGAGATCGAGTTCAGCCAATGGCGCGCGCTGTTCAAGGACCTGGCCTCGGCCCGCTCGGTGCGCGCCTTCGTCGGCTACCTCGTGAAGCCGCCGGGCTGGAACCCCGACGGGCCCGGCGAGACCACCGAGGAACTGCGCCGGCGCGCGGCCGTCGAGGCCCCGGCGCCCTTCGCCTCCCCACCTGCCGATTTCATTCCCGTTCAGATCAAGGAGCTGTCATGAACACATCCTCGTCCCCCTCTCCCGCAGAACTCGAGAAGCGCGCCCGCCGCCGCGCCGGCGCCAAGATGGGCTGGTACATCCATGCCTTCGTCTACGTGCTGGTCAACCTCGGGCTGGTCGCGCTGTCGGCGTCGAAGGGCCACACCTGGGCCGTCTATCCGCTGATGGGCTGGGGCCTGGGGCTGCTGGTGCACGGCGCCGTGATCTGGTTCATCGCGCCGGGCGGCGACTTCTACGAGCGCCTGGTCGAACGCGAACGCCGCGCGCTGGCCGCCGGGGAGCGCCGTTGAACCAGGCCCCTGCCGCCGCCCGCCCCAGGTTCGGCATCGAGAACCTGCGCGACCTGCTGCGGCACGGGCTGATCACCGCCGTCTTCTGCTGCCTGATCGCGGCCGCGCTCAGCATCTCGAGCGGCCGCAGCTGGGTCGACCACATGGTCTATTCGATGGCGATCGGCCTGATCAGCTGGCTGTGCATCGATGGCGGCCGGCTGCTGATGAGCGGCCACCGCGAAGTGCTCTGGCCGCATGGCCCGCAGAGCATCGCGCTGATCGGCTTCGGCGTGACCGCCGGCTTCCTGCTAGGCAACCTGATCGGCGACGCCTGGAGCGGCGCGCCCCTGCTCGACTTCCTCGACTACCGCGGCCACAAGCTGGCGACCACGCTCACCATCACGCTGGTCGCCACCGCCGGCGCCTGCTTCTTCTTCTACAGCCTCGGCAAGAGCAAGCACCTGCAGGGGCAGATCGAGCGCGCCCGGCGCGACGCCACCGAGGCGCGGCTCAAGCTGCTCGAAACCCAGCTCGAGCCGCACATGCTGTTCAACACGCTGGCCAACCTGCGGGTGCTGATCACGCTCGATCCGCCGCGCGCCGTGGCCATGCTCGACCGGCTCAACAGCTACCTGCGCGTCACCCTCAGCGGCTCGCGCACGCTCGCGCATCCGCTGGGGGCCGAGTTCGACCGGCTGGCCGACTACCTCGAGCTGATGTCGGTGCGCATGGGCGAGCGATTGCGCTACACGCTCGAGCTGCCGGCCGAGCTGCGCGAGGTGCCGGTGCCGCCGCTGCTGCTGCAGCCGCTGGTGGAGAACAGCATCCGCCACGGCCTCGAGCCCAAGGTCGAGGGCGGCGAGATCGCGGTGCGCGCGCGCCGCGAGGGCGACCTGCTGGTGATCGAACTCAGCGACACGGGCATCGGGCTCGATGCCGCGTTGCCGTCGACGTCGCGGGACGGCGGCGGCTTCGGCCTCGAACAGGTGCGCGAACGGCTGACCACGGTCTACGGCCCGCGCGCCGCCCTGACGCTCGCGCCCGGCGAGCACACGGGCACCCGCGCCACCTTGCGCTTTCCGCTGCAGGCTTCCTCCACCGGCGACGCGCCGGCCGCTTCCCCCACGCCATGAACACTCCTGCCACTCCCACCGCGCTGATCGCCGAGGACGAACCGCTGCTCGCGCAGGCGTTGAAGGCCGAACTGGCCGCCGCCTGGCCCGAGCTGAAGATCGCCGCCACCGCGGGCGACGGCCGCAGCGCCGTGCGCGAGGCGTTGCGGCTGCTGCCGCAAGTGCTGTTCTTCGACATCCGCATGCCGGGCCTCGACGGCCTGGGCGCCGCCACCGAGCTGGCCGACGCCTGGCCCGCCGACGAGGCGCCGATGCCGCAACTGGTCTTCGTGACTGCCTACGACGAGTACGCGGCCCGTGCCTTCGAGGCCCAGGCGATCGACTACGTGCTGAAGCCCGTGCAACCCGAGCGGCTGCGCAAGACGGTGGTGCGGCTGAAACAGGCGCTGGCCGCGCGGCCGGCGGCCGAAACGCCGGCCGACGAGGCGCTGGACCGCACGCTGGCGCGCTGGCGCGAGGTGCTGGCCGCCGCGGGCGGCGCCGGCGCGCCGATGCCCGAACCCTCGGCCGCGCCGCTGCGCATGATCGCCGCCAGCGATGCCGGCGGCAGCACGGTGCGCATGGTGCCGATCGATGAGGTGCTGTATTTCGAGGCCGCCGACAAATACCTGCGGGTGCTGACCGCGGACCACGAATACCTGATCCGCACGCCGCTCAAGCAGTTGCTGCCGCAACTCGATGCGCAGACCTTCTGGCAGGTGCACCGGGCGGTCGTCGTGCGCGCCTCGGCCATCGAGGCGGTGCACCGCGACGAGGCCGGCAAGCTCGCCCTGGACCTGCGCGGGCGGCCGGAGCGGATTCCGGTCAGCCGGCTCTACGCCCACCTGTTTCGCGCCATGTGAAATCCGGGCCGCTGCGTCGCCCAATGAAAAAGCCGGTTCCGAAGAACCGGCTTTTTCATTTGCTCACATTCAGCGTGGCATTTCAGCGCCAGTGGCCGTGGCCATGACCGCGGTAGTAGCCGCGACCGTAATAGCGCGGGCCGTAGTAGGCCGGCGGCGCGTAGTACACCGGGGCCGGACGGTAATAGACCGGCGGCGGGCGGTAGTACACCGGCGGCGGCGGGGCGTAGTAGACGGGGGCCGGCGGCGCATAGACCGGTGCCGGGTAGTAGGCGGGGCCGCCCACGCCCACCGCCACGCCGGGCACGCCGACGCCGATGGACCAGCTCACGTCGCCGCGAGCGCTGGCCGAGGTGGCCGCGAACAGGGCACCGGCGGCGACGACGCCTGCGGCGGCCCACTTGAAGAAGGTAGAACGGGTGACGCTCATGATGTTGGACTCCTTGTAGGGAAGGCATTCACTGCCCATGTACGTATTGAACGCGCCAAATGCAAAGTGGTTGCCCGCCGCATTGTGAAGAGCGTTGCCAAAGGTAACCTGAAGATCCCCCAAATTAGAATGCGTCGATGACCTCCCCGACCGACAAAGACGTCGCAAAAACACCCGCCGCACCCAGCAATTTCCTGCGCCACGTGATCGAAAACGACCTCGCCCAGGGCGCCTACACCGGCCGCCGCTGGGGCGGGGCTCCGGGCGATGCCGAACACCACGCCCATGGCATGAGCGACCCGGCCCGGGTCCGCCTGCGCTTTCCGCCCGAACCCAACGGCTACCTGCACATCGGCCACGCCAAGAGCATCTGGCTGAATTTCGAGCTGGCGCGCGAATACGGCGGCGTCTGCCACCTGCGCTTCGACGACACCAACCCCGAGAAGGAAGAGCAGGAGTACGTCGACTCGATCCGCGACGCCGTGGAATGGCTCGGCTACGAGACCTACCTCGCCGACCGCCCCAGCGCGCCCGGCGTGATGCAGCCGCACGAGTACTTCGCGAGCGACTACTTCGACTTCATGTACCGCGCGGCCGAATACCTGATCGGCGCCGGCCTGGCCTATGTCGACGAGCAATCGGCCGATGAAGTGCGCGCCAACCGCGGCGACTTCGGCAAGCCCGGCACCGACAGCCCGTACCGCAGCCGCAGCCCCGAGGAGAACCTCGCGCGTTTTCGCGCGATGCGCGACGGCAAGCTCGCCGACGGCGCCGCCACCCTGCGCGCCAAGATCGACATGGCGAGCCCCAACATCAACATGCGCGACCCGGCGCTCTACCGCATCCGCCGGGCCACGCACCACAACACCGGCGACAAGTGGTGCATCTACCCGATGTACACCTACGCGCACCCGATCGAGGACGCGCTCGAGCAGATCACCCACAGCATCTGCACGCTCGAATTCGAGGACCAGCGCCCGTTCTACGACTGGCTGCTCGACCGCCTCGCCGAAGGCGGCCTGATCGCCAGCCCGCACCCGCGCCAGTACGAGTTCGCGCGGCTCAACGTGACGCATGTGCTCACCAGCAAGCGCAAGCTGCGCCAACTGGTGGAGGAAAAGCACGTCGACGGCTGGGACGACCCGCGCATGCCCACGCTGGCCGGCCTGCGCCGCCGCGGCTACACGCCCGAGGCGCTGCGCCTGTTCTGCGAACGCAGCGGCACCACCAAGTCGGGCGGCTGGATCGACTACGCCGCGCTCGAGGCCGCGCTGCGCGACACCCTCGACCCCGTGGCGCCGCGCGCGATGGCCGTGCTCGACCCGGTCAAGCTGGTCATCAGCAACTGGGGTGAACTCATGGGCGGCGACGCCGCTCTCGACGACTGCTCGGCGCCGATCCATCCGCACCATCCCGAGCTCGGCAAGCGCGCCTTCAAGCTGGGCCGCGAGGTCTGGATCGAGCGCACCGACTACGAGGACGTGCAGCCCAAGGGCTTCTTCCGCCTGTTCCCCGGCAACAAGGTGCGGCTCAAGTACGGCCACGTCATCGAGTGCACCGGCGCCACGCGCGATGCCGAGGGCAAGCTCATCGAGGTGCAGGCGAAGCTGGTGCCCGACACCAAGAGCGGCACCCCGGGCGCCGACGCGATCAAGGTCAAGGGCAATATCACCTGGGTGGCCGTGGCAGACGCGGTGCAGGCCGAGGTGCGGCTCTACGAGCGGCTGTTCTCCGAAGCCAATCCGGGCGGCGGCGAGCTGCTCGAGGAACTCAACCGCCACAGCCTCGAGGTCTGCGCGGCCTATGTCGAGCCCTCGCTCGCCGACGCGAAGCCCGAAGCGGCCTTCCAGTTCGAGCGCCACGGCTACTTCGTGCTCGACGCCAAGGCGGCCGAGGACGGCCGGCGCGTGTTCAACCGCGCGGCGGGCATGCGCGACAGCTGGGGCAAGTAGGCGCCGGCGCTCCTGCCGCACCACGAACCGGGGCCGCGTGCCCCGGTTTTTCATGGTGCTTTCCGACAATCGGGCGCCGGCCATGACGCCACAATGCGGCCCATGTCACGCATCCTTCATGCTCCGCTCTCCACCCGCCGCACGCTCCTGATCGGCACCGCCGCCCTGCTCGCCCTGCCCGCCACGGCGGCGACCAAGAAGGCCGGCGCCGCCAAGCCCCAGCCGCCCGAGGTCTGGCCCCGCGCCTCCCAGGTCCCCGGCGGCGTCGCGCGCCTGTCGCTCGGCCCCGCGGCCGCGCGGCCGCTGGCCACGACCGGCGGCGACGGCAACCAGCCCGTGCTGGTGCTCGGCGACCCCATCGAATGGACCGCCCTCGTCGGCATCCCGCTCGCGGCCGAACCCGGCGAGGCCAGCATCTCGGTGCAGGCCCGACCCGACGCCGCGCCGCGCCAGCTCGGCTACAGCATCGCGCCCAAGCAGTACCGCGAGCAGCGCCTGAACGTGGCGCCGCGCACCGTCGACCTCTCGCCCGAGGACCAGGCGCGCTACGAGCGCGAGCGCGACCACCTCGCCACCGTGACCGCCACCCGCACCGAGCTGCGCCCCGATGCCGCGCTGCAGATGCGCGTGCCGGTGCCGGGCCGCCGCTCGAGCTCCTTCGGCCTGCGCCGTGTCTTCAACGGCCAGTCGCGCAATCCCCACAGCGGCATGGACATCGCGGCCGGCACCGGCACCCCCGTGCTCGCGCCGCTGCCGGGCAAGGTCATCGACACCGGCGACTACTTCTTCAATGGCGGCACCGTCTGGCTCGACCATGGCGGCGGCCTGCTGACCATGTACTGCCACCTGAGCCGCGTCGACGTGAAGGTCGGCGACGTGCTCCAGACCGGCGACAAGCTCGCCGCGGTCGGTGCCACCGGTCGCGTGACCGGCCCGCACCTGCACTGGTCGGTGATGCTCAACCGCGCGATGGTCGATCCGGCGCTGTTCATTTCCGCCTGAACGTTGCGCCGGCACCTCGCCGGCGGTCCGGGCCGGGGCGCCTCTGTTGGCAAGGCGTCCGGGGCAAGTAACAATTCGTTTTCAGACCGCGCGCCGGGAGGCCCCATCTCGGGGACGCGCGCCGGTCCCGCTTCACTTGCACCAGCCCTCATGCAGAAGAACACGACCAGCGCGCCCCGGACCGGCAATGCCATGCCCATCAGCGACGCCCAGATCCAGAAGGCCGTCGCGACGCTCTCGAACGCGCTGCGGGCCGAGAACATCCAGGACCAGAGCTACCTCGGCCTGTACGTGGGCGAGGACGCGCTGCACGACATCCACAACCTCAACAACCAGGTCATCTACGGCCGCCGCGGCTCGGGCAAGACCCACCTGCTGAAGGCGCTGCAGGAGAAGATCAACAACGACTTCGCGGCCTCGCGGCGGATCGCGGTCTACATCGATGCGCGAACCATCCTGCCGCATGCCGAGGCCGACGGCCTGAGCTGGGAGCAGTACGCGGTCATCCTGTTCAAGAACATCATCCGCAGCCTGGTGAATGCGTTCTCGAGCAACCTGCGCGCCATCCACGGCCGGGACGACATCATCCCGCTGCGCCGCGATCCGCTCGACGACGAGGCCGAGCGCCAGCTGCAGCACCGGCTCGAGGCCATCCAGCGCGAACTCGACGGCAGCTCGCTCAACAAGCTCAAGGAGACGGCCCTCGCCGTCGAGTCGATCGCGCAGGCCGGCGCCTCGCTCAAGCTCTCGAAGGCGCCCGAGCTGCAGGCCTCGGGCAGCCTGCAGACCAAGTCGCAGGAGTCGAGGCTCAAGGACCAGTTCATCAGCGTCTTCGACATCGCGAACCTGCTGCAGGACCTGAGCGAGGAACTGCAACTGAACCGCGTCTTCTGCCTGATCGACGAATGGTCCGAGATCCCGAACTCGGCCCAGAAGCACCTGGCCGAGCTGGTCAAGAAGTCCTTCATCGCGAGCCGCTTCAGCTTCAAGATCGCCGCGATCCCGAACCGCACCGACCTCGGCCACAAGACCGACGAGAAGTTCTACGGCCTGGAGGACGGCGGCGACATCTTCGGCTACCAGCTCGACAACCGCTACGTGTTCGAGATCGACAAGGCCAAGACCCGCAACTTCTTCAACCAGCTGCTGTGCAAGCACCTCGAGCAGCACAGCCCCAGCCTGTCCGACGAGCTGCTGCTGCCCTCGCGCAAGAACAACGACGCCTTCATCAACGCCTTCCTCACCAACAAGGCGCTGGGCGAGCTGCTGATCGCGAGCGCGGGCATACCGCGCGACTTCATCAACCTCTTCATCCATTCGTACGCGCAGTTCAAGAGCTCTGGCTCCAAGCACATCTCGATCAAGAACGTGCGCGCCGCCACCTCGGGCTGGTACGAGACCGACAAGAAGAAGCAGGTCGACGAGCACTCGGTCGAGAAGAACCTGCTCGAGAAGATCGTGCAGGAGATCGTGGTCGGCAAGAACTCGAGCCACTTCATGATCAGCGAGAAGTACTCGGCCAATCCGCACATCCTCGGCCTGGTGGATTTCCGCGTGCTGCACCTGCGCAAGAAGGGCTACTCGCACAAGGACATGGCGGGCGAGACCTTCAACGTCTACTCGATCGACTACGGCTGCTACAACCACCTGAACATCACGCGCACCGCGCTCGACAACAACACCCTCGAGAACCTCAAGGTGCGCGACGACATCCGCGACATCCGCCGCATCCACCTGAGCGACGCCTTCTTCCAGAAATTCCAGCTCGCGGTCGGCGAGGCCTTCATGTGCGAGCACTGCAAGAAGCCGGTCGACACCACGCACGCGGCCTTCGTGAAGCAGTCGCTGTGCAACCACTGCTTCGAGAAGATTCCGGCGCGCAGTGCGCTGGCGGCTTGAGAAGCGAGCATCCGGCCATGCCTGGGCGCCACAGCTTCACCACCGCCTGCCTCGATCCCGCCATGCCCCCGGCTTCGCGCGCCGCCGCGCTCGCGCTGCTCAACACCCGCCTGCACCCCGCGCTGCAATCCGTGGTGGCCGCCGAGGTCGCCGCGGGCAACCGCGTGAGCGACGCCGGCGCCGACTGGCCCGATCCCGGCTCGGTGCACGTCACGCTGCGCGACCGCTTCGGCGATCGCCATGCGAACGAGAACGTGGTGTTCAGCCTCTGCGACGACCCGCACTACTGGCACGCCGACTACAGCACGGTCGACGTGCCGCGGCACCTGCTCATCTGCTGAGCGCAGCGGCCCGTCGCCCAGCTCAGATCGGCTGCGTCAGGTAGAGCGCCTCGCGCCCCACGATCACGCGCTGCGCGGGCATGAACACGGTGCAGTCGTCGACCGGCGCGCGGATCTCGTCGGGGCCGTTGGTGGCGATCAGCTCGCCCTTGACGAAGGTCTCGAAGCCGATCAGCGGGCGCACGAAGGCGAAGTCCTCGCTCTGGATCACGTGCGTCTGCAGCAGCTTGAAGCGGCGCTGCGGCTCGGGTGCGGGGGCGGCCGGGTCCTTGTCGACCAGGCCGAAGTAGGCGAGGAAGTCGTAGGTGACGGCGGTGGCGAGGTCCGAGGCGGAGCGCAGGAAATGCTGGCCGCACTCGACCACCATCGCCACGCCCTTTCCGTCGGGTCCGCCATGGCTGCCGTACTGGATCAGCGGCGTGCCCGAGCCCAGGCCGTCGGGCATCACGAGGTGCACGGGCGGCCGGCCGATGGCCATCGCCACCTTGGCATTGCGCTCGAAGGACGGGTAGACCCAGAACGGCACCACCGGCTGGCTGGTGGAATGGATGTCGAGGATGTGGTCGGCCGCATCGACCACGGGCCGCAGGATGCGCGCGCGGCGCAGCTCGGGGCTGTCCTCGCTGCCATCGAGCCACTCGGGCGACCAGATGCGGTTGAGGTTGTGGACGATCTGGCGGCTGTCGTAGGGCGCGGCCTCGGTGAAGGACTCGTAGGCGTCGATGTTCGCGAAGCTCACGGTGAGCGTGCCGATCTTCGGCCGCACGCCGTGGTCGAGCAGGTGCGTGGCGGCCGTCATGCCGCAGATCTCGTTGCCGTGCGTCAGGGCGTTGATCAGCACGTGCGGGCCGGGCTTGCCCGATTCGAAGCGGTGCACGTAGTCAACGCCGACATTGCCCTGGCGGTAGGCGGAGAGGTCGCGCGGGAGGACTTCGAGGGCGGGTGGGGATTGGGTCATGGTGGGGTGTGGCGGCTCGGGCGGGAACGGGTCGCGCGAGTTTGCTACAGGCGGCGCGTTCTTGCTGGGCACCGGTTCCGGCCCGATACGCTTCAAATCTGAAGCGTATCGGCGCAATTTGCGCTTCAGTCCACCGATTCCCCGCGCCGCGCCAAGCACTCGGCCAGCGCCTCGACCCCCAGCTGATAAACCCCCTGCCGCCGATGCACCTCGAACCCCAGCCGGCGGTTGATCGCGAGGATCGGCGCGTTGGCTTCCGAGTTGTAGGTCACGACGGTGCGCAGTTCGGGATGCAGCGCGCGCACGCTGTCGAGCATCGCGGCCTTCACCGCCTTGGCCAGCGAGCGGCCGCGCCAGGCGCGCGCCACGCCGGTCAGGCGCTGGTGCAGGCGCTCGGGAGTGCGCGGGTCCCAGTGCGCTTCGCACATCGCGGCCAGCGTACCGTCGGCGTCGACCAGCAGCACCAGGTGGTGCTCGCCGCCGCTGCGGTCGAGTTCGCGGTACCAGTTGGCATAACCGTCGAGCTCGTAGCGCGCGGGCGGCAGCTCGAGTTCGCCGAGCGGCATGTCGTTGAACAGGTCCGAGAACGGCGCCAGCAGTTGCGCCAGGCGCTCCATCGGCGTGCGGCCGGGATGGATCTCGAAGCGCAGCGCGCCACCGGCCGTGCCCTGCGCCTTCCAGCGCGCGAGCTCGTCCGCGTCGAGGCCGTCGATGCGCATGCGGTTTTCGATCACGCGGTGCTTGAGGACCGCGCCCGAGGCTTCGAGGAAGGCATGGCCCGGCGGGTAGAAGGTGTTCATCGTCGCGACGGTCTTGCCGTGCTCGCACATGAAGGCCAGCAGCGGCACGAGCAGCCGGCTGCCGATGCCGCGGCGCCGGTGCGCGCCCAGCACGCCGAGCCAGGCCTCCGCATGCAACGCGAAGGGCTCGCTGTTCGGTGCGTCGGGCCGGCGGCGCCAGAGGATGAGGTTGCCGACCAGCTCGTCGCCCTCGCGCGCGACGAAGCGCTCGGCCTCGTGGAAGGGCATGCGGCGCCGCGCGTCGTGCTCGAAGTCGGCATCGGCCGCCTGCGGCTCGCCGGGGTGCAGCTCCTCGTCGCGCAGGCGCCGGTAGCGGTGGAAGCGCGCCCATTCGGACGCGTCGTCCGCATGGACATCGAAGCGCCGGATCTCGATCGTGTCGTTCGCCATCTCCCCTCCTCCATGTTTTTGTCGGGGGCGCGATTGTGCCGAAGCGCGGTCCCGTCGCGCGCTTGGACGAACGCATCTTTGGCTTGGCCGAAGGTTGGCGCTTCACAATGGCATTTCCGCCCCCTTCGACGAGGAGTTCGCACATGCCCTTCCCGCCGCTGTCCCGCCTGGCCCTGGCCGCCGCGGCCCTGCTCGCACTCGCGGGCGCCGCCGCGCAGGAAACGAAGACCGACCCCGTCTACACGCGCGCGCGCCTGATGTCTTCGCACGAGGAGCCCGGCGGCAAGCTGTACCTGCACCTGAAGATCCCGCCGCGCTCGAAGCTGCCGTTCACCACCCAGACCTTCAGGCTGGCCGACCGCAAGCTCGCGGCCGACATCGCCGATGGCACGCCGGTCGAGTTCGTCTCGCGCCACCTCGACGGCGAGAACACGGTGGTGGCGATCCGCGCGGTCGCCGAGTGCCCGCGCTTCCAGAAGTGCTGAGCCGCCCCCGCCGCGAACCGTTCACCAGTTGACTTCGCGCTCCGGCGTCGCCGAGATGTGGTGGATCGAGAGGTCGGCGCCGTCGAATTCCTCTTCCTGCGACAGCCGCAGCCCGACGGTCTTCTTGAGCACGCCGTAGACCAGCGCGCCGCCGAGCAGCGCCCAGACCACGCCCATGGCGGTGCCGATGAGCTGCGCGCCGAGGTTCACGCCGCCGATGCCGCCCAGTGCCTGGGTGCCGAAGATGCCGGCCGCGATGCCGCCCCAGGTGCCGCACAGGCCGTGCAGCGGCCAGACGCCGAGCACGTCGTCGATCTTCCACTTGTTCTGCGTCAGCGTGAACATCGCGACGAAGATGGCGCCGGCCACGCCGCCCACCACCAGCGCGCCGATCGGGTGCATCAGGTCGGAGCCCGCGCACACCGCCACCAGCCCGGCCAGCGGGCCGTTGTAGACGAAGCCGGGGTCGTTCTTGCCCATGGCCAGCGCCACCAGCGTGCCGCCGACCATCGCCATCACGGAGTTGACCGCGACCAGGCCCGAGATCTTGTCGATGGTCTGCGCGCTCATCACGTTGAAGCCGAACCAGCCCACGCACAGCACCCAGGCGCCGAGCGCGAGGAACGGGATGTTCGACGGCGGATGCGCGGCCAGCGAGCCGTCGCCGCGGTAGCGGTTGCGCCGCGCGCCCAGCAGCAGCACGGCCGGCAGCGCGAGCCAGCCGCCCACGGCATGCACCACCACGGAGCCCGCGAAGTCGTGGAATTCATGGCCCGTGACCGAAGCGATCCAGTCCTGGATGCCGAAGTGCTTGTTCCAGGCGATGCCTTCGAAGAAGGGATAGACGAAGCCGACGATGACGGCGGTGGCGATCAGCTGCGGCCAGAACTTGGCGCGCTCGGCGATGCCGCCCGAGATGATGGCCGGAATGGCGGCCGCGAAGGTCAGCAGGAAGAAGAACTTCACCAGGTCGTAGCCGCTGCGGGCCGACAGCTCGGTGGCGCTGACGAAGAAGTGGGTGCCGTAGGCCACGCCGTAGCCGACGAGGAAGTAGACGATGGTCGAGACCGAGAAGTCGACCAGGATCTTCACGAGCGCATTGACCTGGTTCTTCTTGCGGACCGTGCCGAGTTCGAGGAAGGCGAATCCCGCATGCATGGCCAACACCATGATCGCGCCTAGAAGGATGAACAGCGCGTCTGCGCCCTGTTTGAGTGCGTCCATTGGAGCTTCTTGCTGGTTTTTGGATTGATTTGGTGCGCCGCACCTGAATTCAGCAGGACGGCGGGCCAATGAAGCAAAAATGGTGCCTACAAGCTCATCAATGGTGCGAAACGGGCCGAGATGGGGCTGATTCGGCCCGATGGGCGGGCGCGGCGCACCCGAACGGATGCCGCCTGACGGTGCATGGCGCACCCCCGCGGGGGCTCAGGCGGCGGTGGCGCCGCGCAGGGCCTCGCGGTAGCGCCGGCTGCACGGCACCGTGCTGCCGTCGTGCATGTGCAGCCGCGCATCGCCGCCGTCGAGCGGCTCGATCTCGCGCAGCCGCGAGAGATTGACCGCATGGCTGCGGTGCACGCGCACGAACAGCGCCGGGTCGAGCTGGGTCAGGAAGTCGGTCAGGGTGGCGCGCAGCAGGTAGTCGTGGCCGTTGACGTGCAGGCCGACGTAGTTGCCCTCGGCCTGCAGCCAGTCGATGTCGCTGGCGGCGATCAGGAATTCGCGCCGCAGCTTGCGCACCAGGAAGCGCTCGGGGCGCGCGGGCGCCGGGGGCGGCGCGGGTTCGGCGGGCGGCGGTGGCGCGTCCGCGGCCGGGGCCGGCTCGGCATCGGCCGGGCGTGGCGACGCTTGCGGCCCTTCAGGCGCCTCGTCCGGCGCGTCGAGCACTCGCGCCTCGCCCTGCCAGCGCAGCATGAACATCCGGTAGGCCCAGATACCGAACACGATCGAGACGTAGGCACGCACGTCCTTCAGGTACTCGTAGCCCCATTGCGCGGCCCAGCCGCCGAAGGCGTAGTGCTCGCCGGCCGCGGCATAGGCCAGCGAGCGCAGCGCGAACATCGCCATCACGTGGGCCAGGCTGAACGCCACGCTGGCCGCAAGATGCCAGGCCAGGTAGCGCATCAGCCTGCCGGGCGCGAGCGAGGCCAGCGGCGAGAGCCGCCGCTCCAGCGCCACGATGGCCGGCACCAGCAGCAGCAGCACGAGGTGGCTCGAGCCCTCCCAGACCACGATCTCCCAGGTTTCGCGGGGCACCGCGCGCGAGCGCGCGTCGACCATCGCCACCGTGGTGTTGAACAGCGCCTGCAGCGCCATCACGACGATCCAGAAGCCGACCTCGACGTAGCGGCGGATCGGTTCGTAGCGGTGGTAGAGGTCTTTGCGCGGGCCGGCCATGGCGGGCGATTGTCGCGATCCGCGGGGCGAACGGGGCGGCAGGGGCCGCCAAGGGACGGATTTCGCCCCCTGTTTCGTCCCACCGGGGCCACCGCTCGTCACAAAGCGCCCGCGATCCGTCCCCCGGGCGCGCCGCCGCCGCGCCGCTCCCGGACCATGGCCGCTCGTTCAGTCCCCGATCCAGGAGCCTTCATGCCCACCGACCGATTTCCACGCAACCCCGTCCCGCCGGCCGCCGAAGCGCGCCGGCACGACATCGACGCCCTGCGCGCCCTCGCCTTCCTGCTCGTCATCGTCTACCACGTGGCGATGTACTACGTGGCCGACTGGCCCTGGCACCTCAAGAGCCCGCATGCGGCCGAATGGCTGCAGTGGCCGATGCGGATCCTGAACCTGTGGCGCATGGACCTGGTGTTCCTGATCTCGGGCGTCTCGCTGGCCTTCCTGAGCCGCCACCAGGGCACGGCGGCGCTGCTGCGCGGCCGCGGGCTGCGGCTGATGCTGCCGCTGGCCTTCGGCATGGCGGTGGTCGTGCCCTGGCAGGCCTATGCCGAAGGCGTGGCCAACGGCCTGGTGGCGCCGGGCTTCGGCGCCTTCCTGCTGCGCTACCTGACGATGAGCCAGCCCTGGCCCAAAGGCGCCTTCGCGGGCGCAGAGTTCGGCATCACCTGGAACCACCTCTGGTACCTGCCGTACCTGTTCGTCTACACGGCCGCGGTGGCGCTCACGCTGCCGCTGTGGCGTTCGGCCGCGGGCCAGGCGCTGCGCCGGGCCTTCAACGGGCTGCGCGGCGGCTGGCTGCTGCTGCTGCCGGTGCTGCCGCTCGCGGCCTTCACGCTGCTGCTGGCGCCGCACTACCCGCCGACCCACAACCTGGTGCGCGACCCCTTCCTGCACAGCATCTACTTCACCGTCTTCCTCTACGGCTACTGGATGGGCGCGGACAGCGGCATCTGGCGCGAGCTCGAGCGGCTGCGCCGCGTGTCGCTGGCGCTGGCCGTGGCGGTGGTCGCCGCCTACATCGCGGCGCGCACACTGGGCGCCGGCCGCGTGCCGAACGAAGTCAACGCCGTGCTGCGCTCGCTCTACCTCTGGGCCGCGGTCGCCACCCTCCTCGGCCATGGCCACCGTTACCTGAACCGCCCCTGGCCCTGGCTGCGCTGGGCCAATGCCTCGGTCTATCCCTGGTACATGCTGCACCAGACGCTGATCGTGCTGGCGATCGTCTGGCTGGCACCGCTGGCGCTCGGCCCGGTGCTCGAGCCGGCGCTGATCCTCGCGGCCACGCTGGGCGGCTGCTGGCTGCTCAACGACGCGCTGATCCGCCGCGTGCGCTGGCTGCGGCCGCTGTTCGGCCTGCCGCTGCAGGAAAAGCGGACGCCGGATCGGGCGCCCGCGGCGGCCCTGACGGCCGCGCGCTGAAGGCCTCAGCCCTTGTCGTCGGGCACCGGCACCAGGATCGTGCTGCCCGTGGCCAGCAGCTTCAGCGTGCCGTCCTCGGCCTCGCCGAACAGCTCGGCCGCGGTGAAGACCTGCTTGCGCCCGGCCTTCACGACGCGCCCGCGCGCCACGAAGACGCGGCCCAGCGCGGGCGCCATGCAATCGACCGAGAAGTGCGAGGCCAGCACGCGGCCCGCCACGGTGGCGGCCGCGAAGCCGCAGACGGTGTCGAGCAGCGCGCCGATCATGCCGGCATGCAGGAAGCCGGCGTACTGGCCCATGTCGGCCTCGCGCCATGCCATGCGCAGCTCGGCCTCGCCCTTTTCCGCGCGCACGACTTCGAAGCCGGCCCAGCGGTTGAATGCGGCCGTTCGATTCAAGGCCTGGATGGTGTCTAGCATCGGATGCTCCTTCGAGAGGGGGACTCTCCTTGTCGACCAGAATGGGTCGAGCCCACTCTACGAAGCGCCCCCTGGCCGGCCCGTCGCGTCCGTGACCGGAACGCGCGCGGCAGTTGCATCGGCGACAGCCCGCGCACGCAGCGCGAGCGCCGCGATCGACAAGGCGAAGGCCAGCGCGCTGGCCGCGCAGCGCCAGAGGTTGGCGGCATTCCAGCGTGCGCGCGTCTCGGCCCAGTCGGGCGGCAGCGCCCGCGGATCCCACGACTCCGTATACGCATTGAGCGGCAGGTTTACCTGCGCGGTGAACAGCACGATGCCCAGCGCATAGAGCACGCCCGCGAACGCGAGCAGGCCGAACCAGCCACGCCATGCGCGCCATTCGCGCCAGGTGGTCGCGAGCGCCAGCGCGCACAGCAGCGGCGGGCCGAAGAAGAAGCCGAAGAACATCGCGTGCCGCACATGGCGGTTGAGGCTGGACTGCACGGTGGCATAGCTCGCGCCGTCCATCTGCAGCGTGGCAAGGCTGACGTTGAAGCCGTAGGCCCAGAAGAAGCCGGCCATGAGGCCGAAGGCGAAGACGGCGAAGCCATGCAGGCCCCAGCCTGCAAGAGACAGCGCGAAGGAGAGCGGCGAGGTACGTGGCGGCATGCGCCGACTGTGGCGCGCGCCGCCCCGGCCCGCCTTAACCTGCGATAAGCCCCATCTCCGCGCGCAGCCGCGACAGCGAGACATCGGTCATACCGAGGTAGGACGCCAGGTGGCGCAGCGGAATGCGCCGCGCCCAGTCGGGCCGCTCGCGCAGCAGCGCCTCGTAGCGGGCGCGCGCGTCGCATTGCAGGAAGGCCTGCTCGCGCCGCAGCTTGTCGTCGAACAGGCCCGCCAGCGCCGCCAGCCGCAGCGCGGTCCACGAGGGCAGCGCCGCGACCGCCGCTTCGAGCGCGTCGCACGGCAGGCAGCGCACCACGGCGGGCTCGAGCGCCGCGATGAAGAAGGCCGCCGGCTCGTCGCGCAGCAGCGGCGTCACGGGCCAGACGAAGGCGTCCTCGGCATGGAAGTTCTTGTTCGACTCGCGGCCCTCGGCATCGAGGTAGTACAGCCGCAGCAGCCCGCGCTCGACCCAGAAGGCATGGCGCCAGGCGTTGCCCGCGGCCAGCAGCACCGCATGCGGCGCCAGGGTCTCGCGGCGGGGCGCGCCGGCGAGCGCGGCCAGCGGGCCGACACCGAGTTCGGGGAAGCGGCGCGCCAGGGCCGCGTGCCAGGCGGCATCGGTGGCGGCCGGCTGCTGCATGGTCCGTTGCCTCAGGCGACCGCGTCGTCCTCGGCGGCCGCGGCCTTGCCGCCCTTGCGCTGCTGCTTGCGCGCGGCCTTCTTGGCCTCGCGCTCGGCATCGGCGCGCTGGCCCTCGGCCAGCCACTGGGCGAACTCCTCGGGCGTCTCGAGCGTGATGCGCCCGAGGTTGCCGGCGCGGAACTCGTGCATCACGATCTCGGCCGCCTTCTGCAGGTTCACGCGGCCCTTGCCGAGCAGCGCGCCGCGCTTGCGGCCGATGGTGTCGAGCAGCGCCTCGTCGCGCATCTCGGCGAGCTCCCCGGGCGCATGCTCGTGCTCGACCAGCTTGAAGCGCGCCACCAGCCCCGCCGCGTAATGCTGCTTGAGGTAGCCGAGCAGCTCGAGCGCCACCTCTTCCTCGTCGAAGGCATTGCGCCCCACGGCGCCGCTGGCCGCGAGGTTGTAGCCGCTCTTGGGCACCACGATGCGCGGCCACAGCATGCCGGGCGTGTCCCAGAGGTAGAAGTCGTCGGCCAGCGTGATGCGCTGCTCGAGCTTGGTGATGCCGGCCTCGTCGCCGGTCTTGGCCTTGCGCCCGCCGGTCAGGGTGTTGATCAGCGTCGACTTGCCCACGTTCGGAATGCCGCAGATGAGCACCCGCATCGGCTTGGCGAGCCCGCCGCGGTTGGGCGACAGCGCATGGCAGGCGCGCACGATCTGCTGCGCGGGCGTGGACAGGCTGGCGTCGAGCGGGATCGCGCGCGTGGCCGGCAGGCCGTTGTAGTGCGCGAGCCAGCGCTCGGTGCGCTCGGGGTCGGCCAGGTCCTGCTTGTTGAGCACCTTGAGCGCCGGCCGGTTGGCGGTCAGCCGCGCGAGCATCGGGTTGGCGCTCGAGCCGGGCAGCCGCGCGTCGAGCAGCTCGATCACCACGTCGATGTCCTTCACGCGCTCGGTGATCGCCTTCTGCGTGAGATGCATGTGACCGGGGAACCACTGGATCGCCATCGGTGCGTGTCTTTCTTGTGTTTGTGGCTGCGGGATGGAATGGGACGGTGCATGCACCGGTCCGGGGTGCGCATTGTGAACCGCGAACCTGAATCGATCGATACGCCCCCGCCGCGCGGGGATACCGGGGTCTTTGCCGCGCAGCGCATGGCCGCACGCTTGCAAAGTCTTGCGCCGCTCGCGCGTGCCAGCCCCTATGATTTGTCGCAGAGCGCGCCTTCCGGCGTCGGTCGAATCCAGACTTTTTTCAAGGAGTTGCCGCGATGAAACCCGTCTCCGAACTGCTCAAACGTCACGACTCCGCGGCCTGGCGGACCTCGCCGGGCACCACGGTGTTCGATGCGCTGGCCACGCTGGCGCATTTCGAGGTCGGTGCCCTGATGGTGATGGAGGGCGACCGGCTGGTCGGCTTCCTCTCCGAGCGCGACTACACGCGCAAGGTCGCGCTGCAGGGCAAGAACTCCAAGGAGGTCAAGGTCTCGGAGATCATGACGCCCGACGTGATGACCGTGAACCCGCAGACCCCCACCCAGACCTGCATGGCGCTGATGAGCCAGCGCAAGTTCCGCCACCTGCCGGTGGTCGACGGCGACAGGGTGGTGGGCATGATCTCGATCCAGGACCTGATGGACGACATCATTGCCGACCACGAGCAGACCATCGAGCAACTGACGCACTACATCCAGAGTTGAGCGAAGGCGGCGCCGCCGCCCTTTTTCGGCCCCCGCGTCAGGCAGGCGCGACCGGACGACGCTAGACTGCGCGCGCCCGCCCCTCGCGGCCGGGCGCCACCTCGTGGCCCTCCCCCCAAGATCACCGAACCACAAGGGTCTGCAATGAGCTTGCAGTCGGCCGAACTGCTTTTCCGGCAGGGCCAGTATTCCGCTGCGCAGAAAGTGCTGCTGCAGCTGCTGAAAAAAGGCCAGCACATGGCCGCCGCGAACCGGCTGCTGGGCTTCATCGCGGGCCAGACGCAGGACTTCCCGCAAGCCATCGAGCGGCTGCGCGCCTCGCTGCGCTACGACCCGAATTCCCTCGAGAGCTGGTACTACCTCGGCATGGCCTGCCAGAAGTCGGGCCAGCACCGCGCCGCGGCCGAGGCCTTCGGCGCGCTGCTGCAGCGCCAGCCGAACCTGTTCGAGGCCGAGCACGACCTGGGCCTCGCGCTGCTCGCGCTCGGCAAGGCCGCCGAGGCGCTGGCCCATTTCGACCGCGCGGTGCAATTGCGCCCGAACGCCTTCGAGGCCCACATGAACCGCGGCGCGGCCTGCGGCAAGCTGCGCTTGCATGCACAGGAACTTCAGTGCTACGAAAGCGCGCTGGCGCTGCAGCCGGCGCATCCCACGCTGATCGAGAACTACGGCACCGCGCTGTGCCAGGCGCGGCGCTTCGCGGACGCGGCACAGCTGTACGACCGGACCCTGCGCGAGCATCCCGGCGACGCCGACTACGCCTTCGCGCGCGGCGGCCTGCTCTATGCGCGCGCGGCCATCGCCGACTGGCGGGACTTCGACGCCCAGATGGCGCTGCTGCGCGAGGACATCCGCGCGCAGCGCGAATGCATCGAGCCCTTCGCGCTGCTGATCCTGCCCTCCACGCCGCAGGAGCAGCTGCAGGTGGCGCGGCTGCATGCGCAGCGCCACTACCCGATGGCGGCCGAACCGCTGCACGCGCCGGTGCGCGCCGAGGGCGAGCGCCTGCGCGTCGGCTACATCTCGGCCGACTTCGGCCGCCACGCCACCTCCTTCCTGGTGGCCGAGGTGTTCGAGCGCCACGACCGCGAACGCTTCGAGGTCACGGCGATCTCGCTGCGCCAGAGCGACGGCAGCGCGATGCGCGAGCGGCTCGAGCGGGCCTTCGACCGCTTCGTCGACGCGCACGAGCTGTCGGACAGCGAGACCGCGCAGGCCATCGCCGACCTCGGCATCGACATCCTGGTGGACCTCGGCGGCTACACCATCGATGCGCGGCCCTCGGTGCTGGCGCTGCGGCCGGCGCCGCTGCAGCTCAGCTACCTGTGCTTCCCGGGCACGCTGGGCGCGCCCTTCATCGACTACCTGGTGGCCGATCCCTTCCTGATCCCCGAGGCGGCGCGCGCGGACTACAGCGAGAAGATCCTCTACCTGCCCGACGCCTACCAGCCCAACGACTCGCGCCGCGAGACGGCCACCGGGCCGCTGTCGCGCGCCGATGCCGGCCTGCCGGAAGGGGCCTTCGTCTTCTGCAACTTCAACAACGGCCAGAAGCTCACGGCCGCGTTCTTCGACATCTGGCTGCGGCTGCTCGCGCGCGTCGAGGGCAGCGTGCTCTGGCTCAAGGGCGGCACAGAAGCCTACGAACGGAACCTGCGCGAGCGCGCCGCCGCGCACGGCATCGCCTCCGAGCGGCTGGTGTTCGCGCCCTGGGCCGAGCAGTCGGCTCACCTGCAGCGCCTGGCGCTGGCCGACCTGTGCCTGGACAACCTGCCCTACAACGCCCACACGACCGCCAGCGACGCGCTGTGGGCCGGGCTGCCGCTCGTGAGCTGCGTGGGCCAGACCTTCGCCGGCCGCGTGGCGGGCAGCCTGCTGGGCGCGGCCGGTTTCCCGCAGCTCGCGACCGACTCCCCGGCCGCCTACGAGGCGCTGGCCCTGGCGCTCGCGACCGACCCGCCGCGCCTCGCGGCCCTGCGCGCCGAGCTGGCCGCCGCGCGCGGGCACTGCGCGCTGTTCGATACCGCGACCTATACGCGCCACCTCGAAGCGGGCTTTGCCGCGGCCTGGGAGCGCCACCGCGCGCAACTGCCGCCCGAGCACATCGTGGTGCCGCGCCTGGGCGCGTAACCCGTCCCTTCGTCCGCGGATCGCCAACCCTGCCCGGCCCGCCGGCAGGGCCTTGGCCTACGCGCGCCACGGTTTCAGCGTTCAGAGTGAAGACTCGTTTCGATCCTCCAACCTGACATCCAAGAAGGGAGACACTGGACATGCAGATACAGGTCAACACGAGCAACGGCATCGACAACAAGGAAGCGCTCGAGCGCTGGGCCGACACCGAGATCCAGCAGCAGCTGCAGCGCTTCGCCGACGACGTGACCCGCGTGGAAGTGCACCTGAGCGACGAAAACCACGAGAAGGCCGGCGAACGCGACAAGTGCTGCGTGATGGAAGCGCGGCTCGCGCACCACCAGCCGCTGGCGGTGAAGCAGCACGCATCCAGCATGGACGAGGCCTTCCGCGGCGCGTCCGACAAGCTCAAGCGCCTGCTCGACAGCACGCTGGGCCGGCTGCACAACCACCGCGACCGCGAGTCGATCCGCCGCGACGGCGGCATGGGGCTGGTGGCCGAATAAGCCTTCGGCGCCCTTCAGCTTCGACGCGCGCGGCGCGAAGGCGCCGGCGTGTCCGGCTGGCGCGGTGGCCGCGCCGGCTCGGGCGCGCCGGTGGGGATAAGCGGTGGGCGCTGCCCGCTCTCGATCCAGGCGTCGTAGAAGTCGATCTTGCGGTCGACCAGCGACAGCGCGCGCTTCCATTCGGCGATGGTCTGCTGCACGCGCTCGCGGTGCGCCGCGAGCAGCGCGCGCCGCTCGGCCAGGGTGGCGCGGCCGCGCAGCGCGAGCGCCGTGTACTCGCGCATCTCGGCGATCGACATGCCGGTGCGGCGCAACCGGTCCATCAGGTCGAGCCAACCGATGTGGGGCTCGCCGTACAGGCGCCGACCGCCCGCGTCGCGCACCACGCCGGGCACCAGCCCCTGGCTCTCGTACCAGCGGATCGCGTGCACGCTGCGGCCGGTGCGCTGCGCCAGCTCGCCGATCAGGAACGGCGTGCCCTGCGCGACGCCGCGCCGGGCCTCAGCCGCCGGCATCGGCCGGGGCCGCGACCGCCGGCGCGTCCAGCGCCGAGGCCACCAGGCCGGTGTCGAAATACTCGATCAGTTCCTTCACCAGGCCTCCTTCGAGTCGGTAGACGTAGCAATAGCGGTTGTTGTAGCGGCGCCCGGCATGGGTCAGCACGTCGCCGCTGAATTGCACCACCACCCGGTCCTCGTCGGCCAGGACGTGCTCGGTGCGGCTGGTGTAGGGGGTGGCGAACTGGGCGAACAGCGGGTTCAGCAGCTCCTCGCGGATCGCCTTCCTGCCGCGGTAGGTGCGCGACCAGGCGGTGCTGCCCTCGAGCTTCCAGGTCGCGTCGTCGGCGAAGCCCTCGAGGAAGGGCCGGCTGTTGCCCTGGTCGAGCTGGGCGTGGATGTGCTGGATGAGTGCCTTGTTGCTGGCGGTGGTGGTATTCATGGCGATGTCCTCTTGAGCGTCAATGGAAAGCACCGGAGGCCCCGGTGGATTTCATTGGAAGTGCTCGCGTGCACTCGAGGTCAAGCGCCATGAACGCCGGGCGCGAATTCAGCCGCGCGCCGCCTTCGCCTTCGCGACCTCGTTCGCGCCCTGCGCGGTACCGCTCTGGGGCACCTGCTCGCCCTCGCGCGCGCGCACCTCGTCGAGCCGCGCGGCCAGTTGCTCGGGCGAGTCGCCGCCGATGCCGATCCAGGCGCCCTGGGTGAGCGTGATGTGCGCGGCCTCGAAGGTGCCGGCGCCCGCGCACAGGATGGCGCGCGTGGGCGCGTTCTCGGCCGCCAGCACCAGCATCGCCGGCACCACGGCCTCGGGCTGGAAGGCCTCGAGCATGTCGGGCGGGAACAGGTCCTCGGTCATGCGCGTGGCCGCGGTGGGCGCCAGGCAGTTGACGCGGATGTCGTTCTTCGCGCCCTCGATGCTCAGGGTCTGCATCAGGCCCACCAGCGCCAGCTTGGCGGCGCCGTAGTTGCTCTGGCCGAAGTTGCCGTACAGGCCGCTCGAGGAGGTGGTCATCACGATGCGGCCGTACTTCTGCGCGTTCATCAGCGCCCAGACGGCCTTGGTGCAATTCACGGCGCCCATCAGGTGCACGTCGACCACCAGTTTGAAGTCGGCCAGTTCCATCTTGGCGAAGCTCTTGTCGCGCAGGATGCCGGCGTTGTTCACGAGGATGTCGACCCGGCCTCAGGCATCGACCGCCTGCTGCACCATGGCCTGCACGGCCTCGAAGTCGGTGACCGAGGCGCCGTTGGCGATCGCCTCGCCGCCCGCGGCCTTGATCTCGTCGACCACCGCCTGCGCCGCGCTCACCGAGCCGCCCGAGCCGTCGCGCGCCCCGCCGAGGTCGTTGACCACCACCTTGGCGCCGCGCGCCGCGAGGGCCAGCGCATGCTGGCGGCCCAGGCCGCCGCCGGCGCCGGTCACGATGGCCACGCGGCCCTGGAAGTCGATGCTGCTGCTGTCGTTGCTCATGTCGTCTCGGTCTCTCGGAGGATGGATGGAGGACGCGTCAAACCGCACGCGCCGCGGCGCGTTTTACCTCAGAAAGTACCGCGCGGCCGCACCCGGGCGGTCCCGCCAGTCACTCGTGCGACGAGGTTTCGTGCAGGGTTTCGCAGTAGGCGACGAGCTGGTCGAGCTCGGCCGACTTGTCGAAGAAGGCGTCGGCGCCCAGCAGGCGCGAGCGGTCGCGCATCTCGGCGGTGGCGTAGTTGCTGAGCACCACCACCTTCTGGTGCGGCGAACGCTGGCGGCAGGCGTCGAGCACGCCCAGGCCGTTGCCGCGCTCGAGGAACAGGTCGACGATGGTCAGGTCCCAATCGTCGCGGTGGCGCTGCAGCCAGGCCACCGCCTCGTCCTCGCTGCCGGCCACGGCCAGCACCTCGGTCTCGGTCACGTCCTCGAGGAAACCCACGAGGTTCTCGCGGATCACGGGGCTGTCTTCGACGAGATAGGCCTTGAGACTCATGATCGCCCGCCCCGCGCAGTGCCGCACCGTTGCGGATCGGCCAGGGCGCGGAACGAGGCGGGAGGGAACGGCTGGCGGGCGACGGCTTGCATGGTCCGATCCTCTCAGCCATGCGGCGGTGCAGCGTGAGCCAGCGGCACCGACCGCCTGTAGGCCACGGGCCAAGACGGCTGTCGTCAGCCGGCGGCCGGGCGGCCCGCCGTCAGGCCGCGACGGCCACCCGCTGGCCCTTGCCCACGCCCAGGCGCGTGGGCGACACGTACTGCTCGCGGTAGATCTCGAAGGGCATGGTGTCGGCCATCTCGATGCGCTTCTGCTCCTGGATCGAATCCTCGGTCATGCGCGCGAATACGGCGCGCTGGGCGTCGGAGAAGGGCAGCGCCATCAGCGCGGCGCGGGTCTGCTCGGAGCGCGCGCGGATGAAGCCGATGAAGGAGTTGGCATGCTCGTGCTCGATGGCCGCGAGCACGCGCGCCGAGGGCAGGCTGTCGGGGTTGCCCAGCGCCTCGCGCGCGGCGCGCACCGCCTCGGCATGGGCCGTGCCGCCGTGCGCGGCATCGAGCCGCTCGGCGATCGGCGCGCACTGCTCGACCAGCTCCAGGCCCCAGTCGACCAGCGACACCGGCTGGCCGCCGCGCAGCAGCGCCAGGCCCGGCTCGCGGCCGCGCGCGGCCGTCAGGTGCTGGTTGTGCGCCAGGTCGGCGATCTCCTGCGGCGTGTCGTCGGGGCTGTCGCTGAGCAGGCAGTGCAGCAGGAACACGTCGAGGAAGCGCATGGTCTGGGCGTTGATGCCCACGGTCTCGAAGGGATCGAGGTCCATCAGCCGCACCTCGACGTACTCGACGCCGCGCTCGCGCAGCGCATGCAGCGGGCGCTCGCCGGGGTTGATCACGCGCTTGGGGCGGATCGTGCCGTAGAACTCGTTCTCGATCTGCAGCAGGCTAGTGCCGAGCTGGTTGTAGTCGCCGCCGAGGTTGCGGATGCCGATGGCCTCGTAGGCCGGCCAGGGGCGCGTGAGCGCGTCCTGCAGCGAGGCGCCGTAGCCCTCGAGGCTGTTGTAGCTCACGGCCAGCGAGGCCTGCGCGTCGCTCTGGTAGCCCAGGCGGCCCATGCGCAGCGAGGTGCCGTGTGGCATGAACATGCTGCCGTCGCCCAGCGGCTGCAGCTCGTGCGGGCGGCCCGCGACGAAGCTCGAGCACAGCGCCGGCGAGGCGCCGAACAGGTACAGCAGCAGGAAGGCGTGGCGGCGGAAGTTGCGGATCAGCGCGAAATACGCTTCGCTCGAGACCTCGGGCAGCGACCAGTTGTAGTGGATGCCCGAGATGGTCTGCATGCGGCGGCCGTAGCGATGGCTCAGGCCCATGCGGTAGACGCTCTTGGCGCGCCCCACGTTCGACGAGCCGTAGCGGCCGATCGGAATGGTCTCGTCGGTCGGCAGGCCGCAGGGCATGCTCGAGACCCACATGCGCTCGTCGCCGAGCTGGTCGAGCACGCGGTAGGTGAACTGGTGGACCCGGGTCAGCTCGTCGAGCGCGGCCTCGGCGTCGCCGTGGACGCCCGTGATCAGCTCGAGCTGCGACTCGCTGAAGTCGGTCGTGATGTGCGGATGGGTCAGCGCCGAGCCGAGCGCGAGCGGATGGGGCGTCAGCGCGAGCTTGCCGTCGGGCAGCGCGCGCAGGCTTTCCTTCTCGATGCCGCGCCGCATGCCTTTCAACCGCCCGGCCGAGAGCGAACCCAGCCTCTCCTGCAATCTGTTGCTCATATTGTTATGACCCATCAATCTTCTGAGGGGCTGGAAGGTAGCACGGCGGCGCGGGCGCTGCTCGTGCAGGGAAACCCGCTGCCGGCTATGCTGCGGTCCGCTATTTTTTCCATAGCATCACCTTTCGACGCGCTGACGCGATCAGCTCTTTTCGGGGGTCCGTGGCGCAGCGCCCGAGCGGCCCGCGAGGCCGGCCAGGTCGATCTCGTCGGACTGGTAGACGTGGATCTGCGGCGGCCCGTCGGCCATCGCGGCCAGCGCCTTGCCGAAGGCGCGCGAGGCCTCGACGCGGAAATGCACCTGCAGCGCCGCCATGTCGCTCCAGCGCTCGACGAAGGTGAGCCGCAGCGGCTGCAGCGCGTCGGTCGAGACCTCGTGCGAGAGGCAGCCTGGCTCGGCGCGCGAGCGCTGCACGTGCTCGACGCTGATCGCCAGCATGGCCTGCAGGGTGTCGGGCTTGGCGGTGGCATGGCCGATGACGAGGATCATGGGGTGTCTCCTTTCGAGTGTCGCGGGCGCCTCGGCCCGCCGGTTCAGCGTGCGAGCACGCGCAGCAGGAAGGCGTTGAGGTCGCCGATCTCCTCGATGCAGACCGAGTGCGCCATCGCGTACTCGTGCCATTCGATGGTGTAGCCCAGTGCCGCGAGCGCGTCGCGCGACTGCTGGGCGCGCGCGATCGGCACCACCGGGTCCTGCCGGCCATGGGCCAGGAACACCGGCGTGTCGTGGTTGGCCGCATGGCGCTCGGCCGCGGTGGTGGCCGCGATCGGCAGGTAGCCCGAGAGGCCGACGATGCCCGCAAGCCGCTCGCCGTGGCGCAGCCCGGTCATCAGCGCCATCGCGCAGCCCTGCGAGAAGCCGGCCACCACGATGCGCTCGGCCGCGATGCCGCGCGCCTTCTCGTTGGCGATCAGCGCCTCGATCGTGGCCTGCGAGCGGCGCAGGCCGGCCTCGTCCTCGCGCGCCACCAGGTCGGCCACCGCGATGTCGTACCAGGCCGGCATCTGGTAGCCGCCGTTGATGGTGACCGGGATCACGGGCGCGTTCGGGAACACGAAGCGCACCGGGCCCACGCTCGAGAGGTCGAGCTCGTTGGCGATGGGCACGAAGTCGTTGCCGTCGGCGCCCAGGCCATGCATCACGATCACCGTGGCGGTGGGATGGGGGGCGGTTTCGATCTCGATGGGGGGACGGGACATGGTCGGTGAAAGTCGTGAAAAAGTACGCCAAACAGGCGCGGATGGCCGGACCTTAGCGCATTCGGGCGGCCCGGGACATTGATCCAGCGCAGGGATCCGGTGCATCCCGCGCACCCAGACGGCCGCTCGGCCGACTTGCGCGGCGCGGCCACGCCCCCAAGATGGTCCGCAAGAACCCCAGCGAAGGACCCCGCGTGAGCCATTCCCCACCCCTGGTAGACACCAAGCTCGGCGGCCTCGTGCTGGTCTGCGGCGAATGCGAGGCGCGCAAGGACGGCCCCGCGAAGCTGCAGGCCAGGCCGGTGCGCAAGGAACTCAAGCACGAGCTGCGCGATGTGCCGATTCGGCTGCGCGTGGTGCAGTCGAGCTGCCTGGGCCTGTGCCCGAAGAAGGCGATGGCGCTGGCGGCCGTGGCGCAGGGCCATGCGCCGCTGGTCGCGGAGGTCTGCCGCGACGAGGACGTCGCGGCCTTCGCGCGGGCGCTGGCCAAGTCGGTGCGTTGACCGGCTTTTATTCCGCCTTGATCCCGTTCGCCTTCACGATCTGCGCATAGCGCTCGTACTCGGCCGCCACCTGGCCCTGGAACTGGCGCTGCGCGAAACCGGTGGCCTCGATGCCCTGGGCCGCGAGGTCGGCGCGCGCGGCCGGCGTGCGCACGATGCGGCCAGCCTCCTGCGCGATCGCGTCGACCACCGGCTGCGGCGTGTTCGCGGGCGCGAACAGGCCGAACCAGGTACCGGCACGGTAGCCGGGGTAGCTCTCGCCCAGCGTCGGCACCTCGGGCAGCAGCGGATGGCGCTTCTCGCCGCCCGTGCCCAGCGCCACCAGCCGGCCGCTGCGGATGTGCGGCAGCGCCGGGCCCACGGCGATCAGCATCACGTCGACCTGGCCCGCGATCACGTCCTGCATGCCCAGCGGGCCGCCGCGGTAGGGGATGTGGGTCACGTAGATGCCAGCCTTCTGCTTGAACAGCTCCATGCCCAGCTGCTGCGGGCTGCCGTTGCCGGCCGAGGCGTAGTTGATGCGGCCCGGCTGCGCCTTGGCGGCGCGCACGAAGTCGGCCACGCTGCGATAGCCGGTCTTGGGATTGGCCACCAGCACGAAGTCGATCTGGCCCAGCGACACCACCGGCAGCAGGTCGCGCCGCGCGTCGTAGGGCAGGCTGGCCTGCAGGTTCGGCAGGATGGTGATCGGGCCGTCGGCGCCCACCAGCAGCGAATAGCCGTCGGGCTGCGCCTTGGCAAGCCCGTCGGCCGCGAGGATGCCGGCCGCGCCGGCCTTGTTGTCGACCACCACCGGCTGCTTCCATTGCTCCGACAGCCGCGTCGAGAGGTAGCGCGCGAGCACGTCGGGCGAGCTGCCGGGCGTGTTGGCCACGGTGATGTGGACCGCCTTGGCCGGGTAGGAGGCGGCGGGGGTTTGCGCCTGCGCGCCCAGGGCGATCGACGCGCCGGCCCACAACAGGAGGGCCGGCTTCAGAAGGGAGGGGACGCGCATGGAGAACTTTCGGGTACGGGCTGGAGAACGCGCGCGATTCTGTCGCGCCGCCGCCCGCGCGCGAACGACCCATTCGTCAGATGCTTAGGCCGATCCGGGCATAAGCGCCCGGTTCAAGCCGCGCGCAAGGCGTCCAGTCGACCGTAGAACGCATCGACCTGCCGCTGCGCGCCCTCGCGCATCGCCGCGTTGCGCAACGCGCAGCTCGCGGCGTCCTCCACCGCGCCGGCCTCGCCCACCTGGCGCGACGCGTCCTGCACGAAGCGGCACATCGGATAGCGGCGCTCGCCGAAGGCGCGCAAGGTGGCATCGGAAATGCCGTGGTCGGCCAGCATATCGGCCAGCACCACCGCGTCCTCCACCGCCATCGCGCCGCCCTGCCCCATGAACGGCGTCGAGGCATGGGCCGCGTCGCCGATCAGCAGGAGGCGCCCCGCATGCCAGGGCAGCGGCGCCTGCACCTCCTCGACCGCGGTGTAGAGCAGCTCCGAGTCCGCGCCGAGCTGGTCGAGGAAGGGCCGTGCCGGTCCGCCGAACTCGGCGAAGCGCTCGCGCATGCGCGCGGGCCAGTCCTCCTTCGGATACCAGCGGCCGGCCGGCTCGGCGACGGTGCCGAACAGATAGAGCCGGTCGTCGGCGATCGGCATGATGCCCAGCCGCTTGCCGATGCCCATCATCATGATCTTGGCCACCAGCGCGCGCGGCCGCTCGTGCACGCTGCGCCAGACGCCGAAGCCGGTGTAGCGCGGCGCGAGCGGTCCCGTCACCTGTTCGCGCAGCTGCGAGCGGATGCCGTCGGCGCCGACGACCAGGTCGAAGGCCTGCGCCGATCCGTCGGACAGCAGCACCTGCGCGCGCTCGCCCTCCATGTCGACCCGTTCCACCGTGGTCGCGAGCCGGATCTCCACGCCCAGCGCCGACAGCCGGTCCGCGAGCACGCGGTGCATCTGCGAGCGCTTGATGCCCACGATCGGCGCCGCGCCGCCGCGCGAGCGCGGATAGAACACGTCGACGATCGGCGCACCCAGGTGGTCGAGGTAGACGTTGCGCCCGTCCTCGATCGCGAAGCCGGCCTCGAGGATGCGCGGCAGCACGCCCACCGCGCGCAGCGCCTCGAGCCCGTTGCCGTAGATGAAGATGCCCGAGCTCTGGAAGCGCCATTCGGCCTGCTTCTCGACCAGCGTGACGCCGAAGCCCCGGCTTGCCAGCGCGATCGCCGCCGAGCAGCCCGCGATGCCGGCGCCCACGACGAGGATGCGTTCGGGCCGCCTCATGCGCGCACCGCCGCGAGCGCGGCGCTCACCCGTTCGATGTTCGACGGGTTGAGCCCCGCGACGCACAGCCGCCCCGAGCCCACGAGGTAGACGCCGAAGCGTTCGCGCAATGCATCGATCCGCGCGGGCGCCAGTCCCGTGTAGCTGAACATGCCGTGCTGCGCCACCAGGTAGCCGGAGCCCGGCCCTAGCGCCCGATGCAACGCCGTGCGCATCGCGCGCATGCGCAGCCGCATCGCCTCGAGCTCGGCGCGCCATTGCGATTCGAGCGCGCGGTCCGACAGGATCGCCTGCACCAGCGCCGCGCCTTGTCCCGGCGGGCACGAATAGCTGCGCCGGATGCCGAGCTTGAGCCGGCCCAGCAGCCGCGCCGCATCGGCGCCCGGCGCATGCACGGCGAGCGCACCCACGCGTTCGCCATAGAGCGAGAAGATCTTCGAGAACGAGCTCGCCACCAGGCAGGCGATGCCGCGGCGCACGCATTCGCGCACCGCCCAGGCATCCTCGTCCACGCCCTGCGCGAAGCCCTGGTAGGCCATGTCGAAGAAGGGCAGCAGGCCGCGCTGCGCGATGGTGTCGAACAGCGCGCGCCACTCCTCGTGCGAGGGATCCACGCCGGTCGGGTTGTGGCAACAGGGATGCAGCAGCACGATGTCGCCGGCCGGAAGCTTGCCGAGCGTGGCGATGGCACCGTCGAGGTCGAAGCTGCCGGTCCTTCCGTCGTAATAGGGATAGTGATCGACGCGCAGCCCCGCGCCCTCGAAGATCGCCGCATGGTTGGCCCAGGTCGGGTCGGGCATCCACACCGTGGCCTCGGGCGACAGGTCCTTGAGCAGGTCCGCGCCGGTCTTGAGTGCGCCGGTGCCGGCCACGGTCTGCACCACCACGAGCGGCGCCGTTGCCACCTCGCCGAAAACCAGCCGCCGCACCGCGTCGCGGTAGGGCTGCGCCCCCTCGGTCGGCGCATAGACGCTGGGCGCATCGGCCTCGGCCAGCAGCGCGCGCGCCGCGCGCACCGAAGCCAGCACCGGCACCCGGCCCTGCTCGTCGCAATAGATGCCGATGCCGAGGTTGACCTTGTGCGGCCGCGGGTCGGCCTTGTAGGCCTCGAACAGGCCGAGGATGGGATCGTCGGCATGGGCCGGCAGTTGATCGAACACGCGTGCTCCAGAAAGAAAAACGAAAGGAAGGACTTAGAGCCGCGTGCGCACCGACCACAGCTCGGGAAAGAAGCGGTGGTCGACCACGCTGCGCAGCCAGCCCACGCCGGCCGAACCACCGGTGCCGGGCTTGAAGCCCAGGATGCGTTCGACCGAGACGAAATGGCGCCAGCGGTACTGCGAGAACACGTCGGCGATGTCCATCAGCGCCTCGCCGAGCCGGTAGAGATCGTTCTCGGGCGCCGGGTCGCCGTAGACCTGCAGCCACGCGGCCTCCACGCCCGCGTTGGGCGCATAGCTGGCCGACCAGTCGCGCGCCAGCGCCTCGGCCGGCACCGGCACGCCGCGCCGGTGCAGCAGCGCGAGCACGTCGTCGTAGAGGCTGGGCGCATTCAATGCGCGTTCCATGTGGGGCCACACCTCGGGGTTGTTGGCATGCGCGCGCGCCAGCGGAATCGACTTGTTGCCGAGGATGAATTCCACGTGCCGGTACATGTAGGACTGCTGGCCCGAGGCGATGCCCAGCGTGTTGCGGAACTGGTTGAACTCGTGCGGCGTGATGGTCGAGAGCACGTCCCAGGTCTTGGCCAGGAACTCGAGCAGCGCGCGCACCCGCGGCGCGAGCTGCAGCGCGCCGGCCACGTCGTCGGCGCGCACGCGCAGCTGCATGTTCGAGAGTTCGTAGTGGATCGCCTTGAAGCTCAGCTCCTTGCAGTGGGTGATGCACATGAAGACCATCTCGTCGTGGCCCTCGCTGCGCATGTGCTGCAGGCTCAGCAGCAGGTCGTTGCGCTGGTGCTCGAGGTAGGGGTTGCTGCGGCCCTCGAACCGCAGCAGCGGCTCGCCGTCGGTGTCCTGCACCGTGGCCGCGCGCTGGTGGTTGTCGCCGGTCGCGATCGGCTTGACCAGCGAAAGCTCGAGCGCGGGATCGCGCACCGCGGGAATCACGCGCTGCCGCCGGGGGCGCGAGGGGGAGGCCGTCATGTCGTCGTCTCTCTGGCCCGCGTGCTGCGCGGGCCGTGATGGGGATGCGGCGATTCTTCGGTCCCGGGGCCGGCGGCTCAACCTCCGGCGCGCCGGATTTGGTCACCGTTCGTCCGTGACCGGACGATGACGACGTTCAGGCGGCGCCGTGGCGCCGGGCGTAGGCGCTGGGCGTGAGCCCGGTCCAGCGCTGGAAGGCGCGCGAGAACGCTTTTTCCGACTCGTAGCCCACCGACTCGGCCACCTGATGCAGGCTCAGTTGCCGGTTCTTGAGCTTCTCGGCCGCCAGCGTCATGCGGTAGGAGCCCAGGTAGTGCATCGGCGTCACGCCCACCAGCGTGCGGAAGCGCTCGCTGAAGATGGTGCGCGACAGGTAGCTGGCCTGCGCCAGCGTCGCCACCGACCACGGATCGGCGGGCCGCTCGTGCATCAGCGCCATGGCGCGCGCGATGCTCTCGTCGTCGAGCCCGCGCAGGGTGCCCAGGCGCTCGGCCGGCGCGGCGGGACCGGCCGGCGCCGCCGACGGCTGCGCATACAGGTGCTCGCACAGGATGTGGACCAGCAGCAGGTCGGCCATGCGCGCGGCCGAGAGCTGCCAGCCCGGGCGCTGGGCCACGGTCTCGTTGACCAGCGTCTCCATCGCCAGCGCGAGCGAGGCCGTGGTGGGAATCTGCGCCTGGCGCAGCACGATCAGCGACGGCAGGCTCGCGATGATCGAGCCCAGCCCCTGGGCCGGCAGCCACAGGTGCAGCGAGAACAGCTCGGTGACCGGACCGCCGCCGCCGTGCGAGAACACGATCGGGTGGTCGCCATGGCGGCCGGTGGAATGCGCGGCGATCAACTCGCGGAACGGCCGCGCCTCGAGCCCCGGCGCCGACGACACGGTGTGCGCGCCGCCCTGCGGCAGCATCGCGATGTCGTGCGGCGCCACCTGCACCGGCTCGGCATCGGCCACCGAAATCCAGTAGGGGGCGCCGGTGCACAGGCGGATCAGCGGGCCGTCCACGCCGGTCGAGTGCAGTGCCCACGGCGCCGACAGCGAGAAGCGCGCCGTGACGGCGCGCTCGGACTTGTAGCCCGCGAGCAGGTGGCTCAGTGCGTCGCCGTCGCGTCCCGTGTCCATGCTGTTGCGTCGTGGCGTCCGTGGTCTGTCCGATTCGCGCGGATTATCTGGCATGGAAGCCGGGCGATTCGCCGCGGCGCGCCCACGACGGCGCGGTATGCAACACAATGGCGGCTCGCATGAAGACAACGACCTCGCAACCGAAGCCCCGAATGGCCCACGCAACCTTCGACAGCGAAAGCCAGCTGCGCGACCGCGGACTGCGCGTCACGCGCGCCGCCCAGACCGTGCTCGAGCTGCTCGAGCACACCTCCCAACCGCTCACGCACGACGAAGTCGCCGCGGCCTACACCACCGCCACCGGCGAGGAACCCGACCGGGTCACGATCTACCGCGTGCTCGACCGGCTCGTCGAGGTCGGCCTGTGCGACCGCCGCGTCGGCGCCGACCGCGTGAACCGCTTCGCGCGCCACGTCGAGGCCGCCTCGGGCAACACCTTCGAGTGCGACCAGTGCCACAAGGTGCTGGCCCTGCCCTCCGACCCCGAGCTGCCGAAGGTCATGGGCCGGCTCGGCCGCGCGCTGCGCAAGCAGGGCATCGACACCCGCCGCACCGCGCTCACCCTGCACGGCACCTGCGGCGACTGCGTGCCGGCCGAAGCCGCACCCGCGGCCCGGCCCGCCGCCCGCCCTACACGTTCCAGGACGGGAAAGGGTCCGGCAGGTTCTGCCACCACGAGGCGCCGTAGCGCATCTCTTCCTCGGTGAGCAGGCAGGCATCGAGCCGCGCGCGCAGCGCGGCCTCGTCCATGCCGATGCCGATCAACACCAGTTCCTGGCGCGCGTCGCCGGTGGCCGGGTCCCAATTGGCCTGAATCAACGCCAGCCCCTCGGGATCGCTGGGCCAGTGCTCGCGCGGCACCGCCGCCCACCAGAAACCCGCCGCGCCGTAGCGGCAGGCGCCCCCGGCCTGCGACCAGTTGCCCGCGCGCGTGGGCCGGCTCGCGAGCCAGAAGAAGCCCTTGGAGCGCACCACGCCCTCCCATTCCTGCTGCACCAGGTCCCAGAAGCGCTGCGGATTGAACGGCAGCCGCGCGCGGTAGACGAAGCTGCGGATGCCGTAGGCCTCGCTCTCGGGCAGGTGCTCGCCGCGCAGCTCGGCCAGCCAGCCCGGCGCCTGCTCGGCCTGCGCGAAATCGAACAGGCCGGTGTCGAGCACCCGGTCGAGCGAAATGCGGCCGAACTGCGACAGCTCGATGCGCGCGCGCGGATTCAGGCTCTTGAGGATCGCTATCAGCCGCTCGCGCTCGGCCGCGCTCACCAGGTCGGTCTTGTTGAGCACCAGCACGTCGCAGAACTCGATCTGCTCGATCAGCAGGTCGACCACGGTGCGCACGTCCTCGTCGCCCAGCGACTGGCCGCGCTGCCGCAGGCTGTCGGCCGAGCCGTAGTCGCGCAGGAAGTTGAAGGCATCGACCACCGTGACCATGGTGTCGAGCCGCGCCACGTCGGCCAGGCTCTTGCCGTCCTCGCCCGCGAAGGTGAAGGTCTCGGCCACTGGCAGCGGCTCGGAGATGCCGGTCGACTCGATCACCAGCTGGTCGAAGCGGCCCTCCTTTGCGAGCCGGCCGACCTCGATCAGCAGGTCCTCGCGCAAGGTGCAGCAGATGCAGCCGTTGCTCATCTCGACCAGCCGCTCGTCGGTGCGCGACAGCTCGGCTCCGCCCTCGCGCACCAGCGCGGCGTCGATGTTGACCTCGCTCATGTCGTTGACGATCACCGCCACGCGACGGCCCTCGCGGTTGTGCAGGATGTGGTTGAGCAGCGTGGTCTTGCCGGCGCCGAGGAAGCCGGACAGCACGGTGACGGGAAGGCGTTGGGGCATGGCGTGGGTCTCGTTGATATGCAACTGCATTGCATTATATGAATGATGCAACACGGTTGCATGTAAAGCGTAAAAGCGCCCGTCGCCGCCGCCTCCGGCCGCGCCGATAGACTCGGGGCCCGCCTCCGCCTTCCCGCCGCCGATGACCCCGCCCGTGCTCTACAGCTTCCGCCGCTGCCCCTATGCGATGCGCGCCCGCCTCGCGCTGGCGGCGAGCGGCCAGCGCTGCGAGCTGCGCGAGGTCGAGCTCAAGCGCAAGCCGCCCGAGATGCTGGCCGCCTCGCCCAAGGGCACGGTGCCGGTGCTCGTGCTGGCCGACGGCACGGTGATCGACCAGAGCCTGGACATCATGCGCTGGGCGCTCGCGGCCCACGATCCGCTGCGCTGGCTGCAGCCCGGCGACACCGAGGCGCTGGTCGCCGCCTGCGACGACCGCTTCAAGCCGCAGCTCGACCGCTACAAGTACCCGGGCCGCTTCGCCGACGCGGTGCAGGCCGAGGCCCGCGAGCAGGGTGCGCGCTTCCTGCGCGAGCTCGAGGCGCGGCTGGCGGCCTCGGCCTTCCTGCTCGGCGCCCACGCCACCCTGGCCGATGCCGCGCTGATGCCCTTCGTGCGCCAGTACGCGATGGTCGAGCCGGCCTGGTTCGAGGCCCAGCCCTGGCCACGGCTGCGCGCCTGGCTCGCGGACTGGATCGCCTCGCCGCTGTTCGACAGCGTCATGCGCAAGAACCCGCCCTGGCGCAGCGGCGAGGCCGGCATCGCCTTCCCATGAGCACGCGCCTGCATTTCGACCTGACGACGGTCCAGCTCTTCATCGCCACCGCCGAACTCGGCGGCGTCACGCGCGGCGCCGAGCGCATGCACATGGCGCCGGCCGCGGCCTCGCGCCGCATCCTCGAGCTCGAATCGCAGTTCGGCGTGGCGCTGTTCGAGCGCCGCCCGCACGGCATGGTGCTGACCGATGCCGGGCGCGCGATGCTCGCGCATGCGCGCAACATCACGCACACCGTGCTGCGCATGCAGGACGACGCGGCCTCCTACCTCGGCGGCGAACAGGGCGTGGTGCGCGTGGCGGCGCCGAAGTCGGCGGTGATCCAGTTCATGCCGCGCGACATCGAGCGCTGCGCCGCCGCCTGCCCCGGCGTGCGCATCGACCTGCAGGAGATGAACAGCCAGGTGGTGCAGCAGGCGCTGCGCCGCGGCACGGTCGACATCGGCATCTACGAGGCCAGCCTCGGCGCCATCGACCTGCCGATGCTGCCCTACCGCGGCGACCATCTGGTGGCCGTCACCGCGCGCGGCCATGCGCTGGCCGGCCGGCGCGAGGTGGTGCTCGAGGACATCCTGGCCTGCGACCTGATCGTGCTCAACGAGGGCTCGGCGATCTCGATCATGCTGGCGCGGCTGGCCGACGAGACCGGCCAGCTGCTGCGCATGCGCATGCGCGTGGGCGGCTTCGACAGCATCGCGGCGCTGGTGGCTCAGGACCTGGGCATCGGCGTCATGCCGGCGGCGATCGCGCGCCATGTGGCGGCGGGCAGCCGCTTCGCGCGACTGCCGATCCGCGGCGACTGGGCGCGGCGCCAGTTCGTGCTGTGCCATCGCGCCGAGGATTCGCTGTCGCGCGCCGCGGCCAGCGTGGCGCGCGTGCTCGCGGATACGCAAAACGCGAATCCAGCCTCGCCCAAATAGCGATGGCGCCCGGTGCGGGCCTTGCGCACCATCCGTCGAACCTAAAGAACGACGGAGACATCGCAGCATGCAACGCAGAAGCTTCACCCTGGCGGCCGCGGCCGCCCTCGCCGCACCGGCACTGGTGCGCGCCGCGAACGAGGCGGCGCCACCGGCCGGCCCCGTGAAGATCGTGGTCGGCTTCGCGCCCGGCGGCGGCACCGACGTGCTGGCGCGCGTCATCGGCCAGAAGCTGGGTGCGATGTGGAACGCATCGGTGGTGGTCGAGAACAAGCCCGGCGCCACCGGCGCGATCGCGGCCGACTACGTGAGCAAGCAATCGCCCGACGGCAACACCCTGCTGATGGCGCACGTCAACAGCCACGCGATCGCGCCGGCGCTGCTGACCGGCGTGCGCTATGACCCGCGGCGCGACTTCACGCCGCTGACCCTGGTGGGCGTGACACCGAACATGCTGACCTGCGCGCCCGCGCAGAAGGCGCGCACCCTGCCCGACGTCGTGGCGCTGTGCCGCGAGCGGCCGGGCCGCGTGTCCTTCGGCTCTTCGGGCATCGGCTCGGCGCAGCACCTGGCCTTCGAGATGTTCAAGCTGCAGGCCAAGGTCGATGCGGTTCATGTGCCCTACAAGGGCTCGAGCGCCCTGATCGTCGACCTGCTCGGCGGCCAGATCGACTATGCCTTCGACACGATGACCGCGGCCACGCCCTTCGTGAAGCAGGGCAAGGTGATCGCGATCGCGCAGACGCGGCTGCAGCGCGCGCGCAGCCATCCCACCGTGCCCACGCTCGCCGAGTCGGGCTTTCCGGGGCTGGACGCGGCTTCGTGGTATGGCCTCGTCGGCCCACGCGGCATGGCCGCGCCGATGGTGCAGCGCATGAGCGAGGACATCAACCGCGTGCTGGCCTTGCCCGAGATCGCGCAGCGGCTCGACGAGTTCGGCGCCGAGGACGCGGGCGGCAGCCCCGAGAAGTTCGGCGCCTTCATCGCGAGCGAATACGCCAAGTGGGGCCGCATCGTTAAAGAGGCCGGCGTGCGCGCCGACGCTTGAGACCATTTTCCTTTCCCCCTGAAAGACGCCAACCGATGAGCGACACCTCCTCCTCCCGTCCCCTCCCCTTGGCCGGCGTGCGCGTGCTCGACGTGAGCCAGGTCATGGCCGGTCCCTATGCCTGCATGCTGCTGGCCGACCTCGGCGCCGACGTCATCAAGATCGAGCCGCCGCAGGGCGGCGACCAGACGCGCGGCGCCATGGGCTTCAAGCTCAAGGGCACGGACAGCATGGGCTTCCTCAACATGAACCGCAACAAGCGCTCGATCGCGCTCGACCTCAAGTCCGACAGCGGGCGCGAGGTGCTCTACAAGCTGGTGGCGCAGGCCGACATCCTGGTGGAGAACTACCGCCCCGGCGTGATGAAGCGGCTGCGCACCGACTACGAAACGCTCAGCGCGATCAACCCGCGGCTGGTCTACGTCAGCATCTCGGGTTTCGGCCAGACCGGGCCCTGGGCCGGCCGGCCGGGCTTCGACCTGATGGCGCAGGCGATGTCGGGAATCATGAGCGTGACCGGCCATCCCGACGGCCCGCCCGCCAAGGCCGGCGTGCCGGTGGCCGACATCGGCTGCGCGCTGTTCGCCACCTACGGCATGCTGTCGGCCTACATCGGCGCCAAGGCCACGGGACGCGGCCAGTACGTCGATGCCTCGCTGTTCGATTCCGCGCTGGCCTTCTCGATCTGGGACATCAGCGAGTACTGGGGCACCGGCCGCGAGCCCGAGCAGCTCGGTACCGCCAACCGCATGAGCGCGCCCTACCAGGCGATGAAGGCGGCCGATGGCCACTTCGTGATGGGTGCGACCAACCAGAAGCTGTGGCAGACGCTGTGCGCCACGCTGGAGCGGCCCGACCTGCTCGATGACGCACGCTTCGCGACGGTGTCGCTGCGCCTCGCGAACCGGCACGCGCTGATCGAGAGCCTCGAGCGCAGCTTCGCCGAACAAGGTTGCGAGCACTGGATCGACCGGCTGCTGGCCGTGGGCATTCCGGCCGGGCCGATCCTCAGCTACCCCGAGGCCTTCGAGAGCGAGCATGGCCGGCACCGCCGCATGCGCATCGAGATCGACCACCCGGTGGAAGGCAAGGTGCCGAACATCGGCTTCGCGGTGAAGATGGGCGGCACGCCGCAGCAGGTGCGGCGCGCGCCGCCGCTGCTGGGGCAGCACACGGCCGAGGTGCTGGCCGAGCTCGGCATCGATGCGCCGGCGCAGCGCGAGCTGGCCGCGGCCGGAGCCTTCGGGTCATGAGCGAAGGCAGCGTTCATCTCTCGGTGACGGCGGGCATCGCCACGCTGGTGTTCGATCGGCCGGCCGCGCGCAATGCCATGACCTGGGCCATGTACCAGTCGCTCGCCGCGCACTGCGAATCGCTGGCCGCGCGCGCCGGCGAGGTGCGCGTGGCGGTGCTGCGCGGCGCGGGCGGCCAGGCCTTCGTGGCCGGCACCGACATCGCGCAGTTCCGCGACTTCGCGGGCGGCGACGACGGCGTGGCCTACGAGCGGCGCATCGATGCCGGCATCGGCCTGATCGAGGCGCTGCCGATGCCGACCGTGGCGGTGGTCGAGGGCTGGGCCGTGGGCGGCGGGCTCGCGATCGCGACCGCCTGCGACTTCCGGCTCGCGACGCCGGGCGCGCGCTTCGGCGTGCCGATCGCGCGCACGCTGGGCAACACGCTGTCGTCGCTGAACTTCGCGCGGCTGCGCGCGGCCTGGGGCCTGCAACCGGTGCGGCGCATGCTGCTGCTGGCGCAGATCCTCGACGCGGACGAGGCGCTGGCCTGCGGCTTCCTCGAACAGGTCTGCGCGGCCGAGGCGCTCGACGGCGCGCTGCAGTCGCTGTGCGCGCGGCTGGCCGCGCTGGCGCCCGTGACGCAGGCGGCCGCCAAGGAAGCGCTGCGCCGCGGCACGACGCAGGGCGCGCCCGACACCGACGACCTCGTGCGCCGCTGCTACGGCAGCGCCGATTTCGCCGAGGGCGTGGCGGCCTTCACCGAGGGACGGCCGCCGGCCTGGCGCGGCCGCTGATCAGGCTGCGAGCGCGCGCGCCGAGGCGCGCTGGATGCATTCGACGAAATGCTGCGCGGCCGGCGTCAGCAGCTGGCCGCGGCGCTTGACCACGCAGACGTTGAGCGTCGGCAGCGTCTCGACCACGTCCACGCGCCGGATGCCATGGCGCTTGAAGCTCAGCGCGGCCAGCGGCTCGACGAACAGGCCGATCAGGTCCATCTGCCCGACCAGCGACAGTGCGACCGTGACCGAGTGGCCCTGGATCACGCGCTGCGGCGCCGGCAGGCCCAGCGGCAGCAGCGCCGAGATCGATTCCCGGCCGCTGAAGTGATCGTCGCCCGGCAGGATCCATTCGGCGGTCGCGAGCTCGGCCATCGAGCGGCTCGCGCGCAGCGGATGGCGCTCGCGCAGTCCCACCACCAGCTTCACCGGAAACAGCTCGATCGCCTCGAACTGCGGATCGAGCCGGCCCGGCACCACGTGCGCCACCGCGAAGTCGAGCGAGCCCTCGCGCAGGCGCGCCAGCATCCAGGGCAGCACCGCCTCGCTGAACTGCACGTCGACGGCCGGCAGCCGGCCATGGAAGTCCTTGAAGGCCGCCGGCAGGATGGTCTGCGCGAACGAGGTGCTGACGGCCAGCGCGACCCGGCCCGTGAGCCCGTCGCGGATCTGCGCGATCTCCTCGCGCGCGCGCTGCATGTCGGCCAGCAGCATGCGCGCGCGCGGCGCGAAGGCCTCGCCGAAGGGCGTGAGCCGCACGCCCTTGACGCTGCGCTCCACCAGCGGTGCGTCGACCTCGCGCTCGAGCTCGCGCACGATCTTGGTCACCGCGGGCTGCGAGATGCCAAGCACGCGCGCCGCGGCGCGGATGCTCATCTGCTCGACCACCGCGACGAAGGCGTGCAACTGGTTGGGTTTCATGGAGGACGGGTGCCGGACGGGCGACAACCAAAAGTTATCGTACTGGCCCAATTATTGTCTTTTCAGCGAGCAACCGACTCTCTAGCATCCGTCGCGGCCGAAGACCTTCGACCTACCCGCATTCCACAGAACCACACCAACACCCCGAGACATGAGCCCCACCCGTCCCGCGCACAGCGCCGCCAGCCGGCGCCAGACCATCGTCGCCACCACCATCGGCAACGGCCTCGAGTTCTTCGACTTCACCGTCTACGGTTTTCTCGCGCTGGTGATCGGCAAGCTGTTCTTTCCCACCTTCAGCGGCTATGGCCAGCTGCTGCTCACGGTCGCGACCTTCGGCGTCGGCTTCATCATGCGGCCGCTGGGCGGCATCGTGATCGGCGCCTATGCCGACCGCGCGGGCCGCAAGAAGGCCATGACCTTGACCATCTTCCTGATGGCGCTGGGCTGCGCGGTGATCGCCTTCACGCCCACCTACGCGAGCATCGGCGTCGCGGCGCCGGTGCTGATCGTGCTGGCGCGGCTGATCCAGGGCTTCTCGGCCGGCGGCGAGGTCGGTGCTTCCACCACGCTGCTGGTGGAGCACGCCACGCCGCGCAACCGCGGCTACATGGCGAGCTGGCAGTTCGCGAGCCAGGGCCTGGGCGTGATGCTCGGCGCGGTGGTGGTGGGCGCGCTCACCTTCACGCTGTCGCCCGAGAACATGCAGAGCTGGGGCTGGCGCGTGCCCTTCGTCCTCGGCATGCTGATCGCGCCGGTGGGCATGTACATCCGCCGCCATCTCGAGGAATCGCTGCAGATCGCGCCCGAATCGGCCACCGCGCCGCGCCGCGAGAGCAGCCTCAAGATCGTCTGCTCGCAGCACGGCAAGACCGTGCTGGCCGCCATCCTCGCGCTGGTCGGCGGCACCACGGCGGCCTATGTCGTCACCTTCTACATGCCGACCTACGCGGTGCGCGAGCTCGGCCTCACGCCCTCGGTGGCGCTGTTCGGCGCCGCGCTCACCGGCCTGATCTCGTTCGCCTTCGCGCCCTTCGTGGGCCTGCTGTCGGACCGCGTGGGCCGCAAACCGCTGATCCTGTGGAGCCGCGTCTTCCTCGTGGTGCTGATCTACCCGGGCTTCCTCTGGCTCAATGCCTCGCCCACGCCCGCCGTGCTGTTCATCGTGCTCGGCGTGCTGAGCCTGGGCCTGGTGGGCCAGACCGTGCCCGGCATCACGATGCTGCCCGAGATGTTCCCGAAGGCGGTGCGCGCCAGCGGCATGTCGCTGGTCTACAGCGTGGGCGTGGCGCTGTTCGGCGGCTTCGCGCCCTTCATCAGCACCTGGCTGCTCAACGCCACCGGCAGCAAGCTCGCGCCGGCCTGGTACCTGGTCATCATGACCCTGGTCTCGCTGCTGGGCCTGCTCTGGCTGCGCGACCACACGGGCCGCGACATCGACGCGGCCGGCGCGCACGCCTGATTCCCCCTCGAACATTCCTCCCCACGATCCCTCCATGACCGCTCTCACCCACAGCACCGCCGCCACGCGGCATTTCTCGGGCACCTACGTCGAGGCTCGCGCCAAATTCCTCGAGGCCGCGCGCGCCCGCGGCGCTTCGATCGAATCCTTCGTCAATGAAGCCCATCGCGGCGCGCTCGGCGAGGAACTCGCGACCGACGTCGCGCTGCTCGGCGCCATCGACGCGAAGAAGCTGCTGCTCGTGACTTCGGGCACGCACGGCCCCGAAGGCTTCTGCGGCTCGGGCACGCAGGTCGCGACCCTGCATGACGAGGACCTGCTCACGCGCCTGCAGCAGGCCGGCGTGGCGCTGCTGCTGGTGCATGCCGTCAATCCGCACGGCTTCTCGCACCTGCACCGCACCAACGAGGACAACATCGACCTCAACCGCAACCACATCGACTTCGGCGCGCCGCTGCCGGTGAATGCCGAATACACCGACGTCGAACCGCTGGTGCTGCCCGCGAGCTGGCCGCCGACGCCGGCCGATGAAGCGGCCGTGGCCGCCTATATCGACAAGCACGGCATGCGCGCCTTCCGCGCCGCCGTCACCAAGGGCCAGTACGTCTCGCCCGACGGCCTGTTCTACGGCGGCACCGCGCCTTCGTGGAGCAACAGGACCATCCGATCGATCCTGCGCAAGTACGCGGCCTCGGCCACGCACATCGGCTGGATCGACGTGCACACGGGCCTGGGCCCCTACGGCCACGGCGAGAAGATCTACCCGGGCCGCAACACGCCCGAGGACCTGGCCATGGCCCATGCCTGGTGGGGTGCCGACGTGTTCGCGCCCTTCGCGGGCGACTCGGCCTCGGCCGACGTCTCGGGCCCGGTGATCTCGACCGCCTACGACGAATGCCCGAACGCGCGCATCGCGCCCATGGGCCTGGAGTTCGGCACCCTGCCCGACAACGAGGTGCTCACGCGCCTGCGCGCCGACACCTGGCTGCGCCGCCATCCGGAAGCCTCCGACGCACAGCAGCGCGAGATCCGCCGCCAGCTGCGCGATGCCTTCTACTGCGACAACGACGAGTGGAAGGGCATGGTGCTGGGGCAGACGCGCGTGGTGCTGCTGCAGACGCTGCAGGGCCTGCGCAAGGCCTGAAGACGGGGCGCGTCAGCCGAAGTTCGGCGCGCGCTTCTCGCGCAGCGAGGCCACGCCCTCGCGCACGTCGGCGCCCGCGAAGCCCATGAATTCGAGCGCCAGCGAGGCGTCGAAGGTGGGCCCGGCCTGGCGCAGCCAGTTGTTGAGCGCGTACTTGGTCAGGCGAATGGCGCTCTGGCTGCCGGCCGCGAGGCGGTCTGCCACCTCGTAGGCGCGCGGCAGCAGTTCCGCGTCCTCGACCGCCAGCGACACCAGGCCGATGCGCTCGGCCTCCTCGCCGCTGACCGGCTCGCACAGCAGCAGGTGGTACTTGGCCTTCGCCATGCCGCACAACAGCGGCCAGACGATCGCCGCATGGTCGCCGGCCGCCACGCCCAGGCGGGTGTGGCCGTCGACGATCTTCGCGCCGCGCGTGGCGATCGAGATGTCGGCCAAGAGGCCCGCCACCAGCCCCGCGCCCACGGCCGGGCCGTGCATCGCGCTCACGATCGGCTTGTCGCAGTTGATGATGTTGTAGACCAGGTCGCGCGCCTCGCGCCACACGCGCTGGCGGATCGCGTCGTCGGCCGTCATGTCCTGCACCATGCCGAGGTCGCCGCCGCCCGAGAAGCCCATGCCCTCGCCGCGCAGCACGGCGCAGCGCACCGAGTCGTCGGTCGAGACATCGCGCCAGATCTCGGCGAGTTCGCGGTGGCCGTCGTGGCCGGCCGTGGGCAGCTTGCCGTTGGCCGCGCGCATCTGGATGTCGAGCACGGTGCCGTTGGCGCCGCGGCGCGTGATGGCGAGGGTCTGGTAGCGGGCGTAGTCCATGGTCTTTCCTGTCTCCGGTGCGCGCCGATCGCGCACGCTCGTTGTTCTTTCAGCGCTGCGCCGCCACCTCGCGGCAGCGCTTCACGTTGGCATCGAGCCGCGGCGCGAGCCCGGGCTCGCAGACATCGCCCGCGGGATCGAGCCGGCACAGGCCGACCACCACGTAGTCCATCACGGCGTCGGTGCACATCGGGTACTTGGCGAGCTGCGGGTTGGCCCGGGACTTGAAGCCCCAGCGCTCCGAGAACTCGATGGTGCGCGCCATCGCGCCATGGAAGAACTCACGGTTCCTCGAGGCGACGGCGGCCTCCATGCGCGGCAGCTCCTCGTTGAGGTAGCCGACCGATTCGAGCGGGAAGTCGGCCGGGTTCTGCGACTGCGCGCAGGCGAGCGAGGCACCCAGCAGCAGCGGCAGCAGGCAGGCGGCGCGCAACGGGCGCGGGTGGGTCGGCGAGGAAGGGGCGGTGCGATGGCGAGGCATGGCCGTCGATTCTGCAACGTTTGCTGACAGTTTTGAATTCAGTCCGATGCGCCGGCGCCACGCGGCGCTTCCACGAAGCGCAGGTCGAGGCCGGGGCAGGCGTGGCGCGCGAGCACCAGTTCGTCGGGCGACGAGGCCTCGAGCAGTTGCCGTTCGGCCAGGAAGGCGCGCGCCTGCGGCAGCGAGCGCACGCCAAAGCACAGCGATTCGATGGTCGCGAACGGATGCCGGCCCGGGGCCAGCGCCACGGCGATGTCGGGCATCAGCGCGATCGGGCCCCGCGGCGAGGCCGTCAGCGCGCGCCATCGCGCGCTCGCCTCGGCCTCGTCGGGCACGGCCAGGCCGATCCTCTGCAGACCGACCAGCCCCAGCGGCCCACCCCTGCAGGCCCGGAAGACCTTCGCATCGCGAGCACGCCGCTGCAGCGCATCGAGCTTCTCCGGCCACGGATAGATGGTGCCGGCCGCATCCCAGGCGCAGAAGAAGACGCAGCAGGCATCGGAGGACAGGTCGAGCAGCACCGCGTTGGTGAAGTTGGTGACCGACGCGCCCGATGCGTCCTGCGTGCGGTACGCACGCGGCGGCTTGCAGGCGATACCTCGCGCGGCCAGTTCGGCGATGCTCGCTTCCAGGTCGGCCGGATCGAGCGCCAGGCCCTGCACGCGCGGCGGCTGCGCCTCGGGCGGCATGTCGGCGTCGTCGCGCGCGGCCCAGAGCTCGAGGTTGGTGTTGCCGACGTTGATCCAGCCGAAGCTCGCGAAGGCGCTGTGCTGCAGCGGCCAGCTCACCGGCAGGCCGAGCTCGCCGGCGAGCAGCGACCACAGCGGATCGACCGCGCGCAGGCGGATCACGACGTGGTCGAGCGCGCGGTACGCTGCCATGGCCGCCCGGCAGTCCTATCGCCCCTTCTTCTGCTTGTCGAACTTGTGCCAGTACCGGAACTCGTCCTCGTGCACCTCGAGGTCGACCTCCGACACGCGCGCCTGCAGCCGTTCCTGCACGTCAGCCACGGCCTTGTTGTAGATCGTGGGGCCGATCTCCTCGAGGAAGAAGCCCAGCAGCGCGCCGGCGGCGACGTTGCCGATCGGCTCCTCCATGTTCTCGCGGAAATAGCGCTCGATCGAGGTGATGGCCTGCTGGCGCAGCTCGCGCGAAATCTCGATGGTCATGCGGCGGGGTCCTTGCTGGATGCTCGAAAAGGGCATTGTGCCGATGCGTGGAGAATCGGGCCCCCGGCCGCGGCGCGAATGCGGCGGCCGCTCCCCCCAACCGAACCGATCGATCTCCATGGCCCGTCCCTCCCGCCAGCCCCGCATGCTCGAACGCGGCATCCTCTGCCTGCTCATCGGCGCCGCCGTGCTGCTGGGCCCGCACTTCCTGCAGGGCACGCGCTGGTTCGAGATGGTGGCGGGCGCCTCGGTGGTGGGCTGGTTCGCGCTCGCGCTGGGCGCGGCGCTGGTGGTGGTCGAGCTGGTGAAGCGCGGCAAGGATTCGCAACGGCGCTGAGCCGCGCGCGGCTCAGCGCCGCAGCTTCTTGACCAGTTCGACGACCGCGAGCACCACCGCGCCCGCGACGATGCCGACGCCGGCATTGACCAGCATCGAACCCAGCGTGCCGAACACGCCCGAGGTCGCGGCCCAGGCCTCGACCGCATGGCCGAGCGCGGGCACACCGTGCACCAGGATGCCGCCGCCGACCAGGAACATCGCGGCGGTGCCGGCGATCGACAGCCCCTTCATGAGCCAGGGCGCGCCCGCGAGGATCGCGCGGCCCACGCCACGGGCGGCGGCACTGCCGCGCTGGCTCAGGTAGAGGCCCGCGTCGTCGAGCTTCACGATGCCGGCCACCAGGCCGTAGACGCCGACCGTCATGATCAGCGCGATGCCCACCAGCACGCTGAGCTGGGTGGTGAAGGGCTGGCCCTGCACGGTGCCCAGCGTGATCGCGATGATTTCGGCCGAGAGGATGAAGTCGGTGCGCACCGCGCCCTTGATCTTGTCCTTCTCGAGCGCCACCACGTCGACCGCGGCATCGGCCACGGCCTGCTCGTGGCGCGCGGTGTCGGCCGCGTGTTCTTCCTTGTGCAGGAACTTGTGGGCCAGCTTCTCGCAGCCCTCGAAGCACAGGAAGGCGCCGCCCACCATGAGCAGCGGCGTGACCAGCCAGGGCAGCCAGGTGCCGATGGCCAGCGCGGCCGGCACCAGGATCACCTTGTTGACCAGCGAGCCCTTGCACACCGCCCAGACCACGGGCAGTTCGCGGTCGGCCTTGACGCCGGCGACCTGCTGGGCATTGAGCGCGAGGTCGTCGCCGAGCACCCCGGCCGTCTTCTTGGCGGCGACCTTGGTGAGGACCGATACGTCGTCGAGCACGGTCGCGATGTCGTCGAGCAGCAGGAGCAGGCTGGAGGCCATGGATGGGCGAAAGGAAAATGAAAGGCGCGAGCTTAGCCGCTGCCGTGTGCAGGGTCCGTGAATATCCGCACATGCCGGGCCCGCGCCTTCGGCGCGGCCACGCGATGTACGCCGAAAGCAGTCGGCCGAAGCTCTCGGCCCTCAACCTTCAGCCGTCAGAGCGCGCTCAGCGCGATCGCCAGCATGGTGGCCAGCGAGACGCCGAACACCGCGAGGCCGACGGCACGGCGGCGGTGCGTGAGCAGCCACAGCGCCACGCCCGAGAGCGACAGGAAGATCAGGCTGCCGGCCAGCGTGTCGACCAGCAGGATCCACGCGAGCGGCATGCCGCCGCCCTTGTGCATGTTGGTGAGGGTGGCGACGAGGCCGTTGTGGGTGGTGGCCACGCCCACCGAGCGGTTGCCCTGCCAGTAGTCGGCCTGCACGATCTCGTTCGGGCCGCCGAAGTTGAAGGTCCAGTGCGCGGGCTGCGTCAGCGCGGGGGCCTCGGGATCGGCCTTGCGGTCGACCCAGGCCACCGGCTTGGCGGGCTCGATGCGCGTGGAGCGCGGCGGGCCATCGGTGCGCAAGGCCTGCTGCAGCCAGGCGGCCATCGCCTCGGGCGTGGTCGGCGCCGGCTCGGGCAGCGCGAGCTGGGCCCGGCTGCGTTCCTGCGCTTGCGGCAGCTTCAGCACGTTGCGGTGGTTGAGCCAGATGCCGCTGAAGCCGAACAACAGCCCGAGCACCGCGCCCCAGAGGCCGAACCAGCCATGGGTGCGGCGGATCCATTGCACGGCGAGCGTGCGGCGCTGGTGCGATGGCACCCGGCGGGCGTGGCCCGGGGCGTGTCCGGCGTCCATGTCAGGCGACGTTGCGTTTGAGGCGGATTTCCTCGATGCGCACGCTGCCGATCTGCGTGGTCTTGGCGGTCTTCATCTCGCGCTTGAAGCCGGCCAGCTCGTGGAAACGCATCGCGCGGTCGTTGCGGATCGGCACCCAGATGGTGACCGTGGTGCAGCCCTCTTCCTCGAGGCCCTCGCGCGCGGCGTCCCAGAGGGCGACGCCGATACCCTTGTCCCAGTGCTCGGGACGGACGTAGAGGGCCCAGATCTCGCCCGCGGTGGACGGGGTCTTGGGGTCGCGCGAGCGGTCGAAGCCGACGAAGCCGACGACCTTGCCATCGAGTTCGGCCACGTGGACCTGCGGTTCGCTGAACTCGATGGCTTCGCGCCACTTGGCCTCGCGCGAGGCGAGCGCCAGCGCGCGCAGCTCCTCTTCGGGCAGGATGCCTTCGTAGGCGGCCTTGGCGGCGGCGGCGTGGACTTCTGCGATGGCCTTGGCATCGCGCATCGTGGCGGGGCGAACTTCGTGGTCGGACATGAATGCGGGAAAAACGGATGGAACCGCCTATTGTCGCCGCACCGCTAAACTCCCAGCCCATCATCGCAGCAGCTCAGGAGAAACCTTATGGCCAAGGGTCAGCAACGTTCCAACAAGGAAAGCAAGAAACCGAAGAAGGACACCTCCCCGCCGAAGGCCCCGGCACTCGGCGGCGAGCCGGTGCGCGCGGTCGTCACCACGGCGGTGATTCCGCGCGGCAAGCTCAAGAACAAGTGATCCGCCACCCGTGAGCGACGCACCGACCTCGCCGCCCTCCCCCACCGCGCCCCCGGCCCAGCCGCGCAATCCGCTGCACGGGCTGACGCTCGAAGCCATCGTGACGGCGCTGCAGGCGCACTACGGCTGGCAGCAGCTGGGCGAGTTGGTGCCGGTGCGCTGCTTCACGCACGAACCCAGCGTGGGTTCGAGCCTGCGCTTCCTGCGCAAGACGCCGTGGGCGCGCGAGAAGGTCGAGAGCCTCTACCTCTTCATGCTGCGCGAGCAGCGCCGCCAGGGCACGTCGACGCCGCGGCCATGAAGGTCCGCCTCGAGCCCTCGGGCCTGGTCTTCGAGACCGAGGCCGGCACCAGCGTGCTGAAGGCGGCCGAGGCGGCCGGCATCGAGATGCCGAGCTCGTGCCGCAACGGCACCTGCCGCACCTGCATCTGCCAGCTGCTCGAAGGCGAGGCGCGCCACACCATCGAATGGCCGGGCCTGAGCGCCGAGGAAAAGGCCGAGCGCTGGATCCTGCCCTGCGTGGCCGAGGCACTGGGCGACATCGCGATCGACGCGCCGCAGGCCTTCTCGCTGTTCGACGACGCCTGACTCAGCCGCGCACGGCCGGCGCCGCCACCACCAGCCGGTCGCGCTGCGCAAGCGAGGGGAAGAGCCTGAACCAGGTCAGCGCGACCAGCATCGTGCCGACGCCGCCCACCACCACCGAGCCCACCGGCCCGAGCAGCGCCGCGGTGGCGCCCGATTCGAATTCGCCGAGCTGGTTGCTGGCGCCGATGAAGATCGAGTTGACCGCGCTGACCCGCCCGCGCATCGCATCGGGCGTCTCGAGCTGCACCAGCGTCTGGCGGATCACCACGTTGACCATGTCGGCGCCGCCCGAGACCGCGAGCGCGATCAGCGAGACGATGAAGCTGCGCGAGATGCCGAACACCACCATGCACAGGCCGAACAGCGCGATCGCCATCAGCAGCGCGCGGCCCACGCGGCGTTCGATCGGCCGGCGCGTGAGCGCGATCGACATCACCAGCGCGCCCACCGCGGGCGCGCCGCGCAGCAGGCCCAGGCCCCAAGGGCCGGTGTGCAGGATGTCCTTGGCATAGATCGGCAGCAGCGCCACCGCGCCGCCCAGCAGCACCGCGAACAGGTCGAGCGAGACCGCGCCGAGCACCGGCTTGCGGTTCCAAATGAAGTTGACGCCCGCGAACACGGTGCCGAGCGTGACCGGCTCTCGCGCCTTGGGCACGTAGGCATAGCGCAGCCGCAGCACCAGCGCGCAGGCCACCACGAAGAACAGCACGCTCGCGCCGTAGACCACCGCCATGCCAGCCACGAACAGCAGGCCGCCGAGCGCCGGCCCGCCGATGATCGCGCCCTGCATGCCGGCCGAGCTGAAGGCCATGGCGCGCGCCAGCATGACCGGCGGCACCAGCATCGGCGTCAGCGCCTGCTGGGCCGGCATCTGGAACGCGCGCACCGCGCCCAGCACCAGCGACAGGCCCAGCAGCAGCGCGCGGCTGTCGTGGCCGCGCAGCACCGCGAACAGCAGCGCCAGCGCCACCAGCCCCTGCACCGCGAAGCAGGCCGCGACGATGCGCCCGCGGTGGTGGCGGTCGACCACGTGGCCCGCGAGCAGCGCCAGCAGCAGCGCCGGCACGAATTGGTAGAGCCCGACCAGGCCCAGGTCCCAGGCGCTGTTGGTCAGGTAGTACATGTGCCAGCCGATGGCCACCAGCAGCATCTGCGAGGCGGCAGTGCCGAACAGGCGCGCCACCCACATCTGCATGAACGGGCGTTCGCGCGTGAGGTCGGAAAAACTCGGTGGGGAAGGCACCGCGCCGGCGGCGGCATCGAGGGGAGAGGAGGCGGAGGCTGAGGAGCCAGTGGCGGGGCCGGACATCCGTCCAAGGATAGCCCACCCACCGTGAGCCGCGCATGAGGGCCCGCCAAGGCCCCTGCACGACCCTGCGCCGCGGCGCTTCTACACTCGGGCCCTCCCATGGCCCCGCCCCTGCTACGACCCGTTCACGAAGACGCCCACCTGCTGGTGCTCGACAAGCCCGCCGGCCTGCTGTGCGTGCCCGGCCGCGGCGAGGACAAGCAGGACTGCCTGAGCGCGCGCGCCCAGCGCCAGTGGCCCGATGCGCTGATCGTGCACCGGCTCGACATGGCGACCAGCGGCCTGGTGCTGATGGCGCGCGGCCTCGAGATGCAGCGCGCGCTGAGCGACGCCTTCGCCACGCGCCAGGTCGACAAGCGCTACGAAGCGGTGGTCGACGGTCTGCTGCCTGTGGACGCGGAATGGACCTGCATCGATGCGCCCTTGATGGCCGACTGGCCGCGCCGCCCGCTGCAGAAGATCGACCCCGCCGGCAAGCCCAGCCTCACGCGCTGGCGCGCCCTGGGCGGCCTCGACGGCGAAACGCCCTGCAGCTACCTGCTGCTGGAGCCGCTCACCGGCCGCTCGCACCAGCTGCGCGTGCACCTCGCGTCGATCGGCCATCCGATCCTCGGCGATGCGCTCTACGGCAGCCCCGAAGTGCAGGCACGCGCGCCGCGCCTGCTGCTGCATGCGAGCGCGCTGGGCTTCGAACACCCGGCCACGCGCGAGCGCATGCGCTTCGCGAGCCGACCCGATTTCGGGCCGCGCTTCGAGGCGTTGCGGGAGGCGGGGGAAGGCTCGGCGTGAGCGGCGGGAATCGGCGGGATTCGAAGGGGTGGCGCGGCGTTCTTCTCAGCCGCCCTTGACCACCAGCACCGGCACCATCGAGTCCTGCAGCACGCGCTGCGTCACGCTGCCGAGCAGCAGCTTCTCGATGCCGCTGCGGCCGTGCGAACCCATCACGATCAGGTCGGCCGCGATGGCGATGGCCGTGTCCACGATGCCTTCGTGCACCACGTGGCCGTCGATCACGCGCTGGTCGCTGTGCAGGCCTTCGGCCGCCAGCGCGGCCACGCCGCGCGCGAGTGCCGCATTGGCGCTCGAGGTGGCCGCGGCGAGGTACTCGTTCTGGCCGAGCGCATAGTCCGCGCCCACGCCGATGAAGGGGTAGTTGTCGATCACGTGGATCAGGGTGATGCGGCTTCCGAAGGCCAGCGCCAATCCGCTGGCCTTGCTGACCGCGAGCATGGAAGTTTCGGAGCCGTCGATGGGGACCAGGATGTGATTGAACATGGCGGACCTCGCTTTCTTCGTTCGCAGGCAGACAGGGTCCAGTCCACGGGCCGTTGGAGATGGCCGAAGACCGGGCCCCGAATTTAACCGCAAGGCTGCGACACAACTGTAGGACGCCTCCCAGCCAGGGAAATTGCGGATACCGCCTTCGCGCGGCCCGCGCCTGCAGGCCGCGCAGCGCCTCGCGGCGCGGGTTTCAGTCGCCCTGAAAACCCTGGGCGCGGCAGGTGATCACCAGCGTGTCGCGCCAGCCCGTGCCGTTCTCCTCGAGCGGCTGGATCGGCGTCGATTCGTGGATCACGCGCGCATCGTCGAGCAGCAGCAGCGTCCACGGCTCGGTCATGGTGAAGCGCTCGCCGCGCCGCCCGTTGGCCTCGAACACGCGCGTCTCGCCGCCCTTGATGTCGTGGCGGCCCACCAGCGCCACCGCCACCAGGTCCACGCCATCGCGGTGCGCGCCCTCGGGCGTGGGCCGGCCGATGCCGCCCGCGGTGTCGATGCGGAACTGGTGCGCTTCCACGTACCAGCGCTGCGCGCCACGCAGCTGGCTCGCCGCTTCGCCGAGTCGCACGATCAACCGCTGCCAGGCCGGCTGCGCGATCGTGGCCGCGAGCATCGGCGCGAACCAGCGCTGCATGCCGCCATGCAGCGCGTTGTATTCGACCGGCTGCCAGTGCGCGCGGCGCGGCACCTGCTGCATCGCCTCGCCGTCGACCGTGAAGCATTCGTGGCGCCGCGTGCGATAGCGGCCGCCGTCCTTCAGGTATTCGTCGGGCGGAAGATCGTTCCAGTCGGCATGCAGCGCCTCGAGCTGCGCGACCGGCAGGCCGAGCCAGTCGCCCACGGCCTGGGGCCCAAGCACCGCATAGCCCTGGTCGCGCAGTGCGGCCGGCAGTTCCGCGGGATGGATGAACGGCGGATCGAAGGCCGGGGTGGTCACGACGCCGTGACCTTCACGTCTTTCCAGAACGCGACGCGGTCGCGGACCATCTCGGCCTCGGGCTTGGGGTCGGCGTAGTACCAGGCGGCGTCGGTGTTGAGTTCGCCGTTGACCAGCAGCGAGTAGTAGTTCGCGCTGCCCTTCCAGGGGCAGGTGGTCTTGTGGTTGCTGAAGGTCACGACGTCGCGGTTGAGCGACGACATGGGGAAGTAGTGGTTGCCCTCGACGAGGACGGTGTCGTCGCTTTCGGCGATGGTGGCGCCGTTCCAGGTGGCTTTCATTTGGGTTTGGGTCTCCGACTGGGGGGATGTGTTTGGCCGGAGGGGTATTGTGACTGTTTGGTTTCTGGTGTTTTGTTGGGGTGTTTTTTTTGCTCTTTGGGCTGAGGTTGGATTGGGGGTGTTTTCTTTGCTTGAGGCTGTAGGCCGGGTCTCGCCCCGGCGGGCGACTTACTTTTCTTGTCTCGCCAAGAAAAGTAAGCAAAAGAAGGCGACCCCGCT
>NZ_JBWKPQ010000011.1:0-261495 GCF_059418345.1 Variovorax sp. GW821-FHT09B01 | reverse complement strand
AGCGAAATAAAGGAGGAGCCCGAAGGGCGGGGGACATTCGCGGAGGGAAGTACCCGCTGTCCTGTGCACGCGCCCCGGACGCCCCTCTCGAAGCAAGACAGCAGAAAACCGAATTGAACAGATTGAAGGGTACGGACATGACCGACCACTACGACGCACTAGAGATCCGCGACCCTGCCGAACGCGAACGCGACCTGCTGGCCGCGCTGCCCCGACAGATCACCCAGGCCCAGACCGCCGCACCCGCCCTCTCGAAGATCCTCGACGGCATCACGGCCGCCGACGTCACCACGCGCGAAGCCCTCGCGAAGCTGCCGGTCACGCGCAAGTCGGAACTGCTCGAACTGCAGAAGCAAGGCCGCGAGAACGATCCATTCGGTGGCTTCTCGGCCATTGCGCGCGGCACCCGCATGCCGCGCATATTCGCGAGCCCCGGCACCATCTACGAACCCGAGGGCGAGGCGCGCGACTACTGGCGCACCGCGCGCGCGCTGCATGCCGCGGGCTTTCGCAGCGGCGAGCTGATCCACAACAGCTTCAGCTATCACATGACACCTGCCGGCTCCATCATGGAGAGCGGCGCGCGCGCCGTCGGTTGTACCGTGTTCGCGGGCGGCACCGGCCAGACCGAACAGCAGCTCGAGGCCATGGTCGACCTCAAGCCCGAAGGGTATGCCGGCACCCCGAGCTTTCTCAAGATCCTGCTCGAGAAGGCCGAGGAGAAGGGCCAGAAGCTGCCCTGGCTCACCAAGGCCCTGGTCTCGGGCGAGGCCTTTCCGCCGAGCCTGCACGACTGGATCGCCGCGCGCGGCGTGAAGGGCACCCAGTGCTACGCCACCGCCGACCTCGGCCTCATCGCCTACGAGACCAGCGCGCGCGAAGGCCTGGTGCTCGACGAGGGCGTGCTGGTCGAGATCGTGCGGCCCGGCACCGGCGATCCCGTGCCCGACGGCGAGGTCGGCGAGATCGTCGTGACCACCTTCAACCCCGACTATCCGCTGGTGCGCTTCGGCACCGGCGACCTCTCGGCCGTGCTCGCGGGCACCTGCCCCACGGGTCGCACCAACAAGCGCATCAAGGGCTGGCTCGGCCGCGCCGACCAGACCACCAAGGTGCGCGGCATGTTCGTGCATCCCTCGCAGGTGGCCGAGATCGCGCGGCGCTTTCCCGAGATCCAGCGCGCGCGGCTCGTCGTGTCGGGCGAGATGGGCGACGACCAGATGAACTTCCGGCTCGAATGCGCGGGCGCGCCCGAGGGCCTGGTGGTGCGCATCGCCGAGGCCGTGCGCGAAGTGACCAAGCTGCGCGGCACCATCGAGCTGGTGGCGCCCGGCAGCCTGCCGAACGACGGCAAGGTGATCGAGGACGCCCGCAGCTACAAGTAGCGCCGGTACAGCCGGCGCGTCATGCCGCGCGCCAGCAGCACCGTGAGCACCGCGTAGAGCGCGATCAGCACGGCCATGAAGCCGGCCATCGCGCCGATGCCCTGCAGCGCCTTGATGGCGCCCACCGCGAGCGCGAACCACAGGAACGCGAAGACGATGCAGCCGAGCTGCACCAGCACGAAGCTCAGCACCGCGGCCGACACCGCGCGAAACGGCCGCACCGGCCACAGGCCCGGGCGCGTGCCCAGCCAGCCGCCCCAGAGGGCGAGCGCGCCGGCCACGACCGGCGGCAGGGCCCAGGTCAGCAGCAGCGCCCAGGGCCCGCCATCCTGCGAAGCACCGGCCCAGCGCGCCACGGCGAGCGCGCTCCAGACCTGCAGCGACGCGAACAGCCCGCCCACCAGCAGCGCCACCGCCAAGCGCGGCGAGGCTCCGGCCGGCACCGTCGAGACTTCATCGGGCGCGCGCGCATCGAGCGCCTCCGCGGCCGCCGAGCGACTGCGGCGCAACGCGAAACGGGCCGCGAGCCAGAGGCCCAGCACGAGCACCCCCAGTTGCACCAGCGACTGCAGCAGCGCCGCGAGTCCCAGGCTCAGCCGTGGCACCGCGCCGCCCAGCAACTCGGCATAGCGCCCGCCCGGCATGAACATCAGCTGCAGCTCGTAGAACAGCGGCGTGAGCGCGAGATGGTTGAGCACCAGCACCAGCAGCCAGACGCCACCGAAACGCAGCCGCGCGCCGCCCGACAGCGCCACCCGCGGCACGCCCAGCCGTTCGAGCGCGTGGCGGCCATGGCTCCAGGCCAGGCCGCCGATCAAGGCCCACGACATCGCCGTGCTTGCGACCAGCAGGATCCACACGCCAGCCTGCGCATAGGCGCGGCGGATCTGTGCCGCCTCGTCGGTGCCCGGCAGCAGCAGCATCGACAGGTTGATCGCGAGCAGCACGGCATCGAGGCCGACCGCGATCAGCGCAAAGTCGCGCGGCAGGCGCAGCGCGCGGGCATGGGCGGGATCGGCGGTCGTCATCGGTCGGCAGGTCGTGTCGCTGTAAGGAAATGGCAGTCGACACGAGCGTATCGGAGGACGGCGGGACCGCCGTGTAGGCTCAGTGCGCGAGTGCGGGCTCCCGCGCGGCGGGTTCGGGGCCCACGTAGACCGACTGCGGCCGGATCAGCCGCCCCTTCTTCACCTGTTCGCGCGCATGCGCGAGCCAGCCCGCGGTGCGACCGGCCGCGAACACGCAGGTGAAGCTCTCGCGGCCGAAGCCCAGTGCCTCGAGCAGCAGCGCCGTGTAGAACTCGACGTTGGTCTCGAGCGGCCGGTCGGGCTTTTTCTCGCGCAGGATCGCGAGCGCGGCCTGCTCCGCGGCCTCGGCCAGCGCGAAGCGCGCGGCATCGACCCCGCCCTCGGCGCTGAGCCGCTTCAGCGCGCCCTTGAGCGCATCCGCGCGCGGATCGCGCACGCGGTAGATGCGGTGGCCGAAGCCCATCAGGCGCTGGCCCTCGGCCACGGCCGCCTCGAGCCAGGCGCGGGCCCGCTCGGCACTGCCGATGGCATCGAGTGCATCGAGCACCGGCCCGGGCGCGCCGCCATGCAGCGGCCCCTTGAGCGCGCTGATGCCCGCGAGCACCGCCGAGGCCAGTCCCGCGCCGGTGGAGGCCACCACGCGCGCCGCGAAGGTCGAGGCATTGAGGCCGTGGTCGCAGACGGTGACGAGGTAGGTGTCGAGCGCCGCCGCCTGCGCGGCCGTGGGCGCGCGGCCATGCAGCATGCGCAGCATGTCGGCCGCGTGGCCCAGGCCTTCGTCGGGCGCGAGCGCCGGCACGCCGAGCCGCCAGCGCATCACCGCGCCGGTGTAGACCGCCGGGCCCGCGAGCAGGCGCAGCGCGGTCGCGAGGTCGTCGCCGTCGGGCAACCGCGCGAGCAGCGCGCGCACGGCCTCGATCGCCGGCAGCCGGCGCAGCTGCGCCTCGTCGCCGGGCTGCAGCCGTTCGAAGGCTTCGCGCCGCGCGCGCCCCAGCGCGACGCGCAGGCTGGCGGCATCGGGCGCGCGTTCGAAGAAGCCCTCGAACAGCGCGGCCGCCACGTCCTCGAACTGCCAGCGGCGCGCGATCTCGTCGAGCGTGTGGCCGCGGATCACCAGCCGGCCCGCCGCGCCATCCACCTCCGACAGCACGGTGTGCGCCGCCACCACGCCTTCGAGTCCATCGTCGTTCATCGTTTCATGCTCCATCTGTGTTCACGATGCGGACGATTCTGGCGCCGCTAACATTGACGTCAATCTTGATCCATTCCGTCAACATGACCCGCTCCTCGCCCTGGCTTCCCGCCGCCGAAGCGCTCGCCCTGATGCAGGTGCGGCCCCAGACGCTCTATGCCGGCGTGAGCCGCGGCCGCATCCGCGCCAAGCCCGATGCCGCCGACCCGCGGCGCAGCCTCTACCACCGCGACGACGTGCAGCGGCTCGCGGCGCGCGCGCAGGGGCGGCGCAGCAGCGAGGCGGTGGCGAGCGAAGCGATCCAGTGGGGCGAGCCGGTGCTGCCCTCGGCCGTGTCGACCGTGGCCGGCGGACGGCTCTGGTACCGCGGGCAGGACGCCTGCGCGCTGTCGATCGAGGCCACGCTCGAGGACGTGGCGGGCCTGCTGTGGGAATGCGCGCCGCCGCGTCTGTCTGCCGATGAGGCCGGCGCACGCGACGGCATGCCGCCGCTGCAGGCGGGCCTGCGCGCGCTCGCCATGCGCGCGGCGGTCGACCCGCCCTCGCGCGGCCGCTCGCCGCAGGCCTTGCGCGTCGAGGCCGCCGAGGTGGTGGGCACGCTGGCCGATGCGCTGATCGGCAAGGTGCCCGCGAGCGCCGCCACGCAGCCGCTGCATGCGCGCCTCGCCGCGGCCTGGCGCCGGCCGCGTGCCGCTGCGCAACTACGCCGTGCGCTGGTGCTGCTGGCCGACCACGAGCTCAATGCCTCGACCTTCGCGGCGCGCGTGACGGCCTCCACCGGCGCCTCGCTCGCGGCCTGCCTGCTGACCGGCCTTGCAACGCTGACCGGCCCGCTGCATGGCGGCGCGGCGCGCGCGGTGCAGGCGCTGGTGCGGCAAGCCGAGCAGTCGAGCGCCGACACGGCCGCGCGCGAGTGGCTCGCGCACGACCGGCCGCTCGCGGCCTTCGGCCATCCGCTCTATCCGGCCGGCGACGTGCGCTGCGCCGCGCTGCTCGAGGACCTCGAACTGCCGCCGGCCTTCGCTGCGCTGCGCGAGGCCGGCGAGCGCCTCGTGGGCGAGCCCGTCAACATCGACTTCGCGCTGGCCACGCTCGCGGCCGTGCACAAGCTGCCGGCCGATGCGCCGCTGGTGCTGTTCGCGCTCGCGCGCAGCGTGGGCTGGACCGCGCATGTGCTCGAGCAGGCGGCGACGGGCCACCTGATCCGCCCGCGGGCGCGTTACACGGGGCCGGCCGTCGCGCAGGACTGAAGCGCGGACTCAGTGGTGCTGCAGCGCTGCCTCGTGCGCCAGCTCGAACAAGCGCACCATCTCGCGGTTGAAGGCCGGCAGGTCGTCGGGCTTGCGGCTGGTCACGAGCTCATGGTCGACCACGACCTCCTGGTCGCTCCAGCGCGCGCCCGCGTTGCGCAGGTCGGCGCGCAGCGAGGGCCACGAGGTCATGCGCCGGTCCTTCACGCCGCCGGCATCGATCAGGGTCCAGGGTCCGTGGCAGATCGCCGCGATCGGCTTGCCGGCCTCGACGAAGGCGCGCACGAACGCGACCGCCTTCTCGTCGATGCGCAGGGCATCGGGATTGACGACGCCGCCGGGCAGCAGCAGCGCATCGAAGTCGTCGGGGTTCGCGGTCTTGAGCGGCACGTCGACCTCGAAGGTGTCGGCCGGGTCGTGGTGGTTCCAGCCGCGCACGCTGCCGTCGAGCGGCGAGACGACCTGCGTCTTCGCGCCCGCGGCCTCCAGCGCCTTGCGCGGCTCGGTCATCTCGACCTGCTCGAAGCCGTCCGACACGAGGATCGCGACCGTCATTCCGTCCAGCGAAGAGGTGGTGATGGTGGGCATGGTGAATCACTCCTTGGGTGGGTTTCTCGAGGCAATGAAACTTCACCCTAGGCCCGTGCCACGCCTGCCGCATCGGCCGGCGCCGGCCGCCCTTGTCGGACAGTTCGACGGCCGGCAACCTCCGCTTACTTGTCGAGACCGGCGAGACAGACGTACTTGACCTCGAGGAAGTCGTCGAGCCCGTACTTCGAACCCTCGCGCCCGAGTCCCGACTGCTTGACGCCGCCGAACGGCGCCTCGGCGGTCGACACCAGGCCGGTGTTGACGCCGACGATGCCCGACTCCAGCGACTCGGCCACGCGCATGATGCGGCCGATGTCGCGGCTGTAGAAGTACGCGGCGAGGCCGAACTCGGTGTCGTTGGCCGCCGCGACGGCCTGCTCCTCGGTGTCGAAGGCGAAGATCGGCGCCAGCGGGCCGAAGGTCTCCTCGCGCGCGAACAGCATGTCGGCGGTGGCGCCGCCGATCACGGTCGGTTCGTAGAACAGGCCGCCCAGCGCATGGCGCTTGCCGCCGGCCAACACCTGGCCGCCCTTGGCCACGGCATCGGCCACGTGCTCCTCGATCTTCTCGATCGCCTTGGCATCGATCAGCGGTCCCTGGTTGACGCCAGCCTCGGTGCCGTCGCCGACCTTGAGCGCCTTGACCTTGGCCACCAGCTTCTGCGTGAAGGCCTCGAGCACGCCGCGCTGCACGTAGAGGCGGTTGGCGCAGACGCAGGTCTGGCCGGTGTTGCGGTACTTCGAGACCATCGCGCCCTCGACGGCCGCGTCGATGTCGGCATCGTCGAACACGATGAAGGGCGCGTTGCCGCCGAGCTCGAGCGAGAGCTTCTTGATGGTGTCGGCCGACTGCTTCATCAGCGTGCGGCCGACCTCGGTGGAGCCGGTGAAGGTGAGCTTGCGCACGATCGGGCTGCGCGTCATCTCGCCGCCGATCTTGCTGGCCGAGCCGGTGAGCACCGACAGCAGGCCCTTGGGCACGCCCGCGCGCTCGGCCAGTTCGGCGAAGGCCAGCGCCGAGTACGGCGTCTGCGTGGCGGGCTTGACCACCATCGCGCAGCCCGCGGCCAGCGCCGGGCCGGCCTTGCGCGTGAGCATGGCGGCCGGGAAGTTCCAGGGCGTGATCGCGGCCGTCACGCCCACGGGCTGCTTGAGCGCGAGGATGCGGCGGTCGGCCTGCGGCGCGGGAATGGTGTCGCCGTAGACGCGGCGCGCCTCCTCGGCGAACCACTCGATGAACGAGGCGGCGTAGGCGATCTCGCCGCGGCTCTCGGCCAGCGGCTTGCCCTGCTCGGTGGTCATGATCAGCGCGAGGTCGTCGACGTTGGCCAGCATCAGGTCGTTGAGCTTGCGCAGGATCGCCGAACGCTCCTTGGCGGGCAGCCGGGCCCAGGCCTTCTGGGCCTTCTCGGCGGCCGCGATGGCACGCTCGGTCTCGGCCGTGCCGCACATCGGCACGCTGCCGATGGTCTCGCCGTTGGCGGGGTTGGTCACGGCGACGGTGGTGCCGTCGTCGGCATCGATCCAGGCGCCGGCAACATAGGCCTGCTGGCGCAGCAGGGTCGGGTCTTTGAGTCGAAGGGCGGGCATCGGGCAGGGTCTCCGGGTCGTCGTTGCTGAAAGGGGAAACGACGAGGGGACCACGCCCGGGCCCGGGCCGCAAGCCGCGCGCGCCAAATCCGCGCGTGCGGCTCGGGTTTGGCGACGCCTACTTGCAGCTCGCGGGCAGGGCCTTCTCGGCCAGGCCCTCGCCGGCGCCGCAGGTCCAGCGCAGGCCGTCGCCGGAGGGCGCGGGCTCCATCAGCAGCGTGCCGCGCGCGGTCTGCACCTCGACCACCATGGTGTCGCTGTCGAGCCGCAGCGCGGTGCCGTCGGGCAGGGTCTCGGGCAGTCCCGCGGCTTCGAGGCTCTCGGGGATCTCCTCCTTCTCGCGGTAGTACTCGGCGAGCGCGAGGCGCACCGGCGCACCGTTGGCCCAGGCCTGCGCGACCACCGCGCGCGACTGGTAGTCCTGGTAGGCGGGCAGCGCCACCGCGGCCAGGATGCCGATCACGGCCACCGTCACCAGGATGCCGAGCGCGCCGCCGCCGGCGCGGCCCGCGTAGGGCACGAACAGGCCCAGCAGGTAGGCCGCGGGATTGCGCTCGGGCAGCCGCGCGGCCGGGTCGATGGCGCGTGCCACGCGCTTGGTGAGCCAGGGGTAGCCGCCGACCACTTCGTGGAACGAGCCCCAGAAGCCGGCATTGGCGCGCGACTGCGCCGCATAGGCGTTCATGTCGACGTTGCGCCACTGGTGCGCGCCGGCGGCCAGCGCGAGCAGCGCGCGCGGCGCGGAATCGAGCTGCTCGCAGCAGGCGGCGCCATGCAGGTCGCAGGTGTATTCCTTGGCGCGCGCATAGGCCGCGCCCAACAGCGGCAGCCACAGCACCGGCGCGCGCCAGAAGTGGCCCGTGAGGTGCTTGCGCCGGATGTGGCCGAGCTCGTGGCCGATGTAGAAGTTGATGCCGTCGGGTTGCGGCTCCATGGCGTCGACCACGTCCGACAGCAGGATCACGAAGTCGCGCCCGAGGAAGCGGGTGGCGAAGGCGTTGAACATGCCGTCGCCGTGCAGCAGGTAGGCCTCGGGCGGCTTGGCGATGCCGAGCCGGGCGCAGCAGGCCTCGAAGCGCGCGTTGAGTTCGGGCAGCTGGGTCGGCGAGAGCTTCACGCCGGTGCCCTTGATCCAGGCGATCAGCGCCGAGTGCGCGAAGCAGTAGCCGATGAAGCCCATCAGCAGGTAGAGCAGCAGGATGCCGAAGGTGCCCACCAGCAGGGCCAGCCAGACCAGCAGGCCGAGCACGAGCGTGATCGCGCCGAGCGTGCGCTCGCGCGGATAGACCAGAGGATCCATGTGTGTTTTCCCTTCTTTTGTCGCGGCCCGGCGGGCCGCACCGTCGTTGCGGTATGCGCGCCCCCCATGGCGCGTCTCCCAGGGAAACATCATGCCCGAGCAGCGCGGCGCAACGATGGCGCCCCTCCTTCCGCAGGAGCCTCTGCCCGCATCGCCGTGTGGACTAGGGCTTGTGGGGATTCGTCAGGGCATGGTCAGCCTTTAAGATCGCGCCCGCTTTCAATTTCCCTTCATTCCTTTTTCCTCTTCCGGGGGTCCTCTCCATGAAAAAACTGCTAGCCCTGACGGCGATCGCCGCTGTTGCCATCGGCGCCCACGCCCAGGACTACCCGAGCGGCAAGCCCATCAGCATCGTGGTGCCCTTCGCCGCCGGCGGCCCCACCGACCGCGTCGCGCGCGACCTGGCAGAAGCGCTGCGCAAGCCGCTCGGCGGCGCCAGCGTGGTGATCGACAACGTGCCCGGCGCGGGCAGCTCGATCGGCGCGGCCAAGGTGGCGCGCGCGGCACCGGACGGCTACACGCTGCTGCTCAACCACATCGCGATGTCGACCATCCCGACGCTGGTGCGCAACGTGCCGTTCAAGGTCGAGAGCGACTTCGAGTACCTGGGCATCATCAACGACGTGCCGATGACGCTGATCGCCAAGCCCAGCCTGCCGGCCAACAACTACAAGGAACTGACCGACTGGATCGGCGCCAACAAGGGCAAGATCAACCTCGGCAACGCGGGCGTGGGCTCGGCCTCGCACCTGTGCGGCCTGCTCTACCAGAGCGCGATGAAGACCGAGATGACGCCCGTGCCCTACAAGGGAACGGCGCCGGCCATCACCGACCTGATCGGCGGCCAGATCGACCTGCTGTGCGACCAGACCACCAACACCTCGCCGCAGATCGAGGGCAAGAAGGTCAAGGCCTATGCCGTGACCACGCCCAAGCGCCTGACGGTGCCGCTGCTCAAGGACCTGCCCACGCTGCAGGAGTCGGGCCTGAAGGACTTCCAGGTCACGATCTGGCACGGCCTCTATGCGCCCAAGGGCACGCCGGCACCGGTGCTGAAGAAGCTCAACGACGCGCTGAAGGTCGCGCTCAAGGACCCGGACTTCCTGAAGAAGGAAGAAGCGCTGGGCGCCGTGGTGGCGGTCGACGGCCGCATCGAGCCCGATGGCCACAAGAAGTTCGTGCAGGCCGAGATCGCCAAGTGGAGCCCGATCATCAAGGCCGCGGGCGTCTACGCCGACTGATCGATCGCGTCGCTCGCATCAACGACGAAGCCGCCGGCCCTCGCGGGCCCGGCGGCTTTTTTCATGGGCCGCGGAGCGCGGCCCGGCCGGTTCACTTCGGGCGGATCGCGTCGGCCGTGCCCTGGATGAAGGCCTTGATGCTCTCGATGTCGTCGGCCGAGAGCTTGCCCGTGAAGTCGGGCATGCCGCGCGCCATCGCCGGGCCCTTGAGCACGAACTTGTCGAGGTTCTCGATGTAGGCGGAATCGAGGTAGCCGAGGTTCGGGATGTTGCCGCCGCGGTCCACGCCCGGCACGCCGTGGCAGAAGACGCAGTTGCTGACGTAGAGCATGGTGCCGGCCTGGACCTTGGCCGGGTCGTACTTCACGCCCTGCACCAGCTTGCTCATGCGGTACTGCACGAAGTCCGGCATCTTGGCCGTGCCGCCGACCGCGAAGGTGTAGACGGTGCCCGGGCCCTGGCGCTCGGTGGCGCGCTGCGCGAGGCCGTAGACGCCGCCCCAGCCCACGGCCACCGACACGTACTGCTTGCCATCGACCATGTAGGTGGCGGGCGCGGCGACCACGCCGGTGCCGGTGGGGGTCTCCCAGAGCTTGTCGCCGTTGCGCGCGTCGTAGGCCACGAGCCGGCCGTCGGCCGTGCCCTGGAACACCAGGTTGCCCGCGGTGGTGAGGGTGCCGCCGTTCCACGGCGAGGCGTAGTCCACGCCCCAGGCCTCCTTCTGCTTGACCGGGTCCCAGGCCACGAGGCGGCCGAAGGGCTTGCTGGTGGGCGGCTCGACGTTGGCGAACTTGCCGGTGTTCCAGCCCAGCGCGGCATGCGGGCGGCCCGGTGCGTTCTGGTCGAACTTCCAGTCCTTGTCGTCCATCAGGTTCAGCGGCACGTGCTGCGCGGGCAGGTAGGCCAGGCCGGTCTGCGGATTGAAGGACATCGGGTGCCAGTTGTGCGCGCCGAAGGGGCCGGGGATGCTGTCGCCGGGCTTCTCGTTCTGGCGCGCGGCGGCGATCTCGATCGGGCGGCCGTTCTTGTCGAAGCCGGTGGCCCAGTTGACCTCGACGAAGTTCTTCGCCGAGATGAACTTGCCGTTGGTGCGGTCGATGACGAAGAAGAAGCCGTTCTTCGGCGCATGCAGCACCACCTTGCGCTGCTTGCCGTCGACCTTGATGTTGGCCAGGATCATCGGCTGCGTGGAGGTGTAGTCCCAGTTGTCGCCGGGCGTCTCCTGGTAGTGCCAGACGTACTTGCCGGTGTCGGGGTTGAGCGCGACCACCGAGCCCAGGTAGAGGTTGTCGCCGCCCTTGGGGCTGCGCGCCTTGTGGGCCCAGGGCGAACCGTTGCCGGTGCCGATGTACATCAGGTTGAGCTCGGGATCGAAGGCCATCGAGTCCCACACGGTGCCGCCGCCGCCGGCCTCCCAGTACTTGCCGTCGGGGTCCCAGGTCCTGGCGGCGCGCGCCATGGCCTCGTTCTCGAAGGGCTTGGCGGGATCGCCGGGCACGGTGAACCAGCGCCACTTCTGTTCGCCGCTGGCCGCGTCGTAGGCCGTGATGTAGCCGCGCACGCCGTACTCGGCGCCGCCGTTGCCGATGATCACCTTGCCCTTGAACACGCGCGGCGCGCCGGTGATGGTGTAGCTGCCCTTCTGGCCCTCGATGGTGTTCTTCTCCCAGAGCTTGCGGCCGCTGGCGGCATCGAGCGCGATCAGGCGGCCGTCGTAGGCGCCCACGTAGACCTTGCCCTCGTACAACGCAACGCCTCGGTTCACCACGTCGCAGCAGCCCCTGAAGCCTTTGGACTTATCGACCTCGGGATCGAAGGTCCACAGCTTCTGGCCGGTGCGCGTGTCGATCGCATGCACCACGCTCCACGAGGCCGTGACGTACATGATGCCGTCGACCACCAGCGGCGTGGCCTCGACGCCGCGCGTGGACTGCAGGTCGTAGGACCAGACCAGGCCGAGCTGCTTCACGTTGCCCGCGTTCACCTGGTCGAGCTTGCTGAAGCGCGTCTCGGCGTAGTCCAGGCCGATGCTGGGCCAGTCGGGCGTCTGCTTCTGCGCCGCGTTGGCGCGGATGAAGCTGCCGTTGACACGCTGGGCGACGGCGGCGGCACGGTCCTGCGGCGAGGGCCCGCTGCCCTGCGCCGCGGCGATCGATGCGGCCGCGAGCAGCCATGCGGCGGCCAGCGCCCCCCGTACCGCGAGCGCGGAGGAATTCCTTCTTCTCGTCATCGTGGGTCTCCTTGTGCCCAGAGAATCGTCCGAGCGGCGCATGCGTTCACCTTCGGGATTTCCCCGATCCGGTGCTGTTCCATTGCGGAACACATTCGATGCTGGTCCCCGGTCCCCTACGGAGGCGATGGCACATGACCCTCGACAGGCTGGGCACGGCGAACGCGCCGCGCCAACTCTTCGCCACCACGCCGGCGCAGCGCGTGGCGCTCGCGCGGCAGCAGTTCTTCGAGGAAGGCGTGCGGCCCTCGGGCCTCGTCGGCGAGGCGGTGCTGCAGTCGTGGATGCGCTGCAGCCGCACCCACAGCGACCGCCAGCGCATCGTGCCCTTCGACCCCGTGACGCCGAGCCGGCTGCACGCCACGCTGGCGCGCAACCGCGAGCTGCTCGAGGTGGCGCGCCAGGAGCTCGCGAGCATGGAGCACTCGCTCGCGGGCACCGACTGCCGCGTGATCCTCACCGACCGCGACGGCGTGGTGGTGCACGTCACGCACGAGCCCGCGCCCGCGCACCAGCCGGTGCTGCGCAAGACCGCGCGCGTGGGCGTGAACATCTCCGAGCGCGTGGTGGGCACCACCGCGCCCGGCATCGTCGCGAGCACCGGGCTGGCCTGCACGGTCGACGGCGCCGAGCACTACTTCGACGTGCTGCGCGAGATGCAGTGCGCCGCGGCGCCGATCCGCGACGTCGACGGCCGGCTCGCGGGCGTGCTCGACCTCACGGTGGAGGCGCAGCGCTTCGGCTTCGACGCGGCCTCGATGGTCGCGGTCTATGCGACCACGATCGAGAACCGCCTGCTGCAGGCGCAGTCGCGCGAGCACCTGATCCTGCGCTTCCAGGCCAGTCCCACGCTGCTGGGCACGCCGCTCGAGGGGCTGGCCGGCATCGCGGCCGACGGCACCATCGCCTGGCTCAACGGCGCGGGCGCACGGCTGATCGGCCACCTGCCCGAGCATGCCGACGAGCGCGGCGTCGAGTGCCTGCTGGGCCACGACCTCGCGAGCCTGCTGCGGCTGGGCCGGCGCGAGTCGGCACAGCCGCTGCGGCTGGCCAGCGGGCTCGGCGTGTGGGTGCAGGCGCAATTGCAGGGCGCGAACGGCATCGACTTCCGGCATGCGGTGGCGCTGCCGCAGCGCGTCGAGGTGCCGGCGGCGGCGCAGGAGCCGGTGCAGCAGATGCAGCAAGAAGACGCAACGGTGTTGCAGTCCGCCGATGCGCCGGCCATGCCGCAGGCGGGCACGCTGCGCGAGCACAGCCGCAAGCTGATCGAGGAGACGCTGGCCGCGCACGGCGGCAACGTGTCGCAGGCGGCGCGGCAATTGCGCGTGTCGCGCGGCACGCTGTATCGGCGGCTGCGCAGTTGGGAACAGGGGAGCGACGAGCCGGGCGACGCCTAGCTCGTTCTCCTCACTCGCCCTCGCGGCCCGAGCCCGCCTCCACCGGCTGCGATTCGAGCAGCACGCAGATCGCGCGCACCTGCTGCTCGATGATCTTCGCCACCTCGGCGCGGCGCGCCGGCCCCATGCGGCTGGAGATCGCGGCCACGCTCACGGCCGCGATCGGGTTGTCGGGCGGAAAGGCGACGCCGATGGCGGCCGCGCCCGGCGTGGCCGCGCTGTCGAGGAATGAGTGGCCCTGCGCGCGCGTCTGCGCGATGGCCTCGCGCAGGAAGCCCGGTGCGAAGGCGGCGCCGAACTTCGCGTAGCGCGCCTCGTTGGAGGCCACGATCAGTTCGGCTTCGGCCTCCGGCAGCGCGCTGAGGATCGCGAGGCCGCCGGCGCCCACGCCCATCGGCCGGCGGATGCCGACGTCGAGCGTCAGCGCCTTGATCGGATAGGCACCGAGCGCGCGGCTGGTGCAGATCGATTCGGGGCCGCGCCGCTCGCTGAGGTAGACCGTGTCCTGCGTGAGTTCGGCGATGGTGCGCAGCGCCGGCTCGCAGAGCTCGCTCAGGTGGTAGCGCGGCTGGGCCAGCATGCCGAGCTCGTGCAGCAGCGGCCCCAGGTGGTACTTGCGCGTGAGCAGGTCGCGCACCAGCAGGCCCTCGACCTCGAGCCGCTGCAGCATGCGAAAGCAGGTCGACATCGGCAGGCCGCTCAAGTTCACGACGTCGGCGATGCGCATGCCGCGCCGCCCGCGCGAGGCCACCACGCGCAGCATGCCCACCACGCGCTCGATGCTCTGCGTGCCCGAGCGCGCGCCGGCGGCGGTCGTTGGCGAATCGGTCTTGGCAGGGGTTCGGCGTTTAGTTTCCACGATGCGGCAGTAATTCGGGTTGCTCCCCAATGGGGAGGAAGTTGGCTCGACTGTAATCGGTGGATCGAAATACAAGGACTGCCACATCGTGGGAGTCGAAAGCCGAACAAGATGCCCCAGACGATGACCGAGAAGATCCTGGCCCGCGCCGCCGGCAGGCCGCGCGTGGTGCCCGGCGAGGAGATCACGGCGCGGCCCGATTTCGTGATCGCCTACGACTTCCCGGGCTACACCGACGTGTTCTTCAAGGAGACGCGCGAGGACTTCGGCATCGAGAAGGTGTCGAGCCCCGAGCGCTTCGTGCTGTTCATCGACCACATGGTGCCGGCCACCGCGCCGAAGGAAGAGGAGCTGCACAAGATCACCCGCGCCTGGGGCAAGGAACAAGGCGTGCCGGTGCACGAGCGCGAGGGCATCGGCCACCAGGTCGCGGCCGAGCTCGGCTATGCCACGCCGGGCGCCTTCGCCGTGCACTTCGACGGCCACGTGAGCCAGCTCGGCGCCTTCGGCACCTTCGCCTTCGGCGCGCGCAAGGGCGTGCTCGAGTCCTTCGTGACCGAGACGCTGACCTTGACCGTTCCCGCGACCGTGAAGGTCGAGCTCACGGGCACGCTGCAGCCCGGCGTGATGGCGCGCGACGTGTTCCATCACATGGTGCGCGTGATGGGCCCGGCCTCCTGCCGCTTCAAGGTGGTGGAGCTCTGCGGCCCCGTCATCGACGCCATGAGCATCGAGGGCCGCCAGACCCTCTGCGGCCAGGCCATGTTCCTGGGTGCGACCACGATGCTGATCGCGCCCGATGCGAAGACCCTGGACTATGTGCGGGGCCGCTCGAAGATCGCGCTCGACCCTGTCTACCCCGATGCCGATGCGACGTACGAAAGCGTGGTGACGATCGACGTCTCGGCGCTCGAGCCCATCGTCGTGATTCCGCCAAGCCCCGCCAACACGCGCGACCTCAAGGACTACACCGGCATCGAGGTGCACACCGGCTACCTGGGCTCGTGCGCCAGCGGCCGGCTCGAGGACCTGCGCATCGCGGCCGAGGTGCTGCGCGGGCGCCGCATCCAGCCGGGCTTCCAGCTGCACGTGGTGCCGACCTCCAAGGCCATCATGGCGGCGGCCGCGCGCGAGGGGCTGATCGAGGTGCTGGTCGAGGCCGGTGCCTTCATCAGCTCGCCGAGCTGCGACTACTGCTTCGGCCGCATCGCGACCATGAGCGACGGCCAGCGCGCCGTGTCCACCGGCACGCTCAACACGCCGGGCCGCATGGGCAGCGTGGATTCGGAGATCTACATCTGCAACGCGGCGGTGGTCGCGGCCTCGGCGCTCGAGGGCCGCATCGCCGACCCGCGGCCCTACCTGGCGACGGCGCGCGAGGGAGTTTCCGCATGAGCCTCGAGAACCTGCGCGGCCGCGCGGCCTGGGTCTTCGAGGAAGACGACTACGACATCGACCTGATCGTCGGCGTGCGCAACATCAAGATCACCGACGTGAAGGAACTGGCCGCGCTGGCCATGGCCGACTACATGCCCGGCTTCGCGGCCGGCGTGCACAGGGGCGACCTGCTGGTCGGCGGCCACAACTTCGGCTACGGCCATCCGCACTATCCGGCCATGCGCGCCATGCGGCACCTGGGCATCGCGGCGGTGATCGCCGAATCCTTCTCGCCGGGCTTCTTCCGCGGCGAGACCAGCATGGGCTTTCCGCTCGTGAGCTGCCCGGGTATCCGCGCGGCCACGGCGCGCGGCGACGAACTGACGGTCGACTGGGACACGAACGAAGTGAGGAACCTGCGCTCGGGCCAGACCTTGATGCTGCAGCCCTTCTCCGAATCCGAGCGCGGCATGCTCGACGCGGGCGGACTCATCCCCTACCTGAAGCGCCGCGTGGTTCCCGCGAGCTGAGCCCTTCTTCTTTTCCTTTGCAGTGAGTTCATGGCGCAGCGCCCATGTCGGGTCGCCACGCCCTTTTTCTGGAGACACACGATGACTTCATCCCGCCAGGCCCTGCGCCAGCGCATCACCCACGGCCCGACGCTCTGGTTCGGCGGCGCGCAGGACGCGCTGTCGGCCCTGCTGGTCGACCAGTCCGAGTTCGACGGCATCTTCAGCACCGGCTTCGGCGTCTCGGCCGCGCTGCTGGGCCAGCCCGACATGGAGCTCTACACGCTGAGCGAGAACGTCGCCACCGTGAACCGCATGGCGAACGTGGTGCGCAAGCCGATCTTCGTCGACGCCGACACGGGCTACGGCAGCGTGCTCAACGTGGGCCGGGCCGTGCGCGAGTTCGAGAAGGCCGGCGCCGCGGCGCTGCAGCTCGAGGACCAGGTCAGCCCCAAGCGCTGCCCGGCCGCGGCGGCGCCCTCCACGCTGGTGTCCATCGACGACGCGGTGGCGCGCATCAAGGCGGCGCTCGATGCGCGCCTCGACCCCGACCTGCTGATCGTCGCGCGCACCGATGCCCAGGACCCGGGCGAGGCGCTCGAGCGCGCCGCGCGCTATGCCGAGGCCGGCGCCGACCTGATCCAGCCGATCTCGCGCACCTTCGAGCGCTACGAGCAGCTGGCGCAGCTGCGCGAGGCCTGCGGCCGGCGGCTGTCGCTGATGCTGATGGCCGGCACCTGGATGACGGCGCTGACGCGCGAGCAGATCGAGAGCGTGGCGGCCTTCGCGAGCTATCCGATCGCGGGCCTGCTGACCACCGTGCACACGGTGCAGGCCAACCTGCGCGAGCTCGCGCGCCGCCGCTCGGGCGATTTCGCCGACCTGCCCTTCGCCCAGACCTCGATGGCCGACTTCAAGCACATCATCGGCTGGCATGCGCTCGAGGAGCGGCAGGCGCACTACGAGGTCCGCTGAGCCGGCACCACCCGTTTTCCCACCAGAAGAATCAGGAGCACACGTGCGTACCCTCACCCTCATCGGCCGTGTCCTCACGGCGGGATCCCTGGCCCTGGGCCTGGGCGGCGCCGCTCTGGCGCAGGACGCGGCCTATCCGACCAAGCCGATCCGCCTGGTCGTTCCCTACCCGCCGGGCGGCGCCACCGACGTGGCCGCGCGCATGCTGGGCCCGCGCCTGCAGGAGGAGCTGGGCCAGACCGTGCTGGTCGACAACCGGCCCGGCGCGGGCGGCAACATCGCCATGGTCAACGTGGTGCAGAGCCCGCCCGACGGCTACACGCTGGCGGTGACGCTCACGGGCATGCTGTCGATCAACCCGGTCATCTACAAGAAGGCGGGCTTCCAGGCTTCGGACTTCGTGCCGGTCGCGCGCGTATCGCTGGCGCCGCTCTTGCTGGTGGTGCCCGAGAAGTCACCGTACAAGAACGTGCAGGAGCTGCTGGCCGCGGGCAGGAAGGCCGGCAAGGGCGGCATGCCCTACGGCTCGGCCGGCGCGGGCGGGCTCTCGCACCTGGCGTCGGAAGCCTTCAACGCGAACGCCGACGGCAACTTCACGCACGTGCCTTACAAGGGCGGCGCGCCGCTGGTGCAGGCGCTGATGGCCAACGAGGTGAGCTGGGGCCTGCTGGGCACCGGCGACGTGCGCAGCTTCATCCAGTCGGGCAAGCTCAAGGCCATCGGGCAGCTGCGCAACGGCCGCTCCGAGCTGTGGCCCGAGGTGCCGACCTTGACCGAGCAGGGCGTGCCCGGCGGCGTGGACTTCGACGTCTGGTTCGGCGTGGTCGCGCCCGCGAAGACGCCGCCCGCGGTGGTCAAGCTGCTCGGCGAGAAGATCGCCAAGATCACGGCCGAGCCGGCCTTCCGCAAGCGGCTCAACGACCTCGGCGGCGTGGCGCCCGCGACCGGCAACACGCCCGAGGCCTTCGCCGAGGTGCTCAAGCGCGAACTCGCGATCCTGCCGAAGGCGGCGCAGGATGCGGGGTTGCAGCTGGACTGAGGGACAGCTAGCGCTTGGGCAGCGCGTACGCGATCACGTGGTCGCCCGTGCGCGTGCCCAGCGAGCCATGGCCGCCCGCGGCCACCACCACGTACTGGCGGCCGTCGCCGCCCTCGTAGGTCATCGGCGTGGCCTGCCCGCCCGCGGGCAGGCGGCTGCGCCAGAGCTCCTTGCCGCTGTTCACGTCGTAGGCACGCAGGTAGTAGTCGAACGTGCCCGAGAGGAAGGCCACGCCGCCGCCCGTGAGGATCGGGCCGCCGAGGCTGGGCACGCCCATCGCGAAGGGCAGCGGCAGCGGCGAGCTGTCGCGCACGGTGCCGTTCTTGTGCTTCCAGAGGATCTGGCCGCTGCGCAGGTCGGCGGCGGCCACGTGGCCCCAGGGCGGCGCCTGGCACGGCAGGCCGAGCGCCGAGGTGAAGGGATGGAGCTTCACCGCGAAGGGCGCGCCGAAGTTCTCGTTGAGCGCGGGCAGGCTGCCCTCGGGCGGCTTGCCGCCCTGCACGTAGAGCGTGCTGTCGTCGGCGCGCGGGACCAGCGTGGAGACGAAGGCCAGCGAGGCCGGCGTGGCGAACGCGATCTGGCGCTGCGGATCGACCGCCACGCCGCCCCAGTTGAAGACGCCGAAGTTGCCCGGATAGATCAGCGAGCCCTGCGTCGACGGCGGCGTGAAGCGGCCCTCGTAGCGCAGCCGGTGGAAGGCGATGCGGCAGGCCAACTGGTCGAACACGGTGGCGCCCCACATGTCGGCCGGCCGCAGCGCGGGCGGGTCGAAGGACAGGCCCGACACCGGCTGCGTCGGCGCCGTGCGGTCGCCCTGCGCGGCGCCCTGCGGTGCGGCCTGCTCGCGCACCGGCACCACGGGCTGGCCGGTGCGGCGGTCGAGCACGAACAGCTCGCCCTGCTTGGTCGGCTGCACCAGCGCCGGCACGCGCACGCTGCCCACGCGCAGGTCGACCAGGCTGGGCTGCGCGGGCACGTCGTAGTCCCAGAGGTCGTGGTGCACGGTCTGGAAATGCCAGCGCACGCGGCCGGTCGCGAGGTCGAGCGCGACCACCGAGGAGGCATAGCGCTCGGCGCCCTCGGTGCGCTTGCCGCCCCACTGGTCGGGCGGCTGGTTGCCCATGGGCACGTAGACCATGCCGAGCTTCTCGTCCACGCTCGAGATCGACCAGCTGTTGGGCGAGTTGACGGAATAGGTCCGGCCCGGGCCGATCGGCGCGGTGTCCTCGGGCCGGCCCGAATCCCAGTTCCACACCAGCGCGCCGGTCTCGATGTCGAAGGCGCGGATCACGCCCGAGGTCTCCTGCGTCGAGACGTTGTCGAGCACGGTGCCGCCCACCACGATCAGCGAGCGCGTGACCACCACCGGCGAGGTCGAGTAGTACGAGCCCGGCTTCACGTTGGGCATGTTCTTCCACAGGTCGATCTGGCCGCTGCCGCCGCCGAAGCGCGCGCAGGGCTTGCCGCTCTCGGGATCGAGCGCGAGCACGCGGCCGTCGGCCGTGGGCATGAACAGCTTGGCGGCGCAGGCGCCGTCGGCCGAGAGGTTGGGCGATGGCGCCGCGGCCGGCGGCGGCTGGTACGAGAGGCCGCGGCAGGTGAGATGCTGCAGCGCGAGCGAAGGCGCGATCTTCGGCGTGTGGCGCCACAGCTCCTGGCCCGTGGTCGCGTTGAGCGCCACCACCGACTGGTGCGGCGTGCAGAGGAACAGCCGCTCGCCGACCTTCAGCGGCGTGACCTCGAAGGTGGTCTCCTCGGGATCGCCGGGCTGGCCGCGCACGTCGCCGGTGCGGTAGTGCCAGGCCTCCTCGAGCTGCGACACGTTGACCGGCGTGATCTGGCCCAGCGTCGAATAGCGCTGGCCCATGGCGGTGCCGCCGTAGGCGGTCCAGTCGGCGCCGGCGGGCGGCAGCGCCTCGCCGGTGAAGGGCGGATCGGCCTGCGGCGCGATGCCCTCGAGACGCTCGTCGCCGCGCACCCACGACAGCACGGCCGCCACCGCGAAGGCGGCGAGCACCAGGCTCAGCGCCCGGCGCGAGGCCACGATGCCGGCGCCGTCGCGCCGCGCGAGCGCACGCGCGACCCAGGGCGTGAGCAGCAGCAGGCCGAGCAGGAAGAACAGGTCGCCGCGCGCGGCCATCGGCCACCATGCGAGCCCCACCTCCCACAGCGCCCAGGCCAGCGTGAACGCGACCACCAGCGCATAGACCATCAGGCCGCGCCCGCCGCCGCGCGGCAGCAACAGCGCGGTGGCGACCAGGCCCAGGCCCGCGAGCAGGTAGTACCAGGAGCCGCCGAGCGCGATCAGCCAGCCGCCCGCGACGACGAGCCCCAGGCCGGCCAGTCCGATCAGCAGCGCGAGGACGAGGAGCAGCGCGCTGGCGCGGGGACGGGTGGACGAGGGCATGGCGGGGACTCCGGAACGGCGGGCAAGCGCCCACCGTAGTCCTGTGCGCGCCCTGCCGGCGTAGGCGGTTCGCGCATGTGCTTCCCGGCGCGGCGCGGCAGATCGCGCGCACGGGGACCAAGGTATGCAGCGCGCGGGCGCGGCGTGGACGAAGGTACTCGCGCGCTCAGACCCGCGCGCTCAGGCCCGCGCGCGCATGGGCCAGCGCCGCCCGCGCGCGCCGCGCCCGCGCATCGGGCTGCAGCGGCCGCAGGTACTCGTGCAGCGCGAGCGCGGCCGCGCCCACCGCGGGCGCGAGCGCGTCGTAGCGCGCGGTGCGCAGCTCGGGCGCGGGCATGCCGGCGCCGTCGGCATGGTGCTTGACGCTCGCGAAAGCCGCCTGCGCGAAGCCGCGGTGCTCGGCGCAGGACTTGCCGCCGAGCACGATGGCGCGCGGATTGAAGGTGACCCAGAGGTTCTGCAGCAGCACGCCGAACAGCGCGGCAGCGCGCTGCATGTCCACGCCCTCGCGCGCCAGCACGCGGGCACCGAAGAAGGCCTCGGCGCAGCCGCGCCGGCCGCAAGAGCATGGCGGGCCGTCGAGCTCGAGGATGGTGTGGCCGATCTCGCCGGCCATGCCCTGGGCGCCGGTGAACAGGCGGTCGTTGAGCACCACGCCCGCGCCCACGCCGACGTCGCAGTTGACGAAGATCAGCGGGTCCTCGCCCTCGCCCGCGGCGAACTCGTACTCGCCGAGCGCGGCGGCGTCGGCATCGTTCTGCAGCTGCACCGTCACGCCCGTGAGGCCGGCCGCGGCCAGCGCGTCCTCGAGCATCGGCAGCAGGCGCACGTTGCGCCAGCCGAGGTTGGGCGCGAAGCGGACCTCGCCGGTGCAGTCGTCGACCGCGCCCGGCACGCACACGCCGATGCTCGACAGCCGCAGCCCGCGCTCCGCCAGCCGGCGGTGCGCGGCCGCGGCCATGCGCGCGACCTGCGCGCAGGTGCCGGCCGGCGCGCTGTCGGCCAGCGCCTGCTCGTCGGAATGCAGCACCTCGCCCTGCAGCGAGACGCAGGCCAGCCGCGCCGTGTCGACCGCGATCTCGATGCCCATGAGCGCGCGCACGCCGACATTGATCTGCAGCGGGGTCGAGGGCCGCCCGAGCCCGTCGGCCACCGCGGCGCCCGACTCGCTGAGCCAGCCCTCGTCGAGCAGCTCGCGCACCAGCAGGCTCACGGTCGACTTGGTGAGGCCGCTCTCGCTGGCGAGCCGCGCCCGCGACAGCCCCGGCTGCGCGCGCAGGAGCCGCAGCAGCACGCTGCGGTTCATGCGCTTGAGCAGCTGCTGGTCGCCGATGGTCTTCATGCGCGGGGCCGGATGGGAAAGCCTCAGGCCGTGGCCACCGCCGTCGCCGCATGCGGCGCCTGCTCGCGGCCCTCGGGCCGCTTGCCCGCGATGATCATGCCGAGCACCTCGTCCTCGGTGACGTCGGCCGTGCGGTAGGTGCCGACCAGCTTGCCGTTCTTCATCACCGCGAGCCGGTCGCTCAGCGAGAACACGTCGGGCATGTCGTGGGTGATCAGGAAGATGCCCACGCCGTCGTCCTTGAGCTGCTTCACGAGCCGGCCGACCATCGCGGTCTCCTCAGGGCCGAGCGCGGCGCAGGGCTCGTCCATGATCAGGATGCGCGCGTTGAAGTAGAGCGCGCGCGAGATCGCCACCACCTGGCGCTGGCCGCCCGAGAGGCGGCGCACCGGGATGCGGATGTTGGTGAAGTTCCTGTTCAGGCGCTGGAACACCTTGCGCGCCTGCACTTCCATGAAGTGGTCGTCGAGCGTGTTCCAGGCCGTCATCTTCTCGCGGCCCAGGAACAGGTTGGCCACCGAGTCGAGGTTGTCGGCCAGCGCCAGCGTCTGGTAGATGGTCTCGATGCCCTGCGCCTGCGCCTCGGCCGGGGTGCGGATGTTGACCCTGTCGCCCGCGATGCGCACCTCGCCCGAATCGATCGGGTAGGCGCCCGCGAGCATCTTCATCAGCGTGGACTTGCCGGCGCCGTTGTGGCCCAGCAGCGCCACCACCTCGCCCGGATAGAGGTTGACGCTCACGCCGTCGACCGCCTTCACGCCGCCGAAGGCCTTGCGGATCTCCTGCAGCTCGACCAGCGGCCGGGTCTTGTCGATCTCGGCCATCTTCAGTTCTCCCCGAATTTGCGGCGATAGAGCACGTCGAACACCACGGCCACGATCAGCACCTGGCCGATGATCACCATGCGCTTGCCGATCGGCACGTCGAGCAGCAGCATGCCGCTGTCGAGCGACTGCATGATCAGCGCGCCCAGCACCGAGCCGAAGATCGAGCCGCTGCCGCCGGCCAGCGCGGTGCCGCCGATGACGGCCGCGGCGATCACGTAGAGCTCCATGCCGGTGCCCAGCGAGTTGGTGCCGGCGTTCAGCCGCGCGATCGAGACGATGGCCGCGATGGTCACCAGCACCGCGAGCAGCGCGAACAGCATCAGCGTGACGCGCTTGACCGGAATGCCCACCAGCGCCGCCGCATCGGGGTTGCCGCCCATCGCGAAGACGTAGCGGCCGAAGCGCGTGCGGTGCACGATGAACGACAGCACGATCGCCACCACGGCCCAGATCAGCACCGGGATCGGGATGCCCTGCGGCGCGTCCTTCGAATCGATCTTGTAGTGGTTCATCACGGCCGCGAACAGCAGCACCACGGCCGCCGGCACCGCGGTCAGCAGCAGCTCGATCCACAGCGGCTCGTTGGGCATCTCGTGGCGCGTGCGCGCGCGCCGCTTCTGCACCATGCGCGCGAACAGCACCACGGCCACCAGCCCCGCGATCACCCAGCTGGCCGTGACGCCGATGCCGCCGTCGTAGCCGCCGCCCAGGCGCTGGAAGAACTCGTCGTTGACCGGCTGGGTCTTGCCGTCGGCCACCAGGAAGGCCGCGCCGCGGAACGACATCAGGCCGCCGAGCGTGACCACGAACGAGGGCACGCCGAGCACCGCCGTGAGCCAGCCTTGATAGATGGCCACCAGCAGCGCCACCGCGAGCCCCGCGAGGCAGGCCGTGGGCCAGGACCAGCCCGAGGTGTACTGCAGGTAGGCGATCAGCACGCCCACGAAGCCCATCACCGAACCGACCGACAGGTCGATGTGGCGCGCCACGATGATCAGCACCATCACGGTCGAGACGATGCCGACCACGGCCGTCTGCTGGGCCACGTTGTAGAGGTTCTCGGGCGTGAGGAACACGCCGCCCGACATGAGGTTGAAGGCGATCGCCAGCACCGCCAGCAGCACGCACATCAGCACGAGCCGCAGGTCGATGCCGGTGCGGCGCCACCAGCCTGGGGTTGGATTGCTCATTGGAGGACTCCCTCGGAGAAAACGGGATGGGCGGCGGCGGTCACGGCCGGCCCGTCGGGGACGGGGCCCGCGCCCTGCCGCGGATCGCGCGCGGCGCGGCGGGACGCACCGCGCGGTGCGCCCCCTGCCCTGTTCTTACTTGCAGGCCGCCGGCGCGTTCGCGCCCGAGACGCCCTTGCAGAGTTCGTCCTTCTTGATCCAGCCGGCCTTGACGACCACGTCGAGGTTGTCGCGCGTGACCGGCACCGGCGTCAGCAGGCGCGAGGACAGCGAGACCTTCTTCGGGCCCGAGTTCCAGGTGCCTGCCTTCTCCACCGGCTTGCCCTGCGACAGCGCCAGCGCGGCGCTGGCGGCCTCGCGGCCGAGCTCGCGCGAGTCCTTGAAGATGGTGGCGGTCTGCGTGCCCAGCGCGATGCGGTTGAGCGCCGCGAAGTCGGCGTCCTGGCCCGACACCGGGATGCCGCGCAGGCCCTTGGCCGTGAGCGCGGCCACCGCGCCGCCGGCCGTGCCGTCGTTGGCGGCCACCACGGCATCGACCTTGTTGCCGTTCTTGGTGAGGATCTGCTCCATGTTCTTCTGCGCCACCTCGGGTTTCCAGCCCTCGGTGTATTCGTCGCCGACGATCTTGATGTCGCCCTTCTTGATGGCGTCGGCCAGCACTTCCTGCTGGCCCGCGCGCAGGAAGTCGGCGTTCGGGTCGCTCGGCGAGCCCTTGATGATCACGTAGTTGCCCTTGGGCTTGACCTTGAGCACCTCGCGCGCCTCCATGCGGCCGACCTCGACGTTGTCGAAGGTGATGTAGAACACGCCGGGCGCCTCGATCAGGCGGTCGTAGGCCACCACGGGCACCTTCTGGCGCGTGGCCTTGGTCACGGCGGGCAGGATCGCGTCCTTGTCCATCGCCAGCACGATCAGCGCCTTCGCGCCCTTGGCCATCAGGCCCTCGATGTCGCCGAGCTGCTTCTCGGGCGAGCCGCCCGCATCGGCACTGATGTACTTGGCGCCGAGCTTCTCGAGCTGCGCCTTGATCGCGGCCTCGTCGGTCTTCCAGCGTTCTTCCTGGAAGTTGGACCAGCTCACGCCGACCACGGTCTGGGCCATGGCGCCCACGGCCGTCAGACCGAAAGCCATGGCGGCCAGGGTGTGTTTCAGTTGCATCGATGTCTCTCCAGTGTTGAGTCGCCCGGTGCAGGCGGCCTGTGCTTCGGGACCGGCGCGCGAAGGCCGGAACCCGCCCCATGCCACGCCTGTGGTTCGCCGCGGACCCGATTGAGAACCTTGGCGCTACTTAGTTTGGCTGGCGAACTAACTATCCCATCGCAGGCGCGGCGGGGGCATCGGGGAATTCCCCGAGCGGGTCGGACGGACGGGGGAAAAGGAGGCGCCGCGGCTCAGGGCGCGGGTGCGTTCGCCGGCGCGGGGGCCGGCCAGGCGACCTCGCTGGCCACGCGCGGCTTGCCCATCGGCGCGCCGGCCTTGCCGATGCGCACGGCCGCCATGTCGGCCTCGCTCGGGTACTGGTCCGAGAGCCAATAGTCGAACACGCGGCGCGCGATCGGCGCGGCGGCGCCGGCGCCCCAGCCGGCGTTCTCGACGATCACGGCGAGCGCGATCTTGGGATCGTTGACCGGCGCGAAGGCCATGAACAGCGCGTGGTCACGCTGGTGCTCCTCGAGCGCGCGCGCGTTGTACTTGGTGTTCTGCGCCTGCGTCACGGCCTGCGCCGTGCCGGTCTTGCCGGCCGCCTGGTAGCCCGCGCCCGCGAACACGCTGCGCGCGGTGCCGCTGGTGACCACGCTGGTCAGGCCCTCGCGGATGACCGCGATGTTGGCCGCCGTGAGGCCCAGGTTCACGCCCGGCGGCTGCGGCAGCGGCACCACCTGGCCGCTGACGGTGTCGCGCGTGGCGAGCGCGAGGTGCGGCTTGTGCTTGATGCCGCCGTTGGCCACGATCGCGGTGGCCTGCGCGAGCTGCAGCATGGTGAAGGTGTTGTAGCCCTGGCCGATGCCCAGCGAGATGGTCTCGCCCGCATACCACTTCTTCTGCTCGGGCCGCTTGTAGGTGTTGCGCTTCCACTCGGTGCTCGGCAGCACGCCGCGCACCTCGCCGCCGAGGTCGATGCCGGTGATCTGGCCGAAGCCCAGCGGCTTCATGAAGTCGTGGATCATGTCCACGCCCATCTCGTTGGCCAGCGAGTAGTAGTAGATGTTGCTCGACAGCTGGATCGAGCGGCGCATGTCGACGCCGCCGAGGTTGCCCTCGGGGCTGCCGAAGCGGTGGCCGCCGAAGTTGAAGTAGCCGGGGTCGTTGACCACCACGCTGGCGCCGCGCTTGCCGGTCTGCAGCGCGGCCAGCGCCATGAAGGGCTTGTAGGTAGAGCCGGGCGGGTAGGTGCCGCGCAGCGCGCGGTTGAGCAGCGGCTTGTCGATCGACTCGGTCAGCGCCTGCCAGCTCTCGGTGTCGATGCCCTCGACGAACAGGTTGGGGTCGAAGGTGGGCTTGCTCACGAAGGCCAGCACCTCGCCGGTCTTGGGATCGATCGCCACCAGCGCGCCGCGGCGGTCGCCGTACATCTCCTCGACCAGCTTCTGCAGCTTGATGTCGATCGACAGCATGACGGTGTTGCCCGGCGTGGCCGGATGGCTCGCGAGCCGGCGCACCGCGCGGCCGCCGGCCGAGGTCTCCATCTGCTCGACGCCGGTCTGGCCGTGCAGCGTCTTCTCGTAGCTCTGCTCGATGCCGAGCTTGCCGATGTAGTCGGTGCCCTTGTAGTTGGCCTGCTCTTCCTCGTCCCAGTCCTCCATCGCGATCTTCTCGCGCTGGTTGATGCGGCCGATGTAGCCGAGCACGTGCGAGCCGAGCTCGCCCTGCGGATAGTTGCGGAACAGCCGCGCCTTGATCTCCACCCCCGGAAAGCGGTAGCGCTGGGCCGCGAAGCGCGCGACCTCCTCGTCGCTCAGGCGGGTGCGGATCGGGATCGAGTCGAAGCTGCGCGAGTCCTCGCGCAGGCGCTTGAAGCGGCGCCGGTCGCGCGGCGAGACCTCGACCACCTGCGTCAGGTCGTCGATGGTCTGCTCCACGTCGCCCACCTTCGAGGGCGTGATCTCGAGCGTGTAGGCCGAGTAGTTGGAGGCCAGGATGATGCCGTTGCGGTCGAGGATCAGCCCGCGGTTGGGCACCACCGGCACCACGGCCGTTCGGTTGCTCTCGGCCTGCTCGGCCAGGTCCTCGTGGCGCGTGACCTGCAGGTAGATCAGCCGCGACGACAGCAGCCCGAAGGCGAACAGCACCGTGAGGCCGATCACGATCACGCGGCGCTTGAAGCGCGCGAGGTCGGCGGCGACGTTGCGGATTTCGGTCATGGGCGGCGAACGGTCAATGGATGAGCTTAGGCTTCATGCGGTGGCGAGGCAACCGGCCCGGTATCGCCGGTGCCGGCGGGCACGAAGTCCACCGTGGCGCCGAGCGCGCGCAGGCTGCGCAGGTCGGCCTCCAGATGAGTTTGGAAACCGCTGCACAGTTCCAGCGGCAGCGCCTTGAGCAGCGCGAGCGCGCGTGCCGGCGCGACGCCGAGCAGCCGCACCAGGCATTGCGCGACCTCGACGCGGCGCGCGCCCGCGTCGCGCAGCACCAGCGCGCCGCGCGTCCAGTGCGTGGGGTCGACCGGCGCGGACGCCTCTTCCGCTTCGGGCGCGTCCATGGCCTCGGCGAGGTTGGCGCGGATCTCGCGCCAGGGCGCGCCCTCGGTGCCGGGCTCGCGCTCGATGCGCGCGAGCATCGCGCCCGGGTCGTCGCCCAGCGCCGCCAGCGCCTGCAGCAGCGCGCCGAAACGCTCGATCGACGCGGCCACGGGCGACGGCGTCCAGCGGCCGGCCGAGGCCGGTGCCCACCAGACCGGATAGCCCGCGTCGGCCTCGCGCAGGTCGATGAAGTAGGGATCGCGAAAGTAGTTGGCCGCCACCGCGAGCCAGGCGGGATGCCACTGGCCCGGCGCCTCGCTGCTCAGGTCCTCGCCGGTGTGGCCGTGCGAGCGGTAGCCGACCTGGAAGGCATCGATGCCGCCGGGCTCGGGATACCACTGCGGCAGCCCGAGGTCGCCGACCACGAGGGCGGCATCCACGAAGGCCTGCACGGACGGCGGCAGGGAAGGCCCGGCGGCGGACATGGTCACAAGGGACGGTTTTCGTCGGGCTCGGGCGTGCGGCGCTGCGGCGCCAGCAGCACGAAGGTGGCCAGCGGCCACAGCGCGGCCTCGACGGCCGGCGAGATCAGCACCGACCAGCCCGGGAACACCCCGCCGCCGAGGATGCGCGTGACGATCTCGATCAGCTGCGACAGCGCGAACAGCGGCAGCACCTGCAGCGCCTGCGACAGCACCGGATACCAGAGCAGGCGGCGGTGGATGGTGATCGCGAAGAAGCCCAGCGTGGTGTAGGACAGCGCATGCTGGCCGAGCATCGAGGCCTGGTGCACGTCCATCAGCAGCCCGAAGACGAAGGCGGCGCCGATGCCCACGCGCATCGGCTGGTGCACGCCCCAGAACACGATCGCCAGCGCGAGCAGGTCGGGCATCCAGGCGGCGCGGCCGATCGGGACCATGTTGATCAGCAGGGCCACCACCAGGCTGCCCCACATGAACACGGGGCTGACGGGCAGCAACAGCTGCTGCTGGCCGGGTCGCTTGATCATCGCGCGGCCTCCGCGGGTTTCTTCGCGGCGGCGGCGGCGCCGTTCTTCTCGGACGCCTTCTCCGCGCCCTTGACGGCCGCGCCGGCCTTGCCTTCGGCCTTCTTCGGGCGCGGCGCCGGCGCGGCCGCGGCCGCCGGCGGCGGTGCCGAGGGCGCGCCCGTGGGCTGCAGCACCAGCACGTAGCGCGCGGCCATCACGTGCGCGAGCGGCACGCAGTAGATGCGCGCGAAGGCCGAGTCGGCGCGGCGCTCGATGCGCTCGATCTTCGCCACCGGCAATCCGGCGGGATAGATGCCGTCGACGCCGCTGGTCGACAGCAGGTCGCCCTCCTGCAGGTCGGCGTTGGCGGCCATGAAGCGCAGCTCGAGCCCGCCGCCATGCGCCGAGGCATCGCCGAAGGCCACGCTGCGCACGCCGGTGCGGGTGTTCTGCACGGGAATGGAGAGGTCGCGGTCGATCACCAGCGTGACCTCGCTCGTGAAGGGCTGCACCGCCGTCACCTGGCCGAGCACGCCCTGGGCGTCGATCACCGGCGAGCCCGGCGCCACGCCCTGGGCCAGGCCCTGGTCGATGACGATCTTGCGCGTGTAGGGGTCGGCCGCGTCGTACAGCACCTCGGCCGCGCGGCCCGGCGTCTGCTGCAGCTGGCGCAGCTCGAGCAGCGCGCGCAGCCGCGCGTTGTCCTGCGCCAGCGTGTCGGCCTGGCTCGCGCGCTCGGCCTGCAGCATCAGCGCCTTGCGCGCGTCGGCCTCGTTCTTCTGCGCGGTCTGCAGGTCCTCGAGGTAGCCGCCGGCGCCCACCACGAACTGCACGGGCTTGAGCGCCACCCATTGCACCGGGTAGAGCACGGCCGCGATGGCCTGGCGCACCGGCTGCACGATGTGGAAGCGGGCGTCCGCCACCATCAGGAAAAGCGCGAGCGTGCTGAAGAAGATCAGCTTGCTCAGCGCCGATGGCCCCTGGTTGAACAGGGGTGGCGCGGTGCGGTCGAGCGTGCCCAGGGGCATGGGATCAGGTCGAGTGCTGCGGCATCAGATGACAAAAGGCCGGCCCGCGCAAGCGGGGGCCGGCCGATGGAGGCGGCGCTGCATTCACTCGCTCGTGAAGATGCTTCCCAGCCGGTCCATGCGCTCGAGGGCGATGCCGCAGCCGCGCACCACGCAGGTCAGCGGGTCCTCGGCGACCAGCACCGGCAGGCCGGTTTCCTCGGCCAGCAGACGGTCGAGGTCGCGCAGCAGCGCGCCGCCGCCGGTGAGCATCATGCCGCGCTCGGCGATGTCGGCGCCGAGTTCGGGCGGGGTCTGCTCGAGCGCGTTCTTGACGGCCGAGACGATGTTGTTGAGCGGGTCGGTCAGGGCTTCCAGCACTTCGTTGCTGCTGATCGTGAAGCTGCGCGGCACGCCCTCGGAGAGGTTGCGGCCCTTGACTTCCATTTCCTTGACCTCGGAGCCCGGGAAGGCCGAGCCGATGCTCTTCTTGATGACCTCGGCCGTGGGCTCGCCGATCAGCATGCCGTAGTTGCGGCGGATGTAGTTGATGATGGCCTCGTCGAAGCGGTCGCCGCCGACGCGCACCGAGCCCTTGTAGACCATGCCGCCAAGGCTGATGACGCCCACCTCGGTGGTGCCGCCGCCGATGTCGACCACCATCGAGCCCGAGGCTTCGCTCACGGGCAGGCCGGCGCCGATGGCCGCGGCCATGGGTTCCTCGATCAGGTAGACCGAGGTCGCGCCCGCGGCCTCGGCCGCGTCCTTGATGGCGCGGCGCTCGACCTGGGTGGAACCGCAGGGCACGCAGATGATGATGCGCGGGCTCGGCGTGAGCAGCGTGCGCGGGTGCACCATCTTGATGAACTGCTTGATCATCTGCTCGGTGATCACGAAGTCGGCGATCACGCCGTCCTTCATCGGGCGGATGGCTTCGATGTTGCCCGGCACCTTGCCGAGCATGGCCTTGGCCTCGCGGCCGACGGCCTGGATCACCTTCTTGCCATGCGGACCGCCTTCGTGGCGGATGGCGACGACCGAGGGTTCGTCCAGCACGATGCCCTTGTTGCGGGCGAAGATGAGCGTGTTGGCGGTGCCGAGGTCGATCGCGAGGTCGGTGGAGAAGTACCGACGGAAAGCTCCAAACATGTGCGGAATCCTCTGGAGCACGGGCTGCGCATCGGCAGAACGTCGCTCACTCTATGGGTGTTTTGGGGGTGCTGGAAGGGTGAATTTGATCGTTTTTGCAGCAAAAGCCGGCGCGTTCGCGGGGGTTGCGGCAAAGGCGGGATAATACCCGAATCCCCTCTGAATCCCGTGTTGGCGGCCCTTGCGGCGCGCTATTTACCTCCGGTTTTTCGGCCGGTTCCACCATGTCCCTTTCCGCTTCCGATATCGCCCGCATCGCCTCCCTGGCGCGGCTGCAGCTCGCCCCCGACGAAAGCGAGCGCATGCTCAGCCAGCTCAACGGCTTTTTTGACCTGGTCGAGCGCATGCGTTCGGTCAACACCACGGACATCGAGCCCCTGGCCCATCCCGTGGCCGCCATCGAGGACATCACGCTGCGCCTGCGCGACGATGTCGTGAGCGAACCGAACAATCGCGAAGCCAACCAGAAAAGCGCCCCGGCCGTCGAAGCAGGCCTGTTCCTCGTGCCCAAGGTGATCGAACAATGAGCGGCGAACCACTGCACCAGATGGGCGTGGTCGCCCTGGCCAAGGCCTTGGCCGAACGCAAGGTCTCGGCTGTCGAGGCCTCGCAGGCCTTCCTCGGCCGCATGAAGGCCCATGAATCGCTCGGCGCCTTCGTCGACGTCAATGAAGAAGTCACGCTGGCCCAGGCCCGCAAGGCCGACGCGCTGCTCGCCGCAGGCAACGCCCCGGCCCTGGCCGGCGTGCCGATCGCGCACAAGGACATCTTCGTCACCACCGATTTCGCCACCACCGCCGGCTCGAAGATGCTCGCGGGCTACCGCTCGCCCTTCGACGCGACTGTGGTGCGCCGCCTGGCCGAGGCCGGCGCGGTCACGCTCGGCAAGTTGAGCTGCGACGAGTTCGCGATGGGCTCGGCCAACGAGAACGTCGCGGTGCCCGCCGTGGGCCACGACAAGGCCGTGCCCGTTCAGAACCCGTGGAACCGCGAGCGCATTCCCGGCGGATCCTCGGGTGCCAGCGCGGCGGTTGTCGCGGCGCGTCTCGCGCCCGCGGCCACCGGCACTGACACCGGCGGCTCGATCCGCCAGCCCGCGTCGTTCTGCGGCGTGACCGGCATCAAGCCGACCTACGGCCGCGCCTCGCGCTACGGCATGGTGGCCTTCGCATCGAGCCTCGACCAGGCCGGGCCGATGGCGCGCTCGGCCGAAGATTGCGCATTGCTGTTGTCGGCGATGTGCGGCCCCGATGTCGATCGCGACTCCACTTCTTACGACGGTGCGACCGAAGACTTCAGGCGCTCGCTCGACGCGCCCTTGAAGGACGTGGTCATCGGCGTGCCGCTCGAATGGATCGCCAGGCCCGCCGACAAGAAGGCACTGGAACTCGACAAGACCAACCCCGGCCCTTCGGAATGCGTGTCGGCCGTCTTCTGGGAGGCCATCAAGGTCTATGAAGACCTCGGGGCAACCTGGGTTCCGGTTCATCTTCCCAAGACGTCCTTGTCGATTCCGACGTACTACATCCTTGCCGCGGCAGAAGCCAGCTCGAACCTGAGCCGCTTCGACGGTGTGAAGTTCGGCCATCGCACCAAGCAGTACAAGGACCTTGCGGACATGTACGAGCGCACGCGCGCCGAAGGCTTCGGCGACGAAGTGAAGCGCCGCATCATGATCGGCACCTATGTGCTCTCACACGGCTACTACGACGCCTACTACCTGCAGGCGCAGAAGGTGCGCCGCATGATCGCCGACGACTTCCAGCAGGCCTTCAAGCAGTGCACGTTCATCGCAGGGCCGGCGGCTCCCACCACCGCGTGGAAGATCGGCGAGCACGGCGACGATCCGGTCGCCGACTACCTTGCGGACATCTATACCCTGCCAGCATCTCTCGCGGGCCTGCCAGGCATGAGCCTGCCTGCGGGATTCGACAAGCAGGGCTTGCCTGTGGGCCTCCAGTTGGTCGGCAACTACCTCAAGGAGGCCCAGCTGCTCAACGCGGCGCACCGCTTCCAGCAGGCCACCGACTGGCATGCGCGCACGCCGGAGGGCTTCTGACATGAGCGAGACAGTGAACACCTTCGAAGCACAGCAACAGGGCCGCCCGACCGGCCCGCTGGTGCGCGGCTATGAAGTCATCATCGGCTTCGAGACCCACGCCCAGCTCTCGACCGCGAGCAAGATCTTCAGCCGCGCCTCCACGGCCTTCGGCGCCGAGCCCAACACGCAGGCCTGCGCGGTCGACCTCGCGCTGCCCGGCACGCTGCCCGTGATGAACAAGGGCGCGGTCGAACGCGCGATCCGGCTCGGCCTCGCGCTCGGTTCGCACATCGCGCCGCGCAGCGTGTTCGCGCGCAAGAACTACTTCTACCCCGACCTGCCCAAGGGCTACCAGATCAGCCAGTTCGAGATCCCCGTGGTGCAGGGCGGCTCGGTGAGCTTCTTCGTCGGCGAGGAACAGAAGACCGTGCGCCTGGTGCGCGCCCACCTCGAGGAGGACGCGGGCAAGTCGCTGCACGAGGACTTCGTGGGCCAGAGCGGCATCGACCTCAACCGCGCCGGTACGCCGCTGCTCGAGATCGTGACCGAGCCCGACATGCGCTCCACCGCCGAGGCCGTGGCCTATGCGAAGGAGCTGCACAAGATCGTGACCTGGATCGGCATCTGCGACGGCAACATGCAGGAAGGCAGCTTCCGCTGCGACGCCAACGTCTCGGTGCGCCGCCCCGGCGAGAAGCTCGGCACGCGCCGCGAGATCAAGAACCTGAACAGCTTCAAGTTCATGCAGCAGGCGATCGACTACGAGATCAGCTGGCAGATCGACACGCTCGAGGACGGCGGCAAGATCGAGCAGGCCACCGTGCTGTTCAACCCCGACACCGGCGAGACGCGCGCGATGCGCGCCAAGGAAGACTCGTCCGACTACCGCTACTTCCCCGACCCGGACCTGCCGCCGCTGGTGATCGCCGCCGACTGGATCGAGCGCGTGAAGGCCGAGATGCCCGAGCTGCCGCGCGTGATGGCCGAGCGCTACGTGCGCGACCATGGCCTGTCGGCCTACGACGCCGCGCAGCTCACGCAGGGCCCGGCGCTCGCGCGCTACTTCGACGAGGCGGTGAAGGCCGGCGCCACGCCGAAGCTCGCGAGCAACTGGATCACCGGCGAGATCGCACGCCGCCTCAATGCCCAGGAGATCGGCATCGAGGCCGCGCCGGTCAGCGCGGCGCAGCTCGGCCAGCTCGTGAAGCGCATCGCCGACGGCACCTTGCCGAACAACGCCGCGCGCCAGGTCTTCGAAGCGCTGTGGACCGGCGAAGGCAGCGACGTCGACGCGATCATCGAGGCCAAGGACCTGAAGCCGATGAACGACGCCGGCGCGCTCGACGCGATCCTCGACGAGGTGATCGCGAAGAACGCCAAGAACGTCGAGGAGTACCGCGGCGGCAAGGAGAAGGCGCTCAACGGCCTCGTGGGCCAGGTCATGAAGGCCAGCGGCGGCAAGGCCAACCCGGCGCAGGTCACGGAACTGCTGAAGGCCAAGCTGGCCTGAGCCCGGGCTTCGGCCCGATACGACGGTGAAGCGGGCCCCGCGCGGGCCGCTTCACCGTTTTTTCTTTTGGGGGATGCCGGTCAGCGCGCGGTGGTCGCGGTCTCGCCCGACCACAGCTGCTTGAGCCGCACGCGCTCCTCGTCGAAGCGCGCGTTGACGCGCTTCTTCTCGTCTTCCTGCTCGCCGATGAAGCGGTTCTGCACCGCCACGCTCTTGGCGTTGTCGTCGAGCCGGCGCCGCAGCACGCCGGGCGCCTTGCTCGCGTCGCCCTTGTAGAACTCGAGCTCCTCGTCGATCTTCTTGCGGTCGTCGGCCAGTTCGGACAGCCGCTTGCGCGCCGCCTGGATCACCGCGTCGACCTGCACCAGCGCCTCGCCGCGCTCGCGCTCGTGGGCGGCGGCGTTCGGATAGCGGATCAGCAGCGCGCGCTCGCGCCGGCGCTCGTCGGCGATGCGCGCGGCCTGCACCGCGGCCTCGCGCGCGCGGTCCTCGCGTTCGGCCTGCTCGCGCGCCGTGTAGGTGGGCTCGAGCCGGCGCCGCGTCATGCCGCTCGGGCTCAGCTCGCGCTGCTCGCGGTCGCTGCATTCGGCGATCGGCCGGTCGGCGGTCAGGGTGCGGCCCTTGGCATCGACGCACGAATAGATGCCCGCGGCGCTGGGCACGGGCGCGCCCTTCTGCGCCTGGGCCAGCGCCAGCGTGCAGCCGGCGGCGAGCACCGCGGCCAGCGCGGCACGGGCGTTTCCGATGGCGCGGAATCGGCTGTGGCGGGCGCGGCGCGGCAGGCGGTGCATCGGGCGTTTCCTTCAGTGGGCGCCGTAGCGCGTGCGGTAGGCGAGCACGCGCTCGCGGTGGGTGCCGAGGTCGGCGGCCGCGCCGCCCGAGAGGTAGCTCAGCAGGTCGTCGAGGGTGGCGATCGCCACCACCTGCAGGCCGAGCTGGTTGCGCACGTACTGCACGGCGCTGTGGTCCACGTCGACGCCGTTCTCGGTCGCCTTCTCCTGGCGGTCGAGCGCGATCGCCACCGCGTGCGGCACCGCGCCCGCGGCCTGGATCGCGGCGATCGACTCGCGCACCGCGGTGCCCGCGGACATCACGTCGTCGACGATCAGCACCCGGCCCTGGAGCGGCGCGCCGACCAGGTTGCCGCCCTCGCCGTGCGCCTTGGCTTCCTTGCGGTTGTAGGCGAAGGGCACGTTGCGGCCGCGCCGCGCGAGCTCGGCCGCCACCGTGGCGCCCAGCGGGATGCCCTTGTAGGCCGGGCCGAAGATCATGTCGAACTCGAGCCCGCTCTCGATCAGGCGGTCTGCATAGAATCCCGCGAGCCGCGCGATCTTGGCGCCGTCGTCGAAGAGGCCCGAATTGAAGAAATAAGGACTCATGCGGCCGGCCTTGGTCTTGAACTCGCCGAAGCGCAACACGCCCGCGTCGAGCGCGAACTGGACGAAGTCCTGCGCCACCGCACTGCTTTTCTCACCATCTACAGCCATCGGAATTCCTTGTGTTCAAACTGACCAGTCTCAATCTCAATGGCCTGCGTTCGGCCGCCACCAAGGGCGTTGCCGACTGGGTGGCCGAATTGGCGCCGGATTGTATTTGCATGCAGGAGATCCGGGTCCAGGCCAGCGACATCGAAGGCCGCTTCGAGGAGATGGCCGGCCTCAAGGGCCACTTCCATTTTGCCGAGAAGAAGGGCTACGCGGGCACCGCGATCTACACGAAGCACGTGCCCAGCGAGGTGGTGGTGGGCTGGGGCGACGCCGAATTCGACGCCGAGGGCCGCTATCTCGAGCTGCGCTTCGACACGCCGAAACGCAAGTTCTCGGTCATCAGCTGCTATTTCCCGAGCGGCAGCTCGGGCGAGGAGCGCCAGCAGGCCAAGTTCCGCTTCCTCAAGGGCTTCTTCCCGCACCTGGTGGCGCTGAAGAAGCAGCGCGAGTTCGTGCTGTGCGGCGACATCAACATCGCCCACAAGGAGATCGACCTCAAGAACTGGCGCGGCAACCAGAAGAACAGCGGCTTCCTGCCCGAGGAGCGCGCCTGGATGACGAAGCTGCTCGACGCCGGCGCCGAGGGCGCGGGGCTGGTCGACGTCTACCGCATGCTCAAGCCCGACACCACCGGCGAGGCCTACACCTGGTGGAGCAACCGCGGCCAGGCCTATGCCAACAACGTGGGATGGCGGCTCGACTACCACCTCGCCACGCCGAAGACCGCCGCGCTCGCGCGCACCGAGCAGATCTTCAAGACCATCAAGTTCAGCGACCACGCGCCGATCACGCTGGAGTACGACTTCACGCTCTGAGCGCCCGGCCGCCTAGCCGCAGCAGCGCCCGATCCGCCCCTCTCGGTACAGCGGCCCCAAATCTTCCGCCAGCGCCCCCAGCGTGCGGCGCCATTGCGCATGCGAGGGATCGGCCGCGAGCGCCGCGCGCATGCGCGCCAGCAGCTCGGCGCGCAGCGCGGGCTCGTCGATGCCCAGCACCCGTCCGGCATCGACCACCAGCCGCCCGCCGACCAGCACCTGCGCCACATGGCGCCCACTGGCCCGGGCCAGCACCAGCTCGAGCGGATCGATGTCGTCGAACAGCGCATCGTCGTCGAGCGCCTCGAGGTCCAGCAGCACCAGGTCGGCCGGGGCGCCGGTCGCGATGCGGCCGCCCGACACCAGCGCGCCGCCCACGCTGCGCGGGCCGTGGCCGGCCGCGAAGGACCAGAGCTGGGCCGGGGTCATGGCGCGCTCGTAGCCCCAGCCGCGGTGCAGCGCATAGGCCAGGCGCATCTCGCGCAGGGCGTCGTCGTCCTCGTCGAAGGCCATGCCGTCCAGCCCCATGGCCACGCGGCAGCCCTGGCGCAGCATCTCGGCCAGCGGCGCGATGCCCGACTGGAGGCCGAGGTTCGAGCTGGTGTTGACGGCGATGGTGGCGCCGCGCTCGGCGATCAGCGCGAGCTCGTCGGGCCGCGCCCAGGTGCAGTGGGCGAGCGTGAGGCGCGGGGTGAGCAGGCCGATCGCGTCGAGAAAGCGCACGATGCCGCCCGGATGATTGGCATCGGCCCAGTCGCGCTGGTAGCGCGTCTCGAGCAGGTGCATGTGGACCGGCCGGCCGGTATCGGCCGAGGCGCGCGCGATGGCCTCGAGCAGTGGCGTGCCGCACCACTGGACCGCGGTGGGGCCGTACTGCACGGTGACGTGCGCGCCCAGGCCCTCCTCCTCGACCATGCGCGCCACGGCGTCGACCTGCGCGAGCTGCCGCGCGGGCTCGATGGGCTGCACCGCGAGGCGCCGCGCGACCGCGTCGCGGATGCCGGGGCGCAGCAGGGCCAGCACGGCGGCATCGTCGTCGTAGGCGATGCCGTGGCGGTCGCGCATGGCGACCGCGAAGCCGATGCGCACGCCCACGTCGCGCGCGGCCCGCGCCACCGCGCGCGCTTCGTCGACGTAGTCCATGCCGCCCTGCACGCGCGTGTAGTGGACCATCAGGTTCGCCACGCCATGGCGCAGCGAGCGCGCGAACGAGGTGGCGGTGCAGAGGTAGGGGTCCATGCCCGGCACCGTGCCCAGGAAGGGCAGCCAGCTCTCGAGCGGCTGGCCGAAGGCGCCGAGCGTGGCGCTGCGGAAGGTGCGCGCATGGTCGTGCGCATTGGCCAGCGCCGGCAGCACGAGCCGGCGCGGCGCGGGGCCTGCGGCATCGCGCGACGCGATCGCGCCGAAGCGTTCGCCGTCGAGCGCGATGCGCATGCCGGCCTGCGCGGGCTGCAGGCCCGGCTCGGCCAGCAGCCAGGCGCAGTCGATGGCGTCGGGGTGCGGGGCGAGGGTCATGCGACGCCTCAGCTCGCCACCACCCGGCGCGCGGCCGCGGGCGGCAGGAAGCGCCGGTCGAACACCTCGCCGGGCGCGGGCGCGCGCGGCAGCTCGAAGGCGGTGCGCAATTGCGCGATGGCGCGGCCCATGCGCGCATCGTCGACATCGCCGATGCCGGCCTGCGCGACCGCGGGCGTCAGCATCACGGTGCGCAGCGTGTAGAGCAGGCGCCGCTTCTCGAGCGCGGCATCGAGCAGCGGCTCGCGCTTGGCGAGCGCGGCGATGGCCGCGTCGGGGTCGGCGATCGTGTCGAGCACCGCGCGGTGGATCGCGCGCACCAGCCCGGCCACGGCCTCGGGCCTGTCGCGCAGCAGCGCGCGCGACACCATCACGCCGTTGCCGTAGAGGTCCACGCCATGGTCGGCGTAGTGGAACCAGCGGATGTCGCGGTCGGGGTCGACGCCCTGCGCCACCAGGTTCATGTAGCTGGTGACCGAGAACACGGCCGAGCCGTCGACATGGTCCTTGAGCAGCATCTGCTCCTGCAGGTTGGGCGCCATGCCGGTCCACTGGACCTTGGCGGGATCGATGCCCGCGCGCGCCGCGATCACCGGGAACATGCGCGCCGCGGCGCCGCCGGCCGGGCTGCCGAGCGTGCGGCCCTCGAGGTCCTTGAGCGTCTTGATCGGTCCTGACGCCTTCACGATCAGCGCGAAGGGCGCGCGGTCGTAGAGCATGTAGACCATCACGGGCGCGTCGGCCGGCCGCGTGGCGGCGTTCTGCACGATGGCGTTCATGTCGCCGAAGGCGGCCTGGTAGGCGCCGTTCATCACCTTGGTGACGGCGGCCGCCGAGCCGTCGCCCTGGTCGATGCTCACGGCCAGCTTCTCGGCCGCGAAGTAACCGCGGTCCTGCGCGAGGTAGTACCAGGCATGGATGCCCTGCAGCTTCCAGTCGAGCACGAACTTGATCGGCGTGGGCGCCTGCGCGAAGGCACGCGGCGCGCCGAGCACGGCCGCCAGCGCGGGCAGGGCCGCGAGCGCGCCGCGGCGCGAGAGGGTTTTCAGCATGGGAGCTCCTTGGTCTTGCGTGAAGTTCAGGCGGCCTCGAAGCGCACGTCCTGCGCGCCCTCCCACAACACCCGCCGGCCGAGTTCGCGCAACTGCTCGCGCCCCTCGACGATGCTCAGGAAGTGGTTGCCCGCGAGCTGGCCCATGCGGCTCGAGAAGCTGCAGGCGCCATAGGCCAGGATGATCTCGGTCTCGCTGTAGCCGCCGGGATAGAACAGGATGTCGCCCACCGAGGGATGGCTGGTGTGGTTCTCGAAGCCCACGCCGAGCTGGAAGTCGCCCAGCGGCACCCAGCAGCCTTCGCCGCTCCAGCGCACGTGGATCAGCTTCTGCCGGTAGGGCAAGAGCTTCGAGAACGCGGCCACGGTGAGCGGCGCGTCGGGATGGGTCTGGGCCACGAAGCGCAGGTCGCCCGCGGTGATGAGGATGCGCGTGGAAGTCATTGGAGGTCGTCCTTGGGTCAGGCCATGGCCATGTCGGTCTTGCGCTGGGCCCAGCCCGTCATGCGCCGCTCGACGAGGGCCGACACCGCGTACAGCAGCACGCCCATCGCCGCGAGCAGGAACAGGCCCGCGAACACCATCGGCACGTCGAAGTTGCCGCTGGCGATCATCATCACGGTGCCGATGCCCTTGTTGGCCGCCACGGTCTCGCTGAGCACCGTGCCCACGAAGGCGAGCGTGATCGCGATCTTGAGCGAGGCGAACAGGTAGGGCAGCGTGCGCGGCAGGCCCACGTTCCAGAGGATGTCGCGCTTGCGCGCGCCGAGCACGCGCAGCACGTCCTCGAGCTCGGGCTCGGTGCTCGCGAGGCCGGTGGCCACGTTGACCACCACCGGGAAGATGCTGATCACCATCGAGGTCAGGATCGCGGGCACGGTGCCGGCCCCGAACCACACCACGAACAGCGGCACCACCGCCACCTTCGGAATGCTCGAGAAGCCCACCAGCAGCGGATAGGTCACGTCGTAGGCCAGCTTCGAGGAGCCGATGGCCACGCCGATCAGCACGCCCGCGGCCACGCCCAGCACGAAGCCCGCGAGCGTGGTGTAGAGCGTCTGCACGGTGTGCGGCCACAGCAGCGGCATCTTCTCGAGCAGCACATGGGCGATCTGGCTCGGCCGCGGCAGCACCAGGTCGGAGATGCCGCCGGCCAGGCAGACCAGTTCCCACAGCACGAAGAAGCCGAGCAGCGCGCCGGTCGACAGCAGGCGCTGGCGCAGCACGGGGGAGATCGCGTTCATGCCGCCACCTCCGCGACCAGCGGTTCGGCCGCCACGGCCTCGGGCGCCGCATCGCCGCCGCGGCGCGCCTGCGCGATGCGCATGCGCAGCTGCTGCACCAGCGTCGCGAACTCGCTCGCGTAGCTGCTCTCGAGCGTGCGCGGCCGCGCGAAGCCGACCTCGCGCGTCTCGAGGATGCGGCCCGGCCGCGCGCTCATCACGCAGATGCGGTTGGCCAGGTAGGCCGACTCGCGCAGGTCATGCGTCACCAGCAGCACCGTGGGCCGGCGCGCGATCCACAGCGACTGCATGATGTCCCACAGCTCCTCGCGCGTGAACTGGTCGAGCGCGCCGAAGGGCTCGTCGAGCAGCAGCAGCTCGGGCTCGTGCACCAGCGCGCGGCACAGCGAGGCCCGCTGCAGCATGCCGCCCGAGAGCTGCCACGGCCGCTTGTCGCCAAAACCCTTCAAGCCGACCTGGGCCAGCAGCGCATCGGCGCGCTCGGCGTATTCGCCGCGCTTCTTGCGCCGGTAGTCCTGGCGAAACGGCTCGACGATCTTCAGCGGGATCATCACGTTCTCGCGGATCGTGAGCCAGGGCAGCATGGTCGGGTTCTGGAACGCGAGGCCGATGCGCAGCCGCGGCGCGGCCGAGGCATGGCTGCCCGCGGGCGTGCGCACGCCCACGGCGCCCACCTCGCGCCCGCCCGCGATCACCGCGCCGGCGCTGGGCCGCAGCAGCCCGGCCACCAGCTTGAGGATGGTCGACTTGCCGCAGCCGCTGGGGCCGACCAGCGCGACGAAGTCGCCCTTGTCGATGCCCAGCGTGGTGTGGTCCAGCGCGATGGTGCCGCCGCCGTAGCGCAGCATCACGTCCGACAGTTGGATGAAGGCTCGTTCCATGGTCGCTTTCAGGAAGAAGGAGAGGACGTGCCTGCGTCCTCGACGCGCACGATCGCGGCCACCGGACCGCCGCCCGCGGGCCCCTGGTGCTCCGCGCCGCCCGAGACATAGAGCGCGGTGTGGCCGGCCAGCGAGGCCAGCACGCCGCCGACCACCGCGCGCGCATGGCGCGTGGCATGGATGTCGGAGTCGTTGAGCATGGTGTGGCGCTCGCCGCGCACGCGGCCGTCGGGGCTGGCCTCGGCCTTGGCGAGCAGGTTCACGAGCCGGCGCGAGACGGCCTGCGCGTCGCGCTCGGCATCGAGGCCGAAGGCGTCGCGCAGCAGCGCGCGCACGCTGTGGCCGTCGATCGCGTCGCGCATCACGCCATGGGCGATGCGCAGCGCCGAGGCGCTGGCGCGCGCCTCGCCGAGCACGATGACCACGTTGCCCTCGAGCTCGATGCCGGCCGAGGCCGAGGCGCGCGCCGAGTAGGCGCTCCAGTCGGCCATCACGCTGGCGTCGCCGATATCGGCGCGCGCCACCTCGCCGAGCGCCACCGCCACGCCGAGCGCCGAGGCGCCGCGCGAGTAACCCATCGACTCGTAGCTGTCGTGCGTGACCGGCGCGGCACCGCGCGCGAGCGCGGCCGCCACCTTGGCCGAAGTCAAGAGCGGGCACTTGACCTGCACGAAGTGCACGTCGTGCGTGCCGTCGATGCCCGCGTCGCGCATCGCCGCGGCCACGGCCTCGGCGGTGGCGTCGATCTGCGCGGCGCGGCCCATCTCCTCGGGCAGGAAGTCGCGCGTGTGCGCGACGCCCACCACCAGCCGCTTCTCGCCATGCGTGGGCATGGCCTCGTCGCGCCAGCGCCGCGCGAACACGGTGAAGTGCGGCGAGAGCACGCCCTCGGTGCCGCCCGACATCACGAGCGCCACCTGGCGGTGCACGGCCTCGGGCGTGCAGCCGAGCGCGCCCGCGAGCAGCTGGCACCAGGCCGCGGAGGCGTACTCGCGCGTGAAGTCGTTGACGCAGCCGTTGCCCTCGGTCTTGCCCATCACCGCGACGATCTCGGACGGCACGAGCTCGCCCGCCTCGATCAGTGCCCGCGCGCCGCGCAGGTCGCCGGGCCCGCTGCACGGGATGCGCCAGACGCGGACCTCCTGGATGCGGCCGCCGCTCATGCCGCGTTCCAGTCGATCTCGCCGACCGGCACCGCGTTCACGGGCACGCCCGGCGGCGTCTCGAGGATCGCGCTGCTGTAGTGCTCGGTGTTGCGCGGCCTGGCCACCGGCATGCGCTGCACGCCCTTCACCGAGCGGCCCCAGCCCGCGGCCTCGGCCACCAGCCGGCCGTCGCGCATCACGAAGCGCCCACGCAGCAGGGTGTGCAGCGGATAGCCGCGCACCGCGCGCCCGTTCCACGGCGAGATCTTGCTGATGCTCTGCAGCTTGTTCTGCGACAGCACGCCCGCGCGGTTCATGTCGACGAAGGCGATGTCGGCATGCGCGCCCGGCGCGATCACGCCCTTGGTGCCGTACAGGCCCCAGGCCTTGGCCGGGTTGACCGAGCTCCAGCGCACGTAGTCCATCAGCGAGGCACGGCCGCGGTTGACCTCGGTCAGCATCAGCGGCATCTGCGTCTCCACGCCCGGGAAGCCGCAGTCGCAGTCCCAGATGCTCTCGCGCGTCTTCTCCTCGGGCGCGTGCGGCGCATGGTCGGTGGCGATCATGTCAAGCGTGCCGTCCATCAACGCATCCCACAGCGGCTGGTTGTGGCGCGGCTCGCGGATCGGCGGGTTCAGCCGCATCACGCCACCGAGCGTGCGCATGTGGTCGGTGTTGAGCAGCAGGTACTGCGGGCAGGTCTCGGCCGTCACGTCGACGCCGCGAGCGCGCGCCGCGCGCAGCAGGTAGAGCGAGTCGGCCGCGCTGTGGTGCGCGATATGCACGCGCGCGCCGGTCCATTCGGCCAGGGTGAGCACGCGGCCGATGGCCTCGATCTCGGCCACCGCGGGCCGCGCCGCCAGGTGCGCCATCGCGTCGATGCGCCCGGCAGCCTGCATCTTCTTCTGGCGCCGGAACAGGATCGAGGAGTTCTCGGCATGCACCACGGTGCGGATGCCCAGCGGCGCGAGCTTCTCGAAGCCCTCGAGCAGCGCGCCGTCGGTGGGCGCGGGCAGGTTGCCGAAGGTGTTGCCGACGAAAGCCTTGAAGCTGGTCACGCCGGCCTCGAGCAGCTCCTCGAGCCGCTCGACGGTGTCGTCGCCGAGCAGGCCGTGGATGCCGAAGTCCACGTACGAGGACTCGGCCGCCTTCTGCTTCAAGCGCAGCGCCTCGACGGTGCCGGTCGGCGGGTTGGTGTTGGGCATCTCGAACACGGTGGTCACGCCGCCGAGCGCGGCGGCGGCCGAGCCGGTCTTCCAGGTCTCCTTGTTCGGATAGCCGGGGTCGCGGAAATGCACATGGCTGTCGATGGCGCCCGGCAGCAGGTGCAGGCCGTCGGCGCGCATCTCCTCGCGCGCGCTCGGCATGGTGTCGTCGTGGCCCACGGCCACGATGCGCTCGCCGGCGATCGCGACGGCGGCTTCGAAGATGCGGTCCGGCGACACCACCTGGGCGCCGCGGATGACGAGGTCGACTTCCTTCATGGTTCGTTCCCCGCGTTCAGAGCATGGCCCAGCCGCCATCGACCGGCAGGTCGACGCCGGTGATCTGGCGCGAGACCTCGCTGGCCATGAACAGGCAGGCGTTGGCCACGTCGGCGTCGGTGGAGACGCGGCGCAGCGCGTAGTCGGCCGCATGGCGCGTCATCGCCTCCTCGAGCGTGATGCCCAGCTTCTCGGCCATGTTGGCGCACACCTTCTCGCGAAAGCGCGGCCCGTCGACCATGCCCGGCGCAACGCAGTTGACGTTGATGCCGTACGGGCCGGCCTCGAGCGCGAAGCTCTTGGTGATGCCGCGCAGCCCCCACTTCGAGGCCGAGTAGGCGAGCCGGCCGGCGCGCCCGCGCATGCCGAAGGTGCCGCCGACGTTGACCACCTTGCCGCTCTTGCGCTCGATCATCGAGGGCAGCACCGCGTGCATGGTGTTGAAGCAGCCCGTCATGTTGAGCTGCACGATCTCGTCGAACTCCTCGCTCGTGGTCTCCCAGCCGGTCTTGCCGATCGGGCCCGAGCCGCCGGCCACGTTGACCAGGATGTCGATGCGGCCGAAGGCCTCGAGCGCATGCGCGGCCAGCGCCTCGGTCTGGGCGCTCTGCGTGAGGTCGCAGGGCACCACGATGGCGGCCACGCCGAGCGCGCGGGCCTCGGCGGCCACGGGCTCGATGGCGGCGGTGTCGCGGCCGGCCAGCACCAGCTTCGCGCCTTCGCGCGCGAAGGCCAGCGTCACGGCGCGCCCCATGCCCTTGGCGGGGCCGGTGATGAGCGCCACCTTGTCCTTGAGTTGCAGGTCCATGTTCGTCTTTCTCTCTTCGTGTCGTTGTGGCGGGGTTCAGGGTTGGCGGTCCAGGCTCGAGGGCCGCTCGGCGCGCGCGGGCAGGAAGCCGCGGTCGAAGACCTCGGCCACCGTGGGCTTGCGCGGCAGCTTGTTGGCATCGGCCACGATCTCGATCGCGCGCTGCATGCGTGCTTCGTCGATGTCGCCCAGGCCGATGCGCGCGATCTCGGGATGGCTCATGTCGTTGCGCAGGGTGGCGAGCAGCTTCTCCTTCTCGACCTCGCGCTTGAGCAGCGGCTCGCGCTTCATCACCGCGGCCACGCCGGCATCGGGATCGGCGATCACGTCCTTGATCGCGCGGTTGAGCGCCTTCACGAAGCCCTGCACCGCCTTCGGGTTGTCCTTCACGAAGGCGCGCGAGAAGAACACGGCGTTCGAATAGAGGTCCATGCCGTGGTCGCCGTAGCGGATGAAGCGCAGGTCCTTCGCGGGATCGAGGCCCATGGCCTTGGCGCTGAAGCTCACGGTGGTCACGTAGCCGAAGGCGGCGTCGATCTGGCCGCGGCTCAACATCTGCTCGCGCAGGTTGGGCGCCATGTTGGTGATGTTGACCTTGGCGGGGTCGACGTTGGCGATCTTCGCGAAGGCCGGGAACAGCTTGAGCGCGCCGTCGTTGGCCGGGCCGCCGATGGTCTTGCCCTCGAGGTCCTTGGGCGTGCGGATCGGGCTGTCCTGCTTCACCACCAGCGTGAAGGGCGGCGTGTTGTAGAGCATGTAGACCGCCACCGGCGCATCGGCCGGGCGCTTGGAGGCCAGGTCGATCAGCGCGTTGACGTCGCCGAAGCCGGCCTGGTAGGCGCCCGCGGCCACCTTCGGGATCGAGGCGGCCGAGCCCTCGCCCTGGTCGATCTCGACGTCGAGGCCCTCGGCCTTGAAGTAGCCCTTGTCCTGCGCGGTGAAGAACCAGGCCTGCGCGCCTTCGTACTTCCAGTTGAGGACCATCTTGACCGAGGTCTGGGCGGCGGCGCCGGTGGCGGCCAGGGCGAGCGCGCAGGCCGAGAGCAGCGCGGGCATGGGGCGGCGGAAGAGGGACATGTCAGGACTCCTGGTGGGGCGGGGTGGATGCAGAACGGCGCGAACGCTTCGGCAGCGAGGCCATGAGCGCTTCGGCCGTGGCGACGAAGCCGTGCAGCTGCTGCACGATGAAATGGATGCCGCGCGTGACGTAGGCCGGCGACGGCGTGTTGCAGGCGTCCTTCAGCAGCACGCAGTCGTAGCCGAGGAAGGCCGCGTCCTGCAGCGTGGAGAACACGCAGCGGTCGGTGTTGATGCCCGCGAACAGCAAGGTGGTGATGCCCTGCTGGCGCAGCAGGCTGTCGAACTCGTTGTCCCAGAAGCCGCTCAGGCGGTGCTTGTGCACGGTGATGTCGGTGGCGGCGACCTCGAGCTCGTCGATCACGCGCGCGCCCCATTCGCCGCGCACCAGCGAGGGGCCGTGGTCGATCGGCGAACGCTCGGCATAGCCCACGCCGTCGGCGCTGCGCTTGCCCTTGAAGTGGATGGTCGGGCTGAGGTTGAGCGCATCGGCGCGGATGCCCCAGTTGAGCCACACCACCGCGCCGCCGGCCGCGCGCCAGGCGGGCAAGAGGCGCGCGATGACGGGAATGGGCTTGCGCGCGGCCTTCGTGCCCAGGCCCTTCTGCGCGAACCAGCCCTCGGGGTGGCAGAAGTCGTTCTGCATGTCGACCACCACGAGCGCGCTGCGCGCGAGGTCGAACCGCACCGGCTGCGGCTGCGCATCGATGCGCACCGGAACGGGTCGCCTTGGTGCGCGCACCAAGCTCACGCCCTGCGCGTCGAGCGTCCAGGCGTTGTGCGCGGCGGGGCCGAAGCGTGCCGGCTGTTCGTCTTTGGTGCGCGGGATATCGGATCGGCGTTTCATGCCCGACCTCCACGCAGTCACCGTGCCAGAAGGTGCTCCGAATCCATACCGTTTCGCGGACCCTGCGTTGCCGCAACGGCAACGCAGCCATGGCCCGAATCATGCAACCGGTCGCGGCCACATCCCTTTGACCAGCGATCCGCCATGAACCACCTGCGCTTCCTGCGCTATGCCGACGAGGTCGCCCGCGCGGGCTCGATCCGCCAGGCCGCCGAACGGCTGCATGTCGCGCCCTCGGCCGTCAACCGCCGCATCCAGGACATCGAGGAGGAGCTCGGCACGCCGATCTTCGAGCGGCTGCCGCGCGGCATGCGGCTCACCACCGCGGGCGAGCTGTTCATGCGTTACGTGCGCGGGCGCGCGGCCGACCTCGAGCGCGTGCGCTCCGAGATCGAGGAGCTCAAGGGGCTGCGCCGCGGCACGGTGCGGGTGGTGGCGAGCCAGGCGCTGGCGCCGCGCTTCCTGCCCGCGGCGATCCACGACTTCCGCCGGAGCCATCCGCTGGTGGCCTTCGAGGTACGCATCGGCGACCACGTGCAGGCCGCCGAGGCGCTGCGCAGCTTCGGCACCGACCTCGCGCTGGTGTTCAACCTCGCGCCCGAGAGCGACATCGAGCGCCTGACCTCGGTCGAGCAGCGGCTCATGGCGCTGATGCATGCGCGCCATCCGCTGGCCATCGCCACCGGCACGGCCACCGGCGTGCGGCTGCGCGACTGCGCCGAGTACCCGGTGGTGCTGCCCAACCGCGACACCGGCGGGCGCCAGCTGATCGAGCGCTTCCTCGCGCGCAGCTCGACCCGCATCGACGCGATGGTGGAGAGCAACAGCTTCGAATTCCTGCGCGGCTGCGTCTACGACCGGCGCTCGATCTCGTTCCAGATGGCGATCGGCGCGCTGCCCGACGACCGCGAGGTGGTGGTGCGCGAGATCGAGGACCGCGGCTTCCCGCGCGGCGAGCTGGTGCTCGCGAACCTGCGCGGGCGGCAGCTGCCGGTGATCGCCTATGCGTTCGCGGAGTTCCTGGGGAAACGGCTGGCGGCGCTCGACTGACTCAGTGCGAGAGCGCCGGCAGCGCCTTCCTCAGCGTCTCGCTGAAGGCCCGCAGCGCCTCGGTCTCGTGCGCGCCGCGCTTGGTCACGCGGAAGAAGTCCATGCCCACGCGCGGCTTCACGAGCACGTCGGTCCGCACGCGGTGGCGGCGGCAGGCCGCAAGCGCGAAGGTGGGCATCACGGCGGTGCCGAAGCCGGCCTCGACCATCGAGATCAGCGTGCCGAAGAAGTTGAAGGCGGGCCGCTGCGCGTCGGCCAGGCCCATCTCGCCGAGCTGGCGATCGATCACCTTCTGGATCGGGTTGCCGGGCGGCAGGCCGATCAGCGCGGCGCCGCGCAGCGCCGACCAGGGCGCGCTGCCGACCGGCTCGCCGTCGGCCGCGGCCTGCGTCACGCGCATCAGCTCGAAGCGGCCCACGGGCGTGCGGTCGAGGCTGGGCGCGGCCCTGAAGAAGAAGCCCAGGCCGAGGTCGGCATCGCCCGCCTCCACCATCGCCTCGACGTCGCGCAGGTCGGCATCGAACAGCCGCAGCGCGACCTGCGGATGGGCCTCGCGAAAGCTCGCGAAGACCCAGGGCAGCAGGTGCGACGACACCAGCGGCGTGGCCGCGATGCGCAGGGTCTGACGCGCCGCATCGCCCTCGGCGCCGAGCTCGGCCGCCACGTCGTCGAGGTCGGTCAGCAGCCGCTCCACCACCGGCAGCAGGCGCCGGCCGGCCGGCGTGAGGCTCACCATGCGCGTGGTGCGGTCGAACAGGCGGCAGCCGAGCTGCTTCTCCATCTCGCGGATCAGGATGCTCAGGCCGGCCTGGGTGATGTGCGCCTGCTCGGCCGCGCGCGTGAAGTTGCCGATGCGCGCCACCTGCAGGAAGGCGCGCATCTGGCGTGTGCTCAGGTTCATAAGGATTCATGATAAATCCATATCACATCTAAATTTCCCCTATGGCTCGTTTCAGGTCCCAATACGGCCCCCATGAGCACCGCATCCAACGAAGTCATCATCCTGGGCGCCGGCATCGGCGGCCTGACCCTCGCGCTGAGCCTGCACCAGGCCGGCATCGCCTGCCGCGTCTACGAGGCCGTGCCCGAGCTGCGCCCGCTGGGCGTGGGCATCAACCTGCTGCCGCACGCGGTGCGCGAGCTGTCCGAGCTGGGCCTGCTCGAGGCGCTCGACCGGGTCGGCGTGCGCACGCAGGAGGCGGTGTTCTTCACCGAGCACGGCCAGTTGGTGTTCCGCGAACCCGCGGGCCGGCATGCGGGCTACGACTGGCCGCAATACTCGATCCACCGCGGCGACCTGCAGACCGTGCTGCTCGAGGAGACGCTGAAGCGCCTCGGCCCCGAGAGCGTGCGCTGCGGCCACCGCTGCACCGGCGTCGAGCAGGACGACGCGGGCGTGACGGTGCATTTCGCCGACGGCCGCGCGCCGGTGCGCGGCGCGGTGGCGATCGGCTGCGACGGCATCCACTCGGCGCTGCGCAAGCAGCTCTATCCGAACGAGGGCGCGCCGCGGTACTCGGGCATCAACATGTGGCGCGGCACGGCCGCGTGGCAACCGTTCCTGTCGGGCGGCAGCATGGTGCGCGCGGGCTGGCTCACGGTCGGCAAGATGGTGATCTACCCGATCCGCAACGACATCGACGCGCAGGGCCGCCAGCTCGTGAACTGGGTGGCCGAGATCCACGCGCCGCAACCCGCGATGCGCGACTGGAGCCGCGCCGGCCGGCTCGAGGACTTCCTGCCCGCCTTCGCCGACTGGCACTTCGACTGGCTCGACGTGCCGGCGCTGATCCAGGCCTCCGACACCATCCTCGAGTACCCGATGGTCGACCAGGACCCGCTGCCGCGCTGGACCCACGGCCGCCTCACGCTGCTGGGCGACGCCGCGCACCCGATGGTGCCGCGCGGCTCCAACGGCGCGGGCCAGGCGATCATCGACGCGCGTTTTCTCGCGGGTGCGATGAAGCGCGAGGGCGTCGGCCAGGCCGCGCTCGAGAGCTACGACCGGGTGCGCGTGAAGGCCACCACCGAGGTGGTGCTGACCAACCGCAGCAACCCGCCCGACACCATCCTGCGCGAGGTGTTCGAGCGCTCGGGCGGCAAGCGCTTCGACAAGCTCGACGAGATCGTGACGCAGCAGGAGCTGCAGGCGATCTCGGACCACTACAAGCGCGTGGCCGGCTACGACCCGGCCGCGCTCAAGCAGCGCGCCTCGTACCTTTGAACCCATCCCACAAGAACATGCCCACGGAGACACCATGCGCCTTCTGACCAAGACCCTCGCCACCCTGCTCACCGCCGCCAGCGCCATGGCCGCCCATGCCTGGCCCGACCAGGCCGTGACGCTGGTCGTGCCCTACACGCCCGGCACCGGCATCGACCTGATCGCGCGCCAGCTCTCGGCGCGGCTGCCCGCGGCGCTGGGCCAGCCCGTGGTGGTGGAGAACGTGGCCGGCGCCAGCGGCAACATCGGCAGCGAGAAGGTGGCGCGCGCCAAGCCCGACGGCTACACGCTGATGGTGCAGGTCAACACGCTGGTGATGAACAAGAGCCTCTACAAGACGCTGGCCTACGACCCGGTGGCCGACTTCACGCCGGTGTCGCTGACCTCCTGGGGCACGCTGCTGCTGGTGACCAACCCGAACACGCAGAAGGCCACCACGCTCGCGCAGCTCGTGGCCGCGGCCAAGTCGCATCCGGGCCAGCTGACCTACGCCACGCCCGGCGTCGGCACGCCGCACCACCTGTCGATGGCGCTGCTGATGCAGGGCACCGGCACCGAGCTGCTGCACGTGCCCTACAAGGGCACCGCGGGCGCCGTCACCGACCTGCTCGGCGGGCGCATCGACGCGATGTTCCTGCCGGTGCACGTCGCGCTGCAGCACATCCAGGCCGGCAAGCTCAAGGCGCTCGCCACCGGCAGCAGCCACCGCCTGCCGCAGCTGCCCGACGTGCCCACCCTGGCCGAGGCCGGCGTGACCGCCGACAACGTCGACATGTGGTACGGCGTGCTCGCGCCCAAGGGCACGCCGGCCGACGTGGTGGCGCGGCTCAACAAGGAGATCGCCGCGGTGCTGAAGTCGCCCGAGGTGGCGAAGTCCTTCGAGTCGCAGGGCATGGTGCCCGCGAGTTCGACGCCGGCGGAGTTCGGCACGCTGATCCAGAAGGATGCGCAGCGCTGGGCGGCCGTGGTGAAGAAGGGGAACATCACGGCGGATTGAGCCGCGCGGTCGGCCGGCCTCGCCGCGATTCAGCCCCTCCAAAAGGAGGATGGCACAACAACTTTCGGCACGAAGCGCCCCGGCATTCGCGCCCCCGAACTCGCTCTCACGCACCTCGACCCGCGACCGCTCCCGCCCGCGCCTGGCGATTCGCGTACTCCTCGCCCATCGCGCAGCGCCTCGACTTCGATCGCTCGCAAAGCTGAGATACTTTGCGGAATAAGTATTAACCGCCGTGCATGCGTCAATGCATCGCTGCGCGGCTTCGAGCGACAGAGGAAAAGAGGGGCGAGGGAATGAAGCTGAAATTCACGGCCATTGTTGGCTTTTGTCTGGCATTGGCCGCCTGCGGGGGCGGTGGAGGCGGCGGCGGTGGGGGAGGATTCCCCGGCCTCGTGGGTGGTGTTCCCGGCGCCACGGGTCAACCGGAAACGCCTGCGTCCAACCCCGTCATCACCTTCTCGCCATCCACGCTCACCGGTAACCAACAGACCGGCACCAGCGCCAGCTATGTGGTGAAAGTCAACGTCACCAACCCCGACGTGTTCACTGGCCCTGTCTATGCAGTGGTCCTGGATCGCGAGCAGATCCTGAGACAGGCCGACGGCCTGCGTCTCGTCGCCATTGACAAAGTCACCTTCGCCGCGACCCTGAATACCTCTGGCAGCCTGACGCCAGGCCGCCACAGAGGCACGTTCTCCGTGTCCCTGTGCAAGGACATCGCGTGCATCGGCCAGTACGCAGGCTCTCCGGTTTCGCTTCCCTACGACCTCACGGTCACGCCAAAGCCGCTGTCGGCTCTCGCGCCGACCGGTACGCGTGCAACCGTTCATGTGGGCGCCGCCAACCCGCCCGAGGTCGACGTCCACGTCGGCGGCCCCGACGGCACCTGGAAGGCCACCACGAGCAGCAGCTGGCTGAAGGTCGCGCAGGCGGAAGGCCAGCTGCCGGCCACGCTCAAGGCCCGCTTCGTCACGCAGGGCATGACTGCCGGCATCTACCAGGATGAGCTGGTGGTGCGTTCCGCCGACGGTCAGGAAGCCAAGGTCGGATTCACGCTCGAAATGCTGGCCACGCAGTTCCAGGTCAGCACCGACTCCTTCACCTTCACCGGGGTGAATGGCGCGACCATCCCGCCACAAACACTGAATTTCGAGCTGGACAACGGCACGCCCGCGAGCTGGACGGCCAGCGCCGCCTCGCCATGGCTGCTGCTCCAGCCGGGCACGGGCACCACCCCGGGCTCGCTGACTGCCCGCGTCGATGCCAGCAAGTCCAACCTGGCCTCTGGCGACTACACCAGCAGCATCGTGCTGGCTTCGGCGGGTTACCCGAGCAAGACCGTGGGCACCGCGCTCACGCTCACGAAGCCCACGCTGTCCGCTCCATCCATGGCAGTCATCCTGGGCGGCGCCAAGGGACGGGATGAGGTCGCGCAATCGCTCTCCATGAGCCTGAACACGGGCACCAACAAGTGGCCCTGGACGCTCTCGACGCCGCTGCCCAACTGGGTCAACGCCGCCGCCACGTCCGGCAGCGTCGATGCGAACGGCACGCCGCTGAGCTTCTCGCCGATCTTCAATGGCATCACGCCAGGCACCCATTCCGGCCTCGCGACCGTGACGGCGAAAGTCAACGGCGACACGGTCACGCTGCCTGTGAGCCTGGTCCTGAATCGGGACAAGCGGCAACTGCTTCCCTCCGAGTGGGGCATCGGTTTCGCCAGCGTACCTGACGGATCCGTGCTCACGCGAACGGTGCGGGTCACCGACAACTTCGGCGGCGCACTGCCCTGGACCGCCACCTCCAGCGCCCCCTGGCTCTCCGTGACGGGCAATGGCACGACAGGAACCAGTCCGGGCCTGGTGCTCACTGCGGATCCGAAGCTGGCGCCCACGGGCCAGACAAGCTATGCGACCGTCACGCTGAAGACATCCAATCCGGACGTGGCTGCCGCGGTCATCAACGTCGGGTTGTGGAAGGCCACCAGTGGATTGACCGCCTTGACCACGCTGCCGGCCGAGTACACAAACATCGTCGCCGACAAGATCCGCCCTTACGTCTACGCGCATAGTGGTGGCACGTCGATCGATATCTACAACGCGCACCTGGGCACCAAGGTCGGCAGCATCGCCAACGTCGGAGGCTCGCTGGCGGAGATGACCGTTGCACCCGATGGAAGCAAGCTCTATGCGGTGGATACGGGTGGCCAGGCCATCGCCGTCGTGGACCTCGCGACCGCATCGAAGATCGAAGCTTGGCCGCTGATATCGAGCGCCGATCCGTACCTGAGCTTGCTGGCGATCCGCACCAACGGCAAAAACATCGTCATCGCGGGTGACGGCAATGCGTACGTGGACGGCCTGAGCATCAACACACTGTCGCCCGGCGGCATTCGCCTGGTCCTTGCCGCCTCGTCCGACGGCCGGAGGGTTTTCGCGCAGGACACGGGCTTCAGTCCCGCCGGCTTCATCGCGTTCGATGTCGACTATTCCGCCATGGGTGGCGGCACCCTGCTGGTGACGAACACTGCATCGGGGGCCGTCAACGGTGCCGCGAATGGGCAGGATATCGCCGTGAATGCGGACGGCACCGCTCTCTACACCGCGTCGGGCGCGCCCTACCGCTGTTCTTCCGTGAATCCCATCAGTCTGGCGTTCATTGCCAGCCTGCCGGGCGGAGAGGCCTATCCCAACAATGTCAAGGTCACCAGGGACGGCCGTGTGATATGCGGCGTGGATGGCGGACTTGCGAATGCGGACGTCTGGGTCCATTCCGCCAACGGAACGCTGTTGAAGTCCTTCAAGTTCGGCGGTCTTCTCCGGCGCCAGTTGGCGGTGACACCGGATGGAATGACGGCCGTGGGCCTGACAAGCCTTCCCCAGATGGTGTTCGCCCCCCTCGGCGCGCCGTAATCGCACGGCACCTGAAGCAGGTGCATCAACTCAGCGCGGCGCGCGCCCCGCGTGCCGCGCCAGGTGCACCTGGTGCAGCGTGATCTTGCGCACCTCGGCCTGGCTGGTCTCGATGTGGGCGCGCAGCAGCATCGCGGCCTGGTCGCCGCGGTTGGCGCGCACGGCCTTGAGGATCTTGGCGTGCTCGTCGTAGGTGGCGTCGATGCGCGGCTGCTGCGTGAAGTCGAGGCGGCGGATGATGCGGATGCGGTCGGTGACGTCGCGATGCACGCGCGCCATCTCGGCATTGCCCGCGGCCGCGACCAGCGAGCAGTGGAAGGCCTCGTCCCAGGCCGCGACCTGCGCCATGTCGGTGCTGCGCTGCGCGGCGGGCACCAGCCAGATGGCCGCGAGCTCGTCGAGCAGGCTGCGGTCGACGCGGCGATCGGCCTCGCACAGGCGGTGCACGGCCGATGTCTCCAGGATCATGCGCAGGTCGTAGAGCTGCTCGAACTGCTCGAAGTCGAAGGGCAGCACGCGCCAGCCGCTGCGGAACAGCACCTCGACGAAGCCCTCCTGCTGCAGCCGGAACAGCGCCTGGCGCACCGGCGTGCGCGAGACGCCGAGGCGGTCGCTGATCTCGTTCTCGGTGAAGCGGTCGCCCGGCACGAGGATGAACTCGGCCACGTCGCGCTTGAGCTGCGCATAGACCTCGTCGGCGCGCGTGCGGAACACGACCGCGTCGGCGGCCACGGGCGTGGACGCGGGAGCGCTGGGTTCGGCGGCTTCGGTGCCGTGGCGGGGACGGGCGATGGTCGACACGGGGCGAATGGTAGTCGCTGCGGCGCGCTTCATGCGCCGCCGAGCGCTTCGATGAGCTGGCCGCCGGTCGCGGTCCAGCCGACGATGCCGCCCTGGGCGCGCACCATCTCGACGGTGGCGGCCTTGAAGGCCGGGAAGTAGCTCTCGGTGCAGTCCTCGAGCAGCAGGCCGTCGTAGCCGCGGTCGTTGGCCTCGCGCATGCTCGTCTGCACGCAGACCTCGGTGGTGACGCCGCCGAACAGCAGGTGGGTGATGCCGCGTGCCTGCAACAGCTCGTGCAGCTCGGTGGCGTAGAAGGCCCCCTTGCCGGGCTTGTCGATCACGATCTCGTCGGCCACGGGCGCGAGCGCCTCGATGATCTGGTTGCCGGGCTCGCCGGCCACGAGGATGCGGCCCATCGGCCCCTCGTCGCCGATGCGCAGCGTGGGATTGCCGCGGTTGCGCTTGGCCGGCGGGCAGTCCGAGAGATCGGGCCGGTGCGCCTCGCGCGTGTGGACGACGAGGCCGCCGGCCGCGCGCCACGCGGCGAGCACGCGCTGCGTGGCCGGCACGATGGCCTCGAGCAGCGAGACGTCGTTGCCCAGGGTCTCGCCGAAGCCGCCGGGCTCGATGAAGTCGCGCTGCATGTCGATCAGCACGAGCGCGGTGGACTTCGGGTCGAAGGTGTAGGGAAAGGGAAGTGCCTGCGCGATCTGCATGTTCGATGTCCTTCTAGTGGCCGCCGCCCATGTGCGCCCCGATCACGTGGCGCTCGGCACCCGCGGCGGCGGTCTCGTGGACCACGCGGCCCTCGCTCATGACGACGATGCGGTCCGACAGCTCGAGCAGCTCGTCGAGGTCCTCGCTGACCAGCAGCACCGCCCCGCCCTTCTCGCGCACCTGCACGATGCGCGCGTGGATCTCGGCCACGGCCGCGAAGTCGAGGCCGAACACGGGGTTGGCCGCGATCAGCACGTTGATGTCGCCCGCGAGCTCGCGCGCGAGCACGGCGCGCTGCACGTTGCCGCCCGAGAGGCTGCGGATGGGGGCGCCTTCGCCTTGCGTCTTGACGCCGTACTCGGCGATCCATTCGCGCGCCCGCGCGCGCCAGCGCGAGAAGCGCAGCAGGCCGCCGGCCGCGAGCGGGGGGCGGTCGAAGTCGCGCAGCGCCATGTTCTCGGCCACGCTCAGGTCGCCCACGCAGGCGTTGCGCAGCGGCTCCTCGGGCAGGCTGCGCACCTTGAGTTCGCGGTTCTCGGCGCGGCTTGCGCGGTAGGGCGTGCCCATCACGCGCACCCGGCCCGCGAGGCGCGGGCGCTGGCCGACCAGCGCCTCGACCAGTTCGCGCTGGCCGTTGCCCGAGACGCCGGCCACGCCGAGGATCTCGCCCGCGCGCACCGACAGGCTCAGGTCGTGCAGCGCGAGCGTGCCGCGATCGCCGAGCGCGCGCAGGCCCTCGACCTCGAGCGCGACGGGCGCATCGGCGGCCGGCGCGCGGCGCGTGGAAGTGGCGGCGGCCTGCGCCGGGGCCGCGGCGGTCTCCTGCGCGCCCATCATGGTCGCGGCGAGCAACGCCGGGCTGGTGTCGGCCACGCGGCCGTGGTGCACGGCCTTGCCGCGCCGCAGCACCGTCACGCCGTCGGCATAGGCCATGACCTCGCGAAACTTGTGCGTGATGATCAGCACGGTGCACAGCCCGCTGCGCGCGAACTCGCGCACATGGCCCAGCACCTCGTCGGCCTCCTGCGGCGTGAGCACCGAGGTGGGCTCGTCGAGGATCAGCAGGCGCGGCTTCAGGTAGAGCTGCTTGAGCAGCTCGAGCTTCTGCTTCTCGCCCGCGGCCAGTTCGGACGGCCGCGCATCGAGGTCGAGGCGGAACGGCGTGGTGGCCAGGAAGGCCTCGAGCTCGGCGCGCTTGGCCTTCCAGTCGATCACCGCGGGCGTGCGGCCGCCGGCCAGCAGCAGGTTCTCGGCCACGGTCATGCCCGGCGCCAGCGTGAAGTGCTGGTAGACCATGCCGATGCCGAGCGCGCGCGCGACGATGGGGTTGGCGATGTCCTGCTCGCGGCCGTCGATCAGGATGCTGCCCTCCTCCGCGCGCTGGAAGCCGGCCACGCATTTCACCAACGTGCTCTTGCCCGCGCCGTTCTCGCCGAGCAGCGCATGCACGCTGCCGGGTTCGACGCGCAGGGTCACGCTGTCCATCGCGGTGAAGGCGCCAAAGCGCTTGGTGAGGCGGTAGGTGTCGAGCGCGAGCGCGCCGGTGCCTGGGGGGAGGCCGCCGATGGCGTGGGTGCTCATGTCTTTACTCCGAGGCTTGGTTCGGGGCGCGTGCACAGGCCGTCGGGCACTCCCCTCCGCGAATGTCCCCCGCCTTCGGCTCCTCCTTGATTTCGCTGCGGGGAGCACCCGACGCCCTGTGCACGAGGAGCGCAGCGGTGGTGCGGCCGGCACGACCGCAGCGCCCCTCGATCACGTCGCTGGGGTGCCTTGCGCAGCGAAATCAAGGAGGAGGCCGAAGGCCGGGGGACATTCGCGGAGCAAGGCACCCCAGTGGGGTGATCGCGCCCCGGCCGTCGAAATCCAGTCCCCATGACACGAATCGAATGATCCGCGCTCATAACGCCGCCAGCAAAGCCTGCGACGAAGCATGCGCCCCGAACACCCCGCCCTGCATCGTGATCATCTTGAGCGCCGCGAGATGGTTGCCATGGTCGGTCGCCGCCGTGCAGTCCGACAGCAGCAGGCATTCGAAGCCGCGGTCGTTGGCGTCGCGCATCGTGGTGTGCACGCAGACGTCGGTGGTGATGCCCGCGAGGATCAGGTTCTCGATGCCGCGCGTGCGCAGGATCAGCTCGAGGTCGGTGGCATAGAACGAGCCCTTGCCGGGCTTGTCGATCACGGTCTCGCCGGGCAGCGGCGCGAGCTCGGGAATGATCTCCCAGCCCGGTTCGCCACGCACCAGGATGCGCCCGCAGGGACCGTCGTCGCCGATGCCCACGCCGTTGGCGCCGATCTGGCGCGAGCGCCAGCGCTTGTTGGCCGGCAGGTCGGCGAGATCGGGTCGGTGGCCCTCGCGCGTATGGATCACGTGATAGCCCAGCGGCCGCAGCGCCGCGAGCGTGCGCGCGATCGGCTGGATCGGTGCCTGCACCAGCGACAGGTCATAGCCCATCACGTCGACATAGCCGCCCTTGCCGCAGAAGTCGGTCTGCATGTCGATCACGATCAGCGCCGTGTTGTCGGGCCGAAGCTGGCCGTTGTAGGGCCAGGCATAGGGTTCGGCCGCGACGTGGCGCTGCACGGCGGCGGTATCGGTGGTGCTCATTGCTCGGGTCCTGCGTAGCTGCGTTCGGGCGGCGCGAAGCCGCAAGGCGTGCCGTCGGTCACCTTGACCTCGGCGCTCCAGGGCAGGCGGTAGGTGCCCGCGGCCATGTCGCGCATGTAGGTGTAGGGACAGTCCTGCGCCCCGCCCTTCACCGCCACGTAGCCGCGGTGGTAGAGCTGGTAGATGTTGTTCTCCACGCCCCAGCCGGTGCGCGCCTCGCGCACCAGGTCGGGCCGCAGCTCGGCCGTGACGATCTCGTCGACGCGGCCGCCGCCCTCGACCAGCACCGTGCCGTCGAAGTCGCAGAACATGCCCTCGCCCATCGAGTCGAAGCTGCCGTCGCTGCCGCTGAGGCACACGCTGGCCGTGTAGGCGAGGTTGCAGAAGGCGTTGGCCTGGTTGGTGATCTTCCAGGCATGGCGGATCGGCGCGGTGTAGCCGGCCGTGCGCAGGATGATCTCGGCGCCCTTGTACGCGGCCTCGCGCGCCATCTCGGGGAACATGCCGTCGTGGCAGATGATCAGCGCGAGCTTGCTGCCGTTGGGGCCGTCGCACACCGGCACGCCGAGGTTGCCGGGCTCCCAGGGCTCGACCGGCACCCACGGATGCAGCTTGCGGTAGTAGAGCCGGATCGCGCCCTGGTCGTCGATGATCAGCCCGCTGTTGTAGGGGTTGCCGCGCGGGTTGGCTTCCATGATCGAGAAGCAGCCCCAGATGCGGTGCTCGATGCAGGCCCGCTTGAAGGCCGCGACCTCGGGGCCGTCGAGCGTGCACATGATCTCGGGGTTGGTGTCCATCGAGAGGCCGTGCAGCGCGTACTCGGGGAACACCACCAGGTCCATGGTCGACTGGTTGCGGCGCGCCTTGCCCACCAGCGCGCAGATGCGCGCGGTCTGGGCCGCGAGCTCGGCGCGCGTCTTCACGTTGGGCAACTGCAGCTGCACCAGGCCGACGACGACGCCGTTGGCCGATTTGTTGAGTCCGCCGAGGCCGCTCATGGGCGTTGTCCTTGTGTGATGGGTTCTGTGGTCATGTCGAAGCTCAGTTCCTGGTGGCCGACAGCTCGCCGGGGCTGCCCGCGGCCGCGCTGCCGGGACGGCAGGTCAGCACCAGGATCGCCAGCGTGAGCACGTAGGGCACGGTGTTGAAGAGGTGGTAGCCCCAGCCGATGCCGATCGACTGCAGCGCGGGACCGATGGCGCCCGCGCCACCGAAGAGGAAGGCCGCGCCCACGCAGCGCAGCGGGCTCCAGCGCGCGAAGATCACCAGCGCCACCGCGATCAGGCCCTGCCCGCTCGAGATGCCCTCGTTCCAGCTGCCCGGATAGAACAGCGTGAGCGAAGCGCCGCCGAGCCCCGCGATGAAGCCGCCCGCGGTGGTGGCCGCGATGCGCAGGCCCGACACCGAATAGCCGAGCGCGCGCGTGGCCTGCGCCGAATCGCCGGCCATGCGCACCAAGAGGCCGATGCGCGTGCGCGCGAAGCCCCACCACAGCAGCAGCGCGAGCGCCAGGCCCACCGGCACCAGCGCATTGAGCTGCAGCGCCGAGCGCACCACCGGGTTGTCGCTCCAGAAGCCCAGCGGGATCGCGGGAATCTGCGGCGCCTGCGGCTGGATCAGCGGCTTGCCGAGGTAGAACGCCAAGCCGGTACCCAGCAGCATCAGCGCGATGCCGGTGGCCACGTCGTTGACGCGGTCGAGCGAACACAACAGGCCGTGCAGCAGCGCGAGCGCCGCGCCCGCCGTGGCACCGATCAGCACGCCGAGCCAGGCCGAGTCTGTGAGGTAGGCACCGCCGAAGGCCGCCATGGCCGACAGCACCAGCACGCCCTCGAGGCCGAGGTTGATGCGGCCCGATTTCTCGGTGAGGCATTCGCCCAGGCTCACGAACAGGAAGGGCGCGCCCACGCGCAGCGCGCCGCCGACGATGCCGGCCACGAGCGCGATCCATTGGTCAGCGGTCATGCAACGGAACTCCTGTCGTAGCTCTTGGCCTCGGGCAGCATGCGGTCGCCGAACTTCTTCCAGTTGACCGTGCGCAGTCCCTCGCTCGCGAGGATCAGCACGAAGGCGATGCCCTGCAGCACCAGCACCGAGGCATCGGGCAGGCCGACGCGCCGCTGCAGCAGGCTGCCCGCGGCGCCGAAGCCGCCGAACAGGATCGCCACCGGCACGATGGCCGCGGGGTTGTGGCGCGCGATGAAGGAAACCAGGATGCCCGCGTAGCCGTAGCCCGCGATCAGCGAGGCGTTGGCGTTGGTGTGCACCGCCGCCACCTCGATCGCGCCGGCCACGCCCGCGCAGGCGCCGCCGAGGCCGCAGGCACCGAGGATCAGCCGCGTGGCCGGCAGCCCCACGAGCTGCGCGGTGCGCGGGTTGCCGCCCACCACGCGCACCGAGAAGCCCGAGGGCGTGGCGCGCAGCCAGGCCGCGAGGCCCAGGCAGGCGACGATGCCGACCACCAGGCCCCAGTGCACGTCGGAGCCGCCGATGCCGCCGATCAGCAGCCCGTCGGGCAAGGTGTGGGTCGAGGGCTTGTTGAGGCTCGCGGGATCGCGCAGCGGCCCTTCGACCAGATGCTTGAAGATGCCGATCGCGATGTAGGCCAGCAGCAGGCTGCTGATGGTCTCGTTGATGCCGCGGTACTGGCGCAGCCAGCCCGCGAGCATGATCCACAGCGCGCCGACCGCCGCGCCCGCGATGCACAGCAGCGTGATGCCGATCACGCCCGAGGGCAGCGGCAGCGCATGCGCGAGCGCCGCGCAGGCCAGGCCGCCGAACACCAGCGCGCCCTCGCCGCCGATCACGATCAGCCCGGCGCGCGCGGGCAACGCCACGCACAGGGCCGTGAGCATCAGCGGCGCCGCGCGCTGCAGCGTGTTCTGCCACGAGAACCAGTCGCCGAAGGCGCCCTTGAACAGCGTGGTCCAGACCTCTACCGGATCGACGCCCGCGAAGGCGACGACCAGGCCGAAGACCAGCAGCGCCGCCGCGATGGCGAAGACCGGGAGGGCGAATTCCTTGAGCGCGTTGCGCATGGCGATGCGATGGACGGCGCTGCGCTCAAACGGAGCCGAGCACGCCTTCGACCAGGTAGTTCATCTTCTCGAGCTCGAGGTCGGTCTGCTTGAGCACCTTGCCCGCGGGCACCACCACCGCGCCCTTGTTGTCCTTGATGCCGTCCTTGAAGATGTCGAAGGTGCCCGCGATCATCTTCGCCTTGATGTCGTCGGCCTGCTTCTTCGCGGCGTCCGGCACCATGGGGCCATAGGCCGACATCTTCACGTAGCCTTCCTTCAGGCCGCCGCGCAGGAAGTTGGGATGCGGCTTGCCGGTCTGCGCGGCCTCGATCGCGGTCTTGTAGGCGGTGAGCCAGTTCCACTCGGCGCCCGTGAGGTAGGCGTTCGGCGCGAGCTTGGCCTGGCTCGCGTGGTAGCCGCAGACCATCTTGCCGCGCTTGGCGGCCGTCTCGACCACCACCTTGGGGCCGTCCACGTGCATGGTGAACACGTCGCAGCCCTGGTCGGCCAGGCTGTTGGTGGCCTCGGCCTCCTTCACGGCCATCGACCAGTCGCCGGTGAAGATCACGCTGCAGGTGATGTTCGGCTTGACCGAGCGCGCACCCAGCGTGAAGGCGTTGATGTTGCGCAGCACCTGCGGGATCGGCTTGGCCGCGACGAAGGCGATCTTGTTGCTCTTCGTCATGTGGGCGGCGATCACGCCGTTGAGGAACTGGCACTCGTCGATGTAGCCGAAGAAGCTGCCGACGTTCTTCGGATGCTTGCCCTCGGTCCAGAGGCCGCCGCAGTGCGAGAAGCGCACGTCGGGGTTCTTGGGCGCCACGGCCAGGATGTGCGGATCGAAGTAGCCGAAGGAGGTCGGGAACAGCAGCTTGGCGCCGTCCTGCGCGATCATGCCCGACATGGTCTTCTGCACGGCCGCAGTCTCGGGCACGTTCTCCTCTTCCACCAGCTTGATGCCGGGCAGCTTCTTGATCTCGGCGGCGGCCTGCGCGTGTGCCTGGTTGTAGCCGTAGTCGTCGCGCGCGCCGACGTAGATCACGCCGACGGTGAGCGGCTTGGCCTGCGCGCGAGCGAAAGGGCTCAGCGCACCGAGGGTGCCGGCCGCGCCGAGGGCGGCCAGGGTCTTGAGGGAATCGCGGCGATTGGGTTGGCTCGTCATGCTGTGCTTTCGGGAGGGTGGAGGTGGGGGTGCAAGAAATGGGCCTCAGGCGCCGAGCAGGCTCACGTGCGCGGCGACCACGCGCCAGCCTTCGGCCGTGCGCATCCAGGTCTGGCTCTGGCGGCCGGTGCGTTCGCTGCCTTCGCGGCGGAACTCGCAGTTGGCGGTCGCGAAGTCGCGGCCGTAGGTGGTGATGGCGACGCGCAGCAGCTCGCGCGCGAGCCCCTGCGCGGGGCGCGAAGCGCGGAAGGCCTGGATCGCTTCGTAGCCGTAGAGGTTCTCGGTCGCGCCGTAGCGCAGCGTGGTCGGGCTGGCCCAGAACAGTTCGTCGAGCACCTCGACCTCGTTGTTCACCAGCGCGTGCTCGTAGCGCGCGAACACGGCCTCGACTTCGGCGAGCACGTCGGGCAGGTTGATCTCGGGAGTGGTCATGAAGCGGGGTGTCCGTCGGTCGTCAAAGGGTGGCCACGGGCGCGCGCGCCACGCCCGCGTCCTCGAGCGCCGCGGCCACGCGCAGCGCGAGGTCTTCGCGCCAGGGCGCGGCGATCAGCTGCACGCCGATCGGCAGCCGCGCATGCGCGCCCCACACCGGCACGCTGCACACCGGCAGGCCGATGCACGAGATCGGCTGCGTGAGCAGCCCCATGTTGGGCCGCACCGGCAGGCTCTGGCCGTTGATCTCGAAGCGCTCGGCGCCCACCGGCGTGGCGGCGCTCGGCGTGGCGGGCGCGAGCAGCACGTCGAAGCGGCCGAACACGCGCGCCACCGCCTCGGCATAGGCGCGGCGCACGCGCTGGGCACGCGCGATCCAGGCGGCGGGCAGCAGCGCGCCCGCGAGGAAGCGGTCGCGCGACAGCGGCTCGAAGTCGTGCGCGCGGCGGCGCAGGTCGTCGAGGTGCAGCGCCGCGCCTTCGGCGTTGGTGATCAGGAAGGCAACCGCGCGGCCGGCCTCGACCAGCGGCAGCTCGACGCTGGCGTGCGCGGCCAGCGCATCGGCCACGCGGTCGACCGCGGCGGTGGCCTCGGTGCCCGCATTGGCGCGGAAGTAGCCGCCGAGCACGCCGATGCGCAAACCCCGCGTGCCGCGCACCAGCAGCGGCGCCACCGGTTCGACCGCGCGCTGCGTGCAGCCGGGGTCGCGCCGCCCGGCGGGGTCCTCCGGGCCCTGCATCGCGTCGTAAGCCAGCGCGAGGTCGCGCGCCGAGCGCGCGAAGGGCCCGAGGTGGTCGAGGCTCGAGACGAAGGGATAGCTGCCGCTGCGCGGCAGCCGGCCGAAGGTGGGCTTGAGGCCGAACACGCCGCACAGCGAGGCCGGCACGCGGATCGAGCCGTTGGTGTCCGAGCCCAGCGTGAGCGCGACCTGCCCCGCGGCCACGGCCGCGCCCGAGCCGCCCGAGGAGCCGCCCGCGATGCACGAGAGGTCGTGCGGATTGCGCGTCGGGCCCTCGTGGCTGTTCTCGGTGGTGAAGCCGTAGGCGTACTCGTCCATGTTGAGCGCGCCGACCAGCACCGCGCCCGCGCGCTCGAGCCGGCGCACCAGCAGCGCGTCGGCATTCGCGGGCGCGGCCTCGCGTTCGATCTTCGAGCCGGCCAGGGTGGCGATGCCCGCGATGTCGAACAGGTTCTTGACCGCGAAGGGCACGCCGAGCAGCGGCAGTTCGCGCGTGCGCTCGGCCGTGGCCGAGGCCAGCGAGGCATCGACCTGCGCGGCGCGGCGCAGCGCGCGTTCGCGCAGCACGGCGGTGAAGGCGTTGACGCGACCGTCGGTGGCCTCGATGCGCGCGAGGCTGGCTTCGGCCAGCGCGCTGGCGCTGACCTCGCCGCGGCGCACCGCCTCGGCCATGGCGCTCGCGTCCCTGGCGATCAGGCTGGCGGCGTTCATCGGCCGGCCTCCGAAGGCGAAGCCGGTGCCACGGGCACGAACTGCACCGCGGCCTCGTCGTGCACCGACAGCGGCACCGCCTCGACGGTGGCCGCGAAGCCGGCCGCGAGCGCGAAGTAGCGCAGCACGCCCTCGCGGTGGGCGGGCGAGAGCGGGAGGCCGAGCGCGGCCGCGGCCGCGTCGACGTGGCGTTCGATCTGTTCGGGGGTCATGGCGTCGTCTCCTTGTCGACAGCGCTTCAACGGCGCACTTCGCGCTGGAAGATGTCGAGGCTGAGCTTCTTCATCGCGACGAAGCTCTCGGTGCTCAGGGTCTCGACCGTGCGCGGGCGCGCATCGCCGTAGCGCAGGATCTCGGCCACCTTGGTCGGGCGCTTGGTCAGCAGCAGCACCTCGTCGGCCAGGTACACGGCTTCCTCGAGGTCGTGCGAGACCAGCAGCATGGTGGTGCCGGTCTGCATGAACACCTCCTGCAGCTTCTCGCGGATGAACAAGGTCATCTCGAAGTCGAGCGCCGAGAAGGGCTCGTCGAGGAACAGCACCTCGGGGTTCGGCGCGAGCGCGCGCATGATCGACGCGGTCTGCTGCTGGCCGCCCGAGAGCTCGTAGGGGAAGCGCTTGAGGTCGAACTTGACGTCGAAGGAAGCGACCAGCTCCTCCATGCGGCGATCGACCTCGGCCTTGCTGCGGCCTTCGAGCTTCAGTGGATAGGCGATGTTGTCGATGGTGCGCATCCACGGGAACATCGCCTCGCGGTAGTTCTGGAACACGTAGCCGATCTTGGTGTCCTTGCGCTGTTTCCCGTCGAACAGGATCTCGCCGCTGTCGATGGGAATCAGCCCCGCGATCATGTTGATCAGCGTGGACTTGCCGCAGCCGTTGGGACCGAACACCGAGACGATGCGGTGCTTGGGGATGTCGAGGTCGAAGTTCTCGTACAGCGGCCAGCCCGCGAAGTACTTGGTGAGGCCGCGGATCGTGATGTGGGTGCCGGCCGGGCCGGGCTTGAACACCGGCTTGGGCACGTCGGCATACACCGGGCCGTTGACGACGATGTCGGGCGTGGCTTTCATCGGCCGCTCCAGTGAACGATGCGGCGCTCGGCCACGAGGAAGAGGATGTTGAGCACGTAGCCCAGCGCGCCGGCCGCGAGGATGGCCGCATACATGCTCTTGACGTTGAGCACCTGCTGCGCGTCGATGATGCGGTGGCCCAGGCCGTTGTCGGAGCCGATGAACATCTCGGCCACGATCACGATCACCAGCGCCATCGAGACCGCCGAGCGCAGGCCCACGAAGCTGGGCTGCAGGCTCTCCCACACCAGCACGTCCTTGAAGATCTGCCAGCGCGAGGCGCCCATCACGCGCGCCGCCATCACGCGCTGCTTGCGCGCGTTGATGACACCGTAGGCGCTGTTGAACACCACGATCAGCAGCGCGCCGAAGGCCGCGATCGCCACCTTGTTGATGTCGGACACGCCGAAGATCAGCAGGAACAGCGGGATCAGCGCCGACGAGGGCGTAGAGCGGAAGAAGTCGATCAGGAACTCGACGCTGCGGTAGGCGCGTTCGTTGCTGCCCAGCAGCACTCCCAGCGGCATGCCGACGACGGCGGCGATCGCGAAGGCCTGCACGGTGCGCCACACGGTGACGGCGAAGTCGAGCAGCAGCGGCCCCCCGGCCAGGCCGGTGATGAGCGCGGCCACGGTGTCGGCCGGCGAGGGCAGCAGGATCGGCTTGATGAAGCCGAGCCGCACCACCAGGTCCCAGACAATGAACAGGACGACCGGCCCGATGGCCGGCAGCCAGCGCTCCCAGGCGGGCGCCTTCGGTGCCGCGGAGGCGGCGGCGTTGCCCGCGGGCGGCGCCCACGGGGAGGCGGTGGTGCTGCTGTCGGCCATGGCGTCAGGCCTTGTAGAGCAGGCCGTCCACCAGGACCTTCTTCTCGAAGATCCCCTTCTCGGTGAACAGGTCGTAGAACTTCTGGAAGTAGGCGACGTCGCTGGGCTTGAACTCGTTGTAGAGCATGTACGAGGCCAGCGGCACCTCGGCCGTGAGCTTGCCCTCGATGGCGGTGTAGCCCTTCATGTACTGGCGCGCCTCGTCGGGCTGGCTGCGCACCAGTTCCACGCCGCGCGCATAGGCGGCGATGTACTTCTTGGCCGCGTCGGGGTTCTTCTTGAGGAACTCGGTCGTGAGGCTGGCGGCACCGCCGTGCCAGGGCGCCATCGGGTCGCCGAGGATGTAGCGCGCGACCACGCCGGCCTCGAGCACGCGCGTGGTGCCGTTCATGCGGCCCACGGTACCGGTGGGCTCGAGCGTGTAGCAGGCATCGACCTGCCCCGCCACCAGCGCCGCCACGTGCTGGCCGATCGGCAGTTCGCTGACCGACACGCCCTTGGCGCCCGCGCGCTCGAGCATGGTCTTGCACAGCGTGACGTTCTGGATGCCCGGGCCCGAGGCCACCTTCTTGCCCGAGAGCTCGGCCATGGCCTTGATCGGGCTGTCCTTGGCGACGATGAACTCGTCGAGCACGAACTTCGCATTGCTCGGGTTGGTGCAGAAGATCTTGAACAGGCCCGGCTGCGCGATCTCGCCGATCGCGAGGTTGGCCGAGCCGGTGCCGTTGGCGCTGCCGTCGCAGCGGCCCGCGAGCATGGCTTCCATCACCTGCTGCGCGCCCGCGAACTTCTGCGGCTCCACATCGAGCCCCGCCTCCTTGAAGAAGCCGCGCTCGACCGCCGCGAAGAAGGGCAGGCCCGCGGCCACCGGCCAGAAGCCGACGCGGATCTTCGGCGCCGCCTGGGCGCGCACGATCGCCGGCGCGGCGAGCACCGCGAGGCCGGCGGCGCCGGCCTGCAGCAACTGTCGGCGCGAGGCGGTGGAAGGGAGGTCGGAGATGGACATGGAAGACTCCTCGGTCGGGGTTCGAAGACAACAGGGATTCAGGCGGCGCGGCTCGCGAGGTAGGCGCGCCAGCCGCCATGGCGCGTGACCTCTTCGGCGCCGGCCAGCGCATGGCCCTCGCAGATGAAGCCGTGCACCCAGCGGCCGTCGGCCAGCTCGACGCTGCCCAGGCCCAGCGGCGCGGGGATCAGCGCGAGGAAGCCGCCGACCTCGGCCAGCGGCATGTCCCACACCTCGAGCGCGATCGCGGCGCCGCCCTCGGCGCTGCGCTGCAGGCCGGGCTTGGGCGGCACGGTGCCGGGCAGTGCGTACAAGCGGTAGCGCGGCGCGGTCTGGATCGCTTCGCGCAGCACGGCGCCGCGCTCGGTGAGCTGGCCGTTGAGCGGCATGCCGCTGAGGTGCGCGCCGACCACCGCGATCGGCAGCGTCGCGGCCGGCACTGGTGCGAGGCCACGGATCGGCCGCGGCGCTGGCAGCGGCTCGCCGGTCGCGCCCTGCGCGAGGCCGGTGGCGTGGTGGTAGCGCTGGCCCAGCTCGGCCAGCGCGAGGTCGCTGCCGCAGCGGCCGATCAGCGTGATGCCGAAGGGCAGGCCGTCGGACCGCAGGCTGCTGGGCACCGAGAGCGCGGCGTAGTCGAGCAGGTTGACGAAGTTGGTGTAGGCGCCGAGGTTGCGATTGAGCGCCACCGGGTCGGCGCGCATCGCGTCGCGCGTGTAGTGCGTGGGCGCGGTGGGCACCAGCAGCACGTCGATGTCGCGCCACATCGGCTCGGCCTGCTGCGCGAGCGCGCGCAGCCGGGTCTGGGCCTCGAACACGTCGGCGGCGTTGTAGCCGCGGCCCTGCGCGAGGATGCCGCGCACCGGCTCGACGACCTCGGTCTCGTGGCGGTCGAAGAAGGCGCGCACCGCGGCATAGCGCTCGGCCACCAGCGCGCTGTCATAGAGCAGCGCGGCGGCTTCGGCCAGCGGCGCGAAGGGCACGGCGACGGCCGTGCCGCCCAGCGCCTCGAGGCGCCCGCGCGCATCGGCGAAGGCGGCCTCGGCGAGCGTGTCGCCGAAGAAGGCGAGGCGATCGGGCACGCCGAAGCGGAAGGCGGCGGGGAAGGGCCTGGCATCGAGCGCGATGTCGCGCGAATAGGGATCGCGCGCATCGAAGCCGAGCGCGGCCTGCAGCACCTCGGCCGCGAGCGCGACGGTGCGCGCGAAGATCGAGACGCAGTCGACGCTCTGCGCGGCCGGCACCACGCCGGTGGTGCTCAGCAGCCCGCGCGAGGGCTTGAGGCCGACGATGTTGTTGAGGCCCGCGGGCACGCGGCCCGAGCCGGCCGTGTCGGTGCCGAGCGCGAAGTCGGCCTCGCCGGTGGCGACCACGCGGGCCGAGCCCGAGCTCGAGCCGCCGGACACGTAGCGTGCATCGAAGGCATTGCCGACCTCGCCATAGGGCGAGCGCGTGCCGTTGAGGCCGCAGGCGAACTGGTCGAGGTTGGTCTTGCCGAGCAGCGATGCACCGGCGTCGAGCAGCCGCTGCACCACGGCCGCATGGGCGGCCGGCAGGCGGTCGAAGGCCGGGCAGGCGGCGGTGGTGGGCACGCCGGCGACGTCGATGTTGTCCTTGACGGCGAAGCGCAGGCCCGCGAGCGGGGCGGGGGCGGCGGTGGAAGCGGGCGTGGCGTCCCGCGCGTCGTCGTTCTCGCGCGTCAGCGGCTGCGCGAAACGCAGGATCCACGCCGCGGCGGCCGGGTCTTTCTCGTCATGCACCATGATCAGGCATCCAAACTTGTGTACAAGTCGAGATGCAAGCGGCGTGCCAGCGCGCGCGGGCCGCTGCCGACGCGCCTATGGCATCAGCCGCTCAAGTATTTATGTATGGCTCCCTCCCCCGCTGGGGGAGGGTTGGGGTGGGGGCGCCGAGCCTTGCAACAGCGCTGACCGTGTCCACCGCCCGGTGCCCCCATCCCGGCCTTCCCCCAGAGGGGGAAGGAGGAAGACAGGGCGCTCAGCTCTTTTTCGCGTCCCGGTACAGGTTCTCTACCTTCGGCAGATTCGCCTGCAGCTTCGCGATCCGGTCCGGCCCGCTCGGGTGGGTGGAGAGAAAGCTCAGCCCGCCCTGGTTCTTCGAGGCCGTGGCCATCTTGTTCCACAGCGACACCGAGGCCTTCGGGTCGTAGCCGGCGCGCGCCGCGAGTTCCAGGCCGACGAGGTCGGCCTCGGTCTCGTCGCCGCGGCTGAACTTGAGCGTGAGCAACTGGGTGCCCGCGCGCGCGGCAAGGTCGCCGACCTGCCCCAGCCCGAGCAGCTGCGCACCGATCGAGAGCGCGGCGCCGGTGCCCGCGCTCTTGGCCATGCGGGCGCGCGCATGCTCGCGCAGCGCATGGGCCATCTCGTGGCCCATCACCATCGCGACCTCGTCGTCGGTGAGCTTGAGCTGGTCGAGGATGCCGGTGAAGAAGGCAATCTTGCCGCCCGGCAGGCAGAAGGCGTTGATCTGCTTGCTGCCGATCAGGTTGACCTCCCACTTCCATTGCCGCGCGCGGCTGTTCCAGGGCGTGGCGAACGGGATCAGCCGGTTGGCGATGGCGCGCAGCCGCTGCAGCTGCGGATTGCCGTCGCCCGCGAGCGCGTTCTTGGCGCGCGCCTGCTCCAGCAACTCGCCGTACTGCTGGCCGCCCGCGGCCTCGATGCGGTCGGCCGGCACGAGGTTGCGCGCCACCGAGGCATTGCCGACGTCGACCTGCGCGAGCGCCGGCCCGCTCAATGCCGCGCCGGCCGCGGCCAGCAGGAAGGCGCGCCGCGGCTGCCAGGCCGAGGCATGGGAGGGAACCGGGGCAAAGCGATCGCAGCGTGTGCACATATGGGGCCGGATGATAGGAACAAATGAAGACGTCCTGGTGGATGCCCCGGCGGCCGGCAGGCGCGGCGCTCATGGACAATCGCTCCCACATGTCTTCCGTCCCGCCCGCCGAATCCACCGCCGCCGGTTCGCCGCCCTGGCGCGACGCCCTGAAGGTCTACCTCGAACCTGCCACCTTGCGCATGCTGGCGCTGGGCTTCTCGGCCGGGCTGCCGCTGCTGCTGGTGCTGGGCACGCTGAGCTTCCGGCTGCGCGAGGCCGGCATCGACCGCGCCACCATCGGCTACCTGAGCTGGGTCGGCCTGGCCTACGGCTTCAAATGGGTCTGGGCGCCGCTGGTCGACCGGCTGCCGCTGCCGCCGCTGACCACGCTGCTCGGACGCCGGCGCGGCTGGCTGCTGCTGGCGCAGGGGATGGTGATCGCGGGGCTGGTCGGCATGGCGGTCAACGATCCGCGCCAGGGGCTCATGCCGATGATCTGGTGCGCGCTGCTGGTGGCCTTCGGCTCGGCCACGCAGGACATCGCGCTCGACGCCTTCCGCATCGAGTCCGCCGAAACCCGCAAGCAGGCGGCGCTGGCCGCGGCCTACCAGACCGGCTATCGGCTCGCGATGATCTGGGCCGGGGCGGGGGTGCTGTGGGTGGCGGCCTGGGCCGAGGTCGCGCCGGTCGCGGCAGCGGCGGGCGCGGCGGCCGGTGCGGCCTACCAGAACGGCGCCTGGAAGACCGCCTACCTCGTGATGGCCGGCTCCATGTTCGTGGGCGTGCTCACGGTGCTGCTGTCGCCCGAGCCCGCAAAGCGCTCGCTGTCGGCGCCGCGCAATGCCGCCGAATGGCTGCGCGACGTGCTGGTCGAGCCCTTCGCCGACTTCATCCGCCGCTACAAGTGGCAGGCGGTGCTGATCCTGTCGCTGATCGCGATCTACCGCATCAGCGACGTGGTGATGGGCATCATGGCCAACCCCTTCTACGTCGACATGGGCTTCACCAAGGACGAGGTGGCCACGGTCAGCAAGATCTACGGCGTGGTCATGACGCTGGTGGGCGCCTTCGTCGGCGGCGTGCTGTCGATGCGCCTGGGCGTGATGCGGGTGCTGATGCTGGGCGCGGTGCTCAGCGCGGCGAGCAACCTGCTGTTCGCCTGGCTGGCCTCGCGCGGCCACGACCTGACGGCGCTGATCGCCGTGGTCTCGGCCGACAACCTCGCGGGCGGCATCGCCTCGGCGGCCTTCATCGCCTACCTCTCGAGCCTCACGAACATCAGCTACTCGGCCACGCAGTACGCGCTGTTCAGCTCGCTGATGCTGCTGCTGCCGAAGTTCATCGCCGGCTACTCGGGCGTGTTCGTCGACGCCTACGGCTACAGCACCTTCTTCTGCGCCACCGCCCTGCTCGGCGTGCCGGTGCTGGTGCTGGTGGCGCTGGCCTCGCGCACGTTGGCCGCGCGTGCGGACAGCGGGAAATCCTGACCCGGCCCCATAGGAAACCGCCGACACGGCCCCACCCCCGCAACTGGTAGGCTTTGCGCTGCTTTCCCCAGACCCGACCACAAGAACTACTCCTCCAACCGCGTCACCGCCCAGCCACGTCCACACCGTGCCCGCCCGCATTCCCCCCCTCCAGATCAGCGCCTACACGGCCACCTCGGCCGTCGGCGTCGGCAAGGAGCCGCTTGCCGAAGCGCTCGAGCATTCGCGCAGCGGCCTGCGCGCCAACGACTTCGGCCCCGCGCCGCTGCCGACCTGGATCGGCCGCGTCGACGGCCTCGAAGAGCTCCGCCTGCCCGAGGCCTTCGCGCGCTGGGACTGCCGCAACAACCGGCTGGCCTGGCTCGGCCTGCAGGCCGACGGCTTCCTCGAGGCGGTGGCCGCGGCGCGCCGGCGCCATGGCGCGGCGCGCATCGCGCTGATCCTCGGCACCTCGACCTCGAGCATCGGCGAGACCGAGCTGGCCTACACCCAGCTCGACGCCGACGGCCATTTCCCGCCCGCGCAGCGCCGCCCGGCGGTGCACACGCCGCATTCGCTCGCGATGTTCGTGCAGGAAGTGCTGGGCCTCGAGGGGCCGAGCGAGACCATCTCCACCGCCTGCTCGTCGAGCGCCAAGGTGTTCGCCTCGGCCGAGCGGCTGATCCGCCTGGGCCTGGTCGACGCGGCCGTGGTCGGCGGCGTCGACACGCTGTGCGGCAGCGTGCTGTTCGGCTTCAACTCGCTCGAGCTGGTGTCGGGCGGGCCCTGCCGGCCCTTCGATCCGGACCGCGACGGCATCAGCCTGGGCGAGGCCGCGGGCTTCGCGCTGCTCGAGCGCGCCGACGCGGCTTCCGCCACCGGATTGCAGCTGCTGGGCTACGGCGAGGCCAGCGACGCGCACCACATGTCGACACCGCATCCCGAGGGCCTGGGCGCCGAGCGCGCGCTCGACGAGGCACTGGCGCGCGCCGGCCTCGCGCCCGAGGCGATCGACTACATCAACATGCACGGCACCGCGAGCCAGAAGAACGACGAGGTCGAGGGCGCGCTGGTGGCACGGCGCTTCCCGGCGCGCACGCATGCGAGTTCGACCAAGGGCTTCACGGGCCACACGCTGGGCGCCGCGGGCATCGTCGAGGCGGTGATCAGCCTGCTGGCGATCGAGCGCGGCCTGATGCCGGGCACGGTCAATTCGGCCGCGCTGGACCCGGGCTTCGGCCCGCAGATCCGGCTCGCGCCGGCGCACGGCGAGGTGCGCTACGCGCTCTCCAATTCCTTCGGCTTCGGCGGCAACAACTGCGCGCTGGTGTTCGGCAAGGCGATGGGCGCATGAGCACCACACCGACGATCTACATCGAGGGGCCCGCCTTCTGGGCCCCCACCCTGCCCGGCTGGGAGGCTGCGCGCGCGGCCTTCCGCGGCGAGGGTGCGCTCACCGATCCGCCCGCGAAGCGCCCCGCGCCGCAGGTGCTGGCCCCGGCCGAGCGCCGCCGCGCGCCCGACACCGTGGCGCTGGCGCTCGAGGTGGCGGCCGCCGCCATCGCCGGCTCGGGCCGGCAGGCCGCCGACCTGCCCTGCGTGTTCGTCTCGGCGCACGGCGACCTGTCGATCAACGACTACATGTGCAGCACGCTCGCCACCGATCCGTCGGTGCTGTCGCCCACGCGCTTCCACAACTCGGTGCACAACGCCGCCGTGGGCTACTGGACCATCGGCACCGGCTGCATGGCCGCGAGCAATTCGATCTCGGCCTACGACAGCAGCTTCGGCGCTGCCCTGCTCGAAGCCGCGGCGCAGTGCGCGGCCGACCGCGAGGCGGTGCTGCTGGTGGGCTACGACGCGCCCGCCTCCGGCCCGCTGGCGGCCGTGACGGGCAGCCAGGGCCAGCTCGCGCTGGCGCTGGTGCTGGCGCCCGAGCCCACCGAACGCACGGTGGCGGCGCTCGACTGGTCGCTGGCTAGCGACGGCGCGGCCGGCACGGCGCCCACGTCCGAGGCGGCGAAAACGCTCGCGCAGGTCAACCCGATGGCACAGGCGCTCGGGCTGTTCGAGGCGCTGGCGCGGCTCGACGGCCGGACCGATGCGCCGGTGACGCTGCCGCTCTCCCCCACCCTCTCGCTGAGACTGCTGCTGCGGCCCGGCGGGCATTGACGGAAAACCCCGAATGAAGCCGACCGCCCCTCGTTACGACGCAGTGATCATGGGTGGCGGTCTGGCAGGGCTCACGCTCGCTCTGCAACTGCGCCAGCGCTTCGACGACCTCTCGGTGCTGGTGCTCGAGCGCCGCGCGCACCCGGTGCCGCATGCGGCGCACAAGGTGGGCGAATCGTCGGTCGAGATCGGCGCCCACTACTTCGACACCGTGCTGGGCCTGAAGCCGCACTTCGAGAACGCGCAGCTGCGCAAGTTCGGCTTCCGCTTCTTCTTCAGCGAGGGCCGGCGCGACATCGACGGCGTGACCGAGATCGGCGCCAGCCGCTACCTGTCGGTGCCCAGCTACCAGATCGACCGCGGCATCCTCGAGAACTACCTCGCGCAGGAGGCCGCGCGCCACGGCGTGCACTTCGCCGACGACGCCTTCGTGCGCCGCATCGAGCTGGCCGAGGACGGCGCCACCCACCACCGGCTGCAATGGACCCAGGGCGGCGAAACCCGCGAGACCGAAGCACGCTGGCTGATCGACGCCTGCGGGCGCGCCGGCCTGCTCAAGCGCAAGCTGGGGCTGGCGCAGCCCAACGACCACGACGTGAACGCCGTGTGGTTCCGCATCGGCGAGCGCATCACCATCGACCACTGGAGCGCCGACGAGGCCTGGCGCGCGCGCTGCGATCCGCAGGCGCGCTGGCTGTCGACCAACCACCTGGTGGGCGCGGGCTACTGGGTATGGCTGATCCCGCTGGCCTCGGGCTCGCACTCGGTGGGCATCGTGGCCGACCAGAAGCTGCATCCGCTGGCCACCATCGACAGCTTCGACAAGGCCATGGCCTGGTTCGCGACCTACCAGCCGCGGCTTTACGAGGCGCTCGACGGCAAGCGCCACCTGCTGCAGGACTTCGCGTTCCTGCGCCACTTCTCGTACGGCTGCAAGCAGGTGTTCTCGGACCGGCGCTGGGCGCTGACCGGCGAGGCCGGCCTGTTCCTCGATCCCTTCTATTCGCCGGGCAGCGACTTCATCGCCATCGGCAACACCTACATCACCGACCTGATCGCGCACGACCGGCGCGGCCGCTCGATCGAGGCGCGCGCGCAGCTCTACGACCAGATCTACCACTCGTTCTACGAGAGCACGCTGGCGCTCTACCAGGACCAGTACCCGCTGTTCGGCGATCCCGAGGTGCTGCCGGTGAAGGTGATCTGGGACTACGCCTACTACTGGGGCGTGCTGTCGCAGATCTTCTTCCAGGGCCGGCTCACCGACCTGGCGCTGCTGGGCAGCGTGCGCGACGAGCTGCAGCACTGCCAGCGCCTCAACCTCGCGGTGCAGGCGCTGCTGCGCGCCTGGTCGGGCGCGAGCGAGAAGCGCAACCGCGCGGCGATGCTCGACCAGGCCGCGATGCCGTGGTTCGCCGAGCTCAACCGCAGCCTCAACGACCGGCTCGACGACGCGGCCTTCAAGGCGCGCATCCGGGCCTCGACCGCGCAGCTGCGCCGGCTGGCCGGCGAGATCCTCGCGCGGGCGCGCGACTGCGACCCGGCGCTCGAGGCTTTAGCGCTCGAGGCCCTGCTCGCGCAGCCCGAATACCGCGGCGCGGAGCGGCTTTCGGCGGCCCCGCAGCACGACGGCGCTATGCTTTTCGCAGTGCCGGCCGGTTGACACCGCGGCACCAGGTTTACCCAACTTTACGGAGCGTTCAAGCCAGCTTGCTCCCGGTGGAACACCATGAAGCGCATGAGCACCCCCCAACTCCTGATGATCGAAGACGACCAGCGCCTGGCGCAGATGGTCGGCGAATACCTCACCCAGTCGGGCTTCGGCTTCAACCATGCCGGCGACGGCGCCAGCGGCCTCGAGCAGCTGCAGCAGCACGCGCCCGACCTCGTCATCCTCGACCTGATGCTGCCCGACACCGACGGCCTCGAGGTCTGCCGCCGCATCCGCGCGCTGCCGGGCGCGATCTCCAAGGTGTCGGTGCTGATGCTGACCGCCAAGGGCGACCCGATGGACCGCATCATCGGCCTGGAGATCGGCGCCGACGACTACCTGCCCAAGCCCTTCGAGCCGCGCGAGCTGCTGGCGCGCATCCGCGCCGTGCTGCGCCGCCGCGGCGAGAGCAGCACCGAGGCCGAGGCGGCGTCGATGATGCGTTTCGGCACGCTCGAGATCGACCGCAACGCGCGCACCGTCTCGGTGGCCGGCCAGGTGGCCGACCTCACCTCCTACCAGTTCGACCTGCTGGTCGCGATGGCCGAGCGCGCGGGCCGGGTGCTCACGCGCGACCAGATCATGGAAGCCGTGCGCGGCCGCGAGCTCGAGGCCTTCGACCGCTCGATCGACGTGCACATGGGCCGCATCCGCGCGGCGATCGAGGTCGACGCGAAGAATCCCAAGCGCATCCTCACGGTCCGCGGCGTGGGCTACGTGTTCGCCAAGCAGCAGGACTGAACGGCCGACGGGTGATTTCCGTCCCGCTCGTGGCACCTCTCCAGAAAAAGCGGCCGGCCCCGGCCGCCGCACTCCCCACCTCCCCATGATCAATCTGTACTCCCGCCACCTCTACGTGCGCATCTGGCTCGCGGTGGTCGGCGGCGTGGTGATCCTCACGCTGATGGCCAACTGGATCGTGCGCGTGGCGGCCGAGGCCGAGCGCGAACGGCTGGCGCCGGTGCCACGCGAGGTGGTGGTGCTCGACGCGCAGGACAAGCAGATCGGCGCCGGCAAGGCATTGCGCGTGCCGGGCCAGGGGCTGGAGTTCGACGTGACGCTCAGCGACGGCAAGGAGATCACGCTGCGCGTGGCGCCGCGCGAGCGCGCCACCGGCACCAGCGGCTTCGCGCCCTGGCGCACGCCCTTCGGCCTGGGCTGGATGATCGCGCTGGTCGGCGTGGCGGTGGCGCTCGGCGTCTATCCGATCGTGCGCCGGCTCACCAAGCGGCTCGAGACGCTGCAGCGCGGCGTGCAGCGCTGGGGCGAGGGCGATCTGTCGGTGCGCGTCACCGAGGAAGGGCAGGACGAAGTGGCCGATCTCTCCAAGCGCTTCAATGCATCGGCGGTGCGCATCGAACAGCTGGTGCGCTCGCACAAGTCGCTGCTGGCGAATGCCTCGCACGAGCTGCGCTCGCCGCTGACCCGCATCCGCATGAGCCTGGAGCTCATGGGCGACCAGCCGAGCCCCGCGGCGCGCGCCGAGATCTCGCGCAACATCGCCGAGCTCGACCAGTTGATCGACGAGATCCTGCTGGCCAGCCGGCTCGACGCCAGCGAGGCCGACATGGGCACCATCGAGGCGGTCGACCTGACCGGCCTGGCCGCCGAGGAATGCGCGCGCGTCGACGCCGAGCTCGACCTGGTGGCAGGCACCGACAACGCGGCGCTGACCGTGCCCGGCGTCTCGCGGCTGCTGCGCCGCGTGATCCGCAACCTGCTCGAGAACGCGCGCCGCTACGGCGCCGGCGAGATCTCGGTCGAGCTCGGCAGCGCCGACGGCCAGGCCACGGTGCGCGTGAACGACCGCGGCCCGGGCGTGCCGGCCGCGCTGCGCGAACGCATCTTCGAGCCCTTCTACCGGCTGCCGGGCGCGAGCGAGCGCAACGGCGGCGTCGGCCTCGGGCTGGCGCTGGTCAAGTCGATCACCGAGCGCCATGGCGGCACGGTGCGCTGCGAGGACCGGCCCGGCGGCGGCGCGAGCTTCGTGATCCGGCTGCCGCGCGGCTGAAGCACGGCGCGGCCAAGCCCCGCGCGCCCCGGGGTGAAGTCAGGTTGCGCCGGAATCCGGCCCCCTAGAATTCGCGCCCTATGCAGAGATCGCACATCGTCCGGCCCGCGGCCATGTTCTGGGGGCTCGCGGTGTACATGCCGGTCGGCGTCACCTACCTCTCGGCCCTGCTGCTGCTGGTCGCCCTGCTGGTCGCGGGCAGCGGCCGCGAACGCATCGCGCGGCTGCGCGCCAATCCGCTGTGGTGGCCGGTCGTGGCCTATGTGGCCTGGACCCTGATCGTGCTGGCCATCCGGCCGCACTACCCCGAGACCCCCTCGAACCTGGTGCACGGGCTGCGCATCGCGGCCACGCTGCTGATGGCGATGGCGCTGGCGCGCGACGAGGCCATGTGGGCGCTGCGCGGCTTCCTGCTGATCTCGGCGCTCAACCTGCTGCTGGTGGTGGTGTTCTACGCGGTCGGCGGCTTCCACATCTGGGCGCCGCTGCGCGGCGTGGTGATGGAGGTCGGCAACAAGTCGATCAGCAATGCGCTGCTGTTCAGCGTGGTGGCATCCACGGCGGCGGTCTGGGGCCTGTCGCAGATCGCGGCGCACCGGCCGCTGCGCGCGCTGCCGGCCTTCGCGCTGGTGCTGCTGCTGATGGCGGTGGTGGCGCTGCCGCTGACCTCGCGCACCTCGGTACTGGCGCTGCTGCTGGTGCTGCCGCTGGTGTGCATCCACCAGTGGCGCAGCCACCTGAAGGCGCTGTCGGCGGCGCTGATCGTGGGCGCCGTGGTGCTCGGTGCGGGCCTCTACCAGTTGCCGCAGCTGCAGCAGAAGGTCGAGGTCGGCATCCAGGAGATCGAGAAGGCGCAGGCCGGCGAGATCTTCCACGGCAGCATGGTCATCCGCTACTTCATGTACCGCGACACCGGCCGCATGATCGCCGACCGGCCGCTCACCGGCTGGGGCATCGGCGGCTGGACCGAGCAGTGGCACCAGCGCGGCCCCGCGCTGTTCGCCGACTCGAACATGCCGCACAACGACTTCCTCTGGATGGGCGCGCAGGGCGGCCTGCCGGGCCTCTTGAGCCTGCTCGCGATCATGGTCGCGGCCGTCTGGCAGGCCTGGAAGCGGCCCGACATCGCGGGCCGCTACGCGCTGGCCGCGACCCTGATCGCGCTGATCGCCTCCTGCGTGAACTCGGCGCTGCGCGACGCCCAGATCGGGCTGGCGCTGCTGTGGATCGCGATGGTCTACCTGCGGCTGGCGCAGGAGCGGCAGGACCCCGAGCCCTGGCGCGACCTCTGGCCGGGCCGGCGGATCGGCAGCGAATCCGAAGCCTCGAAGCGCGCGGCGGCACCGGGCTGACTCCGGAATCTCGTACTAGACGACTGGTCTAATCGGCGCTAGAGTCCGGCGCCATGACTGCCGTCGCCACGCCTCCCGACGTTCGCCGCCACATCCTCGACGTGGCGCATCCGCTGTTGCTGCGCAAGGGCTTCACGGCCGTCGGGCTGGCCGAGGTGCTGAGCCTGGCCAAGGTGCCGAAGGGCTCGTTCTATCACTACTTCGGCTCGAAGGAGTCCTTCGGCGAGGCGGTGCTCGAGGCCTATTTCAGCGACTACCTCGCGCGCACCGACGCCCTGCTGGCGGAGTCGGGCACGGGCGCGCAGCAGCTGGTCGCCTACTTCCAGGACTGGCTCGACTCGCAGACCGGTGACGACGCCCAGAGCCGCTGCCTCGTGGTGAAGCTGGGCGCCGAAGTCTGCGACCTGTCCGAGACCATGCGCGCGGCGCTGGACCGGGGCATCCGCCAGATCACCGACCGGCTCGCGCGCTGCATCGAGACCGGCCGGGGCGACGGCTCGCTGCCGGCCGCCGAAGCCGGCGATCCGGCGCAGGCCCAGGCTGTTTCGCTCTACCAGAGCTGGCTCGGCGCCAGCCTGCTCGCGAAGATCGCGCGCGACCGCGCCCCGCTCGACCGCACCATGGCCGGCACGCGGCAGGTGCTGGGTCTGGCGCCCGTTCCCACCCCGGTCGGCTGAGAGGCGGGACGACCGATGTCGCTCCCGCCTTTTTTGCGGCCGCTTTCTAGACGACCGGTCTAATTACCTGACAGGTCATCGCCTTTCTACCACCCAGGAGCCCCTGCCCATGCCCCAAAGCGACACCGTCAACCGCCGCCTCGTCCTCGCCGCGCGCCCGCGCGGGCTGCCGACGCCCGCGCACTTCCGCCTCGAGGAGGGCGCCGTGCCCGTGCCCGCCGAGGGCCAGGTGCTGCTGCGCACGCTGTACCTCTCGCTCGACCCCTACATGCGCCAGCTGATGGACGAGGTCGCGCCGATCTACGCGGCCTCGGTGCCGCTGGGCCAGCCGATGGTGGGCGGCACGGTCAACCGCGTCGTGGCCTCGAAGCACCCGCAGTTCCGCGCCGGCGAACTCGTGCTCGGCAATGCCGGCTGGCAGGACTACGCGCTGTCCGACGGCCAGGACCTGATGCCGCTGGGCGACATGGCGCGCCCCTCGCTCGCGCTCGGCGCGCTCGGCATGCCGGCCTTCACCGCCCACGTGGGCCTGCTCGACATCGGCCAGCCCAGGCCCGGCGAGACCGTGGTCGTGGCCGCGGCCACCGGCGCCGTCGGCGCGATGGTCGGGCAGATCGCGCGCCTGAAGGGCGCGCGCGTGGTCGGCATCGCGGGCGGCGCGGACAAGTGCCGCCACGCGGTCGACGTGCTGGGCTTCGACGCCTGCCTCGACCGCCACGATCCCGCGCTGGCCGAGCGCCTCGCCGCGGCCTGCCCCAAGGGCATCGACGTCTATTTCGAGAACGTCGGCGGACCGGTGTTCGACGCGGTGCTGCCGCTGCTCAACATCGGCGCACGCGTGCCGGTCTGCGGCCACATCGCCGACTACAACGCCGACGGCGAAACCCAGGGGACGAACCGCCTGCCGCTGCTGATGGCCTCGCTGCTGCAGAAGCGCATCCGGATGCAGGGCTTCGTCATCCTCGATCACTACGGCGAGCGCTTCGAGGCCTTCCGCCGCGAGATGGACGACTGGATCGCACGCGGCGAGGTGCAGCCGATGGAGGACATCGTCGAGGGCCTGGAGCACGCGCCGGCCGGCTTCATCGGCCTGCTGCAGGGGCGCAACTTCGGCAAGCGCGTGGTGCGCGTGGCCGAGGCCTAGTTCGAAAAAAGCGCGCGGATGCGCGCGTCGTGCGCCTCGATGTTCGGCGCGTGCGCCGGAGCTAGCGTGCGCAGGAAGGCCGCGTTGGCCTGCGCCTGCGCGGCCAGCTGCGCATCGTGCGTCTCGGCCGCGCGCTCGATCGCGGCCGCCGCCTCGAAGACCTCGAACTCGGGGTAGTAGTAGCCCACCTCGCGCAAAAAAGGCGAGTTGTGCACCAGTGCATAGTTGCCGTAGAGCGCCTCGTACAGCAGATAGTTGAGGCCGTTCTCCCACTGGTGCGACACCACGATGTCGGTGTGGTGCGCGGCCCATTCGACGAAGGGCCCGCGCGGGTCGGCCGTGGCCTTGCCGTCCTGCACCATGCGCAGCCCCAGCGCGATGTGCTTGAAGGCCGTGTTCTCCTTCTTGTCGAAGGTGTTCGTCATGTACACGTGCTGCACGAGCTCGGGCCGCCGCACATGGCATTCGTTGGCCGCCAGCATCGGGATCAGCGAGCTCTTGACCACGTTGAGGTTCGGCTCGAAGAAGGCGATGCGCTTGGCCCGGCCCTGGTTGCGGTAGCCGAAGCGCGCCTTGAGCTCGGCGTTGGCCGCGAGGCTCTGCTCGAGGAAGTACGGCGACCACACGTGCGGCAACACGTGCACCGGCGCGCGGTACACGGCCTCGAAGTAGCTCTTGCAGGTGTGGGCGTGCTGCGGGTTGGTCCAGAGCTCGTCGAACTGCACGCGGTGCGGGTTCGGCAGCCAGGGATTGGCCTGGAAGTTGATGGTCTCGACCGCCACCACGTAGTCGTTGCCGAAGCGGTACGACACGCAATGCCCGCCACGCCGGCGCACCGCCTCGACGTGCGTCGGGTGCACCAGCGCATTCATCTCGATCAGCAGGTCGGTCTGGTGGACCACCGCCGAGAGCGGCCGCAGCGCGCCGGCCAGTTCGCCGAGCATCATGCCCTCGGCATAGGCGGCGACGCCGTCGCCGTGCACCAGCCAGACCTCGCCCACCAGCGGCGAGCGCTTCAGCAGCATGTAGAGGTACACGCAGTGCTGGTTGGCGCCGTTGAACCAGATCGATTGCCGTGCATCGGCCCGGATCTCCATCGTGATCGCGACGTTGATCTTCATGGATGTTCCGGGCCTCCCCCGGTCTCTTTTTCTAAGGTTGCGTCAGTGCCGCGCCGACACCACCTCGCCGGCCTTGAGCCGGTAGGTGGTGCCGCAGTACGGGCACTTGGCCTCGCCGGTGCGCGCCACGTCCAGGTAGACCTTGGGGTGGCTGTTCCAGAGCTTCATGTCGGCCTTGGGGCTGGGGCAGAACACGCCGCCCTGGTGGTTGAGCTCCTTCGCGAGGAGTTCGACGACTGCAGTGGTGGACATGTTCTTCAGACCTTCGTGAGCCAGTGGGCGTACTTGGGATTCTTGCCGTTCACGATGTCGAAGAAGGCCGCCTGGATCTTCTCGGTGACCGGGCCGCGCGCGCCGCCGTCACCGCGGTTGCCGATCTCGACGCGGTCGAGTTCGCGGATCGGCGTGACTTCGGCCGCGGTGCCGGTGAAGAAGGCTTCGTCGGCGATGTAGACCTCGTCGCGCGTGATGCGCTTTTGCACCAGCTCGATGCCGAGGTCCTTGCACACGTGCAGGATGGTGTTGCGCGTGATGCCGTTGAGCGCGCCGGCCGACAGGTCGGGCGTGTAGACCACGCCGTTCTTGACCACGAACACGTTCTCGCCCGCGCCCTCGGACACGAAGCCGCTCGCGTCGAGCAGCAGCGCCTCGTCGTAGCCGTCGTCCAGCGCTTCCATGTTGGCGAGGATCGAGTTGGTGTAGTTGCTGACCGTCTTGGCCTGCGTCATCGTGATGTTGACGTGGTGGCGCGTGTAGCTCGAGGTCTTCACGCGGATGCCGCGGCGCATGCCTTCCTCGCCGAGGTAGGCGCCCCAGGACCAGGCCGCGACCATGGCGTGGATCTTGTTGCCCTTGGGGCTCACGCCGAGCTTCTCGGAGCCGATCCAGATCAGCGGGCGCAGGTAGCAGCTCTCGAGCTTGTTCTCGCGCACGACCTGCTTCTGGGCCTCGTTGAGCTGTTCCTGCGTGAACGGGATCTTCATGCGCAGGATCTTGGCGCTGTTGAACAGGCGCTCGGTGTGCTCGGCCAGGCGGAAGATCGCCGTGCCGCCGTCGGCCGTCTTGTAGGCGCGCACGCCCTCGAAGGCGCCGCAGCCGTAGTGCAGCGTGTGGCTCAGCACGTGGATCTTGGCGTCGCGCCAGTCCACGAGTTCGCCATCCATCCAGATCTTGCCGTCACGGTCGTCGAGCGAGGGGGGGATCGAGCTCATTTCCTGATTCCTTTGGGAGCTTTTGCAGAAAGCCTTCAGCGGGGGGAGGCTGTGGGGTGCGGCCTGAAGGCCGCCAAAGCCGCCGATTTTACGGCGCCGTGCCGCTCTTGCCTGACCGGCGCCCCGGGCCATGCACCGCCGGTGGCGCGAACCGGCCCGACGCCGCGACAATGGCCGGTTCCGCCAAACAAGCGATTGAAGGGAAAGATTCTCCGTGTCCGTATTCAAGAACGTCATCGTCTACCGCATCGAGCCCGGCTGGTCGCAAACGCTGGCCGAGGCCGAGGAAGGCCTGGGCAAGCAGCGCTTCGAGCCCTGCGGCGCCTCGCAGGAGAAGTCGGCCGGCTGGGTCGAGCCGCGCGGCGAGGCCCACGGCCCGCTGGTGGAATCCATCGACGGCCAGTGGCTGCTCGAGTACATGATCGAGAGCAAGTCGGTGCCGGGCTCGGTGGTGCGCCGCAAGCTCGACGAGCGCTGCGCGCAGATCGAGGCCACCACCGGCCGCAAGCCCGGCAAGAAGGAAAAGAAGGACCTCAAGGAGGACATCACGCACGAGCTGCTGCCGATGGCCTTCACGCGCACCGCGCGCGTCACGGTCTGGGTCGACCAGGCCGAGCGCCGGCTGGTGGTCAACAGCTCCAACGCGGCGCGCGCCGACGAGGTGGTCAGCAGCCTGGTGCAGAACTTCACCGGCTTCGGCACGATGCAGCTCAACACGCAGATCGAGCCGGCCGCCGCCATGTCCGAATGGCTGGCCTCGCAGGAGCCGCCCGCGGGCTTCACCATCGACCGCGAGTGCGAGCTCAAGGCCACCGACGAATCGAAGGCCGTGGTGCGCTATGCCAAGCACCCGCTCGACATCGACGAGGTCAAGCAGCACATCGCCGACGGCAAGCGCCCGACCCGCCTCGCGCTGACCTGGGACGACCGCGTGTCCTTCGAGCTCACGCACGGCCTGCAGATCCGCAAGATCGTGTTCCTCGAGGGCACCGACGAAGGCGCCGGCGGCGGCAAGAAGGAAGACAACTTCGACGCCGACGTGGCGATCGCCACCGGCGAGCTGGGCCAGCTGGTGCCGGCGCTGCTCGACGCGCTCGGCGGCGAGGCGGCGTTCACCGCGGCACCGGCCGAGGAAGCGCCAAAGGCCGCGGCCAGCGCGACGGCCGTGACCACGGCCGAAGAGGAAGACGCGCCGTTCTGACCCGGCGCGGCCGGCGTCAGGCCACCAGGTAGGTCTGCGCCAGCCGCACCCAGCAGGCCGCGCCCAGCGGCAGCACCTCGTCGTTGAAGTCGTAGCCGGGGTTGTGCACCATGCAGCCGCCGAACTCGCCTTCGCCGTTGCCCAGCAGCACGTAGCAGCCGGGCAGCTCGGCCAGCATCCAGGCGAAGTCCTCGCTGCCCGCGAAGCCGCGCGGCACCATGGCCGCCACCTTGTCCGCGCCCACCAGCGCGGCGCACACCTCGGTCATCAGCCGGCTCTCGGCCTCGGTGTTGACGACCGGCGGCACCAGCGGCCGGTAGTCGATGGAGGCTTCCACGCCATGCGCCTGCGCGGTCAGCGCGACGATCTCGCGGATGCGCGACTCGACCAGCGCGCGCGTCTCGGGCCGGGCCGCGCGCACGTTGAGCCCGAGCGCGACCGACTGCGGGATCACGTTGTGGGTGGCGCCGCCGCGGATGAAGCCGACCGACAGCACCGCCGTGTCGTCGGGCGCGACGTTGCGCGCCACCACGCTCTGCAGCGCGGTCACGGTGGCGGCGGCCGCCACCACCGGGTCCTGCGCGCGGTGCGGCATCGCGCCATGGCCGCCCTTGCCCTGGATCGTCACGTCGGCCACGTCGGACGAGAGCGTGACCGGCCCCGCCTGCACGATGAAGCTGCCGGCCGGCACGCCGGGCGCGTTGTGCAGCGCATAGACCGCGTCGCAGGGAAAGCGCTCGAACAGGCCGTCCGCGATCATCGCGCGCGCGCCGCAGAGGTTCTCCTCGTCGGGCTGGAAGATCAGGTTCAGCGTGCCGTCGAAGTCGCGGCTTTTCGCGAGCGCCTTCGCCGCCGCGAGCAGGATCGCCGTGTGGCCGTCGTGGCCGCAGGCATGCATGCGGCCGTGCTGCCGGCTCGCGTAGGGCAGGCCCGTGGCCTCGACGATCGGCAGCGCGTCCATGTCGGCGCGGATGCCCAGGCGCCGCGTGCCGCTGCCGAGCCTGAGCTGCCCCACCACCCCGGTCTTGCCGATGCCCGTGTGCACCTCGTAGCCCCATTCGCGCAGCAGCCGCGCGACCAGTTCGCTGGTCGCGCTCACCTCGAAGCCGAGTTCGGGCTCGGCATGGATCCGGCGCCGGATGTCGACGAAGGCCTCCGTGTCGATCTCGATCGGCGGCAGCAGGCGGGACAGGAGCTTGGTGGTCTGGAGGCTGAGTTCGCGGGTCATGGGAGGGATCCGTTTCGCGGAAGGAGGGAGAGGAAAGCGGCGTTCAACCGACGCGCCGTTCGCGCAGGCTCAGCAGCGCGCCGATGCTCAGCACGCCGCAGGCCATCATGTAGAAGGCCGGCGAGAGCGGGTTGCCGGTCTGGGCCAGCAGCCAGGTCACGATGAACTGCGAGGAGCCGCCGAAGATCGTGACGCCCACGCTGTAGATCACCGAGATGCCGCTGGCGCGCACGCCGATCGGCAGCATCTCGAGCAGCATCAGGAACATCGGCGTGGTGCCGATGTTCACGCTCGCCGTGAGCAGCGCCGACAGGCACAGCACCAGCGGCACGCTCGGATGGTGGCTGATGAGCCAGAACACCGGGCCCACCGCGACCAGGCTGAACAGCAACGAGCCGATCGCCAGCGGCTTGCGGCGCTCGAGCCGGTCGGCCAGCCGGCCCGCCACCAGCGACACCACGAACAGCGTGATGCCGGTGACGCAGCCCGACAGCAGCGACAGCGAGGGCGGCATCTTGAGCACGCGGATCATGTAGGTGGGCATGAAGAACACCACCAGGTACATGGTGGCCGTGCCCGCGGTGGTCGCGAGGATCCCCTTGAAGACAGTGCCGCCGTGCGCGCGCAGCAGCCGGCCGATCGGGCTGGCTTCGTGGCTCTCGGCCTGGTGCGTTTCCTCGAGGTGCGAGCGGATGTACAGGCCCACCGGCGCGATCAGCAGGCCCAGCAGGAAAGGCAGGCGCCAGCCCCAGCTCTCGAGCGAGGCCTGCGGCAGCAGCGCATACAGCAGCGCACCGGTGAGCGCGCCGGCCAGCGCCGACAGGCCCTGGCTCGCGAGCTGCCAGCTGACGCGGAAGCCGCGGCCCTTGACGCCGCCGGCCTCCATCAGCATCGAGGTCGCGGCGCCGACCTCGCCGCCGAGCGAGAAGCCCTGCAGCAGCCGGCCCGCGACGATCATCAGCGAGCCGAACACGCCGGCCGAGGCATAGGTGGGCGCGAGCGCGATGCACAGCGTGCCGGCCACCATCAGCGCGATGGTCAGCGTCATCGCCGCCTTGCGGCCCTTGCGGTCGGCGTAGTTGCCGATGATCACGCCGCCCAGCGGCCGCATCACGAAGCCGATGCCGAAGGTCGCGACCGCGAGCAGCAGCGAACCGAAGGCGCTCTCGGAGGGAAAGAACAGCTTGCCGATCAGCAGCGCGAAGAAGCTGTAGACGGTGAAGTCGTACATCTCGAGCGCGTTGCCGATCGAGCAGGCGGCGATCAGCCGGAACTGGCTCTGGCCGCTCCTGGTGGTAGCAGCGGTGGCGGCGGCATTGGCGGGCGGGGCGGAACCCAGCACGGGGCTGGCTGGCAGGGCGGCGGCTTCGCTCATTCGATCTCCACGGGGCGTTGTGTTGTTGTGCGGACGACGGATTCGCGAAGCGCGAACTTCATGCGGCGCATGGCACCCCGAACCCGTGGCGGCGGAGTATTCAGGCAAAGCGCGGTGGCGAGGAATCACAAATTTTCATGCCGATAACCAAAAGGCATCCCCCGCAGAAGCAGGGCCGCGAAGCCATCGGTGGAACTACCGAGATGGCGCATCGCGCGCCATTCGCGGGCATGGCGCCTTCACAATGGCGCGTCGGCGCCCTGCCGCTTCCCAGCCCTCGAGAAAAAGGACAACACCATGAAGCTCATCCGCCACTGCCTCTGCCTGCTGGCCCTCGCGCCCTGCTGCATGATGGCCGCCTCGGCCCAGGGCAGCCGGCCCGTCGTGCAGTTCATCGCCACCGGCGGCACCATCGCGATGAAGGTCGACCCCGTCACCAAGGGCGTGGTGCCCGCGATCTCGGGCGACGACCTGATGCAGACCGTGCCCGATGCCGGCAAGTACGCCACCATCGAGGTCAACAACTTCTCGGCCATGTCGGCCAACTACGTCGAGCCCAAGTGGTGGACGCGCCTGACCAAGGCGGTGGACGACGCGCTCGCGCGCCCCGAGGTGGCGGGCGTGGTGATCGCGCACGGCACCGACACCATGGAGGAGACGGCCTACTGGCTCGACCTCACGGTCAAGTCGAACAAGCCCGTGATCCTGATCGGCGCGCAGCGCAATGCGTCCTCGCCGGACTTCGACGGCCCGCGCAACCTGCTCAACGCGATCCGCATCGCCACCACGCCCGAGGCCGTGGGCCAGGGCGTGATGCTCGCGATGAACAACCAGATCAATGCCGCGCGCGCCGTCACCAAGACCCACACCGGCAACGTCGAGACCTTCAAGTCGGGCGACTTCGGCTTCATCGGCGAGGTCTGGGACGACAAGGTCGTGTTCTCGCGCAGCGCGCTGCGCCGCCAGCACATCGACATCGGCAGCGCCGAGATGCCACGCGTGGAGATCCTCGCGATGTTCGGCGGCGCCGACGGCTCGCTGCTGCGCTACGCGGTGGACCAGGGCGCCAAGGGCATCGTGGTGCAGGCCGTGGGCATGGGCAACATGAACGTCTCGATGTACGAGGCCGTGAAGTACGCGCTGTCGCGCGGCGTGCCGGTGGTGATCGCCACGCGCGTGTCGAACGGCCGCACCATGCCGCTGTACGGCTTCGTCGGCGGCGGCAAGACCACCTTCGACGCCGGCGCCGTGATGGCCGGCGACCTGAGCCCGCAGAAGGCGCGCCTGCTGCTGATGCTCAAGCTGCACCAGGGCGTGAGCGACAAGGCCGGCCTGCAGGCGGCCTTCGACCGTTGAGGCCCGGGCGCGCGCGATGAAGCTGCAGCAGTTGCGCGTGCTGCTCGCGGTGGCGCAGCACGGCAGCATCCACGAGGCGGCGCGCAGCCTGCACACCACCCAGCCGGCGCTGTCGAAGGCGATCGCCGAGCTCGAGCGCGAGCTCGGCGTCACGCTGATGTCGCGCTCCACGCGCGGCGTGAGCCTCACGCCCTACGGCGCGGCGCTGGTCAAGCGCGCCAGCGTGGTCGAGCAGGAGCTGCGCCATGCGCTCGAGGACATCGAGGCGATCCGCGGCCACGACGAGGCGCGGCTGGACATCGGCTTCACCGCGGTGGCCTCGAACGGCCCGCTGCCCGAGGCCATGGCCGCGTTCCGCCAGCGCTTTCCCAACGTGGCGCTGCGCGCCTTCGAGATGCGGCCGCAGCAGATGCTCGAGGGCCTGCGCGAGGGCCGGCTCGACCTCGGCCTGATCTCGACCTGCAGCGGGCCCGGCTCGAACGTGTTCCAGTGGGAGCCGCTGTTCTCGGTGGCGATGCACCTGTCGGTGCGCGCCGGCCATCCGCTGCGCCGCGTGCGCAAGCTGCGACCGCTGCTCGATGCCGACTGGCTGGTGCTCGACCCGGTCGACGATCCGTTCAGCCCGCTGGTCAGCACCATGCGCCTGCACGGGCTCGAGATGCCGCGGCGCATGGTGCAGAGCGCCTCCAACCTGCTGGGCCTGCAGCTCGCCACGCAGACCGACCTGGTCAGCATGTGGTCGGATGCGGTGTTCCACGGCGCCGGGCCGCTGCGGCTGAGCGGCGACGCGCTCGAGCGGCTGCCGATCACCGACGAGCTGCCCGACTTCGAGGTCTACCTGGTCTACCGCTCGGCCGACCTGATGACGCACGTGTGCACCGAGTTCGCGAAGGAGGCGCGCCACCACGCGCGCATCAACCCGCCGTGGCGCGCGCCGCGCGGCGCGCGCAAGAGCGTCGATTAGGCCGACGGAGAGGCCGGCGCCTCGGGCTCGTCGTCCTGGACCTCGGGCCGCGTCAGCGTCCAGCCCTGCAGCTTGCCGCCGTTGAACACCGTGTCGACGTACGAGCCGCCGGCATCGGTCCAGCGGTAGTGCTCGGGCTGCTGGTCCTGCGGCGAGCGCAGTTCTCCGAGCGCGCGCGTCATCGCGACCACGTGCATCAGCGTCACGCCCGGCTTGAGCTTGGCGTTGAGCATCACCGAGCTGGCCACCGTGCCCACGGGCCGGTCGGCCGCGCGCTTGAGCACCTGCATCGCGCGGTTGAAGTGCATCAGCAGGAACATCACGATCGCGCCGGCCGCCAGGGCCACGCCGCCCCAGCCATAGCTGCGCCAGGCCAGACCGAGCACGACGAGCGCCCCCACGGGCACGAGAAACTTCTGGAAATTCATGGCCCGCATTGTCGCCGCGCCGGCGCAGCGGGGTAGCGAGCCCGGCTACCGCCAGGCGCATCTCGCGCTACCGGGCCACAAAGCTGCCCGCGCCGCGGGCCGTCGCGGGCACATTTCGCCGCACGGGCATCGGCCCGGGCCCCGCAGACACCGCAGATGAACATTCCACGCTCCGTCACCTTCGTCCGGCTCAGCCTCGCCACCCTGCGCGGTGCCGGCGAACCCCGGCACGAACAAGGCGGCCGCGGCGGCCCACGTTGTCAGGGAGAGGCCGCCGGCGGCGGCCGGAACGCGATGAACCCGGCCCCGTCGCCCGGCGGCCAATGCCGGCGCGACGGCGGCCCGGCGTTCACGCCACGCAGCGACGCACGAATCAGGGGGTAGGAGGTTGGGAGCTCGCCGGGCGCGCCGCCACCGATGCGCCAGGCGTTTTTTCACGGGCCGTTGCGGCCCGTTTTTTTTTGGGCGCTCGCTCACTCGAGCTCGCGCACCACGTCCATCGCCTCCTCGATCCGGTCCACCGCGTGGATCGTCAGGCCCTCGATGTCCTTCGTGCCCTTGCGCGGCGCATTGGCCCTGGGCACCACCGCGATGCTGTAGCCCAGCTTGGCGGCCTCGCGCAGCCGTTCCTGGCCGCGCGGCGCGGGCCGCACCTCGCCCGCCAGGCCCACTTCGCCGAAAGCGATGAAGCCCTTGGGCAGCGGCTTGCCGCGCAGGCTCGAGGTGATGGCCAGCATCACCGCGAGGTCGGCCGCCGGTTCGCTGATGCGCACGCCGCCGACCGCGTTGACGAACACGTCCTGGTCCATGCAGGCCACGCCCGCATGGCGGTGCAGCACCGCCAGCAGCATCGCGAGCCGGTCGCGGTCCAGGCCCACCGACAGCCGGCGCGGGCTCGGCCCGCCGTCGTCGACCAGCGCCTGGATCTCGACCAGCATCGGCCGCGTGCCCTCGAGCGTGACCAGCACCACGCTGCCGGGCACCGGCTCGGTGTGCTGGCTCAGGAAGATCGCGCTCGGGTTGGCCACGCCCTTGAGGCCGCGCTCGGTCATCGCGAACACGCCGATCTCGTTGACCGCGCCGAAGCGGTTCTTGATCGCGCGCACCAGGCGGAAGCTCGAGTGCGTGTCGCCCTCGAAGTACAGCACGGTGTCGACCATGTGCTCGAGCACGCGCGGGCCCGCGAGCGCGCCCTCCTTCGTGACGTGGCCCACCAGCACCACGGCCGTGCCGCTGGTCTTGGCGAAGCGCGTGAGGTGCGCCGCGCATTCGCGCACCTGCGCCACCGAACCCGGCGCCGAGGTGAGCTGGTCGGAGTAGACGGTCTGGATCGAGTCGATCACCGCGATGGCCGGGCGCGTGGCATCGAGCGTGGCGATGATCTTCTCGAGCTGGATCTCGGCCAGCACCTGCACCTGCGAGTGGTCCAGCCCCAGCCGCTTGGAGCGCAGCGCCACCTGCGCGCCGCTCTCCTCGCCCGTGACGTAGAGCGCGTTCTGCCCCGCGCGCTGCAGCGCATCGACCGCCTGCAGCAGCAGGGTCGACTTGCCGATGCCCGGATCGCCGCCGATCAGCGTGACGCCGCCGGCCACCACGCCGCCGCCGAGCACGCGGTCGAGCTCGTCGAGGCCGGTGGGCGTGCGCGCGACGTCGCTGGCCTCGATCTCCGAGAGCACCGCGAGTTCGGAAGCCCCGGCGAGCGACGCGAACTGCGTGCCGAAGCGGTTGTTGGCCGGGGCGTTCGCGCCGCCGGCCGCTTGTTCGATCAGTGTGTTCCAGGCGCCGCAGCTCGGGCACTTGCCGAGCCACTTGGCGCTGGTGCCGCCGCATTCGCTGCAGACGTAGATGGATTTGTCCTTGGCCATGGCCGGGAGTTTAGGGCGTGGCCCCACGCCACCGCGGCGCGGGGACGCTCGCTCAGCACACGCGGTTGACCAGCGCGCCCACGTCGCCCACCGCCAGGGCCGCCGCGTTGTCGAGCAGCATCGGCAGCACCTGCTGCGCATAGACGTCGCTCAGGCCGCCGATGTGCGGCGTGGCGATCACGTTCGGCAGCCGGCGCAGCGGATGGCCGGCCGCGAGCGGCTCGGTCTCGTAGACGTCGAGCCCGGCGCCGGCGATAACGCCACCCTCGAGCGCCGCGAGCAGCGCGTGCTCGTCGACCACGCCGCCGCGCGAGAGGTTGACGAGGAAGGCATGCGCCGGCATGGCCGCGAGCACCGGCGCATCGATCAGGTGGTGGGTGCGCGCATCGTGCGCGGTCAGCACCACCACGAAGTCGGCCTGCGCAACCACCTGCTGCAGCCGCTCGCGCCCCTGCACGTCGTCGAAGCCGTCGATAGGCGCGGGCGTGGCCGAGATGCCGCTGACCCGCATGCCCATCGCCTGGCAGCGCCGCGCCAGCTCGCGCGCGACATGGCCGGTGCCGACCAGCACCGCGTGCCGGCGCCACAGCAACGGCTGCGGCCAGCGGTGCCAGGCGCCTTCGCGCTGGTCGCGCAGCATGCGCGGCAGGTCGCGCGCCAGCGCCATCATCAGCAGCAGCGCCAGCTCGGACATCTGCGGGCCATGCACGCCGCGCGACGAGGTCACGAGCGTGCCGGGCCGCAGCGCGGGCGAGCCGGTGATGGTGTCGGTGCCCGAGGTCAGCGCATGGACCCAGCGCAGCGCGGGCCCGGCCGCGAGCATCGCGTCGTCGACCCACGGGCCCGAGACCACCAGCGCCTCGACCTCGGCCAGCAGGCGCAGGGCCTCGGCGCGCTCGGTGGTGGCGTGCACGGCCAGCGCCGGGCAGCGCGCGCGCAGGGCCTGCGCATAGAACCCGGCCTCGCCGTTGAAGACCAGCAGCGAGCGCAGCGGCGGCGCCGTCATTCGAGCTTGATGCCGGCGGCCTGGATCACGGCGCGCCACTTGGCATTCTCCGAAGCGATGAACTCGGTGAAGCGGGCCTGCGAGGACGGCGCGGGCTCGACGCCGATGAGCGCCAGCTTCGCGCGCACGGCCGGATCGGCGATGACCTTGTTGAGCTCCAGCGCCAGCCGGTCGACGATGGGCTGCGGCGTGCCCTTGGGCACGGCCAGGCCGGCCCAGGTGTCGAAGTCGATCTCGCCCACGCCCGCCTCGGCCAGGGTCGGCGCCTCGGGATAGAGCGCCGAGCGCGTCTTGCCCGCGGTCGCGATGATCTTCGCGCGGCCGCCCTGCACGTGCGGCAGCGCGGCCGGCAGGTCGGCGAACATGAACGACACGCGGCCGGTGGCGACCTCGGGCGCGGCCTGCACCATGGCCTTGAACGGCACCGCCGTCATGTCGGCCTTGAGCTGGCGCTTCATCAGCTCCGAACCCAGGTGGCCACCGCTGCCGCTGCCGCCGATCGCGAACAGCAGCGGCTGGCTGCGCGCCGCCGCGAGGAACTTGGGCATGGTGTCGAGCGGCCCGCCGGCCTCGACCATCAGGAACAGCGGGAAGTGCACCAGCTGCGTCACCGGCGTGAGCGCATCGCTCGCATAGGGCAGCTTGTCGTAGAGATTCGGGATCACGGCCATGGTCGACAGCGCCGCGAAGAACACGGTGTAGCCGTCGGGCGCCGCGGAAGCAGCCGCGGCCGCGCCGATCACCGTGTTGCCGCCGGGCCGGTTGTCGATCACGATCGGCTGGCCCAGCGCCACCGAGAGCTTCTCGGCAATGATGCGCGAGCTCTGGTCGGTGCCGCCGCCGGGCGTGTAGGGCACCACCCAGCGGATCGGCTTGCTCGGCCAGGCGGCCTGCGCGCTCGCAGTCATGGCCCCCGCGGCCAGTTGCAAGGCCACGGCGGCCATGCCCAGCAGCGCGGCCGCGCGGCGCGGCCATCCATCGGTCTTCGTCTTCGTCTTCGTCATCGTGTGTCTCCTGTCGTTCTCGTGGGGCTGCCGGCTTCAGGTCGCGTACGACGGATCGATGCGGTCCAGCAGCCGGCGCAGCGCCGGCCAGTCGTTGTCGCGCGCCGAGCGGCCGGGCCGGTCGAGGGCCTGCGCCACCTTCTCGGCGATCTCGTCGCTGCATTCGATGAGCTCGGCGCCGCCCGACTGCGCGCGCACCTGCGCCTCGCAGGCGCGCTCGAGGTAGTAGAGGCGCTCGAAGGCCTCGCGGATGGTGTCGCCCGCGGCCAAGAGGCCGTGGTTGCGCAGGATCATCACGTTGTGCGGGCCGAGGTCGCGCACCAGCCGGTCCTGCTCGCTGAAGTCGAGCGCCACGCCTTCGTAATCGTGATAGCCGATGCGGCGATGGAAGCGCATGGCGTGCTGCGACAGGTTGAGCAGACCGCGCCGCTGCGCCGCCACCGCGATGCCGGCGGCGGTGTGGGTGTGCAGCACCGCATGCAGGTCGGGGCGCGCGCGATGGATGCAGCTGTGGATCAGGAAGCCCGCGGGGTTGATGCCGATGCCGGTCGGGTCGAACACCACCTCGCCGTCGAGGTCGACCTTGACCAGGCAGGAGGCCGTGACCTCGTCGAACAGCACGCCGTAGGGGTTGATGAGGAAATGCGCCTGCGTGCCCGGCACCTTGGCCGTGAGGTGGGTGTAAATCTGGTCCGTCATGCGGTAGTAGCCGGCCAGCCTGAAGGCCGCCGCCAGATCGACGCGTTGCCGCCACTCCGCGTCGGACACGGCGGCACGCGTGTGCGCGAATGAAAAGCCCGAGCCGTTCATCGAGTCTCCTGTTGTCGTTGGCGCCCTCCGGATGCAGGGCATGGGCGCGATTGGAGCGGAGGACGCAGCGCGAGAGAATCGAAACTTATTTTGCAAGCGTCGAAATAAATTCATGAATCACGATGGCTCGATCCCCGGCACCAGCCTGCGCCAGCTGCGCGCCTTCGTGGAGGTCTATCGCTGGCGCAAGCTCAGCGCGGCGGCCGACCGGCTCTACCTCACGCACTCGGCCGTCAGCGTGCTGGTCCGCCAGCTCGAGGCCGCCACCGGCACCAGCCTGTTCGACCGCACCACGCGCTCGCTGAGCCCGACCGAGGCCGCGCACGAGATGCTGCCGGTGGCCGAGCGCATCCTGCGCGACGTGCGTTCGCTCGAGACCGGCTTCCGCGGCCAGGCCGCGCCCAGCGGGCGCATCGGCATCGCGGTCACGCCGACCATCGCGCTGACGCTGGTGCCGCCGGTGATCCGGCATTTCAACGACCTGCACCCGGGCGTGCGCGTGCAGCTGGTCGACTGCGAGACCGAGCAGTTCGTGCCCCGCATCCTCTCGGAGCAGGTGGACTTCGGCATCGGCTCGCCCGACCAGGAGGTGGCGGCGCTGAGCCAGCGCACGCTGATCCACGACCACCTGGCGCTGGTGTGCCTGCCCAGCCATCCGCTGGCGCGCCGCCGCCAGGTGCGCTGGAGCGACCTCGCGGGCCATGCGCTGATCACGGTGAAGGCCGGCTACGGCATCCGCAATGCCATCGACCGCACCGCGCGCGCGGCCAACGTGGCGCTCGACATCCAGCAGGAGGTGTCGCTGTTGACCACCGCGCTCGCGATGAGCGCCTCGGGCCTGGGCGCGTCGATCGTGCCGGCCGAGCTGGTGGCGCAGTGCGGCTTCAAGGAACTGGTGGCGCGCAAGATCCACGCGCCGGTGGTGACGCGCAACATCTCGGTGGTCGCCAAGCGCGACCGCACGCTCTCGGTGGCGGCCAAGACCTTCATCGAGACCATGCAGGCCTATCTCGCGCGGCCGCGCGCCTGAGCCTTCAGATCGCGAATTCGCTCGCCAGCAGGTCGGCGAAGGCGGCCGCGGCCGGCGACAGCGAACGGCCCTGCCGCGTGACCACCGCGATGTTGCGCGCCACGGTCGGCCGGATCAGCCGGCGCGCGACCAGCCGCGAGGGATCGGCATGCGCGAGGATCGAGGCCGGCAGCAGCGCCGGCCCGAGCCCGCCCGCGGCCATCGCGAGCGCGGTGGTCAGCAAGGTCACCTCGTAGGCGATCTCGAGCCGCACGCCGGCCTCGGCGGCCGCGGCATCGATGCTGTTGCGCACGCCGTAGCCGGGCTTGACCGTGATGAGCCGCAGCGCCGCGAGCTGGCGCCAGGTGATGCCCGCGGCGCCGCCGGGCAGCGGCAGGTCGCGGTCGGCGATCACGGCGAGGTGGTCGTGCACGAACACGCGCTCGTCCAGGCCCGGCGTGCGCGCCTGCAGCGTGCCGACGCCGAAGTCGACCTGGCCGCTGAGCACGGTCTCGACGAACTGGCTCGGCGCGCAGTCGTCGATCGCGACCTTCACCTCGGGATGCTGCTGCGTGTAGCGGCGCAGCGCGCGCGGCATCAGCGTCTGCGCGATGGTCGAAGTGACCGCGATGCGCAGCCGGCCGCGCCGCCCGGCCGCGAGCTCGGCCATGCCGCTGCCCAGCGCGTCGAGCTCGGCCAGCACGCGCTCGGCATGGCCGATGGCCTCGTCGGCCGCGGCGGTGCGGTGCAGGCTGCGCGTGGTGCGGTCGAACAGCCGCACGCCGAGCCGGTCCTCGAGCTCGCGCAGCAGCACGCTGACCGCCGGCTGGGTGAGCGACAGCGCCGCGGCGGCGCTCGACAGCTGGCCGCTGTGGTAGACGGCCGCGAAGGCGCGCAGCTGGCGCACCGAGGGCACGCCGCGCATTGATAAAGGCTTTTTATGAATGGCCATGAAAGTTTCACTTCTGTCGGATGGCACTTCGGCACTGTAATGGCCGCCGTCCACAACGAGAGACAAACGAACCCATGACAGAACCACTGCAGGCGCAGGTGCTGATCGTCGGCGGCGGGCCGGTCGGCCTCACGCTGGCCATCGACCTGGCGCAACGCGGCATCGACGTGCTGGTCACCGAGATCCGCCACCGCGGCGAGCCACCGAACGTGAAGTGCAACCACGTGTCGGCCCGCTCGATGGAGATCTTCCGCCGGCTCGGCGTGGCGCAGGCACTGCGCGACGCGGGCCTGCCGGCCGACTATCCGAACGACGTGGCCTACCGCACCACGGTGACGGGACCCGAGCTCTCGCGCATCCCGATCCCCGCGCGGCGCGAGCGCTACACCGCCACCGGCGGCCCCGACACCTGGTGGCCCACGGCCGAGCCGCCGCACCGCATCAACCAGATCTTCCTCGAGCCGGTGCTGTTCGCGCATGCCGAGGCCACGCCGGGCCTGCGCATCCGCAACCGCACGCGCATCGACGACTTCGAGCAGGACGACGAGGGCGTGTGGGCGACCGGCGTCGACCTCGACGACGGCAGCGCGGTGCGCATCCGCTGCCGCTACCTGATCGGCTGCGACGGCGGACGCTCGACGGTGCGCAAGAAGATCGGCGCCAACCTGCGCGGCACCGACGTGGTGGGCCGCGTGCAGTCGACCTACTTCCGCGCGCCCGCGCTGCTGGGCCTGCTGAAGAACAAGCCGGCCTGGGCCACCTTCGCGCTCAATCCGCGGCGCTGCGGCAACGTCTATGCGATCGACGGGCGCGAGACCTGGCTGCTGCACAACTACCTGCTGGCCGACGAGACCGACTTCGAATCGATCGACCGCGACTGGGCGATCCGCCAGATCCTCGGCGTGGGGCCGGACTTCGAGTACGAGGTGATCTCGAAGGAGGACTGGATCGGCCGCCGCCTGGTGGCCGAGCGCTTCCGCGACCGCCGCGTCTTCATCTGCGGCGACGCGGCCCACCTGTGGATTCCGATGGCGGGCTACGGCATGAACGCCGGCATCGCCGACGCGATGAACCTGTCGTGGCTGCTCTCGGGCCACCTGCGCGGCTGGCTCGCCGAGGCCGCGCTCGGCGCGCACGAGGCCGAACGCCAGCCGATCACCGAGCAGGTCTCGAAATTCGCGATGAACCATGCGCTGGCCCTGCAGAAGCAGCGCGAGGGCGTGCCCGAGGGCATCGAGGCACCGGGCCCCGAGGGCGACGCGCTGCGCGCCGCGCGCGGCCAGGCGCTGTACGACCTCAACGTGCAGCAGTACTGCTGCGGCGGGCTGAACTTCGGCTACTTCTACGACGCCTCGCCGCTGATCGCCTACGACGGCGAGGCCGCGCCGGCCTACACCATGTACGACTTCAAGCCGTCCACCGTGCCCGGCTGCCGCACGCCGCACCTGTGGCTGGCCGACGGCCGCTCGCTCTACGACGCGATGGCCGCGCTCGGCGAGGGCTACGTGCTGCTGCGCCGCGATCCGGCGCTCGATGTGGCGCCGCTCGTGGCCGCGGCCGCCGCGCGCGGGCTGCCGCTGCGCGTGCTCGACATCGACGGCCCCGAAGCCGCCACGCTCTACGACCGCGCGCTCGTGATCTCGCGCCCCGACCAGCACGTGGCCTGGCGCGGCGATGCCGTGCCGGCCGATCCCGAGGCGCTGGTCGACCTGCTGCGCGGCGCCACGCCAGCCGCTGCTTCCGAATCCAACGAAGAAAGAGAGACATCCGCATGAACCGCCGCCACGCCCTGCGCCAGCTCGGTGCCCTGTCCGCCGCCGCCTGCGCCGCCGGCCCGCTCGCCGCGCTGGCGCAGAACGACAGGCCCATCACCATCGTCGTGCCCTACGCGCCCGGCGGCACCACCGACATGCTCGGCCGGCTGATCGCGCAGCAGCTCGGCACGGCGCTCGGCCGCACCGTGATCGTCGACAACAAGCCCGGCGCGGGCACCGCCATCGGCGCCTCGCAGGTGGCGCGCGCGGCGCCCGACGGGTCGACCTTGCTGGTGGCCACCAGCACCACGCTCGCGATCAATCCCTGGCTCTACAAGAAGCTCTCGTACGACCCGGCGAAGGACTTCGCGCCCGTGGGCCTGATCGGCGCGGTGCCGCTGATGGTGGTGGTGCATCCCTCGGTGCCCGCGCGCACGCTGGCCGAGCTGGTGGCGCTCGCCAAGTCCAAACCCGAAGGCCTGAGCTACGGCTCGGCCGGCAACGGCAGCCCGCAGCACCTGGGCGCCGAGATGTTCAAGTTCGCCACCGGCACCGCGATGACGCACGTGCCCTACAAGGGCAGCGCGCTCGCGCTCACCGACCTGCTCGGCGGCCAGCTGCAGCTGATGTTCACCGACATCGCGCCGGCGCTGCAGCACGTGCGCAGCGGCAAGCTGCGCGCGCTGGCCGTGACCTCGAAGAAGCGCCAGCCCACCTTCCCCGACGTGCCGACCGTGGCCGAGTCGCGGCTGCCGGGCACCGCCGATTTCGAGGCCGTGGCCTGGCAGAGCATCGTCGCGCCCGCGGGCACGCCGGCGCCGGTGGTCGAGCGGCTGAGCCAGGAGATCGCGAAGGTGATCGCCCAGCCCGCGCTGCGCCAGAAGCTAGAGAACGACGGCTTCGAGCCCGGCTCGAGCACGCCCGCGCAGCTCGCGGCCTACATCCGCAGCGAATCGGAACGCTGGGGGCAGGTGATCCGCGCCTCGGGCGCGACCATCGATTGAGGCAAACCACCCTGGCCCGCGCGGGCCAGGGTTATCCCGTAGCCGTGTTTTTTTGCCGATCATTTAACATGTTAAATAAATCGATCGACATGAGCACCGCCTTCACCCACCGCAACCTTCCGCGCCTGCTGCTGCAGGCGCGCGAAGCCGTCATGGCCCACACCCGGCCCAGCCTGCGCGTGCATGCGCTGTCGGACCAGCAGTGGCGCGTGCTGCGCGTGCTCGGCGAACACGGCGCGGTCGAAACCGGCCGCGTGGCGCGCGAGGCCTTCATCCTCGGGCCCAGCCTCACGGGCGTGCTCGCACGCATGGAGCGCGACGACCTGATCACGCGCAGCCGCGACCCGGCCGACCAGCGCCGCACCGTGGTCGAGGCCACGCCGCGCGGCATGAAGCTGGTGAACAAGCTGTCCTCGAGCATCGAGGCGCACTACCAGTGGATGGAGCAATCCCTGGGCAAGGACAAGCTCGGCCAGCTCTACGAGCTGCTCGACGAACTGATCGCACTGGAACAGCCATGAGCCCCCCTTCTTCACCTTCACCTTCCCATTTCCTTCCCGCCGGCACCGTCTACGGCACGCTGCTCAACTTCCGCGCCGAGGTGGAAGCGCTCGCGCCGCAGATGAGCGCCCCGCCCTACAAGGCGCCGCCCAAGGCGCCGGTGCTCTACGTCAAGACCGCCAACACCTGGAGCCCGCATGGCGCCGCGATCCCCGTGCCGGCGAACGTGCCCGAGGTCGAGGTGGGCGCGAGCATCGGCATGGTGGTCGGCGCCGACGGCGACATCGAAGGCTTCGTGCCGATGAACGACCTGTCGGTGCCGCATGCCAGCTTCTTCCGCCCGCCGGTCAAGTTCAAATGCCTCGACGGCTTCCTCGGCATCGGCCCCGCGCTGCGCGACGCGCAGGAGGTGGACGATCCCGCGGCGTTCCGCGTCGAGGTGCGCATCAACGGCGAGCTCCAGCAGACGCTGGACTTCTCCACGCTGGTGCGCCCCGCGCGCCAGCTGCTGGCCGAGGTCGGCGAATTCATGACGCTGGCGCACGGCGACGTGCTGATGCTCGGCTGCGGCGCGGGCCGGCCGCTGGCACGCGTGGGCGACCGCATCGAGATCTCTGCGCCGGGCTTCGAGACGCTCACCAACACCCTGGTTGCAGAAGAGACGGGAGCCGCCGCATGAAGCACGCACGCATCCGCTACGAGAACGCAGTGCACGAGGCCGTCGAACACGACGGCGCGCTGCGGCTGGCCGATGGCCGCGTGGTCGGCTTCGACGCCGTCGACTGGCTGCCGCCGCTCGCGCCCACGCCGCGCCCGCGCACCATCCTCGCGCTCGGCCTCAACTACGCCGACCACGCGAAGGAACTCGAGTTCAAGGCGCCCGAGGAGCCGCTGGTCTTCGTCAAGGGCCAGAGCGCGCTGATCGGCCACCGCCAGAAGACCTTCCGCCCGGCCGGCGTGCAGTTCATGCACTACGAGTGCGAGCTCGCGATCGTGATCGGCAAGACCGCGCGCCACGTGAAGCGCGACGACGCCTACGACTTCATCGGCGGCTACACCGTGGCCAACGACTACGCGATCCGCGACTACCTCGAGAACTGGTACCGCCCCAACCTGCGCGTGAAGAACCGCGACACCTGCACGCCGATCGGCCCCTGGCTGGTGGATGCGAAGGACGTGGCCGACCCGATGGCGCTCGCGCTGCGCACCACGGTCAACGGCCAGGTCACACAGCAGGGCAACACGCGCGACATGATCTTCGACGCGCCCTTTCTGATCGAGTACTTCAGCCGCTTCATGACGCTGTCGCCGGGCGACCTGATCCTGACCGGCACGCCCGACGGCGTGGTCGACTGCCAGCCCGGCGACGAGATCGTGACCGAGATCGAGGGCATCGGCGCGCTGGTCAACACCATCGCGGCGGCCTGATTTTTTTCCAGCGCGCCCGCGCGGCGCGCTTTCCTTTTCCATTCACACGCCCAAGAAATCAGCGGAGACGACACGACATGATCACCGGCAAGAAGCTTCTCCAATCCGTGGCGGCAGCGACGATGGCGCTGGCCGTCTCGGCCCTCGCCGTCGCGCAGACCGCCTATCCCGCCAAGCCGGTGCGCTGGGTGGTCGGCTATCCGGCCGGCGGCGGCACCGACTTCCTCGCGCGCACCGTGGGCGCGCAGGTGTCGCAGCAGCTGGGCCAGCCGGTGCTGGTCGACAACCGGCCCGGTGCCGGCGCGATCATCGCGTCGGAGAACGTGGCGCGCTCGCCCGGCGACGGCTACACCGTGTTCTCGGCCGACAACGGCGTGCTGGTCTACAACCCCGCGCTCTACAAGAAGCTGCCCTACGACGCCGAGAAGGACTTCGCGCTGGTCGGCATGATGGGCCGCTCGCCGCTGATCATCACGGCCGCGCCCAACGCGGGCATCGCCGACGCGAAGGCGCTGCTGGCCGCGCTCAAGGCCTCGCCCGGCAAGTACAGCATCGCGACGCCGGGCACCGGCAGCCCGCACCATCTCGCCTACGAACTGTTCCAGCGCGAAGCCGGCGTGTCGATGCTGCACGTGCCCTACAAGGGTGGTGCGCCCGCGCTGCAGGACCTGATGGGCGGCCAGGTCGCGCTGATGATGCTCGACCTGCCCAGCGGCGTGAGCGCGGTCAAGGCCGGCAAGGTGGTGCCGCTGCTCGCCATGTCGGCCGAGCGCGTGCCGCAACTGCCGAACATTCCCACCGCCAGGGAACTGGGCTTCGCCAACGTCGAGGCCTACACCTGGCAGGGCCTGGTCGTGCCCGCGGCCACGCCGAAGGAGGTGCAGGCGAAGCTCGGCACCGAGCTGCAGAAGGCCATGGCCGATGCCGGCGTGCGCCAGAAGCTCTACGACGCCGGCTGGGAGGCCCGCCCCGCCGACGCCACCGAAATGACGCGCTACACCGATGCGGAGCGCAAGAAATGGCATGCCTTGATCAAGGCGCGCGACATCAAACTGGACTGAACCGGATTCCCTCATGCAACAGATCGACCATCTCATCGGCGGCAAGTCCGTCAAGGGCTCGGACTACTTCGAGACCGTCAACCCCGCCACGCAGGAAGTGCTGGCCGAAGTCGCCTCCGGCGGCGAGGCCGAGGTGAACGCGGCCGTGGCCGCCGCCAAGGAAGCCTTCCCAAAGTGGGCCGGCATGCCCGCGCCCGAGCGCGCGAAGCTGATCCGCAAGCTCGGCGACCTGATCGCGAAGAACGTGCCCGAGATCGCGCAGACCGAGACCAACGACTGCGGCCAGGTCATCGCGCAAACCGGCAAGCAGCTGGTGCCGCGCGCGGCCGACAACTTCTACTACTTCGCCGAGATGTGCACGCGCGTCGACGGCCACACCTACCCCACGCCCACGCACCTGAACTACACGCTGTTCCACCCGGTCGGCGTGTGCGCGCTGATCAGTCCGTGGAACGTGCCCTTCATGACCGCCACCTGGAAGGTCGCGCCCTGCCTGGCCTTCGGCAACACGGCCGTGCTGAAGATGAGCGAGCTCTCGCCGCTCTCGGCCGCGCGCCTCGGCGAGCTGGCGCTCGAGGCCGGCATTCCGCCCGGCGTGCTGAACCTGGTGCACGGCTACGGCAAGGAAGCGGGCGAGCCGCTGGTGGCGCACCCCGACGTCCGCGCGATCTCGTTCACCGGCTCCACCGCCACCGGCAACCGCATCGTGAAGAGCGCGGGCCTCAAGAAGTTCAGCATGGAGCTCGGCGGCAAGAGCCCGTTCGTGATCTTCGACGACGCCGACCTCGACCGCGCGCTCGACGCGGCCGTGTTCATGATCTTCAGCAACAACGGCGAACGCTGCACGGCCGGCTCGCGCATCCTGGTGCAGCAGTCGATCTACGCCGACTTCGCCGCCAAGTTCGCCGAGCGCGCCAGGCGCATCACGGTGGGCGATCCGCTCGACGAGAAGACCATCGTCGGCCCGATGATCTCGCAGGCCCACCTGGCCAAGGTGCGCAGCTACATCGAGCTGGGCCCGAAGGAAGGCGCCACCCTGCTGTGCGGCGGCCTCGAAGCACCGAGCAACCTGCCCGACCGCGTGAAGAAGGGCAACTACGTGGTGCCCACGGTGTTCGCCGACGTCGACAACCGCATGAAGATCGCGCAGGACGAGATCTTCGGCCCCGTCGCCTGCCTGATCCCGTTCCGCGACGAGGCGCATGCCATCGAGCTCGCCAACGACATCCAGTACGGCCTGTCGAGCTACGTCTGGACCGAGAACATCGGCAAGGCGCACCGCGTGGCCGCGGCCGTGGAGGCCGGCATGTGCTTCGTCAACAGCCAGAACGTGCGCGACCTGCGCCAGCCCTTCGGCGGCACCAAGGCCTCGGGCACCGGCCGCGAAGGCGGCACCTGGAGCTACGAGGTGTTCTGCGAACCGAAGAACGTGGCGGTGTCGATGGGCTCGCACCACATCCCCCATTGGGGCGTGGCATGAGCCTGGGTCGCCGCACGCTGCTGCAAGGCACGGCCGCCTTCGCGGCACTGCCGATGCTGGCGCGCGCCCAGGCCGCGTGGCCGGCCCGGCCGGTGCGCATCGTCGTGCCCTTCCCGCCCGGCGGCACCACCGACTTCGTCGCGCGGCTGGTCGGCACCGAGCTCGCGAAGACGCTGGGCCAGCCCGTGGTGATCGAGAACAAGCCCGGCGCGGGCACGGTGATCGGCGTCGACACGGTCGCCAAGGCCGCGCCCGACGGCTACAGCTTCGTCTGCGTGGCCAACAGCTTCGCGGCCAACCAGACGCTGGTGCGCAAGCTGCCCTACGACACGCTGAAGGACCTGCGCCCGGTGGCGCTGATGGGCATGTCGGAGCATGTGCTCGCCACCCATCCGGGCAGCGGCCTGAAGACGCTGGCCGACCTGCGCGACCAGGCCAAGGCCAGGCCCGGTACGCTGAGCTTCGCCTCCTTCGGCAACGGCACCTCGGCCCACCTCTCGGGCGAGATGCTCAAGCTGCAGATGGGCCTGGACATCGTGCACGTGCCCTACAAGGGCCAGGGCCCGGCGCTGACCGACCTGCTCGGCGGCCAGGTCACGATGATGTTCGGCAACTGGCCCGAGTTCCGCGGCCACGTCGAGGGCGGCAAGCTGGTGGCGCTGGGCATGGCGACCGCGCAGCGCTCGCAGTACGCGCCGAACATTCCCACACTGGCCGAACAGGGCGTGGCGATCGAGTCCAATTCGTGGAACGGCCTGCTGGCGCCCGCCGGCACGCCCGACGCCGTGGTGCAGCGCGTGAACGCCGAGGTCAACCGCGCGCTCGCGGGACCGGTGGTGACCGAGGCCTTCCGCAAGGGCGGCATCGCGTCGCTGTCGGGCTCGCCCGAGCGTTTCGCGGTCTTCGTCCAGAGCGAGATCGCGAAGTACGGCGACGTGATCCGCAAGGCCAACATCCAGATCGAGGGCTGACCATGAGCCTCTATGCGATGCAGAAATTCCTGTTCGCGCTCAACCGCGATGCCGAGGTGCAGCGGCGCTATGCCGAAGGCGGCGACACGCGCAAGGCGCTGCTCGGCGGCTACGACCTCAGCGACGAGGAGCGCGAAGCGATCGACGGCGGCGACGTCGGCAAGCTCTACGTGCTGGGCTGCAACGGGCAGCTGCTGATGCACTTCGCGCCGCTCTTGGGCATCCCGTGGGCCGACTACCTCGAGGCCATGCGCGAGGGCGTGCGCAAGTACGGGCCGGTGCGTGCCGGCATCTATGCAATGACAACCGGAACCGACGAGAAAGTGGCGGGCGTATGAGTCTCGTATTCGCAGGCGTGTGCAGCCACGCCCCCGGCATCACCGGCCGCGCGCATCTCGCCGACCCGGCGGTGAAGGACGAGTTCCACGCGCAGTTCCATCGCTTCGGCGAGGCCATGCGCGCGACCAGGCCCGACGCGGTGATCGTGATCGCGGCCGAGCACTTCGCGAACTTCTTCATGAACAACATGCCGGCCTATGCGATCGGCATGGCCGACAGCTACGAGGGCCCGATCGAGGACCCGAAGTGGCTCGGCATCGAGAAGCACACCATCCCGGGCGACGCCGCGCTGTCGCAGCGGCTGATCCGCGAGGTGATGCAGACGGTGGACGTGGCCTATGCCGAGGAGTGGAAGTTCGACCACGGCATCATGGTGCCGCTGAATTTCCTCACGCCGGACTTCGACACCAAGGTGATCCCGGTCAACATCAACTGCCAGGGCCCGCCGCTCACGCCGCTGCACCGCGCCTGGGCTTTCGGCGAAGCGCTGCGCCGCGCCTGCGACAAGGTGCCCGAGCGCATCGCGCTGGTGGGCACCGGCGGCATCTCGCATTGGCCGGCCACGCCCGACTCGGGCAAGGTCAATGCCGAGTGGGACGCCGAGTTCATGCGCCGCTGGTGCGCCAACGACCGCGAGGCGCTGCTGTCGCTCGACGACTACGGCGACGAGGCGACCTACCGCGAGGCCGGCCAGGGCGGCTTCGAGATCCGCACCTTCCTCAGCGTGGCCGCGGCCGCGCGCGGCCAGGGGGAGATCTTCCACATGAAGGCCATTCCGATCTTTGCGGTGACCTGCACGGCCGCGACGATGTCGGTGGTTTGAACGGAGCACGACCATGCCGCACCTGGTGATCCTCTACACGCCCAACATCGAGGTCGAGACCGACATGTCGGCGCTGTGCCGCACGCTGGCCGACACCATGCTCGAACAGCGCGACGAGGCCGGCAAGCCGGTGTTCCCGACCGGCGGCACGCGCGTGCTGGCCTACCCGGCCGCGCACTACGCGGTGGCCGACGGCCAGGCCGACTACGCCTTCGTCTACCTCAACCTGCGCATGGCCGCGGGCCGCTCCGAGGCCGTGAAGAAGAAGGCCGGCGACGCGCTGCTGGCCAGGGTGCGAAGCCACTTCGAGCCCGTCTTCTCGCAACGCCACATCGGCATCACGCTGCAGATCGACGAGAGCCCCGGCCAGGTCTACGACGGCAAGCACAGCAACCTGCATCCCCTGTTCAACAAGAGCTGACCCCCACACACACCGCCATGCTTTCTTCCGACACCATCGCCCGGCTCGCGGCCGAACTGCACGAGAGCGAACGCTCGCGCGTGCAGGTCGAGCATTTCTCCAAGCGCTTTCCCGAGATGACCATCGAGGACGGCTATGCGATCTCGCGCGCATGGGTCAAGCAGAAGATCGCCGAGGGCCGCGTGGCCAAGGGCCACAAGATCGGCCTGACCTCGCGCGCGATGCAGCAGTCGAGCCAGATCACCGAGCCCGACTACGGCACGCTGCTCGACGACATGTTCTTCGAGCAGGGCTCCGACATTCCGTTCGCGCGCTTCATCGCGCCGCGCATCGAGGTCGAGTTGGCCTTCATCCTCGGCAAGCCGCTCAAGGGCCCGGGCGTGACCATCTTCGACGTGCTCGCGGCCACCGACTACGTGGTGCCGGCGATCGAGATCATCGACGCGCGCATCGAGCAGTTCGACCGCCACACCAAGGCGCCGCGCAAGGTCTTCGACACCATCGCCGACAACGCGGCCAATGCCGGCATCGTGATCGGCGGGCGGCCGGTCAAGCCCGATGCGGTCGACCTGCGCTGGGTCAGCGCGCTGCTCTACAAGAACGGCGTGATCGAGGAATCGGGCGTGGCCGCGGCCGTGCTCAACCATCCGGCCACCGGCGTGGCCTGGCTCGCGAACAAGCTCGCGCCCTGGGACGAGCACCTGGAAGCCGGCGAGGTCGTGCTCGGCGGCTCGTTCACGCGCCCGACCACCGCGCTGCCCGGCGACACCTTCCATGCCGACTACGGCCCGCTGGGCGCCGTGTCGTTCCGCCTCGTCTGACCTCTTCGGAATACCTCATGCAAACCCCCATCAACCTGTTCAAGAAGGCCATGGCCGAGAAGCGCGCCCAGATCGGCCTGTGGGTCGGCCTGGCCGATGGCTACGCGGCCGAGATCCTGGCCGGCACCGGCTACGACTGGCTGCTGGTCGACGGCGAGCACGCGCCCAACGACGTGCGCTCGGTGCTCGCGCAGCTGCAGGGCATCTCGAGCGCCTGGTCGGCGCTGCCCGAGGGCGCGACCCGGCCGCAGCCGATCGTGCGCGTGCCCGTGGGCGACACCACGCTGCTCAAGCAGTACCTCGACATCGGCGCGCAGACGCTGCTGGTGCCGATGGTCGACACCGCCGAACAGGCCGCGCGCATGGTGCAGGGCATGCGCTATCCGCCCGAGGGCATCCGCGGCATGGGCAGCGCGCTCGCGCGGGCCTCGCGCTGGCAGGCCTATCCGAACTACCTGCACGAGGCCAATGCCCAGACCTGCCTGCTGGTGCAGGCCGAGACGGTGGAGGCGATGAAGAACCTCGACGCGATCGCGGCCACGCCCGGCGTGGACGGCGTGTTCATCGGCCCGGCCGACCTGTCGGCCTCGATGGGCTTCGTCGGCCAGCCCAACCATCCCGAGGTGCAGGCGGTGATCGCCGACGCGGTCGCGCGCATCCAGAAGGCTGACAAGGCCGCGGGCATCCTCTCGACCACCGAGGAGCAGGCACGCAAGTGGCTCGCGGCCGGCGCCACCTTCGTGGCCGTGGGGGTGGACACCATCGTGCTGGCCGCGGCCGCGCGCCAGCTCGCCGCCAAGTTCAGGAACGGCGCCGCCCCGGCCGCGCCCGCTCCCAGCAGCTACTGAAGCAACGACAGGAGTCCGCATGCGCCGCCTCGCCCTCAAGTTCTTCGCCGCCGCCGCCGTGCTGGGCCTCGCGGCCTGCGCCCAACTCCCCGCCACCGGCCCCGGCGCCCAGCAGGAAGCCAACCGCCAGGCCGTGCTGGCCTTCTACGAGAAGGGCCTGAACCAGAAGGACGCCGAGGCCGCGCTCCAGTACGTGGGCAACCGCTACGTGCAGCACAACCCGACCGCGGCCGACGGCCCCGAGGGCTTCCGCAAGTTCATCGCCTTCCTGCGCGAGAAATTCCCGAACTCGAAGAGCGAGATCAAGCGCAGCTTCGCCGAGGGCGACTACGTGATCCTGCACGTGCACGCGGTGCGCGAGCCCGGCACGCGCGGCAATGCGATCGTCGACATCTTCAAGCTCGAGAACGGCAAGATCGTCGAGCACTGGGACGTGATCCAGCCGGTGCCCGAGACCGCCGCCAACAGCAACGGCATGTTCTGACCCTTTTCCCCCACCCGAGCCAGCCCGCCGCCAGCCGATGACCACGCCCACCGATCCCAAGCCGCCGCGCTTCCGTTCCGCCACCATCCGCGAGGGCACGATCCGCGCGACCACGCGCAGCTTCCTGCATGCGCTGGGCCAGGACGACGAGGACATCGAGCGCCCGCACGTCGGCGTGTTCCACACCGGCGGCGAGATGAGCCCGTGCAACCTGAACCTGCGCGAGCAGGCGCAGCACGCCAAGACCGGCATCTACGCGGGCGGCGGCACGCCGCACGAATGCCCGCTGGTGTCGGTCAGCGACGGGCTGACCATGGCGCACTCGGGCATGCGCTTCTCGCTGATCTCGCGCGAGCTGATCGCCGACAGCGTCGAGGCCTCGGTGCGCGGCCACCAGTGGGACGGCATCTTCGCGATCGGCGCCTGCGACAAGAACCTGCCGGGGCTGATGATGGGCATGGTGCGCTGCAACGTGCCGAGCGTGTTCGTGCACGGCGGCTCGGCGCTGCCGGGTCAGATGCCCGGGCCCGACGGGCGCGACCTCAACGTGGTCGACACCTACGAGACCATCGGCAAGGTGCTGGCCGGCACGGCCACGCACGACGAGCTCGACGCCATGAGCCGCGCCTGCCTGCCCACGGCCGGCGCCTGCGCGGGCCAGTTCACGGCCAACACCATGGGCATGGTGTCGGAGGCGCTGGGCCTCGCGCCGATCGGCTCGAGCATGGTGCCGGCCGTGTTCAGCGAGCGCGCGCCGCTGATGCGCCGCGCCGCGAAGACGCTGATGAAGGCGGTGATGGGCGACAGCCCGCTGCCGCGCGACATCGTCACGCGCAAGGCGCTCGAGAACGCCTGCGCCGTGGTCTCGGCCACCGGCGGCTCGACCAATGCCGCGCTGCACCTGCCGGCGATCGCGCACGAGGCCGGCATCCGCTTCCACCTCGACGACGTGGCCGAGGTGTTCGCGCGCACGCCGCTCATCGCCGACCTGCGCCCGGGCGGGCGCTACCTCGCGCGCGACGTGTTCTACATCGGCGGCGCCGGCGTGATCCTGCGCACGCTGCTCGAGCAGGGCTTCCTGCACGGCGACGTGCTCACCTTCACCGGCCGCACCATGGCCGAGGAACTGGCCGACGCCCTGGCGCCCGACGGCCGCGTGGTGCGCGAGGCCGGCAACCCGATCACGCGCGACGGCGGGCTGGCGGTGCTCAGGGGCAACCTCTGCCCCGACGGCGCGCTGCTCAAGACCGCCGGCCTGCAGACGCTGGTGCACCGCGGCCCGGCGCGCGTGTTCGATTCGGAGGAACAGGCGCAGACGGCGGTGCAGAACCGGCTGTACGAGGCGGGCGACGTGATCGTGATCCGCAACGAGGGCCCGAAGGGCAGCCCCGGCATGCGCGAGATGCTGGGCATCACCGCCCTGCTCTACGGCCAGGGCATGGGCGACAAGGTGGCGCTGCTGACCGACGGGCGCTTCTCGGGCGCCACGCGCGGCCTGTGCATCGGCTATGCCGGGCCCGAGGCGGCCGACGGCGGTCCGATCGCGGCGCTGCGCGACGGCGACCCGATCGCGATCGACGCGCGCGCGGCGGCGCGCACCATTTCGGTGGAACTGACGGACGAGGAGATCGCGCGGCGCCTCGCCGGACGTGAGGTAAACGCGGGGGTGCCGCGCGGTGGCTTGCTGGAAAAATACGCGCTCACCGTGCGCCCGGCCCACCAGGGCGCGGTGACCCATTCGGGCGCGGTCACCTGGCTGCGCGACGAGTCCTGACCCCCAACCACCGTTACCCGGAGACAGAACCATCATGAGCTTCACCCGCCGCCAGCTGCTGCAGTCCACCGGCGCCTCCGCGCTGCTTGCCGGCATCGGCCAACGGGCCTTCGCGCAGGCCGGCATCGAGACCGCGACCATCGTCACCGGCTTCGCGGCCGGCGGCACCTCGGACACCATCTGCCGCCGGGTCGCGACCAAGCTGAGCCCCGACTACGCGCGCGCGGCCGTGGTGGAGAACCGCACCGGCGCGGGCGGCCAGATCGCGGTCGGCTACGTCAAGGGCCGCCCGGCCGACGGCACCACGATCCTGCAGACGCCGACCTCGATCCTCACGATCTACCCGCACATCTACAAGAAGCTGCCGTACGACCCGATGGTCGACCTCACGCCCGTGACCATCGGCTGCATCTTCGACTTCGGCTTCGCGGTCGGCCCGGCCGTGCCGGCCAGCGTGAAGACCGTGCCCGAATTCCTGGCCTGGGCCAAGGCCAACCCGGCCGGCGCCAACTACGGCTCGCCGGCCGCCGGCTCCACGCCGCACTTCATCGGCGCGCTGCTCGGCAAGAAGGGCGGCGTCGAGCTCAAGCACGCGGCCTACCGCGGCACGCAGCCGGCCATGCTCGACCTGCTGGGCGGCAACATCTCGGCGGTGTCGGGCCCGATCGGCGACATCACGCAGCACCTGCCCACGGGCAAGGTGCGCATCCTCGGCGTCTCGGGCGCCAAGCGCAGCCGCTTCGCGCCCGACGTGCCGACCTTCGGCGAGCAGGGCATCCAGGACATGGCGCACAGCGAGTGGTTCGCCTTCTTCCTGCCGGCCAAGGCCTCGCCCGAGCTGGTCGCGAGGCTCAACGCCTCGATGAAGAACGCGCTGGCGCAGAAGGACGTGGTCGACGGCCTCGGCACCTTCGGCCTGGAAGCCATGTCGTCCACGCCCGCCGAGCTGACCGAACTGTTGAAGAAAGACACCGCCAAGTGGGCGCCGATCGTCAAGGAAGTCGGCTTCACCGCGGAAGGCTAACCCCATGAAGGAACTGCAATGACCTCTCTCGCCACCACCACGCCGTCGTCCGCGTCGGCCCTGGTCCATCCCTCGATCCATCCCGACGAGCGCGCCGCGCGCGAGGAGCTCGCGGCCTGCTACCGCATCTTCGCGATGCTGGGCTGGACCGAGATGATCTACAACCACATCACGGTGCGGCTGCCCGACAGCGTGACCGGTGGCGAGAAGCAGTTCCTGATCAATCCCTTCGGCCTGCACTACAGCGAGGTGACGGCCAGCAACCTGGTGAAGATCGACCTGCAGGGCCGCGTGCTCGACGGCTCGACCTTCCCGGTCAACCCGGCCGGCTTCACGGTGCATGCCGCGATCCACGACGGCCTCGAGGGCGCGCACTGCGTGATGCACACGCACACCACCGCGGGCGTGGCCGTGGCCTGCCTGCAGGGCGGCCTGCAGCAGACCAACTTCTATACCGCGCAGCTGCACGGCATGGTGGCCTACCACGAGTTCGAGGGCATCACCATCCACGCCGACGAGGGCCCGCGCCTGCTGCAGAGCATCGGCGACCGCAACGCCGTGATCCTGCGCAACCACGGCCTGCTGGCCTGGGGCCAGACCCTGCCGCAGACCTTCGCGATCCTCTGGACGCTGCAGCGCGCCTGCGAGATCCAGATGGCGACCTTCTCGATGGGCGCCGCGATCCCCGTGAGCGAGGAGATCGCGCGCCGCTGCACGCGCGACGCGCTGCAGTTCAGCCCCGCGCACGGCGCCGGCCAGGACGTGTTCAATGCCCTGGTGCGCCAGGTCGACCGCATCGATCCTTCCTACCGCGCCTGACCGCTACGATCCGACCATGAAGATCTGCATTTACGGCGCCGGCGCGATCGGCGGATGGATCGGCGTCGGCCTCGCGCAAGCGGGCCAGCGCCTCAACGTGGTGGCGCGCGGCGCCACGCTCGAAGCGCTGCAGCGCGACGGCCTCTCGCTGATGCGCGGCGACGTGCGCACGCGCGTGCCGGTCAACGCGGTGGCCGACCCGGAAGAACTCGGCGTGCAGGACCTGGTGGTGATCGCCGTCAAGGCGCCGGCGCTGGCCGGCGTGGCCGAGCGCATCGCGCCGCTGATCGGTGCCGACACCCTGGTGCTTACCGCAATGAACGGCGTGCCCTGGTGGTTCCTCGAGGGCGGCTTCGGCGGCCCCATCGCTGGCCACCGCCTGGGTGCGGTCGACCCCGACGGCGCGATCGCGAATGCCATTCCCGCGGCCAACGTGATCGGCGGCGTGGTGCACTGCAGCTGCTCGCTCGACGCGCCCGGCGTGGTGCGGCACCACTTCGGCAACGGCCTGATCGTGGGCGAGCCCTCGGGCGAGGCCACGCCGCGCGTGAAGAAGCTGGTCGAGCTGCTGCAGGCCACGGGCATCGAGACCACGCTGTCGCCGCAGATCCAGCGCGACGTCTGGTTCAAGCTCTGGGGCAACATGACGGTGAACCCGATCAGCGCGCTGACCGGTGCCACCACCGACCTGATCATGGGCGACGACTACGTGCGCGGCTTCATCTCGGCCGTGATGCTCGAGGCCAAGGAGATCGGTCGTCGCATCGGCATCGAGATCGCGCAGAGCCCGGAAGACCGCCACGCCGTCACGCGCAAGCTCGGCGCCTTCAAGACCTCGATGCTGCAGGACGTGGAGGCCGGCCGCTCGGTCGAGCTCGACGCCCTCGTGACCGTGGTGCGCGAGCTCGGCGAACTGACCGCCGTGGCGACGCCGTTCACCGATGCGCTGCTGGGGCTGGCGCGCCTGAAGACGCGGCAGCTCGGCTTGTACTGAGCGGCGCCGGCGCTACGCCAGCGTGCGCAGCGCGGCCTCGAGCACGCGCGCGTGGTCCCGCGGATGCGCGGGCAGCCATTCGTGCAGCTTGTGGCCCGCGCCCGCGAGCCGCAGCACTTCCACGCTCTTCGCGCGCCGCGCCCGCTGCGCGTACTGCGCGAGCACCGCGGCGGGAATGACCGCGTCCTCGCCGCCGAGCACCAGCAGCAGCCGGCCCTCGAAGCGATCGAGCGCGGCGAAGGCCGGCGAGGCTGCGTAGTCCTCGTCGCGGGTCGCGCGCAGGAGGCCCTGGAAGCGCGGGCCGAAGGGCGCTCTCTCGGCCTCGGCCACGTAGGCGGCGGGGCAGAACAGCACCAGTGCCGACGGGTTCAGCACGGGGATCAGCGCACAGGCGATGTGACCGCCCATGCTGCTGGCGATCAGCGACAGCGGCCGGCCCGGCGCCACCTGCTCGGCGACGGTCCATGCCTGCGCCACGCGGTGCGCGAGGCTCGAGCCCTCGAGCTGCCCGCCGCTCTCGCCATGGCCGCAGAAGTCGAAGGAGGCGCAGGGCACGCCACCTTGCACCAGGCCGTCGAGCAGGTAGCGGATGCCGCGCCGCGAGGCCTGGACGCCGCCGCCATGCAGCGCCAGCACGCGCGGCGGCTCGCCCGCGGCATTCGGAAGGATCGAGCCCCGCAGGGTGTGGGGGCCATGGGCCACGGAGAAATCGGTCATGCGCTCCGAGGATGCCATGCCCGGCCGGCTCAGCCCCGGCGCGGCGGCAGCGTGACCCACCACGCGGCCGCGACGATCATCGCGCCGCCGATCCAGCCGCCCGGGCCGACCCGTTCGCCGAAGCCCCAGACCGCGATCAGCGCGCCGAACACCGGCTCGCTGCCCATCAGCAGCGAGACCCGGCTCGGGCTGGTGCGCGAGGCCGCATGGTTCTGCGCGAAGAAGGCGAACACGGTGCACAGCAGCACGAGGTAGGCCATGCCCCACCAGAACGAGGCCGTGGCCGGCGGCACATGCCAGGCACCGCCCGACACCGCGAGCGCCAGCGCGGCCGCGCCCAGCGCCATGGTGCCCGCCTGCACCGCGGTCAGCGTGAGCGCCGGCAGTGCATGGCGGCCCGCGAGGCGGCGCGTCAGGCAGACCATGAGGGCGCGCAGCACGGCGGCCGCGACCATCAGCGCATCGCCCCAGCCCAGGCCGGCCGAACTGGCCGAGGCATGCGCGCTCAGCGACAGCAGCGCGGCGCCCGCGAGCGAGATCGCCGCAGCCGCGAACACGCGCGGCGCGGGCCGCTCGCCGAGCAGCCACCATTCGGCCAGCGGCGTGAAGGCCACGCACAGGCTGATCAGGAAGGCGGCGTTGCTCGCGCTGGTGAGCGAGACGCCGAAGGTCTCGCAGACGAAGATCGCGAGCAGGTTCGCGCCCAGCAGCCCGCCCACCGCGAGCCCCTGCCGCCACTGCGGCCCGACCAGCGGGCGCAGCGCCGGCAGCAGCACGAGGAAGGTCAGGCCGAAGCGCAGCGCGATGAATTCGAGCACCGGCAGTTGCAGCGTGGCCTGCTTGGCGACCGCATAGCTGCCGCCCCAGACCGCCGCCACCAGCAGCAGCATGAGTTCGGCCATGCCGAAGCCGGGCCGGGCCGGCACGCCGCCGGGGGTGAGGGCGATGCCGCCCGCGCGCTTTGAATCCATACTCCGCCTGTTCGATGCCGATGCCCGCGCGCCATGCGCGGGGACCGAGGCGGAATTGTTCCGGGCCTCGATCGCGGCGAGTAGCCATCCGCAGGAACAGGACTGTTGCACCGTGGGACCGAATTCATTCCTCAAGGTACTGCCCGAGATGGTGGCCTTCCTGCGCGTGGCCGAGCTCGGCAGCTTCTCGGCCGCGGCCGACCTGCTGGGCATCACGCCCTCGGCCGCGAGCCGGCAGGTGAAGCGGCTCGAGAAGGAGATCGGCGTGCAGCTGCTGCAGCGCACGACGCGCCAGCTGCGCCTGACCGAGGCCGGCGCCGAGGCCTTCGAGCGCTGCCGCGAACTGGCGGCCGCGGCGCAGGACACGATGGCGCTGGCGCAGCGCTTCTCGGCCGAACCGCGCGGGCTGGTGCGGCTGAGCGCGCCCAAGGCCTTCGCGCGCCGGGTGCTGCATCCGCTGGTGCTGGACTTCCTCGCGCGCCATCCCGCGGTCGACGTGCAGCTGATCGTGGAGGACCGCGACATCGATCCGATCCGCGAGGGCGTCGACCTCGTGGTGCGGCTCACCACCGAGCCGCCCGAGGGGCTGGTGGCGCGCCGGCTGATGGCGGTGGCGCACATCCTGGTGGCCGCGCCCGCGTACCTCGAGGGCCATGCGGCCATCGCGCACCCGCGCGATCTCGCGGCCCACAGCTGCCTGTCGCTGGGCGAGCACGAGCGCGACAACCACTGGCGCTTCAGCCGCCCCGGCGAGGACGACGTGGAGGTGACGGTGCAGGGCCGCTACATCGCCAACCACAGCGAGATGCGCATGGAGGCCGCGACGGCCGGCCTGGGCGTGGCCTGCGTGCCGGCCTTCTCGGCGCAGCAGGCACTGGGCGAGGGCCGCGTGGCGCGCGTGCTCGGCGACTGGGAGTTCCGCGGCAACTACCACGGCCATGCGTGGATCCTCTATCCGCCGAACCGCTTCACCGTGCCCAAGTGCCGGGTGCTGATCGACCACCTCGTGGCGCACCTCGGCACCGAGGGCTGAGCCTCACTGCGGCTGCAGCCCCGCCTGCTTCATCATCGTCTCGGTCAGCGCCATCTCCTGCGTGAAGCCGTGCGTGTACTCGCGCGCGCCCTGCGGGCTGGCCAGGCCGCCGTTCTCGGCCAGCGTGGCCTGCACCGCGGGCTGCGCGAGCGCCTTCTCGAAGGCCGCGCGGATGCGCTCGGCGATCGCGTCGGGCGTGCCGGCCGGCACCGAGATGCCGCCCCAGGAGGTCAGCTCGACGCCCTTCACGCCGAGCTCGGCCAGCGTGGGCACCTCGGGCAGTGTGGGGTTGCGGCGCGCGCCCGCGATCGCGAGCGCCTTGAGCCTGCCGGCCTGGATCTGCGGCGCGGCCACCGACAGGATCGGCGTGCCGAACACCACCTGCTGGCCAAGGATCGCGTTGACCAGTTCCGAGGCGCCCTTGTAGGGCACGTGCGTGGCCTGCGCGCCGAGCGCGTTCAGCAGCAGCTCCACGCCGAGGTGCGAGGGCGTGCCGACGCCGCCCGAGGCGTAGTCGAGCTTGCCGGGGTTCGCGCGCGCCTTCGCGGCCAGCTCGGCCAGGCTCGCGATGCCGGCGTTGGCGTTCACCACCAGCACGATGTCGGAGGTGGTGAGCCGCATGAGGTGGCGGAAGTCCTTGAGCGCGTCGTAGCCGGGGCTGCGGTACATGCGCATGTTGGCGGCCATCGGCGCGGCCGAGTAGATCCAGGTGTAGCCGTCGGCCGGCGCGCGCGCCACCAGCCGCGCGCCGATATTGCCGCCCGCGCCGCCCTTGTTCTCGATCACCACCGGCTGGCCCAGCAGCGGGCCCACGGCCTCGGCCAGCACGCGCGCCGTGATGTCGGGACCGGTGCCCGCGAGGTAGGGCACGACCCACTTGATCGGGCGCTCGGGCCAGGGCGCGGCGGCCGCGCGGGCACGCGAGGCGGCCGGCAGCGCGAAGGCGGCCAACGCGGCGGAAGCGGTGCCGAGGAAGCGGCGGCGGTCCGTGAAGCACATGGGGTTGTCTCCTTGTCGTTCTTGGTTGATGCGTTCAGCCCGGAAGCTCGCCGAGCAGCTCGCGCGCGATGGTGTTGCGCTGGATCTCGCTGGTGCCGGTCAGCACGCGGTACATGCGCAGCATGCGGAACAGGAACTCCACGCGCCGGCCCTGCACGATGCCCTCGCCGCCATGGATCTGCACCGCGCGGTCGGCGATGCGGAAGGCCGACTCGGAGCAGAACAGCTTGGCCATCGAGGCCTCGGCGCGCGCCTCCGAGCCGGCGTCGATCTGGCGCGCGGTCGCGAGCATCAGCGCGCGCGCGGCCGCCAGCTCGGTCGCCATGTCGGCGAGCATGTGCTGGATCGCCTGGAACTGGCCGATGGCGCGGCCGAACTGGCGCCGCCGGCTCGCGTACTCGCAGGCATCGCGCAGCGCCACCGCGGCCAGCCCCACCATCGCGGGGCAGTGCAGCAGCCGGTTGACCGTGATGCGACCGAGCGCGAGCGCGAGGCCGCGGCCGGGTTCGCCGACGAGGTTCGCCACCGGGATGCGGCAGTCCTCGAGCACGATGTCGCCGGTGTGCGACTGGCCCGCCATGGTCTTGTAGCCGGCCTCCACGCGCACGCCGGGCTGCGCGAGGTCGACGAAGAAGGCGCTGACCTCGCGCTGCGCCGGGTCGCTCGCGGTGGAGGCCATCAGCACCGCGAAGTCGGCGAAGGGCGAGCCCGAGATGAAGCGCTTGCGGCCGTTGAGCACGAAGTGTTCGCCCTCGCGCACGGCGCGCGTCTGCACCGCGCCCGCGTCGGAGCCGGCCTCGGCCTCGGTCAGCGCGAAGCAGATCGCCTTCTCGGCGCGCGCTACCGGCACGATGAAGCGCTCCATGTGGTGCGGCGTGGCCTTGCGCACCAGCGCGCCCACGCGCGGCGGGCCGCTGAGCTCGCCGAGCACGTGCGGCGCCAGCGGCGAGCCGCTCGCGTAGATCGCTTCCTTCACGAGCACGTGGTCGAGCACGCTGAGGCCGAGCCCGCCCATGGCTTCGGGCAGCGTCATGCCGTAGAAGCCCAGCGCCTGCGAGCGGCGCCAGACCTGCCGCAGCAACTCGCGGCTCGCGCCGTGCTCGTGGTCGATGCCGTGCGCGCGCACCAGGTCGGCGAGCTCGCCGTGCAGGAAGTCCTCGATGCGCGCGATCAGCTCGGCCGCGCGCGCGGAACCTTCAAAGGGCCGCGCATGGGCGCCGGACGACGGGAGGGATGCGTTCATGTCCGTCCCCGCCTTCAGTTGACCATGCGGCTCTGGCCGGCCCAGTACGGCGCCTGGATCGCCTTGCGCGCGACCTTGCCGTTCGGGTTCTTCGGCAGCGCGCCCACGAACTCCACGCGGCGCGGCCGCTTGAAGCCGCCGAGCCGCTCGGCGCAGAAGGCATCGAGCGCGCCCAGGTCGAGCGCATGGCCGGGCTTGAGCACCACGTGCGCGGCCACGGCCTCGCCCCACTTGTCGTCGGGCACGGCGAACACGCAGGCATCGGCGACGGCCTCGTGCTGGTAGAGCACGGCCTCGACCTCCGAGGGATAGACGTTGAAGCCGCCGCTGATCACCATGTCCTTCTTGCGGTCGACGATGTAGACGAAGCCCTGGTCGTCGGCGCGCGCGAGATCGCCCGTGTGGTAGCGGCCGTTCTGCAGCACCTCGGCCGTGAGCTCGGGCGCGCGCCAGTAGCCGGCGAACACGTCGGGGCCGCTGACCACGATCTCGCCGATCTCGCCGCGGGCCACGGGCTGGCCCGCGTCGTCGACGATCTCCACCAGCGACTCGAGGAAGGGCCGGCCGCACGAGGCCAGCCGCTCGGGCGCGGCGGCGCGCGCGAACAGGTGGTCCTCCACGCCGAGGCCGCAGACGCCCGAGGTGGTCTCGCCCGCGCCGTAGCCCTGCGACAGCACCGGGCCGAACACGTCCATGGCGCGCAGGATGCGCGCGGGCGCCATCGGCGCGGCGCCGTAGCCCAGGCGCTGCAGGTCGGGCAGCGGGCGGTAGCGGCCCTCGAGCTCGGCCAGCAGCATGTTGATCATGGTCGGCACCATGAAGGTGTGGGTCACGCGCTCGGCCTTCATGTCGGCGAGGAAGCGGCCGGGCTCGAAGCCCGCGAACAGCCGGATGGTGGCGCCGCTGCACAGCGCGGGCACGATCTGCATGCCCGAGGCATGGGTGACCGGACCGACCAGGCCCAGCAGGTGACCTTCGCGCATGCCCTCGGAGCGCACGAGGAACTTGCGCAGCTGCGCGAGCCGGTTGCCGAAGGTCTGCATCGCGGCCTTGAGCACGCCCGAGGAGCCCGAGGTGTAGTGCAGCACGGCGAGCTCGTCGGCCTCGACGCTCGCGGCCTCGAAGGCGTCGCTGGCGCGGCCGAGCGCGCCCTCATACGAAGCGGCGTCGCCCTCGGGCACGTCGACGAACAGCAGCATGGGGCGCGCGTCGCCTTTCAGGTGCGGCAGGAAGCTTTCCGCGCGCTCGGCCGTGGTGACGATCAACGCGGCGCCGCTGTTGGCGACGATCTCGCCGACCTCGGCGGGCGAGAGCCGCGCATTGAACGGCGCCTTGACCAGCGCGGCCTTGTAGCAGGCCAGCTCGACCTCGACGATCTCGATGCAGTTCGGCAGGTAGATGCCGACGCGGTCGCCGCGCGCGAGGCCCAGCCCCAGCAGCGCGTTGGCGAGGCGGTTCGAGCGGCGGTCGAGCGCCTCGTAGCTGAGGCTGCGCGATTCGGTGCGCAGCGCGATCCGCGGGCCGTGCAGGCGCGCGCAGCGCGAAACGAGTTCGCCGACGTTGGCGACCCGGGGGGTGGTCTGGGGCAAGGGGTGTCTCCTGGGGGCAGGCATGCGTTCTTGCATGCGATGCGCCACTGTCCGCCAAAGCGCCCCGGCACGGGAAATACCGTTTGCTGATGCCGAGCCATCAATCGCATTGATGGCCTCGGTTGCAAGACCGGCGCCGCGCTATGCCTCGGGCTCGACCTCGGCGAGCAGCTCGGCCTCCCAGCGGCCCTCGGCGATCAGCCGCGCGGCCTGCCGCACGAGGGCGCGCGCCACCACCTGGGCGGCGGGATCGGGCGCGCGGTCGGCCGGCGTGGCGATGGCGTAGCTGCGCTGCAGCGCGGGCCGCACCACGCGCGCCGCGATCCAGCCTTCGCCCGCGGGCGGGTTGTCCGACAGCGCGCAGGCCGGCGTAAAGGTGAAGCCGGCGCCGCAGACATAGAGCGAGCGGATCACGCGCGCCGAGTCGTGCTCGTGCGCGAGGTTGAGCGCCACGCCGAGCGTGGCCGCGGCCTCCTCCACGCGCTGGCGGATCGCGAAGCGGCGCGACTGCAGCACCAGGGGCAGTCGGGCCGCGTCGGCGAAGTCGATCTCGGGCCGCGGCGCGAGCCGGGCCTTGCCGCGCCGGCCGGCGCGCAGGCGCGGCGCCACGCTGCCGTCGCGGTCGAAGCCGCAGGCGAAGATGGCCTCGCGCGCGAGCGGGCGGCAGGCCAGGCCCTCGACCTGCGGCGTGTCGACCAGGATGCCGACGTCGGCGCGGCGGTCGAGCATGGCCTTCTTCACCATCAGGCTCAGGTCGTCGAGCACGAACACGCGGATGCGCGGATGCGAGGCCTTGAGTTCGGCCAGCACCGGCCCGAGCAGCAGCGAGGCCAGCAGGAAGGGCACGGCCACCGTGACCGAGCCCTCGGGCCCCTGCGGCAGGCGCTGGATGCGCTCGCGCACCGCGTCGGCATCGGACAGCAGGCGCCGCGCGTCCTCGTAGAGCTGCAGGCCCGCGGGCGTGGGCGTGACGCCCGCGTGCGAGCGATCGAACAGCTGCGCGCCGAGCTCGGCCTCGAGCTTCTTGATCTGCGCCGTGAGCGCCGGCTGCGCGATGTAGAGCGTGCCCGCGGCGCGCGAGAGGCTGCCGGCCTCGAGCACGGCGATGAAGTAGCGCAGGGTGCGCAGGTCCACGGTGCGGGCCTCGCCTCAGCGCCCGAGCAGCATGCGCACCGCCTCGGGCAGGCTGCGCGCCTCGGGCAGGAAATGGTCGAGGGTGGCGCCGAGGATCACGGCGCAGGCGACCGCGCCCAGCAGCGGCTTCCAGGTCAGCCGCACCGCGGCCAGGAGCCAGCCCTCGCGCGCCACGCGCACCGCGGCGCGCGCCGAGACATACGAGAACGCCACCTCGATCGCCACGGCCAGCAGCGCGTCCCAGCTGAAATACAGCAGCACCAGCGAGCCGGCGCCGAGCACGACCGCGATGCAGACCAGGAAGATCGCGACCACCGGCACGACCACCACGGCGCCCTCGTCGGCACCGCCGGCGACCTCGAGCGCGCCGCTGGCGGCATCGGACAGCAGGCCGCCGTCGGCCCTGGCACCCGAGCGCGCGAGCGCGCTGCCCGCGTCGAAGGCCAGCTCGCCGGCATCGGCCGCGTCGACCGCGTCACCGAGGTCGGCGCGCCCCTCCACCAGCCGCTGCGCCCACCAGCGCAGCACCAGCAGGTAGCCGAGGTAGCCCACGCCCAGGGTCATGAAGTAGCGCACCGCGAGCGACTGCACGCCCAGCAGGTGCATCTGCAGCGCCGAGGCGCCCCACATCAGCAGCAGCGTGAAGCTGCCGATCAGGATGCCGTGCGTGCGCAGGCTGTGGTGGCGGTGCAGGTCGCGCTCGACCTGCGTCTCCCAAAGGCGCACCGAGCGCCAGTTGGAGAGGACCTTCATCGGTCGTGGTCGACGGTCTCGGGTGCGAAGGGCACGCGCTGGGCCACCGCGCACATCAGCTCGTAGCCCACGGTGCCCGCGGCCCGCGCCACCTCGTCGATGGGCAGCACCGCATCGTTGACGGCCGAGCGGCCCCACAGCGTGACCTCGGTGCCGAACTGCGCGTCGGGCACGGGCGTGAGGTCGACCGTGATCATGTCCATGCTGACGCGCCCGACCATGCGCGTGCGCACGCCGTTGACCAGCACCGGGGTGCCGGTGTCGCAGTGGCGCGGATAGCCGTCGGCATAGCCGACCGCCGCGATGCCGATGTGGAGCGGCGCATCGGCCGTGAAGCGCGAGCCGTAGCCGATGGTGTCGCCCGGCTGCAGGGTCTGCACGCCGATCAGCCTGGTCGACAGCGTCATGGTGGGCTGCAGCTGCCAATGGGCGGCATCGTTGGCCGGGAAGTCGGGCGCGCTGCCGTACAGCACGATGCCGGGGCGCACCCAGTCGGCGCGCGTGCTGTCGGCATGGCGCAGGGTGGCGGCGCTGTTGGCGATCGAACGCTCGCCGGGCAGGTCGCGCGCGGCGCGCTCGAAGGCCTCGACCTGGTGCGCGATGCCGCGCTCGCCGTCGGCGTCGCTGAAGTGGGTCATCAGCGAGATCTCGTCGACCTGGGTCAGCGCGTTGAGGCGGGTCCAGGCGGCCGCGAAGCGCTCCGGCGTGAAGCCCAGGCGGTTCATGCCCGAGTTCATCTTGAGGAATACGCGGTGCGGCTGCAGGGTCTTGTGGGCCGCGAGCATGTCGATCTGCTCGTCGCAATGCACCGTGTGCCAGAGGTCGAGCCGCGAGCACAGCTCGAGGTCGCGCGCCTCGAACACGCCCTCGAGCAGCAGCACCGGGCCGCGCCAGCCCAGCGCGCGCACGCGCTGCGCCTCGGCCAGGTCGAGCAGCGCGAAGCCGTCGGCGCCGCGCAGCCCCTCGTAGACGCGCTCGATGCCGTGGCCGTAGGCATTGGCCTTGACCACCGCCCAGACGCGGGAATCGAGCGCATTGCGGCGCACGCGCTCGAGGTTGTGGCGCAAGGCAGCGGTGTGAACCGTGGCGAGAATGGGGCGGGGCATGGCGAAGGGTCTTTGAAAACGATTTGCAGACCACGTTTTAGCATCTTCGGGAATGGGGTCGAATACGCAGAAGCTGCCTGCAGGGCCTGTCGTACCCCCATGCTATAACCGCCCACTCGCCTTCCACGCGACACTTTTTCACTACTGCCAGCGCCCCCCCTGGCCAGCCAGCCCATCGATGAAGCGCGGTTTCTACACGATCATGTCGGCCCAGTTCTTTTCGTCGCTGGCCGACCAAGCGCTCTTCGTCGTTGCGGTCGATCTCATGCGAAACGCCGGCGCGCCCGAGTGGCAGCGCGCGGCGCTGGTGCCGATCTTCGCCGTCTTCTACGTGGTGCTCGCGCCGCTGGTGGGCGCCTTCGCCGATGCGCTGCCCAAGGGGCGGGTGATGTTCGTCAGCAACGCCATCAAGGTGTTCGGCTGCCTGATGATGCTGTTCGGCTCGCACCCGCTCCTGTCCTATTCGATCGTCGGCCTGGGCGCGGCCGCCTATTCGCCGGCCAAGTACGGCATCCTCACCGAGCTGCTGCCGGCCTCGCAGCTGGTCAAGGCCAACGGCTGGATCGAGGGCCTGACGATCGCCTCGATCCTGCTGGGCATCGTGCTCGGCGGCTCGCTGGTGGGCCATGCGGTGTCGAGCAAGCTGCTGGCCTTCGACATGCCCTTCATCGACACCGGCATCGATTCGCCGGCCGAGGCCGCGCTCTCGGTGCTGATCGTGGTCTACATGGTCGCGGCCTGGTTCAACACGCGCATTCCGCACACCGGCGTCGAGATGCGGCCGATGCGCTCCAACCCCGAGCACAGCCTGGCGCGCAACCTGGTCGGCCTGCTGCCCGACTTCTGGCACTGCAACGCCCGCCTGTGGCGCGACCGCCTGGGCCAGATCTCGCTGGCCACCACCACGCTGTTCTGGGGCGCGGGCGGCAACCTCAAGTACATCGTGCTGGCCTGGGCCTCGCTGGCGCTGGGCTACAACACCACGCAGGCCTCGATCCTCACCGGCGTGGTGACCATCGGCACCGCCGTGGGCGCCATCGTGGCCTCGATGCGCATGCGGCTGGACATGGCCACCCGCGTGATCCCCATGGGCATCGCGATGGGGCTGATGGTGATCTGCATGAACTTCATCGGCAACGTGTGGCTCGCGGTGCCCTTCCTCATCATCCTGGGCGGCCTCGGCGGCTTCCTGGTGGTGCCGATGAACGCGCTGCTGCAGCACCGCGGCCACAACCTGATGGGCGCCGGCCGCTCGATCGCGGTGCAGAACTTCAACGAGCAGGCCTGCATCCTGCTGCTCGGCGGCTTCTACAGCGTGTGCACCGGCCTGGGCCTGTCGGCCTACGGCGCGATCAGCGCCTTCGGCTTCGTGGTGGCGGGCTGCATGTGGATCATCAAGCGCTGGCACGAGAACAACCTCAAGAAGTACCCCGAGGAAGTCGAGCACCTGCTCGCCATCGCCCGCAGCGACAAGCATCACTGAGCCCCCCGGCTTTTCACGCCCTTCGGTCGTGTAACTCCACCCCCCGAGGGGGAGACGCGGCCCGCCTTGGGGCGGCCCGGCGGCGGCCGCACCGAGGGACCGCTATGCTCGGCGGTTTGCCCGCCCGATGCCCGCCCTCGCCCTGATCTTCAATGCCTTCGTCTGGGGGCTGTCGTGGTTTCCGTTCCGTCACATCGAAGGCCATGGCCTGCATCCGGTGTGGACCACCTGCCTGATCTATCTCGCGATCGCCACCGTGGTGGGCCTGCTGCGCCGCGGCGCCTGGGCCGGCTTCGCGGCCCATCCGATGCTGGTGCTGCTGGGCCTCGCGGCCGGCTTCACCAACGTGGGCTTCAACTGGGCCGTGACGCAGGGCGACGTGGTGCGCGTGGTGCTGCTGTTCTACCTGATGCCGCTGTGGAGCGTGCTGCTGGGCTGGGCCGTGCTGGGCGAGCGGCCCACGGGCGGATCGCTGGCGCGCGTGGCGCTGGCGCTGGCCGGCGTGGCGGTGGTGCTCAAGACGCCGGGCACCGACTGGCCCGTGCCCTCGAGCCTGCCCGACTGGCTCGGCGTGGCGGCGGGCTTCGGCTTCGCTGTCACCAACATCGTGCTGCGCCAGCTGCGCGCGGCGCCCGGCGAATCGCGCGCGCTCGCGATGTTCTGCGGCTGCGCGGTGGTGGCGGGCACGGCCGCGCTGACCGGCACCGCGCTCGGCGCCTTCGCACCGCCGACCGCCGCCTCGCCGGGCTGGATCGGCTGGGCCGCGCTGCTGGGCTTCGGCTTCGTGATCGCCAACGTCTGCCTGCAGTACGGCGCCGCGCGGCTGGCGGCCAGCGCGACCGCGGTGATCATGCTGTCGGAGGTGCTGTTCGCGAGCGTGTCGTCGGTGGCGCTGGGCGCGGCCACGATGAACTCGCGCATCCTCGCGGGCGGCGCGCTGATCGTGGCGGCCGCGGTCTGGTCCTCGTTTGCGCGAACGCCCGCCGCGAGCGAAGATCGCGCTCCTTCGACCCCTTGAGGAAATCCCCATGACCAGCGTCTACGACTTCGAGGCCAGACAGATCGACGGCCAGCCCGTGAGCCTCGCCGCCTACAAGGGCAAGGTGCTGCTCATCGTCAACACCGCGAGCAAGTGCGGCTTCACGCCGCAGTTCGCGGGCCTCGAGGAACTGCACGAGAAGTACGCGGACCAGGGCCTCGCGGTGCTGGGCTTCCCGTCGAACCAGTTCGGCGGCCAGGACCCGGGCACCAACGAGGAGATCGGCGCCTTCTGCATGAAGAACTACGGCGTGAGCTTCCAGATGATGGAGAAGATCGACGTCAACGGCAGCGGCGCCGCGCCGCTGTACCAGTGGCTGGTGAAGGAGAAGCCGGGCCTGCTGGGCAGCACCGCCATCAAGTGGAACTTCACCAAGTTCCTGGTCGGGCGCGACGGCCAGGTGCGCAAGCGCTATGCGCCGCTCGACACGCCGGCCTCGCTCTCGCGCGACATCGAGGCGGCGCTCGCCGCCTCCGCCTGACGCTCAGTACCTGAAGCTCGCGGTCGTCGAGCCGCTGCCGACCGTGACGGCCTGGCTCTTCGACTCGCCGCCCTGGGTGGTCGCGACCACCGTGTAGCGGCCCGCGGGAATGTCGACCAGGCACACCGGCCCCGAGGCGCGCAGCGAGAGCGCGGCGGCGCCGTCCGCGCCCTTGATCTCGACCTGCAGGTCGGCCAGGTAGGCGCCATCGGCGCGCGCGAACAGCAGCGCCAGCGGATGCTCCTTCATCGCGGCGCGCATGGCTTTCGACTCGTCGGAGCCGATGCCGCCGCAGACGTAGCGCGTGGCGCCCTCGCCCTTCCAGGCGGGCATGGCGGACTGGGCCTGGGCGCTGGTGAAGGCACCGGCCGCGAGCGACAGGAAGGCGGCCGCGAGCGCGGCACGGGTGGGAAAGCGGGACATGGGCGTACTCCTTGGCGCTGCCGAAGAGCCGGAATGATGCGCCGGCGCCACGGCCGGCACGCGTCGGACCAGGGCGCGGCCCGGTGTGCGGCGGCGGCGCGGGCGCCTCAGCGGCGGCTTTTGGCGAACCTTCTTCGCAAGAAATGCCAGATAATCAAGAATAGTTCTCATTCTTTCTGGCCTGCACGCTTCGACCCCGTCAAGTTCGATCAGGCAACGACGACACCGCGGGTCATGGTCGCAAGCTACTACGCCGAACTGCTGGGCTTCTTCTCGCGCTCGCTGCGCGACCGCGACGCGGCCGCCGACGTGGTGCAGGAAAGCTACGCGCGCGTGCTCGCGATGCAGCAGCGCAGCGCCGTGCTCGACCTGCGCGCCCTCCTCTACCGCACCGGCAAGAACATCGTGATCGACACGGCCCGGCATCGCCAGGCCGAGCTGCGCATGCTGCAGACCCTGGCTTGCATCTGCAGCGACCAGGCGCCTTCGAGCGAACGCGCGCTCGACGCGCGGCTGCAGCTCGAGCGCCTGGTGGCACGGCTGCAGGCGATGCCCCGGCGGCGCAGCGAGGCCTTCGTGCTGGTGCGCATCTACGGCTGCAGCCACGCGGAGGCCGCCGCGCACATGGGCGTGAGCGTGGCGGCGATCGAGAAGCACGTGGTGCGCGCGGTCTGCGACTGCCTGCGGCTGCAGGGCGACGCGGCCTTCGTGCTGGCATGAAGGACGCCCTGTCCACCCCCGCCGGCAGCCTCGACGGCGCCCTGCCCGCGCGCCGCCGGCCGGCCGAGGGTTCCGCGCGCAAGCTGTTCGAGCACGCGCTGCTGCTGGTCGCGCGCCAGCACGGCGGCGCGCCCGAGACCGCCGCCGCTGCGCAGGCCGAACTCACCCAGTGGCGCCAGGCCAACGCGCTGCACGAGGCGGCGGCGCAGGCCGCGCTGCGCGCCTGGAGCGCCACCGAGGCCAGCGCGCTGCGCGAGACGGTGGCACGGCCCGCCGCCGGTTCGGCCCCCCATGCGCGGCGCACGCGGCGCCAGATCCTCGCGGCCTTCGGCGGCCTCGGCGCGGCCGTGCTGGTGGCCGGCGGCGCGCGCTGGTTCTGGCGCCAGCCTGTGCTGGAACTGGCGCTGCGCACGTCGCGCGGCCAGCGCATCGCGCATCCGCTGCCCGACGGCAGCCGGCTCGACCTGGCCGCCCGCACCGCGGTCGAGGTCGCCTATTTTCGCGACCGGCGCGAAGTGCGGCTCGCGGGCGGCGAGATCCGCTGCGAGGTCGCGCACGATCCGGCACGGCCCTTCTTCGTCAACACCGAATGGGGCCGGGTGCGCGTGCTCGGCACCGTGTTCAGCGTGAGCGCGCGCGACGGCCGCATGCACGTGGCGGTGGCGCAGGGCCGGGTCGCGGTCTGGGTCGGCCAGGGGCCTGACGACGGCCGCGCGCCCGACATCGAACTGGGCGCCGGCACCGCGGTGGACGTGGGTGCGCAGGGCCTGGGCCCGCGCGCGGCGGTGCGCCCGGGCGACGTGGGCGCCTGGCGCCAGGGCTGGCTGGCCTTCGACGACACGCCGCTGCCCGAGGCGGTGGCGCGCTGGAACGACTACCTCGACCGCCCGATGGAGCTGGCCGACGAGCCCGCGCTGCGCGGCCTGCGGCTGACCGGCAGCTTCCCGCTGCGCGACCCCGCCACCTTCCTGGCCAGCCTGCCGAGCGTGCTGCCGGTGCGCGTGGAGCGCACGGGCAGCGGCGCGGCGCTGATCCGGCCGCGGCGCTGAAGCCGGCCGCCGCCATCTCTGCCAAAGAGGGCGGACCGCAGCGAAAAAAATTTGTCCGGTCTTTGCCGCCCCGTACGTCTTCCCTGCGCAAACCCCGCACAAAGGACGTAATTTCCATGGCTCCCAGGCTTCCCGCCACCTTCGCCCGCCCGCTTCCCTGCGCCATGCTGGCGCTCGCGCTCGCCGCCACCCTGGCCGCGGGAGGCGCCCAGGCCCAGCCCTCAAGCGCCGCCGCGGTGCTGTCGGCCGAACACCGGCTGGCGCTGCCCGCGCAGCCGCTGGGCCAGACGCTCAACGCACTGGCGCGCGAATGGAACGTGGCGATCTCGGTCGATGCCGCGCTCGCGGCCAGGCTCACGGCCCCGGCGCTGCAGGGCGCGCAGTCGCTGCGCCAGGCGCTCGATCGCGCGCTCGCCGGCACCGGCCTCTCGGCCATCGCCACCGGCGGCGCCATCGTGGTCCAGCGCGCCGGCCAGGCCACGGGCAGCATGCCGCCGATCATCGTGGAGGCGCAGCGCGAGAGCGCCACCGGGCCGGTGGCCGGCTACGCGGCGCGCCTCTCGCAGACCGCCACCAAGACCGACACCCCGCTGGTGGAGGTGCCGCAGTCGATCTCGGTGGTCGGCCGCGAGGAGATGGAGGCGCGCGGCGCGCAGGACGTGATGGCCGCGATCGCCTACACGCCCGGCGTGTCGGTCAGCGTCTACGGCCCCGACAACCGCGGCTGGGAGGACATCACGCTGCGCGGCTTCAACACCTACAACAGCACCTACCGCGACGGCCTCGCGCAGACGCCGTTCAACGTCACCTATCCGCTGACCGAGCCCTATGCGCTCGAGCGCGTGGAGGTGCTGCGCGGCCCGTCGTCGATGGCCTTCGGCCGCGGCGACGCGGGCGGCATCATCCACCGCGTGAGCAAGCAGCCCACGGGCGGGCGCATCCGCGAACTCGAGCTGCAGTACGGCAGCTTCGACCGCAAGCAGTTGGCCTTCGACCTCGGCGACGCCTTCGGCCCGAACGGCACGCTGAGCTACCGCCTGGTGGGCGTCTCGCTCGACAGCAACGACCAGGACCGCTACCCCGACGGCAAGCGCATCAACCGCACGCGCTCCTACATCGCGCCCTCGCTGCGCTGGCAGCCCGACGCACGCACCTCGTTCACCGTGTTCGGCGAGTTCCTGAAGGACAGCTCGGGCGAGGACCCCTACTTCATCAACGCCAACGGCCGCTACACCAACCTCAAGATGGGCGACCGCAGCTACAGCGGCATCAAGCAGGAGCAGGCCTCCGCCGGCTACCGGCTCGAGACCCTGCTGGGCGAGGACTGGACGCTGCGCCAGAACTTCCGCTACGGCCACCTGCGGCTCGACCGCCGCGTGGTCTGGGCCGATTCGGCCGCCGAGGACCAGCGCACCATCTACCGGCTCGCGCGCCGCTGGAACGACCCGATGTCGCAGGCCGGGCTCGACACCCAGCTGCAGGGCAAGCTGCGCGCCGGCGCGACCGAGCACACGTTGCTGCTGGGCCTGGACTGGAACGATCAGAAGGGCCGCGCGCGCCAGTTCCGCGGACCGGCGCCCGACCTGGACCTGTACTTCCCGGTCTACGACCAGTTCATCCCGGTACCCGACGAACCGCTCAACAACTACACGCAGCGCATCCGCCAGGTCGGCCTCTACGCGCAGGACCAGATCAAGTTCGGCGACGGCTGGATGCTGACGCTGGGCGGGCGCAAGGACCACGTGCGCTCGATCACCGAGGACTGGCTCGAAAGCAAGGTCACGGAGCAGCGCGACTCGGTGTTCAGCGGCCGTGCCGGCATCACCTACCTGTTTCGCAGCGGCTGGGCGCCCTACCTGAGCTACACCGAGTCGTTCCTGCCGAACGCCGGGCTCGACGCGCAGAACAACCCCTACCGGTCGAGCCGCGGCAAGCAGGTCGAGGCCGGCGTGAAGTACCAGCCCGCGGACTCGCGCCTGCTGTTCACCGCCGCCGTCTACGACCTGCGCAAGAACAACGTGGTCTCGTACGACCCGGTCACCTTCGAAGGCCGGCAGATCGGCAAGGTGCGCTCGCGCGGCATCGAGCTCGAGGCCAAGGGCGAGCTGATGCCGGGCCTGAACTTCACGGCCTCGTTCTCGCGGCTGCAGAACCGGGTGCTGCAGAGCGCCGACGGCGACGAGATCGGCAAGACCCTGCCGCTGGTGCCGAACCAGACGGCCGCGCTCTGGCTCGACTACACGCTGGGCAACGGCCTGGGCTTCGGCGCCGGCGCGCGCTACATCGGCAAGCGCGCGGGCGACGAGCACAACACGAGCTTCGAGCGCGGCGTGGCGGTGGCCGACGCCACCGTGCACTACGAGCGCGGCCCGTGGCGACTGGCGCTCAACGTCAGCAACCTGTTCAACCGCAAGTACTTCTCGGGCTGCTACCACGGCGAGTGCTACCGCGGCAACGAACGCGCCGTGACGATGACCGCGCGCTACCGCTGGGACTGAGCGCCGGGACCCGCTACAGTCGGCGGCTCCCGCACTTCCACGCCGCCGTCCTGGCGCCGTTCACGCCATGCGCCATCGCGCCACTCCGCTGATCCTCCTGGCCCTGGCGGCCGTCCTCGCCGGCTGCGCGACCCGCACCGCGCCGCGCGTGACCATGCTCGGCGACGGCGTGCTGCGTTCGCCGAGCCCCGAGGAGGCCGAGGCCTACTGCCGCAACTTCGGCGCGCCGCTGCGCTTCGTGCCGCCGACCAAGGGCCGCGCGCCGCAGGGCGAGGTCACCTACCGCTGCGATTGAGGGCTCAGCCGGCCGGCTGCAGCGCCGCGTCGAGCAGCTCGACCCAGTGGCGCACCGGCAGCTCGCCGCTGCCGCTCTGCAGGTGCGTGATGCAGCCGATGTTGGCCGAAGCGATCGCCACCGGCTGCAGCTGCTTGAGGTGGCCGAGCTTGCGGTCGCGCAGCGGATAGGCGAGCTCGGGCTGCAGCACCGAGTAGGTGCCGGCCGAGCCGCAGCACAGGTGCGATTCGTTCATCGCCACGCGCACGTCGAAGCCCAAGGCACGCAGATGGGTCTCGATGCCGCCGCGCAGCTTCTGGCCGTGCTGCAGGGTGCAGGGCGGGTGGTAGGCGATGGTGCCGGGCGTCGCGCGCACGCGCGGCTTGAGCGCCGGCACCAGGTCGGGCAGCAGTTCGCCGAGGTCGCGCGTGAGCCCGCTGATGCGCGCGGCCTTCAGCCCATAGGCCGGATCGTTGCGCAGCACGTGGCCGTACTCGCGCACGGTGACGCCGCAGCCCGAGGCGTTCATCACGATGGCTTCCACCTCGTTGCGTTCGACCAGCGGCCACCAGGCGTCGATGTTGGCGCGCATCTGCGCCTTGCCGCCCTCCTGGTCGTTGAGGTGGAACTTCACCGCGCCGCAGCAGCCGGCCTCGGGCGCGAGCACGGCCTGGATGCCGCCCGCGTCGAGCACGCGCGCAGTGGCGGTGTTGATGTTCGGCATCATCGACGGCTGCACGCAGCCCGCGAGCATCAGCACCTTGCGCGCGTGCGTGGCCGTGGGCCAGGCACCGGCCGCCTGCTTCGCGGGCACCTTGGCCTTCAGTGCCTCGGGCAGCAGGCCGCGCACCGACTGGCCCAGCTTCATCGCGGGGCCGAACAGCGGCGAGGGCAGGCCTTCCTTGAGCACCCAGCGCGTGGCCGATTCCACCGCGGGGCGCGGCACCTTCTCGTCGACGATGCGCCGGCCGATGTCGACCAGGTGGCCGTATTGCACGCCGCTCGGGCAGGTGCTCTCGCAGTTGCGGCAGGTCAGGCAGCGGTCGAGGTGCAGCTGCGTGCTGCGCGTGGGCGCCTGGCCCTCGAGCACCTGCTTGATCAGGTAGATGCGCCCGCGCGGGCCGTCGAGCTCGTCGCCGAGCAGCTGGTAGGTCGGGCAGGTGGCGGTGCAGAAGCCGCAGTGCACGCACTTGCGCAGGATGGCCTCGGCCTCGCGGCCGTCGTCGGTGCCGCGGAATTCGGGAGCGAGCTCGGTTTGCATCGTGGGGTCGGTTCTTGTCGTTGTCTCGTGAAACTCGCCGGCCTCAGGGGCCGGAGGACGCGTCGTTCTTGCGCCGCGGGCGGATCGCGCCGAGCAGCTGGCGCAGGTGGGCCGAACGCCGCACGTCCTCGATGAAGGGCGGCAGCGACAGCGCCAGCAGCAGCGCCGCGAGCGGCACCACGCAGACGAAGCCGACGTAGGTGAAGCCGGCCGCGCCGACGATGCCGCCCGTGACGAACATGCCGACCAGCCCCGCGAACAGCCGCAGCCGCGCGCCGTTGTGGCGCACCGGTCCCGCCAGGGTTTCGCCGGGCTTCGCGCGACGGTTCCAGTACAGCAGCTTGCCGAGCTCGATGCCGAGGTCGGTGAGGTTGCCGGTCATGTGGGTGGTGCGGATGCGGCCGCCCGAGGTCTTGGAGCCCACCGCGTTCTGCAGCCCCATGATGAAGGACAGCAGCAGCACCGTGAGCGGCACCGCGAAGGGCGTGTGCCAGGTCAGCGTGATCGCGCCCATCAGGCCGAAGGGCAGCATCAGCGCCGACTCGAGCAGCAGCGGCAGCGCATAGACGCTGCGCAGATGGTGCTGGCGCGCCCAGTTGACCAAGAGCGCCGAGACCGCCGCGCCCGCCACGAAGGCCAGGATCGCGCCCAGCGCATTGAGCAGCAGGGTCGCGTTGCCGAGCACCAGGCCGTCGGCCACCTGCGAGGTGAAGCCGGTCATGTGCGAGGTGTACATGTGCAGCACCAGGAAGCCGCCCGCATTGACGGCGCCGGCGTTGAACGCGAGCAGCAGGCCCAGCATGTGGTTGGTCGAGGGCGCGCGGTGGCGGCCGGTGAGAAAGCGCAGGCGCCGCATGGGGGTCGTTCAGTCGAAGGCGTGCAGCCGGCCGCGGTCGAACACGGCGTGCGGATCGAACTCGCGCATCAGCGCGCGGTGGATGCGCTCGACCGCGGGCTCGAGCCGGTCGAAGCGCGGCGCCGCGGCCTCGTGAGCTTCGCCGTGCGCGGGCAGGCGGAACAGCGTCGCATGCCCGCCCGCCGCGCGCGCGACCTCGCGGATGCGCGCGGCCGCGGCCGGCGTGGGCGGCGCCTTGTACCAGCGCTGCCCGCCATGCCATTCGACCAGCGGCGCGCCGAATGCCTCGAGCCCCAGCACCGGCGCGGTCTGCGGCACCGACAGCCGCCACAGCGCATCGGGCCCGGCCGCGGTGTCGAACCACGGCAGGCTCTGCTCGCGCAGCGACTGCCAGTCGGCCGCGGCGCGCTCCTTGTCCTTGCGCTCGCCGCCGAGGTGCGCGCACGCGGCCTCGACCGCCGCCACCGCGCCGCGCAGCCGCAGGTAGAGCGCGCCGGCACCCGCGTACTCGAACCAGCAGCTCGCGTTGAGCGGCAGCGGCCGCCCGCCCCATTCGTTGAGCAGCCGCAGCGCATCGGCCTGGTCGCAGGCGAACTCCAGCGTGGCCTCGGCCGGCGGCACCGGCAGCACCTTGAGGCTGACCTCGGCGATCAGGCCCAGCGTGCCGAGCGAACCCGCGAGCACGCGCGAGACGTCGTAGCCCGCCACGTTCTTCATCACCTGGCCACCGAAGCTCAACACCTCGCCGCGGCCGTTGACCAGCGTGGCGCCGAGCACGTAGTCGCGCACATTGCCCACGCTGGCGCGCGACGGGCCCGCGAGGCCCGCGGCGACCATGCCGCCGACGGTCGCATCCGCCGCGAAGTGCGGCGGCTCGAAGGCCAGGCACTGGCCCTTCTCGGCCAGCGCCGCCTCGAGTTCGGCCAGCGGCGTGCCCGCGCGCACGGTCACGACCAGCTCGCTGGGTTCGTAGCTCGCGATGCCCGCGAGCGCGCGCGTGTCGAGCACCTCGCCGCGCGGCGCCTCGCCGTAGAAGTCCTTGCTGCCGCCGCCGCGGATGCGCAGCACGGTGCCGTCGGCGGCCGCGGCGCGGATGCGTTCGACGGCCTGGCCCAATGCGTGATCGATGCCGCTGCTCATCAGAACCTCGGCAGCTCGGGATGCGGCAGCCGGCCGCCGCGCACCACCTGCTTGCCGTACTCGGCGCAGCGCTGCAGCGTGGGGATCACCTTGCCGGGGTTCAGCATGCCCTCGGGATCGAAGGCGCGCTTGACGCCGAACATCTGCTCGTTCTCGGCGGCCGTGAACTGCACGCACATGCTGTTGAGCTTCTCGACGCCCACGCCGTGCTCGCCCGAGACGGTGCCGCCCATCGCGACGCTGGTCTCGAGGATGTCGGCGCCGAACAGCTCGCAGCGGTGCAGCTCGTCGGGGTCGTTGGCATCGAACAGCACCAGCGGATGCAGGTTGCCGTCGCCCGCGTGGAACACGTTGCAGCAGCGCAGGCCGTACTTCTGCTCCATCGCCTGGATCGCCAGCAGGATGTCGGCCAGCCGCTTGCGCGGGATGGTGGAGTCGAGGCACATGTAGTCGGGGCTGATGCGGCCCGAGGCCGGAAAGGCGTTCTTGCGCCCGCTCCAGAAGCGCATGCGCTCGTCCTCGCTGTTGCTGACCGCGATGGCGGTGGCGCCGCAGCCGCGCAGCACGGCCGTCATGCGGCCGATCTCCTCCTCGACCTCCTCGGGCGTGCCGTCGGATTCGCACAGCAGGATGGCGGCCGCGTCGAGGTCGTAGCCCGCGTGCACGAAGTCCTCGACGGCGGCGGTCATGGGCTTGTCCATCATCTCGAGCCCCGCGGGGATGATGCCCGCGGCGATCACCGCGGCCACCGCGTCGCCGGCTTTGCGCACGTCGTCGAAGCTGGCCATGATGCAGCGCGCCAGCTGCGGCTTGGGCACCAGCTTCACCGTGACCTCGGTGGTGACGGCGAGCATGCCCTCGCTGCCGATCACCAGCGCCAGCAGGTCGAGGCCGGCGGCATCGAGCGCCTCGCTGCCGAACGCCACCGGCTCGCCCTCGGCCGTGAAGCCGCGCACCTGGAGCACGTTGTGCAGCGTGAGGCCGTACTTGAGGCAGTGCACGCCGCCCGAGTTCTCGGCCACGTTGCCGCCGATCGAGCAGGCGATCTGGCTCGAGGGATCGGGCGCGTAGTAGAGGTTGTAGGGCGCGGCGGCCTCGCTGATGGCGAGGTTGCGCACGCCGCACTGCACGAGCGCGGTGCGCGCGACCGGGTCGATCTTGAGGATGCGGTTGAACTTGGCGAGCGACAAAGTCACGCCCATCTCGTGCGGCATGGCGCCGCCCGACAGCCCCGTGCCCGAGCCGCGCGCCACCACCGGCACGCCCAGCCCGTGGCAGGTGCGCAGCACGGCCGCCACCTGGTCCTCGGTCTCGGGCAGCGCCACCACCAGCGGCCGCTGGCGGTAGGCCGTGAGGCCGTCGCACTCGTAGGGCGTGGTGTCCTCGGCATGCCAGATCAGCGCATGCGCCGGCAGGTGGACCTGCAGCGCGCGCACGACCTGCGACTGGCGTTCTGTCTTCTGGAGCGACGCATGCTGCGTCGCGCTCGGGGGCGCGTTCATGGGCGAAGTCTCTTCTCGGTGTTCTTCTGCGGATGGCTGGCGGGGGCCGACCCCCCACTCTAAGGAAATGCGCGGCCTCCGGGTTGAAGGATTTTTGCGGCGGACTTGAGGAATCTTCGCCGCGCCGCACGGGCTGGGACCGTGTTCAGCGCAGCGCCTGCACCAGCCAGTCGGCGAAGGCCGCGCACTCCCAGCGCTCGAGCGCGCCCGGCTGCCAGCACAGCGTGTGGCGGTGCGGCGAGCGCACGGCATGCTCCGACAGCGCCACCAGCCGGCCCGATTCGAACCAGGCCGCGCCCATCTTCTGGCGCACCAGCGCCACGCCGAAGCCGCTGGCGGCCGCGTCGTAGACCAGGCCCAGGTCGTTGAACTGCGAGCCCAGCTGCGGCTCGGGCTGGTCGATGCCGCAGCTCGCGAACCAGGTGCCCCAGGGTTCGAGCGGGCTGCGGATCAGCCGCGCGGCCGCGATCTCGGCCGCGGTGCGGAAACCGTGGAACGGGCCGAACTCGTTGAGGTAGCTCGGGCTGCAGGCCGGCACCACCAGTTCCTCGAGCAGCGGGCGGTGCTCGCAGTCGGCGTAGTTGCCGCCGCCGTAGCGCACCTCGAGGTCGGCCGGCTCGGCGGTCACGTCGAGCAGCGGGATCGACACCTGCAGCACCAGGTCGATGTCGGGATAGATGTTGCGAAACAGCTCGAGCCGCGGCATGAGGAACTGGCGGCTGAAGGTCGGCGTGACCGCGAGCCGCAGCCGCGTGGCCGCGCGCTGGCCCGCCGCGGCGTTCGTGCCGCCCGCATGCGCCTGCAGCGCCGCCAGGCCGGTGCGCACGTTGGCGAGGTAGGCCGCGCCGTCGGCCGTGAGGCTGAAGTCGCCGCGGCCGAACAGCTTGAAGCCCACGTGCGACTCGAGCTGGCGGATGCGGTGGCTGACCGCGCTGGCGGTCACGCAGAGCTCGTCGGCCGCGCGGCCCGCGTGGCGCAGCCGCGCCAGCGCTTCGAAGGTCACGAGGCACTGGATCGGCGGGATGTGCTGCAGGGCCATGCGGCGCGGGCTAGTCCTCGAAGAAATGGACCGGCAGGCCGGGCGTCTCGACGCGCATCGACAGCACCATGCCCGAGGCGGGCTTCTGCGCCAGTTCGGCCTCGGGCCGGCCCTTGCGCGCGGTGGTGACGAACAGCGTGCGCAGGTCGTCGCCGCCGAAGCAGGGCATGGTCGGGCATTGCACCGGCAGCGCGAAGGCGGCCACGACCTCGCCCGAGGGCGCGAGGCGCAGCAGCTGCGCGCCCTCGAACATCGCGACCCAGTAGTGGCCCTCGGCATCGACCGTGGCGCCGTCGGGCCGCCCGCCATAGGCCAGCGCCGAGCCGGGCGCCCAGCCTTCGGGCTTGGCGTCGAACCGCTTGAAGACACGGCCGTGCGAGAGCGTGTTGTGCGCCGCATCCCAGTCCCAGGCGCGCACCGCGTGGGCCGGCGTGTCGGCCCAGTAGAGCGTGCGCGCGTCGGGCGAGAACGCGAGGCCGTTGGCCGTGGTCACGCCCTCGGCCATCTGCGAGAGCATCGGCGACTGGCCGCCGTCGCGGCGCGCGTCGAGGCAGTAGAGCGCGGCATTGGCCCGGTCCTTCGCCTCGTTGATGCTGCCGGCCCAGAAGCGGCCGAGCGCGTCGCACTTGCCGTCGTTGAAGCGCATGGTGGCCGCGTCGTGCTCCACGCGCGCGATCGCGGCCAGCGCGCCGCCCCATTCACGCGCGCGGTAGATGCCGTCGCGCAGCGCGATCACCAGGCCGCCGCTGCGCGCGGGCGCCATGCAGCCGGGTTCGGTCGGCAGGTCCCAGCGCTCGACCGCGCCGCCCGCGCCGATCTCGCCGCGCGTGCGCAGCACCGCGCGGCCGGGAATGTCGAGCCAGTACAGGGAACGTTCCTGCGGGTGCCAGAACGGCGATTCGCCGAGGGCGCTGAGGCTGTTGTCCAGGGGGGTCCACATGACGGGGATTGTGCCCCCGCGCCACGGTCCGCCGCTGTCGGACCGCACCGGGCCGCGCCGGGCCGAGGACAAAAAAAAGCCCGCTCGCACCGGAGTGCTTGCGGGCTGAACATCCAAAGGAGACTCTCGCTGAAAAAATGGGCTTCAGGAAACCTTGGAAGTACCTTGGAAGTACCTTGGAAAAATAGGGTGGTGGTCTGGTGGTGGACCGCGGGTCCCTTCCTCTGGAGCGAGGAACCCGCGGTGTCCTTGTCGCGTGTCGGAGCTTGTCCGATCAGCGGTTGTAGGCGGTTTCGCCGTGCGACGAGATGTCGAGGCCTTCGCGCTCTTCCTCTTCGGTCACACGCAGGCCGAGCACCAGGTCGGCGATCTTGAAGGCGATGAACGCCACGACGCCGGACCAGACGATGGTGAACAGCACGCTCTTGATCTGGATCCAGACCTGGGCGCCCATCGAGAAGGTGTCGGGGGTCAGGCCGCCGGTGCCGCCGAGGCCCTGGGCCGCGAACACGCCGGTCAGGATGGCACCCAGGATACCGCCCACGCCGTGGACGCCGAACACGTCGAACGCGTCGTCGGCACCGAGCATGCGCTTGAGACCGCCCACGCCCCAGAGGCAGACCAGGCCGGCCAGCAGGCCCAGCACGATCGAACCCATCGGACCGACGAAGCCGGCGGCGGGCGTCACTGCGACGAGGCCGGCGACGGCGCCCGAGGCGGCACCCAGCATCGAGGCCTTGCCCTTGTGCAGGCTCTCGCCCAGGATCCAGGACAGCGCGGCGGCAGCGGTGGCGAGCACCGTGTTCACGAAGGCCAGGCCAGCGGCGGCGTTGGCGGCACCCGCCGAGCCGGCGTTGAAGCCGAACCAGCCGACCCACAGCAGCGAGGCGCCGACCATGGTGAGCGTGAGCGAGTGCGGCGTGAAGGCTTCCTTGCCGTAGCCCACGCGCTTGCCGACCATGTAGGCACCGACCAGGCCGGCCACACCGGCGTTGATGTGCACCACGGTGCCGCCCGCGAAGTCGAGCGCGCCGTCCTTGCCGAGCAGGCCGCCGCCCCAGACGATGTGGGCCATCGGCACGTAGGCGAAGGTGAACCACAGCACCGAGAACAGCAGCACGGCCGAGAACTTGGCGCGTTCGGCGAAGGCGCCGACGATCAGCGCCACGGTGATGGCGGCGAAGGTGCCCTGGAACGCGACGAACACGTACTCGGGGATCGTCGTGAGCGCACCGAAGGTCTCCTGCGACACGCCCTTGAGGAAGATCTTGTCGAAGGTACCGACGAAGCTTCCTTCACCCGTGAAGGCGAGGCTGTAGCCGTAGATGGCCCACAGGATGCTGATCAGCGAGAAGATCACGAAGACCTGCATCAGCACCGACAGCATGTTCTTCGAGCGGCCCAGGCCGCCGTAGAACAGCGCGAGGCCGGGGATGGTCATCAGGATCACGAGCAGCGTGGAGGTCAGCATCCAGGCGGTGTCGCCCGAATCGACCTTGGGTGCCGGTGCCGCGGCCGGTGCGGCGGCGGGCGCTGCAGCAGCCGGTGCCGCTGCGGCGGGCGCGGCAGCCGGTGCCGAGGCCTCGGCGGCCGGTGCCGAAGCGGCGGCGGCGGGCGCGGGCGTCTGCGCGAAGCCGGTGGTGCCGGCGGCAAGCACGCTCAAGCCGAGCGCGAGGGAGACAAGCAGTTTTTTCATGGACGTTGTTCTTTCGGGCCTGGACTCGATCAAAGGGCTTCGCGGCCCGTTTCGCCGGTGCGGATGCGCACGACCTGCTCGAGGTTGTAGACAAAGATCTTGCCGTCGCCGATCTTGCCGGTGCGCGCGGCGCCTTCGACGGCTTCGATCACGCGTTCGACGAGGTCATCCGAGACCGCCGCCTCGATCTTGACCTTGGGCAGGAAGTCGACGACGTACTCCGCGCCGCGGTAGAGCTCGGTGTGGCCCTTCTGGCGGCCGAAACCCTTGACCTCGGTGACGGTGATCCCCTGCACGCCGATGGCCGAGAGGGCTTCGCGCACTTCGTCGAGCTTGAACGGTTTGATGATGGCTGTGACCAGCTTCATGAGTTGCTCCTTTGGATGGAAAGAATTCGCGCGGCAGCATGGGCCGCGCCTCGTTGTGTCGCGTGCTTACAGCGTCTTCGTCAGCGTGAGGATGAAGCGCGGCTTGTTGGGCGAATAGACCTGCTGCACGGTGTAGAAGCCGAAGTCGTACAGCGGGCCGGCCGCGACGTTGAACGCGTCCTTCTTGTTCGCGCCCTGCACCGAGCCGGTGAGCGTGAGACCGCCGCCGAAGTCGTAGGTGGCGCCGACGTTGTAGTCGACGTAGTTCTTGGCGGCCGTGTTGTGGCGGATGTCGCTGGAGAAGCGGGTGAAGCCCACGGCGGCCTTGAGCGTGACCTTCGGCACGATCTCCTTGCTGTAGCTCAGGTTCAGGTAGCCGGTGTTGCGGCCCTTGAGGCCCGAACCGTTCTTGTTGCCGGCGTAGCCGAAGTAGTCCTTCGACACCGTGTGCGAGTACTTGGCCGTGAACGAGCCGAAGGTTTCGTTCGCATAGGTGGCCGCGCCGTAGAGCTCGGTGGTGTTGCCGAGGGAGTTGCCCGGGTAGATGTAGGTGAGCGCACCGACGTCCATGTCCAGCGGGCCGGCCTTGAACTTGTAGCCGCCGTACAGGTCGACCTCGACGCTGTTGCCCTTGAGCCAGTTGACGCTGGAATTCCAGTTGCCGACGTAGAAGCCGCTCTCGCCGAAGGCGTAGTCGAAGCCGCCCTGGATGGCGGGCTTGAGGCCGCGGGTCTTGGCGAAGTCGTCCCGGCCGATCATGTCCTGGTCCTGGCCGCGGAACTTGTAGTTCGTGGTCAGCGAGATGTTGGCCGTGATCGGAGAAGCAGCGGGTGCCGCTGCAGGCGCCGCCGCAGCGTCTGGGGTGGCCTGCGCCAGGGCGGCGCCCGACGTGGTCAATGCGGTGGCCAGGACGATCAGGGCCTGGGCGGCGGAACGGTGCGTCATCGGGAACTCCTCGCAAGTAGTGTTGTGGAACCTGATGACCCTCAAAGCAGGGAGCGTGCCAAAGTGCACATCCCCCGGTGACCGGTTGAAGCGCGCCCAAGGAAGCCAGCCAAAAATGGTTACAAGCGCAAGGCTTTGTGCCTTGCACCGAAAAAAGAACAAGACGCCCGCGACGACCGGAATCGGGCGCACCAATATAGGGAGGAAGCAGAGAATGAGTCTGTCTTTGGTGCAAAGCCGCGCCTTGCTCGGGCTGGAAGCGGCCAGTGTCACGGTCGAGGTGCATCTGGCCAACGGCCTGCCGAGCTTCACGCTGGTCGGGCTGGCCGAGACCGAGGTCAAGGAAGCGCGCGAGCGCGTGCGCTCGGCCATCCAGAACGCCGGGCTGGAGTTCCCGCACAACAAGCGCATCACCGTCAATCTGGCGCCGGCCGACCTGCCCAAGGACTCGGGCCGCTTCGACCTGCCGATGGCGCTGGGCATCCTCGCGGCCAGCGGCCAGATCGAGGGCGCGCGGCTCGCGGGGCACGAGTTCGCGGGCGAGCTCTCGCTGTCGGGCGAGCTGCGGCCGGTGCGCGGCGCGCTCGCGATGGCGCTCGCGCTGCACACGCGCGGCATCGCCACCCGGCTGGTGCTGCCCGCGCCCAGCGCCGACGAGGCCGCGCTGGTGCCCGGCGGCGAGGTCTACGGCGCCAGGCACCTGCTCGACGTGGTGCGGCGCTTCCTGCCGGCCGATGCGCAGGCGGGCCTGGAGGCGGACGACGAGGGCTGGTCGCGCGCCCATGCGTCCACGCAAGCCCGCGCCCCCGCCTATGCCGACATGGCCGACGTGAAGGGCCATGCCGGGGCCAAGCGCGCGCTCGAGATCGCCGCGGCCGGCGGCCACAGCCTGCTGATGATGGGCGAGCCGGGCTCGGGCAAGTCGATGCTGGGCCAGCGCTTCGCCGGCCTGCTGCCGCCGATGCGCATCGATGAAGCGCTCGAGAGCGCCGCCATCGCGAGCCTCGGCGGCCGCTTCTCGACCGAGCGCTGGATGCACCGGCCGACCGCGTCGCCGCACCACACCTCGAGCGCCGTGGCGCTGGTGGGCGGCGGTTCGCCCCCGCGGCCCGGCGAGATCTCGATGGCGCACCACGGCGTGCTGTTCCTCGACGAATTCCCCGAGTTCTCGCGCGCCGCGCTCGAGGCGCTGCGCGAGCCGCTCGAGACCGGCACGATCACCATCGCGCGGGCCGCGCGGCGGGCGGATTTTCCGGCGCGCTTCCAGCTCATCGCCGCGATGAATCCCTGCCCTTGCGGGTTTCTGGGCGCGCCCACGAAAGCCTGCCGCTGCACGCCCGACCAGGTGGCGCGCTACCAGCGCAAGCTCAGCGGCCCCTTGCTCGACCGCATCGACCTGCACATCGAAGTGCCCGCGGTGTCGGCGCAGCAACTGCTCGATGCGCCCGCGGGCGAGACCACGGCCGCCATCCGCGCGCGCGCAGCCGCCGCGCGCGAACGCGCGATCGAACGCCAGGGCAAGGCCAACCAGGCGCTGCAAGGCACCGACATCGATCGCCATGCGTCGCTCGGCGACGAGGCGCGCCGCTTCATGCACACGGCCGCCGCCCGGCTCGGCTGGTCGGCGCGCAGCACGCACCGCGCGCTCAAGGTGGCGCGCACCATCGCCGACCTCGCGGGGGCACCGGTCATCGAGACGGCGCACGTGGCGGAGGCGGTGCAGTACCGGCGGGCGCTGCAGAAGGGCCTGTAGCGCCCGGCGCATCGCTTAGAGTGCGGCGCAATCCCGTTCACGCTAGGCTCGCCATGACAAACCGCGCCCTCCTCGTCATCGACATGCAGAAAGGCATGCAGGAACCGCGCGCGGGCCGCCGCAACAACCCCGGCGCGGAAGCCCAGGTGCAGCGCCTGCTCATGCACTGGCGCGACATCGGCCGCCCCGTGGTCCATGTGCGCCACATGTCGCGCTTCGCCGAGTCGGTGTTCTTCCCGGGCCAGCCCGGCGCGGAATTCCAGGACGCGCTGGCACCGCTGCCCGCCGAGCACGTGGTCGAGAAGAACGTGACCGATGCCTTCGCGCACACGGGCCTCGAGCGCTGGCTGCGCGTGCGCGGCATCGAGGCGCTCGTGGTGGTCGGCGTGGCCACCAACATGTCGGTCGAGGCCACGGCGCGCACCGCGAGCTGCCTCGGCTTCGCGGTCACGGTGGTGTCCGATGCCACTTTCGCCTTCGACCGCGCGGGCATCGATGGCGCCACTTTCGGCGCGGAGCAGGTCCACGCGATGGCGCTGGCCAACCTGCAGGGCGAGTACGCCCAGGTGGTGACGACGGCCAGTCTGCTCGGCTGACCGCCGCCTTCGCCCCCTACTTGAACTCGTGGCTCACCACCGGCGCTGACTTGCTGTCCTGCACCGTCACGCGCTGCCGGTAGACCTCGAGGTCGCCGTTGCGCACCTCGATGTTGTAGATGCCGGGGCGCAGCGACAGCGACTTGAGCGGCGGGCTCACGCCGCGGTCTGCCCCGTCGACGAAGACCTGGCCCCAGGGCCGGATGTTGAGCGTCACGCGGCCCATGCCGGCCGCGGCGCCCGACACGGGCGGAACCGCCGTGCCGCCCGCGACCGGGGTTGTTGCACCCGGCGCACCCGGCACGCCGGGCGGCACGGTGCCCACCACCACGGGCTGCGTGGAGGCCGGCTGCGCGAGCCGGTTGAGTTCGGCGATGGCATTGCGCGCATCGCGCGCATGCGGGCCGCGGCGGTAGCGGCGCAGGTAGGCCTCGTAGCCCTCGCGCGTGTTCTCGGCCTGCGCGAGGTTCCAGTCCTCGGCCTCGCTGATCGCCAGCGCGGGTTCGGGCGGCGGGCTCGCGGGTGTCACGGGCACGTTGTCGAGCGGGCTCAGCGCGCCGTTGCTGCCCGGCGCGGTGGCCGGCGGCACGGCGGTCGGCGAGTTGCCGCCGGTGGGCGCGGCCGCGACGCCGCCGCCGCCATCGGCCGACGGCGGCTGCGAGGCGGCGGGCACCGTGGCCGAGGCCGGCGTGGCGGGCGGCATCACGGCGGGCGGCGAGGCGGGGTTCGACATCGGCGCGCCCGGCGGCGGCACCGGCGGTGCCATCGCGGTGCTGGTGGGCGGCGGCGACTGCGTGATGCGCAGGCCGATCCAGCTGCCGACCGCGACCAGCGCCACCACCAGCACGCCGACCAGGCCCCAGCGCGGCAGCGCGGATTTCTTCGCGGGCCGGCGCGCGGCCGGCGCGCGGGCCGGCGGCGCGACCGGCGGCAATGCCTCGAAGGGCGCGGGCGCGGAGACCGGCGCATACGACTCGGGCAACGCGACGGGCACCACGGGCGCCACGGGCGCCACGGGCGCCGGTGCCGGCGCAGGCACCGCGCCCGCCGCGTGCACCGGCGCCGCGAGCCCGCCCACGTAGATGTCGCCGAGCTTGCTGAGCCCGAGCTCGGCCGCGAAGGCCGCCACGGTCTGCGTGCGATCCTTGCTGTGCACGGCCAGCGTGTGGTCGACCGCGGCGCAGAAGGCCGGGCTCAGGTCGGGCCGGTTCAGGCTCGCGAGCGGCACGTAGGCGTCCTGCACGCTGCGCACCACGGCCGAGGGCGGCGGATGGCCGGTGACGGCGCGGTAGAGCACCGCGCCCAGCGCGTAGAGATCGGTCCAGGCGCCCTGCAGCAGCGTGTTGTCGTCGGCGTACTGCTCGATCGGCGAGTAGCCCGACTTCACCATCACCGCCACCTCGTCGACCAGGTCGGCGATCGACTTGCGCGCGGCGCCGAAGTCCAGCAGCACCGGCAGGCCGTCCTGCTGGATGAAGATGTTGTCGGGTGCGATGTCGCGGTGGAAGCAGCCGCTGCGGTGCAACGTCTCGAGCGCGCCGAGCAGCGGCCCGAGCATGCCGAGCAGCCAGGCTTCGGAGATGGTGCCCGGCTCCTCGTCGGCCAGCCGGCGCAGGGTGCGGCCCTTGTAGAGCTGGATCGCCATGTAGGCGGTCGAGTTCGATTCCCAGAAGCGATGCACGCGCACCAGCGCCGGGTGGCTGAACTGGGCGAGCGTGCGCGCCTCGTTGATGAAGCTGCGCAGCCCGGCCTGGAAGGTGGCCGTGAGCCGGTCCGAACGCACGTGCACGCTGTCGTCGCCGATGCGCCGCGCGAGCATCGAGGGCATGTACTCCTTGATCGCGACCTCGCGCTGCAGCGAGTGGTCGTAGGCCCGGTAGACGATGCCGAAGCCGCCTTCGCCGATCACCTCGAGCAGCTCGAACTCGTCGAGCCGGTGGCCGATGGCCAGCGGGTGGGGCCGCTCCTGCGGGTCGGTGCCCACCGGAGGGCCGGTGCGTCCTTCCGTCGTCATTCTTGTTCCTCCTCATGCATCGGGACTCTCACGCCCATGGCACGTGCCCCTGGGAAAAAAGCTTCGAGAACAGCGGCGTGTTGAGCCCGCCGCCATGCGCCGCGGTCCGCAGCGGCGAGCCGTCGGCCTGGTTGGTCCACCAGTAGCTCGTGCTTCCGAACGCGTCGAAGCACAGTGGAAGCTCCGGCCAGCCCAGCCGCTGCTGGGCGCCCTCGCCCGCCGACGTAGGCCCGAGGATCGAAAGGATGTCGTCCGAGCCGCCACTGGCCGGCTGGAAGCCGCCATGGCCCGCGGCCAGCACCTGCGCGTCGAACTGCTCGGGCGCCACGCCATGGCGGATCGCCTGCAGCATGGCGTTGCCGCAGCGCCAGTACCAGGCGGCCGCGCCTTCGAGCACCGCGGGCCGGTAGGCGCGCGCATCCACCTGCAGGCTCACGCACACCGGGTAGTAGCGGCCCACGCGGTCGCAGCTCGGCGCGATGCAGCCGAACTGCACCGCGTTCACGCCCTGCGTGGCGGGGATCGCGAAGTTCCACACCGGCGCCACCGCGTAGTGGCGCGTCATGGCATCGGGCCAGCGCTTGAAGGCGCCCAGGCCGTTCTGCATCCAGCGGTCCCACCAGGCCTGCAGCTCGCGCGACATGCGCCGGTGCAGGAAGTCGCCGGCCGCGGGCAGCTTGCCGTACCAGCCGACCTGCTCGTCGCCGGGCACCCAGGCCGGCTGCGCCGCCGCGCCGTGATTCATCACGAGCGCCCCGGGCACGAGAAGCCGCTCATCTGCGACAGCCGCAGCGGGTTGTAGACGCTGTTGGCGGTCACGTTGAGCACCACCTTGCGGCCCTGCAGGTCGAAGCTGGCATTGAAGGATTCGCTCGAGCCGCCCGGCGAGATCGAGGCCTTGTCGAACAGCCGGTGCAGCGCCCACGGGCCCTCGGTGACGATGCCGCCGGCCGGCGTGCCGCTCGAGGTCGTGACCTGCAGCCGCACCTGGTTGCTGTTGCGCGGACCGGGCCACTTGACGGTGGTGGGCGCCTGCGGGCCGTGCGCGTAGCGCACCGTCTGGCCATCGATGTCCAGCGTCATCTGCGTGAGGCCGGCGTCCATGTCCTCGGGCCGGATGTCGATCGAGAACGAGGGCGTGCGCCCGCCCGCCATGCCCGTGAAGAACACGTCGCGGATCGCCTGCGCCTTCTGGAACGAATCGAGGTAGGCCGAGCGGCCCGAGGCGCTGCCGTCGACGCCGCGCTTCCAGGTCCACGGGTTGCTCGAGGTGTCGACCTGCGTCATGAGGTTCTTCTGGAAGAAGTCGTCCATCATCCCGCCCGGCGCGAACAGGTTGGCGAAGTCGCCCGCGGCCACGTCGCGGCTGGAGCCGCGCGAGAACGGATAGCGGCCCGCGATCGCCTGGTTGCAGAAGTTGCCGATGGTGGCGGCCGCGTTCTGGCCGATGTTCTGGCGCGTGACCGCGGCCGCCTTCGACGAGGCGGTGGCCGAGAGGTCATTGAGCATGCCCTGGAACGGCACCGGCATGCGGCCGGCCTCGGCCTGCACCTTGGTCACGGCATCGCTGGTCGGCGGGATGTTGCCGCTGCGCAGCGCGGTGTCGGTGGCCGTGAGGTAGTTGTAGAGCTCGTTGATCAGCGCGGCGGTGGCATCGATCGGCGCCTGCCCGCCCTGCTTGGGCGCGGTCACCATGCGGCGCAGCGGCTCGAAGTGGTTGTCCACCAGCGACTCGGGCCGGTCGGGCACGGTGTTGCGGCGCTGGCTGCCGTCGGGCTGGCCGATCAGCTGCTCGATGCGCTCGCGCGTGGTCTGCACGCGGTTCTGCGCCTGGTCGAGCAGGCTGCGCGCGGCCTCGTCATGGTTGCGCAGCAGGTCGGTCTCGCGCGCGGCGCCGCGGATGATGCGCGACATCGGCGACTCCGAGGTCGAGAGCACGCGCGTCATCTGGATGCTCTGCAGCAGCGAGCGGCTGTCGGCCAGCCGGATGTCGGCCAGGTAGTCGTCCCAGACCCGGATGTAGTCGGTGAGATAGAGCCGGCGCACCTCGCGCAGCAGCAGCTCGCGCGAGGTGATGTCGGTGATGCCGGGCGCGCGGATCTGCAGCACCCAGCGGTCTTCCTGCTCGAGCGCGAGCGTGGTCTCGGCCATGCGCTTGTCGAAGATGTCCCAGTAGCCGCGGTAGGTGAACAGCGTGGGGATGCCGTCGGTCAGCGGCTTGCCGCTGGCGCGCCGCACCACCAGCGCCGACTCGGCGCCGCCGGCCTCGGCGATGGTGAAGGCATTGGGCTGGCTGGTCTGCAGCAGGATGCGGCGCAGCCGCGCGTACGAGCGCTGCGCCAGCGGCACGCCCGCGAGGCGCTCGCGCGTCTCGGTGATCAGGCGCTCGTCCTTCGCGAACGGCGAGCTCACGACGCGGCCGCCGAACAGCGCCTTCAGGTGCGACTCGAGGTTGGTGCGCTGCTCGCGCGTGAGCGCGGCACCGACCTTGCGGTCCACGTCGGTCAGCAGCCAGGCCTGCAGGAAGTCGGCGTCGTAGCGCTCGGCGTCGTACAGCATCAGGTAGGCCTTGAGCGCCTCGTAGCTGTACTCGGGGTTGTTCTTCGAGGCCTCGCGCAGCGACTGCTCCACGCGCTGCGCGGCCTGCGGCAGCAGCACGCTCTCGAGCGCGCGCTGGTAGACGCCGTCGGTCGCGGCCTGCAGCTTCTCGCCCTGGTAGAGGCCGAAGCGGTAGCCCAGCGGCGGATCGCCGATGTCGAACTTCTCCGACTTCGGCAGGTCGCGCAGCCGGTCGAGGATCAAGAGCGAACTCGCGAGGTCGCCGCTCGAGTCGACCACGGTCGGCAGCTCGCCGCGCGCCGCGGCGCGGTTGAAGGACTTCGCGTTGCCGTCGACCTCGGCCACGTACGCCTTGTTGTTGTGCCAGCTGTTGACGCAGGCGCCCAGCAGCGCCACCAGCAGCACGCCGATCACGCTGTAGCCCACCAGGTCGGCCGCGCGCTTGCGCCGGTACCAGCGCAGGTTGGTGCCGGCCACGCCCGCGTCGCGGAAGATCACCTGCTGCAGCAGTTCCTTGAGGAAGTAGCTCTTGCCCGGGCCCGGCGGCGGCGCCGGCGGCGCGTTGACCTGCAGGTAGCGCTTGATCGCGCCCATCACGCGGTCGAAGGCCGTGCCCTCCTGCGTGCCGCTGGTGAAGTAGACGCCGCGCAGCATCGGCGCGGTCTCGAACTTCGACGGGTTGAAGACGTCGGCCAGGAAGGTGCCGAGGATGTCCTCGAAGCTCGCGAACTGCTGCGGCAGCAGGTAGGCCTGCGCGCGGCGCATCGGGTCGGGCTCGGCGGCCAGCAGTTCGGGCAGGCGCTCGTCGAGCCGCTGGTGCAGCAGCCGGTACTCCTGCTGGAAGCGCTCGCGCAGGTCGCTGCCCTCGAGCGTGGTGGCGGTGCCCGCGCGCTGGTCGCCCCTGGCGGCCTTGGCGCTGGCGGCGCTCGCGTCGATCGGGAAGGTGAAGCCCCAGACCTGCGCACGCTCGGCGCGGCTCAGGCCGCCGAAGTACTCGTTGAAGCCGGCCAGCAGGTCGGCCTTGGTCACCATCACGTAGACCGGGAAGTTGATGCCCAGGTCATTGCGCAGCTCGAGCAGCCGCTTGCGCAGCGCCATCGCGTGGCGCGCGCGCTGCGCGTCGTCGGCCAGCGGCAGGTCGGCGATGCTGATGGTGAGGATCGCGCCGTTGATCGGCTGGCGCGGACGGAACTTCTTGAGCAGCTCGAGGAAGCCCTTCCACTCGCCCTCGTCGGTCTCGCGGTTGCTCTCGTGCGTGGTGTAGCGACCGGCCGTGTCGATCAGCACCGCGTCGTTGGTGAACCACCAGTCGCAATTGCGCGTGCCGCCGATGCCGCGCACCGCGGCCTTGCCGAGCTGGTCGGCGAGCGGAAAGTCGAGGTCGGAGTTGACCAGCGCCGTGGTCTTGCCCGAGCCCGGCGCGCCGATGAAGATGTACCAGGGCAGCTGGTAGAGGTACTGGCGATCGAAGACCGAGAAGCGGCCCGCGGCCTTGCCCTCCTCGCCCGGCCCGAAGCGCATGTTGCGCAGGATCGAGGTGGCGTCGTTGAAGCCGGTCTGCAGCTCCTTGATCTCGGGCGCCTCCTCGGGCTTGGCCTCCTTCTCCTTCTTCGAGGGCGTGCGCAGCTGGTTCAGCAGCTGCGCGTTGAGGCGGCGCTCGCGCCACTTGCGGTAGGCCACGCGCACCAGCCAGATCGCGAACATCAGCGCGATCACGACGATGCGCACGAACTCGCTCTCGAGCGGGCGATAGCGGCCGACCGCGATCACCGGGCCGATGATCCAGATCAGGAAGGCCAGCGCGACCAGGCCGAAGAAGACCCAGAGGTCGCGGCTGACCAGAAAACGGAAGAACGCGCGCAGCATCTCAGCGTCCTCCCTGCGGTGCCACCGGCGCGACCAGCAAGGTCACTTCCACGCGGCGGTTGCGCGCGCGGTTGGCCGGCGAGTCGTTCGGCACGATCGGGTCGGCGTCGCCGCGGCCCTCGGCGCGCAGCCGGTCGGGGCGCGTCATGCGCGCGCCGATCATCTTGCGCACCGAGTCGGCCCGCGCCTGCGACAGGTGCCAGTTCGACGGGAAGCGCACGCTGCGGATCGGCTGGTCGTCGGAGTAGCCGTTGATCAGCACGCTGCCATCGACCGCGTTGAGCGCCTCGGCCACGCGGTTGAGCACCGGCACGTAGCGGTCGAGCACCTTGTCGGCGCCCGAGGCGAACAGGCCGTCGCCGCGCAGGATCACCACGCTGCGGTCGGCCTCGTCGCGCACGCTGACCAGGCCCTCGCGGATCTCGGCCTCGAGAAAGCGCTGCAGCCGCGGCTGCGGCGCGGGCTGCGCCACCGCGCGCTGCGTCTGCGGCAGGCGCACCGCGTTGATCGCGGAGAAGGCGCCGTCGGAGGTGCCGCCGAGGTTGAAGGTCAGGAGCGCGAAGGCGATCATCAGCAGCACCGCGGCCACCGCGCCCACGGCCCACACCGGCAGCCAGTTGCGCGTGCGGCGCACCGGCGCGCTGGTGTCCTGCCAGTGCGGCGACAGCGGCACGGCGATCTCGCCGCGTGTCTGGCGGATGATCTGCAGCAGGCGCTGCTTGAGGGTCTCGAGCTGCGAGCGGCCGTTGTCGATGACGCGGAAGCGCCCCTCGAAGCCCATCGCGAGGCAGAAGTAGATCAGCTCGATCAGGTGCAGGTGCTGCTGCGGGTTCTGCACCAGGCGCGAGAGCAGCTGGAAGAACTTCTCGCCGCCCCAGGTCTCGTTGTGGAACATCACCAGCAGGCTCTGCGAGGACCAGATGCTGCCGCCCCAGGGCGTGAGCGCGGCCGCCTCGTCGACGGCGGTGCACAGGCAGTAGCGCGCGCCGATGATGACCTCGGGCGAGATGCCGCTGTGCTGCGCGCGCGTCTCGAAGCGGCGCACCTCGTCGACCAGGTGCTCGCGCAGCTGCGCGGGCGAGTCGTGGTGGCCGGTGGCGCGGATCTGCGGGATCAGGTCGAGCAGCGGGTTGGCCGCGGCCACCAGCGGGTTGTTGCCGGCCAGCGCGGTGTCGCCCGCATGCGGGCGCCGCGTGTCGTGGAAGGCGGTGAAGGCCTGCGGCTGCTCGCCGAGGCCGCGCGGCGCGTTCAGCGGGTTGTTGCCCGCGTTGCTGCCGCCGCCCGGATTCGGCGGCACGAAGCCGCCCGGCCCGACGGCCACGTCGTTGATGCCGTTCATGCGATCGCTCACGGACGGATGGCCCAGAACTCCATGGCCAGGCCGGGGAACTCGCCGGCCAGGTGCATGGCCACGCCGCCCGACTTCTCGAGCTGGCGCCACATGTCGCCGCTCTTGTCGAGCTCGAAGTAGTGGTAGCCCGCGTTGTAGGGAATCTGCCGCGGCGCCACCGGCAGCGGCCGCACGGTCACGCCCGGCAGCTGCAGCTGCACCAGGTCGCGGATGCGCTCGACCGAGCCGATCTTCACCTGCGTGGGGAAGCGCTGCTGGATCGCATCGGCCGGCAGGTCGGCATGCACCGCGAGCACGAAGCCGGCGTTGCGCACCAGCACCGGGTCGGGCATGCGGCCCACGCGCACGCCGTGGCTGCGTTCCTCGAGCTCGATCGCGATCGCGCTCTGCTCGAGCACCGCCGACAGCGAACGGCGCAGTTCCTCCATCAGCGGGCGGATGCTCTCGTTGAGGTTGTCGTGGTCGTACACCGGCCACACCACGGGCCGCCGCGTGGGCGAGGTGTGCGTGGCGAGATGGCAGGCGAGCTTGAACCAGTCGACGAACAGTTCCTCGGGATGCACCTGCACCGCCTGCTGCGCATGCCAGGTGAGCGCGAGGTAGCGGTTCACGAGCTCGAGCAGCAGGAAGTCGGAGACCTCGCTGACGCCGCCGCGCCCCGGCTGCGAGAGCCGCGAGGCCAGCGCCTCGGAACGCTGCGTGAGCAGGCCGTGCAGCTCGGCCACCATGCTGCGCAGCATCGGCTGCGCCGACACGTCGAGCACCGGCGGGATGTAGTTCGCGTCGATCACCAGCTTGTGGTCGGTGCGGCGCTCGATCACGCGCAGCGCGCCGATCGCCTGCCACTCCGCGGTGAGCGACGAGGCGCGCACCAGCCGCAGCCGCGGCGCCGCGAGCTGCAGCACCGCCGGTCCCAATGCAACTGCGTTGCCATCGGCGACTTCGCGCTCGACCACGTGGAAGCGCGCGGCCGAGGTCGTGTCCTCCGCGAAGATGACCTCCTCGCCGCCGGGCCGGCGCAGCGGCAGCGCGAGCACCACGAGCTCGTCGGTCAGGTCGCCGGGCACGTCGTAGGGAACGGGTGCGTCCTCGACGCCGAAGGAGAACGGCGTGCCGTCGGGCATCACGCCCGCGCCGCCGAGCAGCGAGACGCGGCCCAGCGCATGCGCATCGCGATCGATGTCCAGGTGCAGCCAGCCCCAGTACGCACCCTGCAGGCCCGCGGTGCGGCGCGTCACGTACTGCTCGACATAGCGCTCCAGTTGCTGGAAGTGCTGCGGCCGCAGGTACATGCCCTCGGACCACACCACGCGATTCGCCAATGCCTGCGGATGGGCGCCCGTTCTGCTGATGGCGCCCGGATTGCGAACTGTCACCAAAGAAAACCTCCTGGAGTGCGGCCACTCTCGTGCGGGCGGTCCATCGTCGCGACGGCCTCCCTGCATGGGCGCAATGCGTGTCGATGCTACACGGCGATGTTTACGATTTGCACCGTTTTTGCAGCGTCGAGGTGTCGGCCTACGTGCGGCGCACTTTCGTACTAGGGCGTGCGTGCAAGTGCTACGAAATCACGTAGTCGGCAACAGTTCGATACCGCTCTTGCGGATCACGATGCGAACCTTTTGTTCACTCGGAGAGAACTGCCAGACCTTGTAGAGGTTCGTCTGCTTGGGCTCCTTGAGCGGCAGCACGAGGCGCCAGCGTGCGTTCTCGAGCTTGCGGTAGCCCGCGATCACGCCGATGGCGCGCGAATCGAGGCCGGCCTCGCGCTTGAAGGTGCGCTCCTCGCCGCTGCGCAGAATGGCCTGGTCGGCATTCACGAGTTCGGCCGCGAGCGTCTCGCGATCGCGGTCCTGCAGTGCAAAGTAGTCAGCCGTTTCGAAGTTGCCCGAGGACTTGAGCTCGAAGACCTTCACGAGGATCGGCGCGGCCTGCCCGCGGCCATCGGGATTGACGCCGTCGTCGACCTTGATCGACACCGCGTAGGGCGTGGGCATGGACTTGGCCGTCGATGCACAGCCGCCGAGTCCGGCGAGCCATGGCGACGTCACGATCGCACTTCGCAACAGGGTTCGTCGATGCATGGGTTCTCCATCGAAGTTCGCACCTATAGTATCGAGACGTCATGCAGGGCCGATGTCGGCCGACGTGCCGTCATATCGATGCGGCACAGTATCCAGGCTTAACTTTGCAAGGCAGGAGAGAAGATTGAAGTCATTGCTGTGCGCTCTGTTGATCCCGCTCTTTCTGATCGCAGGCTGCGACACCACGCCGAAGGCCCCCGTCGATCCGGGACCGCCGCAACCCGAACGCTTGAGCCAGCAGGTCGCGCGCACCACGCTCGAACGCGCGCAGCAGGCCTATGACGACGGCGACTACGCGAAGGCCATCTCCACGCTCAAGAGCGGCGGCGTGTCGGTGTTCGATGCGGCCGAGCCCACCACGCGGCTCGCCGCGATGAAGCTCGAGGCCTTCAGCTACTGCGTGGCCAATCAGCTGCCCGAGTGCCGCACGCAGTTCCTCAAGATCCTCGACGCCTTCCCCTCCTTCGATCTCAGCATCGCCGAGCGCAAGCATCCCGTGTGGGGCCCCGCGTTCGAAGCCGCCAAGAAGATGAAGCGCTGACGGGTCTCCCACGCCAGGAGCCCGTGTCATGAATTGGGAGATGCCATGCGTTGGACGGTGATCGAACATGCGGGCAGGCCGGTGGCCGCGGGCCCGTCGGCCCTGCTCGCGGCCCCGGGCGGCACCATCGGCCGCAGCCCCGACAACCACCTCGTGCTGCCCGACGAACAGCGGCAGATCTCGCGCCTGCAGGCCACGGTGCGCTTCGACGACGAAGGCCGCGCGGTGCTGCGCAACATGAGCGCGGTGCTGCCGATCAGCGTGAACGGACAGACGCTGCGGCACGACCAGGAGTCGCCGATCGCCGAGGGCGATCGCGTGACCATCGGCAGCTACGTGCTCGAGGCCGCGCCTGCGAGTGCAGCAGCCACGAGCCGCGCGGCGCCATCGATCGCGGCCGCCGAGCCCACCATCGCGTGGCCGCCCGCGATCGAGCCCGCGAGCTCGCGCCTGGCGTCGGCGCCCGTGAGCTCGCGCATCGCATCGACACCGGACTTCGGTGCGCAGGCCGCGTCGCTGCCGACGTCGATGCCGCCGCCCGCACCGGCCCATCCATCATCGATGCCCGCGGCAGCGCCGCTCGATGCGCTGCTGCCGCAGGCACCGGTGTCCGATGTGTTCGCCGACCTGTTCGGCGCGGGCGCGCTGCCGATCGGCGACACGCATGCCGCGCCGCCGCGCGAAGTGCCCGCGCCGCAACCGGTGCCGCCACCGGTGCAGCGGCCGCCCGCGCCCGTGGCCGCACCGGTCTTCGCGCCGGCGCCGCCCCCCGCGTTCGCGCCTCCGCCCGCCGCGACGCCGTCACCCTTCGCGGTGCCCGCACCGGCACCGGCACCGGCCACGCGCTCGGCCATGCCCACCGCCGCCGACTGGGACGCGATCCTCGCCAACGCGCCGCGCCGCGTCGACAGCACGCCCGAGCCCATGCCCGACCCGTTCGCGCACGAGCCCTTCGAGCTGCCCTCGCAGGCGCGCAAGAACCCGGCCGATCCGCTGGCGCAGCTGAATCCCGGCGCCACCACCGACGTGTCCGACTTCGCGCTCAAGCGCGGCATCGATCCGCTGTCGCTGTTCGCGGCCGACCAGCATGCGCCCTCGCCGCTGTCCGATCCGCGCCCCACCGCGCTCACGCATGCGCCCGCGCTCGAGGACGTGCATCCCGCGATGGACCTGCTCGAGAAGCGGCCGACGGTGCCCGGCTACAGCCAGTCGAACCATGCGCGCGAGGTGTCGGGCCAGTTCCGTCCACCGACGCCGATGCCGCTGCCCGTGGCGCAGCCGCCCGCGCGCATGGTCGAGCCCGAGCCCGTGCGCGAGGCAGCGCCCGCGGCGCCGGTCGCCGCGCCGCCCACCGCATCGATGCAGGGCGCGCCCGTCGAGGCCGCGCTCGCGTCGATGCCGACGCGCGCACCCGCCACGCCCGCCGAAACGCCGCTGCCGGCGGCGCTCTCGACCATGGCCCCGGTGGCGGCGCCCGTGGTGGCACCCGCGCCGGCCGTGGTCGAGGTGCCTGTCGAAGTCGTCGCGCCGAAGGCGAACCCCGAACCGGTCGCCGTGGTTGCGCCCCCGAGCCCCGCCGCGGTCGACACCGCGCCCGCGCTGCCCGCTGCCTCCTGCGAGGCGCTGTTCCGCGCCTTCCTCGACGGCGCCGGCGTGCCCGATGTCGCGGGCCAGCAGCAGCTCGATGCCGAGATGATGCGCAGGCTCGGCCGGCTGATGCGGGCCTTCACCGACGGCACCATCGAGCTGCTGTCCTCGCGCGCGATGCTCAAGCGCGAGGTGCGCGCCGAGATCACGATGATCGTGGACGAGGAGAACAACCCGTTCAAGATCCTGCCCAATGGCCGCGCGGTGCTGATGCAGATGTTCGGCGCGCGCATGCCGGGCTTCCTGCCGCCCGAGGCCGCGGTGCACGACGCGCTCGGCGACCTGCAGTCGCACCAGCTCGGCATGGTCGCGGGCATGCGCGCCGCGCTGCTGATGGTGCTGCAGCGCTTCGACCCCGAGGCGCTCAAGAAGGACACGCCGCACGACGGCGGCCTCGGCGAGAAGCTGCTGCCCGGCGGCCGCGAGGCGCGCCTGTGGCGCCAGCTGCAGCAGCTGCATGCCGAGACCACCGCTGCCGTCGAGGACGACTTCCAGGCCGTGTTCGGCCGGGCCTTCCAGCAGGCCTACGACCGGGAAATGGAACGATTGAAGGAGGCACGCCGTGCTTGAAGCGACCCGCACGACCCCGTTCGCCGTCCCGCTGTCCACGTCGCAGTTCTCCTGCGTGGGCGAGCGCAGCGGCAACCAGGATGCGATCGGCTACCACCTCGACGACTGGTTCGGCTGCTTCGTCGTGAGCGACGGCGTCGGCGGCAACGCCGGCGGCGAGCAGGCCGCGCGCACCGCGGTCGACACCGCGCTCAATGCCTTCGTCGCCAACCCCTCGGTGGCCGCCGAGGACATCCAGCAGTGCGTGACGCGCGCCAACGACGCGATCCTCGCGCGCCAGCGCGCGCAGGCCGAGCAGGGAAAGATGAGCGCGACCTTCGTCTCGCTGTTCGTCGACCGCAGCAACGGCCAGGCGCGCTGGGCCCACGTGGGCGACAGCCGCCTCTACTGGTTCCGTCGCGGCGTGCTGATGGAACGCACCGAGGACCACAGCCTGTCGCAGCGCTCGCGCGAAGGCATGGCCCAAGGCGAGGCCGTGCCCGCCAACGGCGCGCAGGCGCTGATCCAGAGCAACCTGCTCTACCGCGCGCTGGGCGCGCGCGAGCGCGCCGAGGCCACCGTCTCGGGCACGCAGCGGCTGGCCGACGGCGATGCCTTCCTGCTGTGCACCGACGGGCTGTGGCAACTGATCTCGCAGCAGGTCATGGAGCGCTCGCTGCAGCTGGCCGACAGCGCCGAGGAATGGCTCGCGCTGCTGCGCCGCGCGGCCGAGGCCAAGGCCGACGAGTCGCGCGACAACTTCTCGGCGCTCGCGGTGTGGGTGGGCTTTCCGCAGCAGGTGACGCTGGCGGGCACGGCCACGCCGCGCTGAGCGCTGAGCGCGGGCCCGGCGGCTTCAGGCCGCCAGCACCAGCACCTTGAGCTGGCTCGGCACCAGCCGCATGCCGACGATGTTGCAGCGGTTCTGCAGCGTGATGCTGGTGACGCGCGTCGCGGGCGTGCCCTTGAGCAGCACCGTGAAGGCGCCCGTCAGGTGGCGCGACTGCTGCATGAAGGTCTGCGAGATCATGCCGCCGAGCACCCCGGGCTGGTCGCCGAGCGTGATCGGCGTGACGGTCGCCATGTTGTGGGCCGGCATGCCCATGAACAGGATGTTCCAGGCATTGGGAATGGCCATCGGCCCCAGCGCCATGTTGGGAAAGGGAATGGGCACCGGTGTGCGGCACACATCGGGGAACGCGAGGTCCATCCCGAACAGCTGGCAATTGGCGAACATGCGGCCTCCCTCCTCAACCCATGTGGATCTGCGCGGCATCGACCTTCACCAGGTCCTGCCCGGTGACGGTCGTGTGCCGGCCGTGGATGCGCACCGTCTCGCTGGCCTTGCAGTCGAGGTGGCGCACGCGCGACTGGTCCATCTCGTCGACGATGCGCAGCGTGTTGCGCGCCATCTGCACGATGCGGTCGGCCACGGTCTCGAAGACCTTGCCGAACAGCTTCGCCGTGCCGGTGGTCGCCTCGACCTCCTTCGCCGTGAGGCGCAGCGCGTCGGTGCGGCAGTCGGCCCTGTCGGCCTGCATCGACCACTGCTGCGCGCTCATGGCGAGCCGCGTGCCGCTGCGCAGCCGCACCTCGCCCTCGCTCTCGATCGCGACCGGGTGCGCGTTGCCGCCGAGCACCAGCGCGCCGTCGACCTCGATGCGGCTGACGGCGGCATCGGCCTGCTCGAGCACCGCGATCAGGAACACGCGGTAGGCGTCCGGCCCCGAGACCAGCACGGTGTCGCCGAGCTGCGGCTTGAGCAGGCAGCTGGCCGCGCGGCGGCAGGTGCGCAGGCCGCCGGCCTCGTCCTCGATGGCGAACTGCCCGTCGGCCAGCAGGCTGCGAACCGTGCCGATCGAATGAACCGGGGACGAGGCGTCGGAGGCGACGCGCAGCGGAACGACGTTCATGGTGATTTCCCTTTTCGAGCTCGGATGAAACGATGGCGCGGCATCAGCGGGCGTCGGACCACGACTGCGCGCGGTGCAGGTCCGGGTCGTTTTCGATGATGCCGCCGCGCCTGGAGAAACGGGTGCCCTGCTGGATGGCGCGGTGCATGCGGGTGCGCAGGAAGTGCGCATCGACGAGGTCCGCGTCCGTGAGGTCGGCATAGGAGAAGTCGGCGTCCTCCAGCCCGGCCTGCGCGAAGCTCGCGCCCCGGCAGCGCGCGCGGTGGAAGACGGCGAGCGGCAGCCGGGCCTGCGCGAAGTTCACGCCCTCGAGCGTGGCATCCACCCACAGCGACTGGTCGAAGCGCCCCGCGCCGCAGTCGGCGCCGGCCAGATCGGCCTCCGCGAAGATCGTCATGCAGGCCTCGGCCCCGCCGAAGCGCGCGCCGCGCAGCGAGGCACCCTTGAAGTTGCTCTGCGTCAGCGTGGCCTGGCGGAAGTCGACCTCGTCGAGCCGCGAGTCGGTGAACTGGCAGCGCGGCAGCACGAGCCCGGCGAACTGCTGGCGCGCGAGCTCGCATTCGAGGAACACCACGCCGTCGCCCTGGAACTGCGCGAAGACGGTGCTGCGCAGGTCGAGCTTGAACATGGTCACGGACTGCAGGCTGGCGCCGGTGAAGTCGCAGCGCGCCAGGTTCGATTCCGTGACGGTGGCCTGCGCCATGCGCCGGGTGCGCAGCGAGGCCTCGGTCAGGTCGCAGCGGAAGAAGGTGACGCGGTCGAGCAGCGCGTCGTCGAAGCGCGCGAGCGCCAGGTGCGACTCGACGAACCCGGCCTGCTCGAGCAGGGCGCCCGAGAAGTTCGCGCGCTCGAAACGCCCGCGGAACAGCTGCAGCTGCTCGCCCTTGGCGCCCGCGAAGTCGCAGTCCGCCATCGTGCAATGGCTGAGGATGCCGCCCGAGAGGTCGGCGCCGCGGAAATCGGCACCGGTGAAGTCGATGCGGTCCCACAGCGCGCCCGACAGGTCGAGCCCGCGCAGGTCCCAGCCGCGGCAGTCGAGGCCCTGGAGCTGCACGCCGTGGCGCACCGCATCGAGCAGTTCGTCGAGGGTCATGGCGTCGCCTCCGGATCGCGCCGCGGCCAGACCTTGGCATGCTGGGTGTAGGCATCCTCGAGCAGCGTGGTGGCATCGATGAAGGCCTGCGACACGTCGGCGCGGAACAGGTTGGCCTCGCGCAGGTCGCTGCCCAGCAGGTTCGACTTCGAGAAGTTGGCGTCGATCAGGTTGGCCCCGCGCAGCGAGGCACGCGCGAGGTTGGCGCGCACGAACAGGCTCTCGCCCGCGACGAAGCCGTCGAGCCGCGCGTCCGACAGGTCGCATTCCGACAGGTCGCAGTTCTCCAGCCGCACCGCGCTCAGGTCCGCGGCCGCGAAGGAGGTGCCGCGCATGCCGCACTGCTTCATGAAGGCGCCCACCGCCGTCACGCCCGCGAACGCGCTGCCCAGCGCGATGCTGCAGGCATCGAAGCGCGCATGCGAGAGATCGACCTGCGCCACCAGCCGCACCGTGACGAAGCCGCAGCGCACCAGCCGCGCGGCATTCAGCGACACGCGCTCCAGGCTGCATTCGAGCAGCAGCACCTGGTTGAGCTCGGCCTGGTCCAGCACCAGGTCGCGCAGCGTCATACGGCGCAGCGCGACCTGCGTCCAGCGCGAGGACTGCATGGCGCATTCCACCATCTCGGTCTCGTGCAGCTGGGTCTGGTCGAGTTGCGCGCCGCGCAGGTTGCAGCCCGTGAAGCGCGTGCCGTGGCAGAGGGTCTCGCGCAGGCTGGCCGACGAGAGGTCGCAGTCCTGCAGGTGCGCGCCGCCGAGGTTGGCCTTGTCGAGCCGGCTGCCGGCCAGCCGCGTGCCGGTCAGCAGCGCGCGCGCGAGCACGGCTTCGGTGAAGTCGCAGCCCTCGAGGTTGGCGCCCTGCAGGTTCGCGTCGGCCAGCACCGCGTGGCTGAAGTCGGCGCCGCGCAGGTCCATGCCCGAAAGGTCGGCGCCCGTGAGGTTCATCTTCGAGAAATGGCGCGCCTCGGGCGCGGCCGCTTCCAGCCGGCGCCGCAGCTTGGCGGCGCGGAAGCTGGTCACGCGCGGGGCCTCGGGCGCCAGGTGCGCCGAGTACAGGCGGCCCTGCAGCTTCAGCGGATCGGTCTCCAGCGGCGGGTCGGCGTCCTCGTCGCCCGGGCCTTGCTCGTCCTCCCCGAAGGCCGACGGCGCCGGTTCCTGCGGCGCCGTCGCGCGCTCGGCCTCGACGCGCGCCACCTCGCCCTCGAGCCGTTCGCGCGCCTGCTGCGCCTGCGCCTCGGCCCGCTCGAGGTACTCGGGCAGGTCGTCGAAGCCCGGCAGCACCTCGGGCACCGGCAGCGGCGCGAGGTACTCGGCGGGGTCGAGCCCCTGCGCGAGCAGCTCGGCGCGCTGCTGCTCGTGGTGCCGACGCATGCCGGCCTGCAGGTTGCGCGGCAAGGGCTCGGCCAGGGTGTCGGGCATGCGCATCGCGGTCCATTCCGCCAGCAGCGCGCGCGGCACCAGGTCGCTGTCGCGCAGCACGTGGACGGCGCTCTTTTCCGGGTCGATGCGCTTGCGCAGCACGTCGGCGTAGTGCGCGTCCGTGCGCGGCGCATCGGGCAGTTCGAGCGACGGCATGATGTGCTTCACGTCGGCCGCGTCGTCCTCGCGGATCGGCGTCGAGCCGTGCCACACCAGCACCACGCGCTCGCGGTCGGGAAAGAACCAGGCGGTGCTGAGTCCGAGCTCGACCCGGCGCAGCTCGCCGACCTCCTGGTCGAAGTTGAGGTGGCACACGGCCTGCCACGGCGGCAGGTGGCCGCGCAGCACCGGGATGCTCGGGTGCATGTTCCAGATCTCGTAGGGCGCGCCCGCGGGCAGCGCCGGCTGGCCGAAGCGCTGCTCGGGGCCGGCCGCATTGAAGAAGCGCCAGTCGAGGTCGTCGGCGAAACCGGGGAAGCCGTTCTGCAGCCAGGCGTCGTCGTAGCGCGTGCCGACCAGCGCCATGCGCTGCGGCGCATCGGGCAGCAAGCCCGAGAACGAGGCCGGTCGCGGCCGCTGCCCGCGGCGCTGGATCTGCTGCCCCACCACCTCGACGTTGGGCAGCCGGCAGGTCGGCACGCCGTTGACGAGCTCGTCGACCGTGCCCAGGCCCAGCGGGTTCTCGGGCACGTCGGGGCCGCCGAAGGCATGGCGCCAGTCGAGCGGCATCCGCTCGAACGCGGCCGGCTCGGTGATGTGGCCGCCGAGCCAGAAGCGGTCACCGAACACGGCCAGCGAACGATCGACCGTGCCCACGCGCAGCCGCGCCGCGCAGCGGGTCTTGTCCTCCTGGTGCGCGGTGTAGGCGAAGCCGCTGGCCAGCACCTCGGCCTCGCCCTTGGGCATGCTCATGTCGAGCACGCTGCCGGGGTCGAGCACCTCGCCCGCCATCTGCCAGAGCTCCTGCTCGGGCTGCAGCCGCGGCTCGGCCTCCAGGCTGGCGCAGGCCAGCACGGCGATGCCCAGGTGGTTGCCGGAGCGCCAGCGATAGGGGCGGGTGAGCAGGCTGAGGCGAAAGGGCTTGACGATCTTCAAGGGTCGGCTTCGGAAGGGAAGGCTGCGCGCGATGCCTGCGCGGGATCAGAAGGAAAAGCCGGCCGGCCCGGCGATCGGCGAGATCACCAGGTCGGTGGCGGGCGAGGCGGAGGCGAAACGCACGAGCACCGGGCGGCCCACCGCGTATAGCGGCAGCTCGTTGAGCATCACCACCTGCTGCACGCCGACCTGGCGCTCGATGCCGCCGCGGTCGGCGAAGCGCACGGTGAGGTTCATCAGCGGGCTGGTGTCGCTGTAGGCATCGCCGATCTCGCTGCCGACGATCACGCCCTGCGCCTGCGCGTCGAAGCCGCGGCTGCGTGCCTCGCGGCGGCGGATCTCGAGCAGCTCCCAGGCGCCGCACAGCAGCGCCGAGCCCGCGAACATCAGCGCGATGCAGGGCAGCGCCAGCCACATCGGGAAGGTTTCCAGCGGCACCAGCATTGGCAGCAGGCCCGCGGCCACCAGCACGGCACCCAGGACCCGGATCCAACGTCGGCGGGGCATGGCGGTCGCTGCCATCACATGATCAGCACCAGGACCTTGATGTCCACGTAGATCGGGCCGATCGAGATCTTGGTTTCGGTCTTCTGGTTCAGCGCGCGGTTCGACCAGCGGTAGGCCTTGATGTCGAAGCTCGCGCCGCCGATGTTGGTGGAGGCCAGGTTGAAGGTCTCCGACAGCGAGGCGTAGGTGAAGGAGTTCACGAAGGCGATCGAGAACAGCAGCGGCGCCTGCGAGCGGATGTAGCTCGAGGCCTTGGTGGTGGCGCTGCCGCCGGCCACGGTCTCGATGCTGCCGTCGTACTTGTTGGTGTGCTTCTCGGTCGAATGCAGCAGGATCTTCTTGGCCTTGACGTTGAAGTCGGTCTCGGCCTCGATCGACACGTTCTTGGCCCAGCCCTTGTAGTCGCCGGCCGAGACGGTGGAGGTGTGGTTGCCGGTCGAGATCGTCTCCGTGAGGCCGTCCTTGATCGTGTCCTTGCCGCCGCCGCTCAGGATGTCGCGCTCCCACCCGGTTTTGTAGCTCTCGAAGCGCTTGCCGGTCCAGGTCTCCAGCCTGGAGTCGCCGGTCTTGACGTGCTCGATCATCCCCTCCTTCACGTCCACGTGCAGCGCCTGGTCGAAGGTCTCCTGCCGCAGGTCGGCCATCACGTGCACCTCGGAGCGCCCGGTCTCGACCGTTTCCTTGGCGCCTTCCTTGGTCGTGATCTCGATGCTGTTGTTGAAGAAGTGCTCGGTCTTCTTCGTCACCTCGAGCTTCGAGCCCGACTTGTAGATTGCGTGGTCGAGGCCCTCGTTGACCGTGGTGGTGCGCGCCTGGTCCACGGTCAGCTCGTCGTTCTTCTGGACATGGGTGGTGCGGTTGCCGTCCACCGTGTGGGTCTCGTCGTTCTCGACCTCGATGACGAAGTCCTTCTGCGCATGGATCTTGATCGACTCGTTGCTCGGGTCGTCGTCGATCACGAAGTGGTTGGCCAGCTCGCCGTTGCCCTTGATCGTGCGGCTGATGAAGCCGCTGACCGTGGCCTTGGCCGGCAGCTCGAGCGGCGGCATCTGGTCGGCGTTGTAGACGCGGCCGATGATCAGCGGCCGGTCGGGGCAGCCGGCGATGAAGTCGACCACCACCTCCTGGCCGATGCGCGGATGGTTGACCGCGCCGAAGTTCGAACCGGCCCAGGCACTCGACACGCGCACCCAGCACGAGCTGTCCTCGTTGCGCTGGCCGTAGCGGTCCCAGCGGAACTGCACCTTCACGCGGCCGTACTTGTCGATCCAGATGTCCTCGCCGGCCGGCCCCACCACGGTGGCGGTCTGCGGCCCGTTGGTGGTCGGGATGCGCGTCACGCGCGGCGCGCGGTAGGGGAACGAGGTCGGCTGCACGCCGAACTGGAAGCCGTAGTCGCCGTCGCCGTTGCCCGAGGCGTAGCCGCCCTCGCGCAGGTTGTAGAGCACCGAGACGATCAGGTACTCGCGGTTGTCCTCGTCGCGCGGCGCGTTCTGCATCGTGAAGCGGTAGCCGGGCGCCATGCCGCGCACGGTGGCGTGGCCGATGTCGAGCTCGGCCTGGGCCTGCGCCTCCTCGAGCCGGATGCGCGCGTAGTGTTCGCCCTGGCCGGCGTCGCTGTAGCCGCCGAGCCATTCGTACATCTCGTACTGGCCGTGGTCGTTGCCGCGCGGCTGGCTGCGCGCGGTGAGCAGGTCGGCCTTGGGCTTCTTGAAGTCGAAGTCGTCGACCACGTAGGTGCCGGGACGGATCTCTTCGGTCACCTCCCACTGGTCGATGGCCTCGCGGCCCGGGTCGCCCACGCGGTCGGTCGAGACGTAGCTGATCCTCGGGTACTCGGGCAGCGTCTCGTGCGCGCTCATGTCGTCGGCCAGCACCAACGTGTGCTGGTTCTTCTCGTGCTTGAAGAAGTAGTAGATGCCCTCGTGCTCCATGAGCCGGCTCACGAACGCGAAGTCGGTCTCCTGGTACTGCACGCAGTAGTCCCACTGCCGGTACGAGGCCGTGAGCTTCTTCTCGAGCGCGAAGCCGTACTCGCCGAGCACCTCCTCGAGGATCTCGACCACCGACTTGTTCTGGAAGATCTTGCAGTCGCTGGTGCGCGTGAGATACCACAGCCAAGGCCGCACCGAGGCGCGGTACACCATGTAGCGCGACGAGGCCGCGTCGCGCCCGACCAGCGTGAAACGCGTGATCTGGCCGTTGAGGTAGCGCGGCGTGCCGGTGAGCGTGCGGATCTCGAGCGTGAGCGGCTTGCCGAGCATGGCCTTCATGTCGACCGAGGTGTTCGGACTCAGCAGGTCGACCTCGAACTCGAACAGCTGGGACAGGCCCTCGCTGCCGTGCATCGAGCGGAACAGCAGCTGGTCTTCTGCGAGCGGTGTGTGGGCGGTGACGACACGGGCCATGGCAACTCCCTTCGCTTAGCTGGCTTCGGAAAATTCGTAGTGGAAGTCGTCGCCCTGCGCCGAGAGTTCGACGCCCGCGAGCTTGCGCGCACTGACCGTGGCGCCGATGACTTCCTCGCTCAATCGCGGCAGGATGGTGTGCGTGAGGATCGCATCGATCATCCGTCCGCCCGACTCGATGGCCGTGCACCGGCGCGCCACCAGCGCCACGGCGCTGTCGGTGTAACCCAGGGCAATGCCGTGGTTGGCCTGCAGGCGCGCGGCCACCCGGTCGAGCTGCAGCCGGATGATGCGGTGCAGCGCATCGGCATGCAGCGGGTAGTAGGGCACCACCACCAGCCGCCCGAGCAGCGCGGGCGCGAACACCTTGAGCAGCGGCTCGCGCAGCGCCTGCGCCAGCGGCTCGGGGTCGGGGCGCAGCACCGGGTCCTCGCACAGCTGCATGACCAGGTCGGTGCCGACGTTCGAGGTCATGATGATCACGGTGTTGCGGAAGTCGATGTGGCGGCCCTCGCCGTCCTCCATCCAGCCCTTGTCGAAGACCTGGAAGAAGATCTCGTGCACGTCGGGGTGGGCCTTCTCGATCTCGTCGAGCAGCACCACGCTGTAGGGCCGCCGGCGCACCGCCTCGGTCAGCACGCCGCCTTCGCCGTAGCCCACGTAGCCGGGCGGCGCGCCCTTGAGCGTGGAGACGGTGTGCGACTCCTGGAACTCGCTCATGTTGATGGTGACGAGGTTCTGCTCGCCGCCGTAGAGCGCCTCCGACAGCGCGAGCGCGGTCTCGGTCTTGCCCACGCCCGAGGGGCCGCACAGCAGGAACACGCCGACCGGCTTGTTGGGGTTGTCCAGCCGCGCGCGCGCGGTGCGGATGCGCCGCGCGATGGTGTCGAGTGCATCGGTCTGCGCGACCACGCGCTGCGACAGGATCTCGCCGAGCCGCAGCACCGACTGCGCATCGTCGCGCACCATGCGGCCGATCGGGATGCCGGTCCAGTCGGCCACCACCGTGGCCACGGCCTGCGCGTCGACCGCGGCCAGGATCAGCGGCGATTCGCCCTGCAGTTGCGAGAGCTTCTGCTGCGCCGCGTCGAGCTCGGCGCGCATCTGCTCGGGCGAGGCCTCGGGCTCGGCGGGCGCCGCCTCTTCTTCGCTTTCTTCATCGCCGTCTTCGGCGACCTCTTCAGCCTGCACCGGCACCGCCGCCGGCGAGAGCCGCCGGCGCAGCGCCACGATGCGCTCGACCAGCTCGGCCTCCTCGCTGCGCCTTTGCTCGAGCGTCGCGAGCTCGGCCTTGGCGGCATCGATCTGCGCCGCGATGTCCTGCACGCGCTGCGCCTCGCCGACGCCGATCGCGGCCTCGCGCTGCGCGATGCCCGACTCGATGCCCAGCACCTCGATGCGCCGCTGCAGGTCCTCGAGCGCGGCCGGCAGCGCGTGCTGGCTCAGCGCCACGCGCGCGCAGGCGGTGTCGAGCAGGCTCACGGCCTTGTCGGGTAGCTGGCGCGCGGGGATGTAGCGGTGCGACAGGCTCACGGCGGCCTCGAGCGCGGCGTCGAGGATCAGCACGCCGTGGTGCTTCTCGAGCTCGGCCGAGATGCCGCGCAGCATGATCACGGCCTTGTCCTCGGTCGGCTCCTGCACCTGGATGGTCTGGAAGCGCCGCGTGAGCGCCGGGTCCTTCTCGATGTACTTCTTGTACTCGGACCAGGTGGTGGCGCCGATGGTGCGCAGCCGGCCGCGCGCGAGCGCGGGCTTCAGCAGGTTGGCGGCATCGCCGGTGCCGGCGGTGCCGCCCGCGCCCACCAGCGTGTGGACCTCGTCGACGAACAGCACGATGGGCTTCGGGCTCTTCTCGACCTCGTCGATGACCTGCCGCAGCCGCTGCTCGAACTCGCCCTTGACGCCCGCGCCGGCCTGCAGCAGCGTGGGATCGAGCACCCACAGCGAGACCTCGCGCAGCGAGGGCGGCACGTCGCCCGCGGCCAGGCGCTGCGCCAGGCCCTCGACCACCGCGGTCTTGCCCACGCCGGCCTCGCCCGTGAGCAGCGGGTTGTTCTGGCGCCGCCGCATCAGGATGTCGACGATCTGGCGGATCTCGTCGTCGCGGCCGTAGACCGGATCGAGCTCGCCCGCGCGCGCCTTGGCCGTGAGGTCGCTCGCGTACTTGGCCAGCGCCGAGCCGCCCGCGGCCTGCGGCGCGGCACCGGCCTGGGCCGGCGCGCCGCCGGCCGCCGGTTCGGGCGCGATGTCGTAGTCGTCCTCGGGCGAGCCTTCGGTCCAGGCCGGCAGCTGCGCGATCAGCACGTCGGGCACCAGCTTGTCGAACTCGCGCGAGATGCCCGAGAGCACCTGGCGCAGCCCCGGCGTCTTGACGATGCCCGCGAGCAGGTAGGCACCGCGGATCGAGGTCGCCTCGAAGCGCAGGCTGGCATAGACCCAGGCCCGCTCGACCGCGCTGTCGACGTGCTCGGAGATGTCGCTGATCGAGGTCGCGCCGTGCGGCAGCCGGTCGAGCGCGCGCACCAGGTCCTGCTCGACCGCGTCGAGGTTGAGGCCGGCGCGCTTGACGATGCGCAGCAGGTCGCTGTCCTGCAGCTGCAGGATCTGGTGCAGCCAGTGCACGAGTTCGACGTAGGCATTGCCGCGCAGCTTGGCGAAGGCGGTGGCGGTCTCCAATGCCTTGTAGAGCATCGGGTTGAGCTTGGAGAACAGCGAGACGCGGCGGATGTCGGTCATGAGGCCTGGGTGAAGGAAGCGGAGGTGTGGGAAGCGGTGGCTGCGGAACGCGAATGCAGGGCCTCGGGCGCGAACACCAGGTCGCCGGCATCGGTGTCGGACAGGCGGGTGCCGAGCCAGCTGCCCCAGCCCAGGCGCTGGCCGCCGTTGAGCTGCATGCCGCCGGCCTCCTCCTTGCGCAGCACGAGCCGCAGCTCCCACGCGAATTCGATGCCGACGTACTGGCGCACCCAGTCGACCACCTGCTGCAGCCGCTGGCTGCCGGGCAGGAAGGCGCGGTACTGCTCGAGCGTGAGCGGCCCGAGCTCGAGGCGGAACTTGCTCTGCGCGTCACGCACGGCGAGGCCGATGGTGGCGCCGGCACCGAGCCGGTGGTTGCGCCCGAACAGGCCGATGCGGCTGACCTGCGGTTCGTCGATGGTCACCCAGTCGCTCACGAACTCCTCGACGCGCACCGGCAGGTCGAAGTACAGGCGCAGGATCTGGATCAGGCCCTCGGGATTGCGCGTCTGGCGCACCAGGTGGCCCGCCATGTGGGTGCGCGCATGGTCGGCGATGCGGTCGCGTTCCTTCAGGCCGGGCTGCCCCATGTTCATGAGGCTCGCGACGTACTCGACGAAGCGGTGGCCGTCGGGCCGGTCGAGGCTGTTGACCGACTGCGCATCGGCCCAGGCGCGGTAGAACAGCAGGATCAGCCGGTGGTGAAACAGATCGGCGAAGGCGCTGAGCGTGTGGTCGTTGTGGTGCCGCTTGCGCTCGCGCGCGTACTCGGTCAGGTGCAGCGGCAGCGGGCCGTTGGGGCCGAACAGGCCGAAGCCGTAGATCGAGATCTGCGGCGGGCCGTCGCGGCTGTCGTCCACGCCCGAGACGTTCGAGGGCGCGAAGGCCATCGAGGGCTCCTGCCCGAGGCGCAGCGGCTCGTCGAGCGGGCGCGGCGCGCGGCCCAGCAGCGGATGGTCGCCGTGCGCGTCGAGCCGGCGCAGCAGCATGAAGAGGTCGTGCTCGAAGGGCTGCTCGACCAGGCCGGCCCACAGCGTCGGATCGACCTGCGGCAGGCCGCGCGCGGGCGGCGGCGCGGCCTCGGTCCGTGCCTCGCTCGCCATCGCCCGATCCACCGCGTCGCTCGCCTGCGCGTCCTGCGCGGCGTCCGAGTCCTCGCGGAGGTCGGTGGTGCTGTTCATACGGCGGGGCGGCGTCCGATGCGCGGCGTCCAGCGCGCGATCTCGCCGCGCTGCAGGCTGGCCAGCGCGAACTCGGTGAAGGCGTTGAGCGACACGTGGCGGCTGAAGAACTGCTCGAGCACGGCGCCGAACAGGTACGGGCTCGCGCCCGAGAACGCGGTCTCGTCGAGCTTCAGCGCGATCTCCACGCCGCGGCCGAAGACGATCGGGCCCGGCTCGGGCAGGCGGCGGAACACCGGCGCCAGCTTCATCGAGCGCACGCCCTGGATTTGCCGGCGCACCGCGGGATCGGCGAGGTTGCCGTAGAGATCGAGCATCTCGCGCAGCGCGGCCGCGCCCTGGTCGGCATCGACGTCGGTGAGGCTCAGGTAGTTGAGGCCCAGGTGGCTGATGAGGCGCCAGGTCAGCGCGCCCTCGGCCAGCGCCGGGTAGGGCCGCGAGGGCCCGCGCAGGATGCGGATCGCGCGCACCGGCGCCGACACGCGCAGCGTGAAGTCCGACTCCAGCCCGGTGGGCAGCAACAGCGGCAGGTCGCGGTTGGTGCACAGCGCATCGAGCGTGATGTGGCGCAGGCTGTGCGGAAAGGGCGCGTCGTGCTGGTCCACCAGCGAGACGTAGACCTCGCTGCCGGTGTAGCTGGTGCGCGTGCCCTGCGCGCGCGCGCGGTCCGACACCAGCCGCGGTTCGCGCCGCACCGAGAAGTAGGCGCCGAAGTCGCCGTCGTCGGAGGCGAAGGAGCCGAGGAAGGGCCGGAACTCGCGCTCCTCGGAGCCGTTGCTCATGTGGCCGACCACGCGCTCGACGGTGAAGATCTCGAAGTCGCGCGGCCGCGTGCGGTCGATCACCGCATGGTGCTCGTGCTGGCCCGGCCCCACCGGGATGCGGTCGCTGCGGCGCGGCACCAGGTTGACGATCGGCGTGCAGAACAGCGAGAACTGGCGTGCGTCGATCAGCCGCTCGAGGTCGCCGTCGGCGCGGTCGAGCAGGATCACGATCTCCATCGTGGTGCCGCTCATCGCCGCGGCCGCGGCACGCAGCTTGTTGACGCTGAAGAACAGGTAGCGGTCGGGAAAGGCGAAGTACTCGTGCAGCAGCCGGTAGCCCTGGAACGAGCGCGCGTCGTAGGGCAGGAGCGCCTGGTCGGGGTCGAAGCCCTCGTGGCGGATCGCCTCCTCGCCCAGCGGCACGATGCGCGCGCCCTGCCCCGCGGTGCCGGGCCCGCTGCGGCAGACGGTGCCGATCGAGTGGTGCACCGCGAGCTCGAGCACGCGCAGCGCATGCAGCTCGGCGCCCGAGAGGAAGAACTCGAGCCGATCGAGCGGCATCTCGGCGAAGCGCGCGCCTCCCACGGCCTCGAGCTTGATCGTGATCGCGCTCTTGGCCTGCCGCGCGACGATCGGCAGCGCATGCAGGATCTCGGCCGGCACCGGCCCCAGGCTGGCCTCGGCGATGCGGATCGGCCACAGCGTGACCGCATGGCCGGTGCGGAACTCGCAGGCCGTCTGCTCGCCCTTGATCATGCGGCCGCGCAGGATCGTGTGGCGCGGCAGCTCGTAGCCGGCCTTCAACGAGCCCTCGTTGAGGTTGCCGTCGATCTGCACCACGCCCATGGCGGGCAGCGGCGCGAGGAAGTTCGGATAGACCACCTCGAGCAGCCGCTGCGAGAAGCGCGGGAACTCCGCGTCCATCTTGAGCTGGATGCGCGCCGTGAGGAAGCTGAAGCCCTCGAGCAGCCGCTCGACGTAGGGATCGCTGACCTCGATGCCGCGCATGCCCAGGCGGCCCGCGATCTTCGGATAGCGCTGCGCGAACTCGGCACCGAGCTCGTGCATGTACGTGAGTTCGCGGTTGTAGTAATCGAGAAGTCTGGCGTCCATCTCAACTGTCCGTTGCGCTGCCCAGTGGCTCGCCTTGCATGAAACACGACATGGCCCCATCGAAAGGCCGCGGAGCAGGCCATGCCAGAGCACCCATGGAACCGGCTTCGCCGGGCCATCGGGTGCGCCCCCTTGAGGGGGGATCCGAAGCGACACGAAGTGCGCGGAGATTCGGGGGAGGACTCATTTCACAGGCCTCCGGTGGGGCGCAGCATCATGTGGCCGCTTTCCAGATCGAGTTCGGAGCGCAGGATGAACTCGATCGGGTAAGGCACCGACCACAGCGTGCCGCGGATCTCGAGCGCGAGCAGGTTGTGGTGCTCGAGCTCGGTAGCGTCGGTCACGCAGCGCACGTCGATGCTGTCCTTCATGATGCGCGGCTCGAAGTCGATGATGGCGGTGCGGATGGCGGCCTCGACGTCGGCGAAGTCGACCTCCGACATGCGCCCGCCGGCCCAGCCGCGCACGCCGTAGTTGACGACCGAGCGGCGCGCGCGCGGCAGGTCCTGGATCGAATGCGCGGTGCCGAAGTTGGTGGTGTTCAACAGCCACTGCAGGTCGCGCAGCACCGAGTCGCGCAACAGCTTGCCGCTCATCAGGAAGGCGCCCGCGCGCTCCTGGCGGTTGCTCGGCTGCTTGTCGGTCAGGCGGTCGAGCAGCACCGGCTGCAGCCGGTCGCGCGCGACGCTCTCCTGCTCGCCCTCGGCATCGGGCCCCGACCAGGCGGAGGCGCCGGCCGTGGCCATCAGGCGGCCTCCCCGGCGGTGAATTCGATGGTGCGCAGTTCGAGCAGCGCATGGTCGCCCGCGTCGCTGATCAAGGTGCGCTGGCCCGCGCCCGCGAACGCGGCCTCGCCGGGCAGCGGCAGCCAGTCGGTACGGCGCGCGAGCGCGAGGCCGTCCTCGAGCGCGGCGAGCTCGCCCGCATAGCGCACCGGCACCAGCACGGCCAGCGCGCGGCCATCGGCCAGCTCGACCTGCACCGGCGACCACAGCAGGTCGACCAGGTGCTGCGGCCGCTGGAAGCTCAGGCGGCGCACCGAGGGCAGCGGCAGCCAGCCATAGCCCGCGGGCGTGATGACCTCGAGCGCGGCGCCCAGGCGCGCATCGCCATCGCAGAGCCAGTCGAAGTCGATGCGCTCGAGCGCTTCGCCATCGACGCGTTCGCTCGCCGCATCGCCCGATCGGTCCACGGCCTGCAGCAGACCGCGCAGCGCGGGCGTGGCATCGCGCGCCGACTCGCGCAGCCGGGTGGCCTCGTCGGCCTGGTCGGCCGGCAGCGCGGCGGCCGCGATCAAGGCATCGACCCAGTCCGCGCCGTCGCCGAGCACCGCGGGCGCGCGCGCGGCATCGCCGGCCCAGAAGGCGCTGCGCTGGCGCTCGCCGGCCAGCGCCATCGAGCAGGTGGCGCTCGCGGGCGTGAACGAGGGATCGAACTTGACGGCCGCCTTGAGCTGGTCCTCGGCGCGCTGCCATTCGCCGCGCAGCGCGAGGAAGTGGCACAGCGCGAGCCGCAGGCTGGCGTTCTGGGGATCGGCGCGGATCTGCCGCTGTATCCCCTCGGTGTGCTCGGCCACCGAGCGCTCGCCCAGCACTGCAAACGCATCGCCCATGAAGCAGCTTCCTCTGTCGTTTCGCCAATGCGCGGTCCCGGCCCTGATGAAGCCAGAGCCGCCGCCGTGGTCGGTGGTTGGATATCGCTCGTGGCCGCCGGCGCCCGCCTCGCGGGGCCGCGGCCCTGTCGCGGATGGCGGCGCGATGCGCCGCCTTCGCCGCTCGGCCTTCGGCTGGCGGCCCGAAGACCGTCAGCCGGAGACCGGCTCGCGCGCGGCGCCGAGGCACCGCCCGCAAGCCCGGCCGGGCCCGCGGATCAGGCTTCCTTGTTTTCCTTGATGTTCCAGCCGAGCTGGGTTTCGGCGCCCTTGCCGCCCTTGTCGGTCTGTTCCCAGTACTGCTGCTTGACCTTGGCGGCCTGGAACGCGTACTGCACGAACACCGCGTCGCTGCCCTGCTCGGCCGTGTACTGCACCGAGGTGACCAGCACTTCCTCGAGCGTCACGCGCGTGTACTCGATCTGTCCGCCGCCGGCCTTGCAGACCGAGACCTCGACCTTGCTCAGGTGCTTGCCGCTGGCGCAATTCTTCATGACGGACGGGGCCGCCTTGTCGATGCGCGCGAGCACCTGCAGATCGTTGAAGCTGGCCTTGCCCACGCCACCGCCACCACCGCTGACCATGTTGCCAGGCTGCGTCGCACCCCATGCGAACGACTTGATATCCGTCCAGTCCTTGTGGTTCGAGTCTTTGGATTCGCCGTTCGCGCCTTCGACGCGCATGAACATGTCTACTGCCATCATTAACCCCCGGAGTTGTGCGTGCCCCATCGAGGCACTGTTGAATTAGCTGCTGTCCTTCTTGTTGGACGGCAACTTCGAAACCAGCCGCAAAGACACCGTGAGCCCTTCGAGCTGGTAGTGCGGCCGGAGAAAAAACTTGGCGGCGTAGTAGCCGGGGTTGTCCTCGATGGGCTCCACCTGGACCTCGGCGGCCGCCAGCGGCTTCATCGCCTTGGTGTCCTGCGACGAGGTGCCGGGGCTGCCGTCGACGTAGTTCATGATCCAGTCGTTGAGCCAGCGCTCCATGTCCTCGCGCTCGCGGAACGAGCCGATCTTGTCGCGGACGATGCACTTCAGGTAGTGCGCGAAGCGGCAGCAGGCGAACAGGTAGGGCAGGCGCGCCGCGAGGTTCGCGTTGGCCGAGGCATCGGCGTCGTAGTACTCGGCCGGCTGCTGCAGCGACTGCGCGCCGATGAAGGCCGCGAAGTCGGAGTTCTTGCGGTGCACCAGCGGCATGAAGCCGTTCTTCGCAAGCTCGGCCTCGCGCCGGTCGCTGATCGCGATCTCGGTCGGGCACTTCATGTCGACGCCGCCGTCGTCGGTCGGGAAGGTGTGGGTCGGCAGGTTCTCGACCGCGCCGCCCGATTCCACGCCGCGGATCGAGGTGCACCAGCCGTACTGCTTGAACGAGCGGTTGATGTTCACGCCCATCGCATAGGCCGAGTTGGCCCAGGTGTAGCGGCTGTGCGCGGCCGAATCGGTCTCTTCCTCGAACTCGAACTCGTCGACCGGGTTGGTGCGCGCGCCATAGGGCAGACGCGCGAGGAAGCGCGGCATCGCCAGGCCGATGTAGCGCGCGTCTTCCGAGTCGCGCAGCGAGCGCCACGCGGTGTGCTCGGTGTTGTGGAAGATCTTGGTCAGGTCGCGCGGGTTCGACAGCTCCTGCCACGAGTCCATCTGCATCACGGTCGGCGAGGCGCCCGCGATGAAGGGGCAGTGCGCGGCCGCGGCGATCTTGGCCATCTCGCCGAGCATCTCGACGTCGGGCGGGCTGTGGTCGAAATGGAAGTCGCCGATCAGCGCGCCGAAGGGCTCGCCGCCGAACTGGCCGTACTCGGCCTCGTAGATCTTCTTGAACAGCGGGCTCTGGTCCCAGCCGATGCCCTTGTGGCGCTTGAGCGAGCGCGCCACTTCGCGCTTGGAGGCGCACATCACGCGGATCTTGAGCTGCTCGTCGGTCTCGGTGTTGTTCACGAGGTAGTGCAGGCCGCGCCAGGCGCCCTCGAGCTGCTGGAAGTCCTCGTGGTGCAGGATCTGGTTGATCTGCTCGGAGAGCTTGCGGTCGATCTCCGTGATGATGGCCTGCACCGTGCGATAGGCATCGTTGGAGATGGTGACGGAGCTCTCGAGCGCCTGCACCGCCAGCGTCTTGACGGCGTTCTGCACCGCCTCGCGCGCCTGGTCGGTCTTGGGCTTGAACTCGCGCTGGAGCAGGTCCGAGAACTCGTTCGGCTCGAGCGCCTCGACGGTCTGCTGCGCGCGAACGGATTGTTTTTGCACGGTACTCATGGTGGTGGTCCTGTCGACGTGATCGGCTCGCGCCTTATTCGGAACTGCCGGCCGGCTTCTCGCTGGCCGCCGCCGCATCCAGCGCACCGGCCACGGCCGGGTTCGGGCTGGTGGCCAGCGACTTCAGCAACGCCGGGTTCTGCAGCGCCTGCGCGATGAGCTGCTCGGCGCCGTTCTTGCCGTCCATGTAGGACAGCAGGTTCGACAGTTCGGTGCGCGCATCGAGCAGCTGCTGCAGCGCGTCGACCTGGCGCGCGATGCGCGCGGGCGAGAAGTCGTCCATGCTGTCGAAGGTGATGTCGACGTTGAGCTGGCCGTCGCCGGTCAGCGTGTTGGGCACCTGGAAGGCCACGCGCGGCTTGATCGACTTCATGCGGTCGTCGAAGTTGTCGATGTCCACCGCCATGAACTCGCGCTCGGCGAGATCGGGCATCGGGTCGACCTGCTTGCCCGCGAGGTCGGCGATCACGCCCATCACGAAGGGCAGCTGGATCTTGCGTTCGCTGCCGTAGATCTCGACGTCGTACTCGATCTGCACGCGCGGCGCGCGATTGCGCGCGATGAACTTCTGACCACTGTTCCTGACACGGTTGTCTGCCATAAAGCTTCCTCTTGATTCTTCGATCGAATGCGTGCGGACCGCGTGCGCCGGCCGCCGGCGCCTACTGCGATGCGTCGGACCCCGAAGGCCGGCCCGCCAGGCTCTCCAGCTTCTGCAGTCCCTCGGGCATGAGCTCCTCGATGATCTGGAAGAAGTTGAGCGCCAGCAGCTTCTGCGCCCTGCGTATCAACAGGGGCGCGGGATGGCTGGGCTCCGCGCGCTCCAGATACCGGCACGCCTTTTCCAACAACACCTGCACATCTTCGCGGCTCGTTATTTCAATATCGTTGATACCGATCGCGCGTAGGCCGGGACCGCCACTTGCAGCGGTCTCGATCGCGCCGGGCGACGAAGACGTCGCGGCCGGATCGATCGCCGATGGGCTCTGGCGTGCGGTCTGTGGCGCCTCGACCGCGCTCTGCAATGCCTGCTCGGGCAGCAGCTGCGCCACCGTGCGCATCGATCGTTCGAGGCGCGAGAAATCGGGGGCCCAGCTCTGGCCCAGTGCACGTTCGGAGGTCTCGCGGATGCGCTGCAGCAGCGCGAGCGCCGCGCGCAGCGCGACGATCGGCGGTGCGTCGTTGTCGTAGGCGCGGCGCGCGGCCTCGCGCAGGCGGCCCACGCCGCCCGGGTAGTCGATCTGGTCGGCCTTGCTCGAATCGAGCAGCGCCTCGACCTGCCGCAAGGTCATCGTCACGCCACCGTCATCGAGCAACCGCGCATCGCGCACGCTGCGCCCGATGCCTTCGCTCTCGGCCAGCGCGGCCAATGCATTCATGCGCGGCAGCGGGTCCTCGTCGCCACCGTCGACCACGCGCGGATGCACGTCGTCCCAGTAGGTCTGCAGCACCACATCGACCAGTTGCAGGCCCTCGACATAGCCCGGCAGGCCGCGGTTCTCGGTCCATGCGAGCGTGAGCGGCACCAGCACGCGCAGGTCGCGCGTGCGTTCGCACAACTGCCTGGCGATGCGCTCGACCTTGGTCCAGTCGGGCGGCTCGGCCGGAATGATGGTGTTGCCGAACTGCTGCTCGCGCTTGCCGAGCGTTGCCTGCTGCAACGCCATGAAATCGGCGTCGTATTCCAGATCCTCACCGCACGGAAGCGGGCCCTCGACGGGCTTTTGCAAAAGCTCGATCTCTGCCTGCGACACCCGATCTCCCTCGTTCAACCAATCAAAACATTAACGAATCATTAGTTATCTTGAGTGGAAGCGAGGAGCCGGTCAACTACATCAGAGGTCATCATGCCGTCTCTGAATCACAAAGAAGTACATCTTCCATTAACGTTACACAGTACGGCTTAACGGTGCATGACGGCACCATGACAGAACTCAGCGCAGCAGGCCGCGCGCGCCCAGGTTGCGCATCAGCGCGCCGATGCCGAAGGTCCAGCGCGGTGCCTTGTCGGCATGCGCGACGCGATTGACGAGCGCGCCGAGTTCGGGCGCCGCGATGCGCACGATGTCGCCGACCGTGTGCGTGAAGCCCTGGCCCGGACCGTGGCGGTCCTGCGTGGGCGCGAACATCGTGCCGAGGAACAGCATCAGGCCATCGGGGTAGTCGTGATGGATGCCGATGGCCTGCGCCACGAGGTCGAGCGGATCGCGGCTGATCTTCGCGAGCGAGCTCGAGCCTTCGAGCACGAAGCCCTCGGGCCCGCGGACCTCGAGCGCGACCGTGATGCGGCGCACCTGCGCGATGCCGAAGTGCGCATCGAACAGGCGGATGAACGGACCGATGGCGCACGAGGCGTTGTTGTCCTTCGCCTTGCCCAGCAGCAGTGCGCTGCGGCCTTCGAAGTCGCGCAGGTTGACGTCGTTGCCGAGCGCGGCGCCCAGCGTCTCGCCGCGGCTGTTGACAGCGAGCACGACCTCGGGCTCGGGGTTGTTCCACACCGAGGCCGCATGGATGCCGATGTCGGCGCCCGTGCCCACCGACGAGAGCACGGGCGCCTTGGTGAAGATCTCCGCGTCGGGCCCGATGCCGACCTCGAGGTATTGCGACCACGCGCCCTGCGCGATCAGCACCTCCTTGGCCTTCATCGCCTCGGGCGAGCCCGGCACGATGTCGGCGAGGTTGTCGCCGAGCACGCCGCCGAGCGCCGCGCGCGTGGCCTCGGCCTTCGATGCATCGCCGCGCGCCTGTTCCTCGATCACGCGCTCGAGCAGGCTCGCGACGAAGGTCACGCCGCTGGCCTTGACGGCCTGCAGGTCGCAGGGCGCGAGCAGCCACGGCCGGTCCTCATTGCGCGCGCCGCCGTCGCTGTTGGCGAGCACCTCGGCCAGCGCCGCGATGCGCGGTGCCTGGCCGCTGCGCAGCACGCGCCGCACGGCATCGGCGGGCGACTCCTGCAGTTCGAGCAGGTCGCTCATGGTGGGCGCGAGCCGCGAGAGCTCATGCAGGCCGTCGCCCTGCACAGCCACGAGCACGGGGCCCACGCCCGGTTGCCAGAGGCGGCCGACGAGGGTGGCCTGGTCGGCGTCTTGCGGGAGGCTGGTGGCGGTCTGGAGATCGAGTGGCATGGCGGTGGTTGTCTCTGGAGGTTGGAAGGGATGCGCGGGCATCGTAGCGCCGCACGCGCCGCGGCGTGCGGTCTTCCACCGACAGGGACTCCGTGTGGCCTCAGTGCCCCGGCGCGGCGCGCACGCGCGCGACCTCGGCCTGCAGGTCGGGCCAGGCGGGCTCCTGCGGCGCGAAGCGCGCGCGCATGTAGCCCGCGAGCTCGGCGATCTGGCGGTCGTCGAGCGCGTCGCGGAAGGCCGGCATGAAGCCGATGTCGCGCGTCGCGGGATGGCGCACGCCATCGAGGATGGTGCGCAGCAGGTTGTCGGGCTTCGCGCTCGCGAGGTTGCCGTTGAGCGCGAGCGGCGTGTTCACGCCCAGCAGCGTGGGACCGTCGCCGTCGTGATGGCAGGCGGCGCAGGCGCTGTCGAACATGCGCTGCGCGGGGCCGAGCAGTTGCCCCTGCGTGCGCGCCGCCGTGTCGACGATGCGCCGTGCCTGGGCCTGTGCGGTGGCCTCGGGCACGGGCTCGGGGTTGAACGAGGCGAGGTAGGTCGCCATCGCGCGGACGTCGGCATCGGGCACGGCGCCGAGCTCGCGCACCACCTCGGCCATCGGGCCGCCCGCGATGCCATGGCGCGGCGAATGGCCGTCGCGCAGGTAGCGGTAGAGCGAATCGGCGTCCCAGGGCATGGCGGACTTCGAGCGCGCCGTGAGCGAAGGTGCCTCCCACCCGTCGACCATCGCGCCCGACAGGAAGGCGCTGCCGCCCTGCTCCGCGCCGAGCGCGTTGCGCGGCGTGTGGCAGGCGCCGCAATGGCCGAGGCCGTTGACGAGGTAGGCGCCGCGGTTCCATTCCGCGCTCTGCGTGGCCACGGGCGCGAGCGGCGCGGGATCGTGGAAGAGCGCGTTCCATCCGGCCATCAGCGGCCGCAGGCTGAACGGGAACTTGAGTTCGGACTTCGGCGTTTCGGCGCGCACCGCCGGCATCGCCATGAAGTAGGCATAGAGCGCCTGCAGGTCGTCGTCGCTGGTCTTCGCGAAGGCCGTGTAGGGGAAGGCCGGATAGAGGTGATGGCCGTCGCGCGACACGCCCTCGCGCATCGCGCGCTGGAAGGCGCTGAAGGACCAGCGGCCGAGGCCGGTCTCGGCATCGGGCGTGAGGTTGGTGGTGTAGAGCATGCCGAAGGGCGTGTCCATCGCGCGGCCGCCGGCGTTGGGCGCACCGCCCGGCGCGGTGTGGCAGACCGCGCAGTCGCCGAGCGCCGCGAGCACGCGGCCGCGCTCGATGGTGGCCTCGCTGTAGACCGGCGCGGTGAGCGACACCGGCGCGATCGCCGAGCGCCAGCCGAGCAGGCCCGCGACGACGCCGATGCCGCCGACCACGAGCGCGGCGCCCGTGGCCCACAGGCCCTTGCGCCGTGGCCAGATGGCGTGACTCCTTCCCCCTCTGGGGGAAGGTCGGGATAGGGGCACGCCGGCATCGCCATCGGCCTGCGGTTTGCCGCCGCCCTCTCCGGGCGGAGGAGGCAGCAGCCCGCGATTCAACTCCGCCAGCACCGTCTCCGGCGTGAACGGCGGCGCCCTGAAGCGCACGCCCGTCGCATCGAAGATCGCGTTCGCGATCGCCGCCGTGCCCGGCACCGACGAGGACTCGCCCGCGCCCAGCGACGGCTCGCCGGGACGGGGCATGTGCATCACCTCGATCACCGGCACTTCGCGGAAGTTGATGATCGGGTAGCTGCCCCATTCGCGGCTCGCGACCACGCCCGAGGGCAGCACGCCGGGCAGGCGTTCGCCGCCCTCGGCCGGCCCGGACTGCGGCGCGAACTGCACCTGCTCCTTGAGCGCGCGGCTCGTGGTCTGGATCACGTTGCCGTGCACCTGGTGCTCGACGCCCGCGGGATTGACCAGCAGGCCCGCGTCGTGCCCGACCACCACGCGGCGCACATGCACCTCGCCGGTCCGGCGGTTGACCTCGACGTCGGCCACCCAGGCGGCCCAGGCGGCGCCGAAGCCCGGCCACTTGCTGTGCACGTAGCGCGCATAGGCGAAGCCCTGGCCGAACAGGATGTCGCCGCCGGGGCCGAGCCCGCCCTCGGCGTTCTCCTGCGGGCCGGTGCGCAGCCGCCAGCCGGCCTTCTGCGCGGTGGCCTGCACCAGCTCGACCGCGCGCGGATCGTCGAGGTGGCGCAGCCGGAACTGCACCGGGTCGACGCCGGCCGCGGTCGCGAGCTCGTCGATGTACGACTCGTGCGCGAACGAGCTCGGCAGCGCCGACACGCCGCGCAGCCACGAGGCGCGCACGATCGGCGCCATGTCGTTGACCTTCACGCGCAGGTTGTCGTAGCCGTAGGGCGGGCGCGCGGTGCGGTCGCCCATCTCGTAGGCCTGCGCCACCGGCTCGATGGCGCGCGTGAGCAGCAGCGCGAGCGTGGGCGCGCCGTTCGACGGATAGGAAGTCTGGAAGTCGTAGGCCGCGACGCTGCCGTCGGCCGCGAGGCCGCCATCGATCTCCATCAGTTGCGCGGCGCCCTTGGGCTCCCACGCATGCTCCTGCTCGCGCGTGAGCTGCACGCGCACCGGCGCGCCCACGGCGCGCGCGAGCAGCGCGGCATCGGCGGCCACGTCGTCGGCGCCGTTGCGGCCGTAGCAGCCCGCGGCCTCCATGCGCACCACGTCGACCTGCAGGTCCTGCACGCCGAGCAGCTTCGCGAGATCGGCGCGCAGCACGTGCGGGTTCTGCGTGCCGGCCCAGCAGCGCAGTTGGATGCCGCTGCCGTCCTCGGGCTGCCATTCGGCCAGCGCGCACGAGGGCCCGATCGAGGCATGCATCTGGTAGGGCCAGACATAGGTGCGCGGCATCGGATGCGCGGCGCGCGCGATCGCGCCGTCGACGTCGCCCTCGTCGACCAGCAGGCGCTGCGTCGAGGGGTTGTCGCGCAGCGCCTGCGCGAGGTCGTCGAGGCCGGGCATGCCGGGCCAGGGCTTCCAGCGCACGCGCAGTTCGCGCAGCGCCTGCTCGGCGTGCTCCTCGCGCTCGGCCACGAGGCCGACGAAGTCGCGGATCACCACCACCGCGCGGATGCCGGGGATGTGCGCGATCGACGATTCGTCGACCGACTCGAGCGTGTTGCCGATGAAGTCGCCATGGTCAGCGCCCGCGTAGGGCGGGCGCACCACGCGGCCGTGCAGCATGCCGGGCACGCGCATGTCGTGCACGAAGACCAGTTCGCCCGCGAGCTTGGCCGGGATGTCGACGCGCGCCTGCCGCGTGCCGACCACGCGGTAGTCGGCCGGGTCCTTGATGGCGGCCTTCGCATCGAGCTTGAGCACCGTGCGCTGGCCCGCCACCAGTTCGGCATAGCTCAGGCGCCGCTCGGGCGACTCGGCCACGCGCACGATGCCGTTGCGCGCCTGCAATGCCTCGGGCGCCACGCCCAGACGCTCGGCCGCGCGCGCGAGCAGCCAGGCGCGCGCCTGCGCGGCCGCGAGGCGCAGCGGCTGCGCATGGATCTGGATCGAGGCGCTCGCGATGGTCGCGCCCTGGTTGGGCGCGCGCGCGGTGTCGCCGAGCATCACGCGCACGCAGGGCATGCCGAGCTCGAGCTCCTCGGCCACGATCTGGCCCAGCGCGGTCTGGATGCCGGTGCCGAGGTCGACGTGGCCGTTGAGCGCCGAGGCGCTGCCGTCGTCCCACACCGCGAGCAGCACCTCGTCGCCCTCGGCGGGATTGCCCGCGATGAAGGCCGGCTGGCCCTGGGCCGGCGGCGGTGCCGGCGGGGTCTCGCGCACCACCAGCAGCACGCCTTCGGCGGCGAGGAACTCCGCGCGCGTGCGCGGCAGGTCGGCGCGCCGCGTCATGGCGACGTCGCCCGCAGCTGGCGCGCCGCGCGCTGCGCCGCGTCGAGGATCTCGATGTGCGTGCCGCAGCGGCACAGGTTGCCCGAGAGCTCGCTGCGGATGCGCGCCTCGCTGGCGCCGGGCTCGCGCGCCAGCAATGCCGCCACCTGCATCACCATGCCGTTGAGGCAGTAGCCGCACTGCGCGGCCTGCGCCTGCTCGAAGGCGGCCTGCACCGGGTGCCAGTCGCCGCGCGTGCCCAGGCCCTCGAGCGTGGTGATGGCGCGGCCCGCCACGCCGTGCGCGGGGATCACGCAGGCGCGCGCGGCCATGCCGTCGACATGCACCGTGCAGGCGCCGCACTGGCCGAGGCCGCAGCCGTACTTGGGACCGTTGAGCCCGAGGTCGTTGCGCAGCACCTGCAGCAGCGAGGCCTCGCGCGGCACCGCGAGCGCGCGCGCGTGGCCGTTGACCCTCAGTTGCAGCGGCTCGGCACGGCCCTCAGCGCCGCAGCTGGCCGTCACGGGTGTACATCTCCAGGTCCACGAAGTTCGAGCCGTTGTGGTTCTTCGGCCCGTACTCGATCGGGAAGTCTCCGAAGCGCGTGCTGCCGATGCTCTCGAGGCCCGCGACGAAGCTCTCGCGCGTGAGCGCCTTGCCGCCGCGGCGCAGGCCCTCGGCCATCACGCGCGCGACGATGTAGCCCTCGAGCGCGGTGTAGCTGTCGATCTTCTCGCCGAACTCGGCGCGGTCGCGCTGGTAGTCGGCCACGATGGGCACGCGCACGGCCTGCGGCGGCGGCACGATGCTGGCCGTGACCAGGCCCGCGAGCTTGCCCTCGAGCCGCTGCGCCGAGCCGGCCGCGTCGGTGATGCCGACCGACAGCGTGTACAGCGGCGCGCCGCCCGCGCTCGCGCGGTAGTCGCGCATGAAGACCTCGACCTGGCGTCCGGCCATGATCATCACGACCGCGCCGGGCCTGGCCTCGGCCAGGCCCGCGACCACCGGCTTCGCGTCCTCGGCGGCGATCGCCAGCGGGAAGGTCTTGACCACCTTCACCTTGTAGTCGGCCGCGAGCTCCTCGCAGGTCGCGAGGTTCGACTTGCCGAAGGCGCTGTCCTGGTGCACCACCGCGATCGACTGGATGCCGATGGTCGACAGGTGGCTGATGATCTTGCGCAGTTCGAGGTCGTAGCCCGCGCGCACGTGGAACAGCAGCCGGTTGGTCTTGGTGCGGAACGAGGTGGTGCCCACCAGCGGCGCGAACATCGGCACGCCCGACTTCTCGGCCAGCGGCATCGCGGCCGCGAGGTTGCCGGTGGCGACGTAGCCCGTGAGCGCGAACACCTTGTCCTCGTCGATCAGCTTCGCGGTGTTGAGCGCGGTCTTCGCGGGTTCGTAGACGTCGTCGTAGCTCACCAGCTCGAGCCGGCGCCCGTTGATGCCGCCGCCCTTGTTGACGCGGTCGAAGTGCAGCTTGATGCCCGCGCGGTAGTCGATGCCGAAGTCCTTGGCCGGGCCGCTGAACACGGCCGACTGGCCGATGCGGATGGCGCCGTCGCTCACGCCGTTCTCGGCGCGCGCGGCGGCCAGCAGGCCGGGGCCGAGCGCGAGGGCCGCGCCGCCGGCCACCAGGGAGCGCCTGGAGAGGGAAATCGTCATGGGGTCGTCTTGTCTCGCAGTGGTGGTGTGTCGGGTGCGCGGCACGGGCCCGCGCACCGGCGGGCTTCCCTGTCGTCTTCTCAGGCGCCCTGGATGTCGGCCGACTGGATGCGCTTCACGCCCTTGGCGCTCATCTGCTTCCAGGCCGCGGCCAGCGAGCCGTTGAGGTCGATGGCGCGCGTGGCGTCCTCGATCACGTAGGCATCGAAGCCGGCCTTGCGCGCATCGAGCGCAGTCCAGGCGACGCAGAAGTCGGTCGCCAGTCCGGTCACGAACACGGTCTTGATGCCGCGCGCCTTGAGGTAGCCGGCCAGGCCGGTCGAGGTCTTGCGGTCGGCTTCCTCGAAGGCCGAGTAGCTGTCGACGTCGGCATGGAAGCCCTTGCGGATGATCAGCTGCGCGGTCGGCAGCTTGAGGTCCTTGTGCAGCGCCGCGTCGTCCGTGCCCTGCACGCAGTGGTCGGGCCACAGCACCTGGTTGCCGTAGTTCAGCTTGATGCTGCTGAAGGGCTTCTGGCCCGCGTGCGCGCTCGCGAACGAGGCATGGCCCTGGGTGTGCCAGTCCTGCGTGACCACGATGTTCTGGAACGAGGCCGCCAGCTGGTTGATGACCGGCACCACGTCGGCACCGCCTTTCACCGGCAGCGTGCCGCCGTCGATGAAGCAGTTCTGCACGTCGACCACGATCAGCACGGCCTTGTCGCCGGGCTTGATCTTCGCGCCGGCGGCGAAGAGCGCGCCCGAGGCGCCGAGCAGGCCGAGGGCGGCCGTGGATTGGAGGAAGCGTCTGCGGTGCGTGTCGTTCATGGTCTGTGCTCCGTGCTTGCGTTGATGGAAACGAAACCCTGCAAGGAATGCGCCCGAAGGCGCATCGACTGACTGACTGACTAGACGCTCAGGTACGCGCGCCGCACTTCCTCGTTGGCCGCGAGCTCGGCCATGGTGGCGTGGTAGCGGATCTGGCCCTTCTCGAGCACGTAGGCACGGTCGGAGACCAGCTCCGCGAAGTGCATGTTCTGCTCCGACAGCAGGATGCTCACGCCCTGCGCCTTGAGCTCGAGGATCATGTTCGCCATCTGCTCGACGATCACCGGCGCCACGCCTTCGGACGGTTCGTCGAGCAGCACCAGGTAGGGGTTGCCCATCAGCGTGCGCGCCACGGTCAGCATCTGCTGCTCGCCGCCGCTCATGCGACCGCCGGGTCGGTGGGGCATCTCGCCGAGGTTGGGGAACAGCTTGAACAGCCGCTCGGGCGTCCACAGCGGCGCCTCGCTGCCGTCGGCCCAGCGGCGCGCGGCCTGCTTGCCGACCTCGAGGTTCTCCATCACCGTGAGGTCGGTGAACACGCGCCGGTCCTCGGGCACGAAGCCCAGGCCCAGGCGCGCCGCGTGGTGCGGCTCGCTCTTCGAGATGTCGTGGCCCAGGAAGCGCACCGCGCCGCGGCGCTTGCCGAGCATGCCGATCAGCGCCTTGAGCGTGGTCGACTTGCCGGCGCCGTTGCGGCCCATGAGCGCGACCACCTCGCCGCGCCGCACCTCGAGGTCGACGTCGTAGAGGATCTGGGCGGCGCCGTACCAGGCGCACAGGGCCTTGGCCTGGAGCAGGGGTTCGGAAGCGTTCGTCGTGTTCATGCCGCTGCTTTCTCGAAGGTCTTGCCGCTGCCGAAGTACACCTCCTGCACCTTCGGGTGGTCGCGGATCTCGAGCGGCTTGCCCTGCGCGATGAGGCGGCCGCGCGCCAGCACGATCATGCGGTCGGCATAGGCGAACACCACGTCCATGCTGTGCTCGGTGAACAGCACGGCCATGCCGCGATCGATGACCAGCTGCTTGGTGAGCGCCATCAGCGAGTTGCGTTCCTTCGGCGCCATGCCGGCCGTGGGCTCGTCCATCAGCAGCAGCTTGGGGCTGTTGGCCATCGCGATCGCGAGCTCGACGCGCTTGACGTCGCCGTAGGCCAGCACGCTGCAGGGCCGGTCGGCCTGCGACTTCATGCCGACCTGGTCGAGCAGCGCCAGCGCCTCGTCGCGCTGGTGCTCGGCGGCGCGGCGCCACATCGAGAACAGCTTGCGGTCGTGCGAGAGCAGCGCCATCTGCACGTTCTCGACCACCGTGAGCGAGGCGAAGGTCTCGGCGATCTGGAAGGTGCGGCCCACGCCCATGCGCCAGATCTCGCGCGGCTTGCGGCCCACGAGTTCCTGGCCGTCGAGCGTGATCGAACCCTGGTCGGCCTTGAGCTGGCCGTTGACCATATTGAAGGTGGTGGACTTGCCGGCGCCGTTGGGGCCGATCAGCGCCAGCAGTTCGCCCGGGGGCAACTCGAAGCTGATGCCATCGACGGCCTTGACGCCCCCGAAGGACTTGCCGAGGTTGTTGACCTTGAGCAGGCTCATGCCTTCACCTCCTCGAGCTTCCCATCGACGGCTTTCTTCTCTTCCTTCGGCGCGCGGAAACGCTCCGCGAGCTGCTTGATCGATCCCGCGATGCCCTGCGGGAACAGCAGCACCAGGATCAGGATGATGGCGCCGAGCATCGCGCGCCAGTAGTCGGTGTTGCGCGCCACGGTGTCGTGCAGCCAGGTGAAGGTGACGGCACCGACCACCGGGCCCGCGAGCGTCTGGATGCCGCCGAGCAGCACCATCACGAGGCCGTCGACCGACTTGCCGACCGACAGCGTCTCGGGCGAGATGCTGCCCTTGGAGAACGCGAACAGCGCGCCGGCCAGGCCCGCCACCGCGCCCGCGATGACGAAGGCGGCCCACTGCATGCGCTTGACGTCGATGCCGATGGCGTCGGCGCGCAGCACCGAGTCGCGGCCCGCGCGCAGGGTGTAGCCGAAGGGCGAATACAGCACGCGGCGCAGCCACCAGACGCCGGCCGACACCAGCACCAGCGTGAGCCAGTAGTAGGCGCGCTTGTCCGACAGCCAGGCCGAGGGCCAGACGCCCGTGAGGCCGTTGCTGCCGCCCGTGAAGCTGTCCCACTGGTAGGTGATGGCCCAGGTGATCTGCGCGAAGGCCAAGGTGAGCATCGCGAGGTACACGCCCGACAGCCGCACCGCGAACCAGCCGTAGACGAAGGCGCCGAGCGCTGCCACCAGCGGCGCGACCACCAGCGTGAGCTCCATCGGCAGGCCCAGCGAGCGTGCGAGCAGCGCGGCGCCGTAGGCCCCGAGGCCGAAGTAGGCGGCATGGCCGAACGAGTGCATGCCGGCCGGGCCCATGATGAAGTGCAGGCTGGCGGCGAACAGGGCCGCGATCAGCAGGTCGATCATCAGCACCAGCGTGTAGGGCGAACCGGCCGTCAGCACCGGCAGCGCGGCGAGCACCAGCGCGAGCACCACGGCACCGGCCAGGTAGAGGTTGCCGGAACGGCGCAGCGGTTCCTCCTGCATGCCGACGTAGCGGCTCGGCGCCTGCGCGCGGCCGAACAGGCCCCACGGGCGCCACACCAGCACGGCCGCCATCACGAGGAAGTCGACCATCAGCGTGAGCTTGGAGAAGGACACGTCGATGCCGAAGATCTGCACCACGCCGAGCCAGATGCACACGGCCTTGATCTCGGCGATCAGCAGCGCGGCCACGTAGGCGCCGGGCAGCGAGCCCATGCCGCCGACCACCACCACCACGAAGGCGGCGCCGATGGTGTTGAGGTCCATCTCGAGCGTGGCGGGCTCGCGCGGCAGCTGCAGCGCGCCGCCCAGGCCCGCGAGCAGCGCGCCGAGCGCGAACACCGCGGTGAACAGCCACGCCTGGTTGACGCCCAGCGCGCTGACCATCTCGCGGTCCTGCGTGGCGGCGCGCACCAGCGTGCCGAAGCGCGTGCGCGTGAGCAGCAACCAGACCAGGCCCAGCACCACCGGGCCGACCACGATCAGGAACAGGTCATAGGAGGGGAACTGGCGCCCGAGGATCTCGACCGAGCCCTTGAGGCCGGGCGCGCGCGGGCCCAGCAGCTCGTCGGGGCCCCAGAGCCACAGCACCGCGTCCTTGATGACCAGCACCAGCGCGAAGGTGGCGAGCAGCTGGAACAGCTCGGGCGCCTTGTAGATGCGGCGCAGCAGCAGCACCTCGATCAGCGCGCCGAGCACGCCGACCGCGACCGCCGCGATCAGCAGCGCGGGCCAGAAGCCCAGGCTCGCGCCGAGCTTGTCGACCAGCGTGTACGCGAGGTAGATGCCGACCATGAAGAAGGATCCATGGGCGAAATTGACGATGCGCGTCACGCCGAAGATCAACGAGAGGCCGGCCGCCACGAAGAACAGCGACGAGGCGCCGGCCAACCCGTTGAGCAACTGAACAACGAAGCCTGAAAAGCTCATTCAAGGATCCCGAGGAACTGGAAACTCCCGCCCCCGCCAGGCGCCCGAGGCGCATGGCTGACGCGGTGGTGGTGCCACCTGCTGCCCATGCCGTGCACGCGCGGACCGTTCGGGCAATGCCCGCGGTCCGCGCGCAGCGGCATCAGTCGGCGGGGCGCATCTTCTTGACTTCGTCGTCGCTCGGCTGGAACTTGGCGCCGTCGAGGTAGACGTAGTCCACCATCACGCCCTTGCCGCCGTCGTTCTTCGTCTTGCCCACGTACGCGCCCATGGTCGACTGGTTGTCCTGCGCGCGGTAGCTGATCTTGCCGAAGGGGCTGTCGAGCTGCAGGCCCTTGAAGGCCGCGACCAGCTTCTCGGTGTCGGTGCTGCCGGCCTTCTGGATGCCGGCCGCGATCGAGTGGATGGCGCTGTAGCCGACCACCGAGCCCAGGCGCGGGTAGTCCTTGAACTTGGCCTGGTAGGCATCGAGGAAGGCCTTGTGCTCGGGCGTCTTGATGCCGCTCCACGGATAGCCGGTCACGATCCAGCCGTTGGGCGCCTCGTCCTTCAGCGGGTCGAGGTACTCGGGTTCGCCGGTCAGCACGCTGACCACTTCACGGTCCTTGAACAGGCCGCGGGTGTTGCCCTCGCGCACGAACTTCGAGAGGTCGGCGCCGAACAGCACGTTGAAGATCGCGTCGGGCTTGGCATCGGCGAGCGCCTGCACCACGCTGCCCGAATCGACCTTGCCCAGCGGCGGCGCCTGCTCGGCGACGAACTCCACATCGGGCTGCGCGGCCTTCAGCAGGGTCTTGAAGGTCGCGACCGAGGACTGGCCGTACTCGTAGTTGGGGTAGACGATGGCCCAGCGCTTCTTCTTGAGCTTGGCGGCCTCGGGCACCAGCATCGCGACCTGCATGTAGGTCGAGGGACGCAGGCGGTAGGTGTAGCGGTTGCCGTTGCTCCAGACGATCTTGTCGGTCAGCGGCTCGGCGGCGAGATAGAAGAACTTCTTCTGCTTCGCGAAGTCGGTCAGCGCCAGGCCGGTGTTCGAGAGGAAGGCGCCCGCGAGCACGTCGACCTTCTCGCGCGAGATCAGCTCCTCGGCCACGCGCACGGCGTCGCCGGGGTTGGCGTTGTCGTCGCGGCTGATCAGTTCGATCTTCCGGCCGTTGACCCCGCCCTTGGCGTTGATCTCGTCGACCGCGAGTTCCATGCCCTTCTTGTAGGGCTCGAGGAAGGCCGGCTGCGCCTTGTAGCTGTTGATCTCGCCGATCTTGATCACGCCCTGGGCGTGCGCGGGAACGAGGGCGCAGGTCAGGGTCAGGACGGAAGCCGCGCTGAAAACATGGCGCAAGGGGATCATCGGGAAGCTCCTGGTGGGGTTCGAGAAAAACGGGAAAGGAACGAGGAAATCGGTGGAAAGGTGGAGTGTCGCCTCAGCGCAGGCCGTCTTCGCCCTTGATCTCGCCGGCCTGTAGGCCGCCGATGCGCGGCAGTGGGCGGCCACTGTCGGTGACCGCCACGGCCACCAAGATCTCGCCGGCGCGCGGGGCGTCGGAGACGCGGGCCTCGATGGCGTCGAAATGGCTGCGCACGAAGGCCGCGTCCTTGTGGCCCAGCGGCACGTCGATGGCGGTGCCGAGGGTGCCGAGCTTCTTGGCCGAGGGCACGAGCGCCGCGCCCTTCTCGACCGCCACGCGCAGCGGCGCGCCGAGCTTGGGATGCAGGATCGCGGCCGCGTGTTCGAGCTCGCCGCCTTCGCCGACGATCGCGGCCTTGCCGTAGCTCTGCGCCTGGCCGGGCTCGATGCCCAGCGCCTTCACGGCCTTCTGGCCCAGCAGCGCGCCGAGCTCCTCGCCGATCGCGATCAGCTCGTCGAGGTTCTCGCTGTAGCGGCCCGCGTAGGGGTTGGCGATCACGGCGATGGCGACGGCGCGGCGCGTGGGCGGCGCGATGTCGCGGCCCATTTCCTTGCGGGTTTCGTCGACCTGGACGACGAGCTTGCGGATGTTGGCGGTCATGTCTGGATTTCCTTTGGCTTCTCTTCTTGTCTCTTCGTACACGGGCTCAGCGCAAGCCGTCCCACTTGGCGATGTTTTCGGCTAGCAGGCCGCCGACGCGTGCATGCACGCGGTAGCCGGTGCTCATCGCGAGGATGAACACGATCTCGTCGGCCGCGGGCGCGCCGGGCACGCGAACTTCGATGGCGTCGAACTGGCCGCGCACATAGCTGGCGTTGATGTTGGTCAGCGGCACGTCGAGCGTGGTGCCGGGCGCGCCGACCTTCTTGGTAGAGGGCACGATCGACAGCGCATTGCCGGGCTGGCCGGTCTTCTTCTCGTCGACGGTGCCCTTGGCATAGGCGACGCGGTCGCCCTTCCAGCCGAGCAGCTCGCGCATCGCGTAGCCGCCGGGCACGTGCCACAGCGCGCCGTGCTCGAGCTCGCCCGCGGCGCCGACGATGGCGCCCTTGCCGTAGGTGGCGAGCTGCTCGAGCGGCACGTCCATCGCGGCGTGCAGCTTGTGCGCCATCTCGAGGCCCACCGGATCGAGCAGGCTCATCATCGGCAGGATGTCGGGCTCGTAACGGCCCGCGAAGGGATTGGTCAGCACGGCGGCGATGGCACCACGCACCAGCGGCGTCTGGGCACGCGGCCCGAACTCGTGGTGGATGTGCTCGACCTGGGTGAAGACTCGGCGGATATCGATCATGAAAAAGAACCTTGCTTTTCGTTAAGCAATTACTGAACCAACTGCGCGCGAAAGCCTTGCTTCGAGGGGCTTCGAGCATAAGGGCTCGACCAGTCGCCACTGCCCCTGGCAAACGAGCAGAGCGGCCCATGCGAGCCCGCCTTTTTGCAGGACGCGGGCGCACACCGCGCCCGTATCGAGTGCGCTGCGCACCTGCGCGGGGGGCAGTGGCGGCACGTCGACGGTGACCAGCGTGTCGCCGAGGTCGCTGTTGTCCTTGCGCTCGCTCGCGGGCACGCGGCGGATCGCCTCGTTGTCGACGTCGACCGCGTTGGCGATCACGGTCGCGGCCGCGTCGGCCTGCGCCGCGGTGGCCGCCAGCACCGTCACGCTGTCGGCGATGCCGAGCGAGAAGCTGCGCCCGCGCCAGCCGCTGGTCGCGACGCCGCGCACCGGCTGGTCGGCGCGCAGTTCGAACTGGCCGTCGGTGTCGACGAGGCCGTTGGCATCGCGCCAGTCGAAGCGCGCGAGGTCCGCGTAGACGCCCACGCGCGCGGTCTGGTCCGGCGCCAGATGCACGGCGATGTCGCCGCCGTTGTTGACCCAGGCGCGCTCGATGCCGGGGCGCTGGTAGAAGGCGATCAGTTCCTGCGCCACCGCGCCCGCGACCGCGGCCATCGGCGTGATGAAGGTCGGCGCGAACGCCGCGCAGGCATCCCACATGCGGCGCGCCACCACGCCGCGCGGACGCATCTTGTCGGTGACCGGCAGCCGCAGCAGCGGCAGTTCGTGCACCAGTTCGTCGAGCACGTGCGCGAAGCGCGCCCAGGCCGCATCGTGCGCGGCCGCCACCGCGTAGCGGTCGCCGTGCGCCTCGGCCACGATGTCGATCGGGCCGTGGTTGAAGTGCCAGCGGTGCTCGTCGAGCGCCGTGCGTTGGGCGGACATGGTTATCCCAGCATCGGGACGTGACCGAGGGGCCAGGGATTGGCTTCGTCGATGACGAGCCATTGGCGCGCGAGCGGCGCGCCGTCTTCCTGCCAGGCACCGCGCGCGAGCGCCTGCTCGAGCGGGAAGACATGCTCCATGTGGCCGCCGAGCGCCTCGTAGTCGGCGCGCCGCATGCTGAACTCGATGGGCGCGACGATCGCGGGCGTGGGCACGGTGCCGAAGCTGTTGTCGGGCATGCGCATGACGTCGGCCATCACCGTGATGCCGCCGCCCGGCCACACATAGGCCGGCGCGCCACCGCAGGTGACGTTGACCAGCGCGCGCTTGATGGCGCGCGTGAGCAGCACCGGGTTCTCGGTGACGCCCGCGCGCAGGCTGCCGCCGGCACCGCCGAGGAACAGCACGGTGCACAGCGAGGGTTCGCAGTTCTCGCCGATGCGCTCGACGATGCGCTTGACCTCGGGCGGCATCGGCTGCTCGACGGGCTGCAGCGCATCGTCGAGCACGTACCACTGCGCATGCTCGCCGGTGGTCGAGGTCATGAGCAGGCGCAAGCCGGGCTTGGCCACGCCCTCCTCCCAGCCCTCGATGATCGACAGCGGATCGGCGATGTCGGTGCCGCCCCAGCCGTTGCCCGGATTGGCGACCTGGAAGTAGCGCCCCGGCGTCGACTTGCGGCCCAGCATCTGGATGCCCGAGGGCGGCATGTCGAGGCAGCGGCCGGCCTGGTGCTCGGTCAGCACGCCCGTGATGTGGTCGTCGACCACCACCACCTCGTCGGCCACGCCGGCGAACTGGCGCGCGAAGATGCCGACCGCCGCGGAGCCGCAGCCCACGCGCATGCGCTGCTCTTCCACGCCGTTGACGATCGGCGCCTTGCCGGCCTGGATCACCAGGCTGGCGCCGCCGTCGATGGTGCATTCGATGGCCTTCTTGTTGCCCAGCAGTTGCATCAGTTCGGCCGTCATGCGGCCTTCCTTCTTGCTGCCGCCCGTGAGGTGGTGCACGCCACCCAGCGACAGCATCTGCGAGCCGTACTCGGCCGTGGTGACGTGGCCCACCACCTCGCCGCGGTAGCGCACGTTGGCCTGCTCGGCGCCGAGGAAGCGGTCGGTGTCGATCTTCACCTTGAAGCTGCAGTAGCTGAAGATGCCCTCGGTGACCACGGTGACCATGTCCACGCCCTGCGCCTTGGAGGCGACGATGAAGGGCGCGGGCTTGTAGTCGGGGTAGGTGGTGGAGGAACCGACGCCGGTGACGAAGACCTCGTCGGCATGCAGCAGGTCGCCATTCCAGTCGGGCGACGACTCTTCGGCCTTGCCGTCTTCGGCCACCGCCGTGCGGTCGAAAGCCACCAGCGCGGGCGCATCGCTCGCGAGCTGGCGGCGCAGCAGCACCACCGGATCGACGCGCACCAGCACGCCCTCGCGGTTGGCATAGCGGTCGCAGGCGCCGGTGCGTCCGTCGGAGATCTGGCACAGCACCGGGCAGGCATTGCATTCGACCTTGGCCGCGCTCATGCGCTCGTTGCGCAGCGGCGCCTTGCCGAAACCGCCGGGGCCGGCCTCGGCGACCACCGGCACGTCCATGCCCGGCAGTCCGTCTGTCTTCGTGTGTTCCGTCATCGGGGGGCGACCTCTTGTTGGCTGCAAATCGTGGTGGCGGGGTTTGCAACAAACGTGCCGCATGTCCGCTTGTGCCGGGGCTTTCGTTTGTGTAGCATCCCCTACACTTTCATGTTGCATTCACTACATTGAAGGTCAATGTAGCAAACGGGCCCGATGCTTGCAATGGTGTTTTCTCGCGATGTTCATCGGGGTTTTTCCGACCAACGACAATGGAGGGTTCGGAGCCGGCCGGCAGCTGGCGCCCCAAGGGCGTGCATCCCGGCTCAGCCAACCCCCGTCATTCACCACTATTGAGTTCCGTATGAGTGCATTCAGCGAAGAGAAGGTCCTGAGCGTCCACCACTGGACCGACCGCCTGTTCACCTTCACCACCACGCGCGACCCGGCGCTGCGTTTCTCCAACGGCCACTTCACGATGATCGGCCTGCGCGTCAACGACAAGCCGCTGCTGCGCGCCTACAGCATCGTGAGCCCGAACTACGAGGAGCATCTCGAGTTCCTGAGCATCAAGGTGGAAGACGGCCCGCTGACCTCGCGGCTGCAGCACATCCAGGTGGGCGACACCATCATCGTGGGCCGCAAGCCCACCGGCACCCTGCTGATCGACTACACGCTGCCCGGCAAGCGCCTCTACCTGTTCGGCACCGGCACCGGCCTGGCACCGTTCATGAGCGTGATCCGCGACCCCGAGACCTACGAGAAGTTCGAGCAGGTCATCCTGGTGCATGGCGTGCGCCAGGTCGACGAGCTGGCCTACCACGACCTCGTGACCGACCACCTGCCCAAGCACGAGTTTCTCGGCGAGATGGTCGCCAAGCAGCTGCTGTACTACCCCACGGTCACGCGCGAGGAGTTCCGCAACCAGGGCCGCATCACCGACCTGATCGCGAGCAACAAGCTCACCGACGACCTCGGCCTGCCGCCGATCAACGCCGCGGAAGACCGCGTGATGCTGTGCGGCAGCCCGGGCCTGCTGGTCGACCTCAAGCACATCCTCGAGGCACGCGGCTTCAAGGAAGGCAACACCTCGACGCCGGGCGACTTCGTCGTCGAACGCGCCTTCGCCGAGAAGTAAGCAGGACGCCGCGCGATCGATGGCCGACAGCCGCTCCATCACCAAGCCCAAGCCCCAGCGCCGCACCGGCGTGCGCGAGGCCGCGGCCCAGGCCACGCGCGACAGCATCCTCAAGTCGGCGACCAAGGTGTTCGCCAAGTACGGCTACGACGGCGGCAGCGTGGAGAAGATCTCCAAGGCCGCCAAGTCGTACGACCGGATGATCTACTACTACTTCGGCAGCAAGGAAGGCCTGTTCATCGCGGTGCTCGAAGGCATCTACCAGCGCATGGACGACGCCGAGGCCGCGATCGCGCTCGATGCCTCGCGCCCGGTGGAGGCGCTCACCGAAGTGATCCGCTTCGTGCTCGGCTACTACCGCAAGAACCCCGAGTTCGTGACGCTGCTCAACACCGAGAACCTGCACAAGGGCCGGCACATCTCGAAGTCGCTGCGCGCGCGCGAGTATTCGTCGCGGGCGGTGGCGATCATCTCGGAGATCCTCGCGAGCGGCGCGGCCCAGGGGCTGTTCCGCAAGGACCTCGTGGCGCGCGACATCTACCTGCTGATCGCGTCCACCGGCTATTTCTATACCTCCAACCGCCACACGCTCACGGCCTTCCTCGGCGAGCCGCTGGAGTCGCCGGACGCGATCCGGCACTGGGAAGACTTCGTGATCGAGACCGTGCTGCGCACCGTGCGCGCGGACGATCTGCAGGACAACAACACTCCCCCCCACGACGAGGACAACACGAAATGGCAGAAATCGCGAGCAGCGGAAAGTCGGGCAAGGTCGTCATCCAGAACATAGGGCTGCTGCTCTCGGGCGACATCGACAAGCCCATCCTCGACGCCGACACCATCGTGGTGAACGACGGCCTGATCGTCGCCATCGGCAAGCAGAAGGATTGCGACATCGAGGGCGCGAAGACCGTCATCGACGCGCGCCGGACCTGCGTCGCGCCCGGCCTGATCGACAGCCACGTGCACCCGGTGTTCGGCGACTGGACGCCGCGCCAGGGCCAGATCGGCTGGATCGACTCCACCATGCACGGCGGCGTGACCACCATGATCTCGGCCGGCGAGGTGCACCTGCCTGGCCGCCCCAAGGACATCGTGGGCCTGAAGGCCCTGGCCATCACGGCGCAGCGCGCCTTCGACAACTTCCGCCCCGGCGGCGTGAAGGTGCTGGCCGGCGCGCCGGTGATCGAGAAGGGCATGGTCGAGAGCGACTTCAAGGAACTCGCCGAGGCCGGCGTGGGCCTGCTCGGCGAGGTCGGCCTGGGTTCGGTGAAGGCCGGCTACGAGGCCAAGGAGATGGTGGCCTGGGCGCGCAAGTACGGCATCCAGAGCACGATCCACACGGGCGGCCCCTCGATCCCGGGCTCGGGCCTGATCGACAAGGACGTGGTGCTCGAGGCCGATGCCGACGTCATCGGCCACATCAACGGCGGCCACACCTCTCTGCCCGAGGCCCACGTGTGCGAGCTCTGCGAGAAGAGCTCGCGCGCGATCGAGATCGTGCACAACGGCAACGAGAAGGTGGCGATCGCGGCGGCCAAGGCGGCGCTCGAGCTCAAGTGCCCGCACCGCGTGATCCTCGGCACCGACGGCCCCGCGGGCTCGGGCGTCCAGCCGCTGGGCATCCTGCGCATGGTCGCGATGCTGTCGTCGATCGCGAACATCCCGGCCGAGCTGGTGTTCTGCTTCGCCACCGGCAACACCGCGAAGATCCGCAAGCTCAACTGCGGCCTGATCGAGATCGGCCGCGACGCCGATTTCGTCTTCATGGACCGCGCGCAGCATTCGCCCGCGCCGGGCCTGCTCGAGAGCGTGCAGCTCGGCGACATCCCGGGCGTGGGCATGGTGATGATCGACGGCATCGTGCGCTGCGGCCGCAGCCGCAACACGCCGCCAGCGACCGAGATTCCGGTGGTGGTGTCGGGCGCGCACTGAGGCGCGCTGCGCTCAGGGCGAGCGCCGCGCCTTGAAGACCAGGTAGCGCGCGGCGAAGAAGTTCACGACCATGCCCGCGCCGCTGCCCACGGCCACGCCGAGCATCGGCGCCCAGCGGCCGCTCGCCGAATGCAGCACCAGCACGTAGGCGCCGTAGTTCACGACCGCGCCGCCGAGCATGGTCGCGAGGTAGCTCGCATATTCACGCCACACCGTGGTCTCGGAATGACGGTCGCCGAAGGCCAGGTGGCGGTTCATCACCCAGGTGGTGGTGGCGGCCGCGAGGAAGGACAGCACGCGCGCGCCGTACCAGCCCAGCAGCGGCGCGGCGAGGTACAGCACCGCCACGTCGACGCCGAAGCCCACCACGCCGGCCACGGCGAACAGCAGGAACTGGCGCCCGGCCTGCTTCATCGGCTCAACCGCAGGCGCCGTCTTGCCACGAGGCCGACCCGGCCGCGGGCATGGCGAGGTAGCGCAACCGCTTGGCCTCCTGCCGGCCGATGGTCACGGTGTGCAGCACCGCGCCGCAGACCAGCGCGAGCATCGCGCTGAGCATCAGGCCGGTGGCCAGCACGGCCGTGGGCAGGCGCGGCACCAGGCCGGTCTCCCAGAAGGTCATCGCGAGCGGGATCGCGAGCCCCACCGAGGCCAGCGCGAGCAGGCCCGCGAGGATCGCGAAGAACATCAGCGGCCGCTCGCTCACGAACAGCTTGGAGATGGTGACGAGGATGCGCCAGCCGTCGCGGTAGGTCGACAGCTTGCTCACCGAGCCCTCGGGCCGCGAGCGATAGACCGAGGGCACCTCGGCATAGGGCATGCGCAGTTCGAGCGCGTGCACGGTCAGCTCGGTCTCGATTTCGAAGCCCTTGGCCAGCGCGGGAAAGGACTTCACGTAGCGGCGCGAGAAGACGCGAAAGCCCGACAGCATGTCGGTGAAGCTGCCGCCGAACAGGCCCGCGACCGCGCCGGTCAGCATCTGGTTGCCCAGCCGATGGCCGCGACGGTAGGTCTGGGCATCGGTCTGGTCGTCGACGCGCGCGCCCACCACCATGTCGAGCTTCTGCTCGACCAGCATGCGGATCATCTCGCGCACCGTCGAGAGGTCGTAAGTGGCATCGCCGTCGACCATGACGTAGATGTCGGCCTCGACGTCGGCGAACATGCGCCGCACCACGTTGCCCTTGCCGCGCAGCGGCACGTGCACGACGTGCGCGCCATGGGCGCGCGCGACCTCGGCGGTGCCGTCGGTGGAGTTGTTGTCGAAGATGTGGATCTGCGCCTCGGGCAGGTCGGCACGGAAGTCGGCCACCACCTTGGGAATGGCCAGCGCCTCGTTGTAGCAGGGGATGATGGCGGCGATGCGCAGCGCCGGCGGCAGCGGCGAGAGCGCGGCGGCGGCCGTGGGGGAAGCGAGGCGGTCGGCGGTCGTCATGGCGTGGGCGCGAGTATGCGGTAGGCCTTCACACCGTCCTTCTCGACGATCAGGCTGAAGTACTTGTCGAAGTCGGGCTTGGTGTGGACATAGGGCGCGAGCGCGGTCTGGATCACGATCGAGCCGAACTGCTGCGAGGCCAGCTTGCGCGCGAGCTGGTCGGCCGGCAGGTACAGGTAGTCCGAATAGCGGAAGGGCCCGAAGATGTCGCCCCACACCGGGTTGGGCGCGAAGTAGATCGAGTCGTTGAGGCCGACCTGATAGAGCCGGCCCACGGGGTTGGCGCGCAGCTGGCTCAGCACCTCGTAGCCGGGCACGCGTTGGGTGAGGAAGGCTTCGCGCGAGGCGGGCGTGGGCGAGATCATGCGCACGTCGCGCACCGAATGCGCGAGCGCGAAGCCCGCGAGCACCACCATCAGCAGCCCGCCGAAGACGCCCGGCGTGCGCCCGCGCGCGAGCGCCGGCAGCCGGCGCCGCACGAAGGCACCGGCCCAGCCCAGCAGCGTGTGCCAGCCCACGGCGGCCATCAGCGCGAGCAACGGGAACGAGGCCATCATGTAGCGCGGATAGCGCGAGGTCGCGACCCAGATCACCAGCGAGTAGAGGCAGAACACGAAGGCCGCGCGCACCGGACCCGGGCGCCACAGCGGGCTGAACGGCACCAGCAGCAGCGGCCAGAACAGGCCGTTGGGCATGTTGGCGTGGTCGCGCACGTCGGCCAGCTGCTGCGTGTAGTCGGCCATGTTCCAGTTGGTGAAGCCGAACACGCGCGCGCCGATCGGGTTGAAGGGATCGCCGGTCTGCAGGTAGTTGCGCGCATACCAGTAGATGCACGGCACCAGGAACAGCGCGAGGGCCGCGAGCCACGGCAGCGGCCGGCGCTCGCGCCGCGCCACGAACACCGCCACCAGCGGCAGGAAGATCAGCGCCTGGTACTTGGAGCCCGCCGCCACGCCGAGGAAGAAGGCGGCCAGCAGCAACCAGCGCGCGCGCCCGTGGCGCGCTGCGCCGGGCGCCGGTTCGAGCACGTGGCCTTCGTCCCACCACCACAGCGCGACGAAGGCCGCGAGCACGAACAGCGCCACGCCCATGTCGATGTACGAGTTGGGATAGTCGCCCAGCGCGAGCCAGATGCCGGCGCCCAGGCAGGCGATGTAGCGGTTGGCGTGCAGCCGGCCGAGGCGATGGATCATCAGCACCGACAGCCAGCCCGCGAGGCCGTGGATGAAGTGGGTGAAGACGTCGTCGTAGACCGTCAGCGCGGCGGCGTAGAGCAGGTCGTAGTTGTAGGGGAACCAGGGGTAGCGCAGCCACTCGTAGACGCCCAGCGTGCCGCTTTGCGCGACCTGGCGCGCATACGGCAGGTGGTACATCACCTCGTCGAAGGCCACCGGCGGCGCCAGCGGCGAGAACAGCGTGGGCAGGCCCACGAGCAGCAGCGCGGCGAACGCGCACTTCTCGCCGAGGGTCGGCGCCGGCTGCGCGGGCGCGAGCGCGGCGCGCGCCTTCAGCTCGCGGCGCCAGCCGGGCAGCCGCAGCAGCGCCAGCACGATGCCGGCGCCCAGCAGCGCGAGCACCGCGCCCTGGCGCAGCGCACCGGCGATCGCCAGCGCCTGGAAGGCCACGATGAACAGGCCGACGCCGAGCGTGGTCGCGATCGCGCCCTCGAGCCAGGCGTCGCGCCGCGCGGGCGCCCCGAAGCGCGCCAGCACGGTGGCGCCGAAGCCCCAGGCGCCGGCCACGAAGAGCGCCAGCGCCGCGTGGTGCGCGAGGATGAAGAGCAGTGTCTGAATGGGAATCCCCCGGAAGCCTGGATCGGTTCAGCGGCCCGCGGGGCGGGCGGCGTGGATGGCGGCGGCGCGGGGGAACGGAAGGGCCCGCCGCGCGCCGTCAGAGGTTGGGCGCCAGCAGCCGCTCCAGTTCGGATTCGCTCGCCTTGCGGCGCACCGCCTGGTCCTGCAGCTGGTCATGGCCGATTTTGCCTACGTTGAAGTACGTGCTGTCGGGGTGCCCGAGGTAGAACCCCGACACGCTGGCGGCCGGCATCATAGCGAGGCTTTCGGTCAGGCTCATGCCAATGTCCGTGCAGTTCAGGAGGTCGAACATCGGCTTCTTCACGCTGTGGTCGGGGCAGGCCGGGTAGCCGGGCGCGGGGCGGATGCCGCGGTACTTCTCGGCGATCATCTGCTCGTTGCTCAGCGCCTCGTCGGCCGCGTAGCCCCAGAGGTCGGTGCGCACGCGGTGGTGCATGGCCTCGGCGAAGGCCTCGGCCAACCGGTCGGCCAGCGCCTTGAGCATGATCGCGGAGTAGTCGTCGAGGTCGTCGACGAAGTACTTCTCCTTCTTCTCCACGCCCAGGCCCGCGGTCACGGCGAACATGCCCACGTAGTCCTTCAGGCCGCTGTCGCGCGGCGCGACGAAGTCGGCCAGGCAGCGGCTCGGGCGCATCGTGCCCTCGATCTCCTGCTTCTCGGTCTGCTGGCGCAGGCCGTACCAGGTGAGCGCGGCCTCGCTGCGCGACTCGTCGGTGTAGAGCACGATGTCGTCGTCGTTCTCGGTGTTGGCCGGCCAGAAGCCGACCACGCCGCTCGCGCTGAGCCAGCGGCCCTCGATCAGGCGCTTGAGCATGCGCTGGCCGTCGGCGTAGACGCGCACGGCCTCGGTGCCGACGATCTCGTCCTTGAGGATGGCCGGGAACGGCCCCGCGAGGTCCCAGGTCTGGAAGAACGGGCCCCAGTCGATGTACTTCGCGAGCTCGGTCAGGTCGAAGTTGCGGAACACGCGCCGGCCGATGAACTTGGGCGCGGGCGGCACGTAGCTCGACCAGTCGATGGGCGTCTTGTTGGCGCGCGCCCTGGCCAGCGGCCACAGCGGCACCTGCTTCTTGTTGGCGTGCTGCGTGCGCACCTTCTCGTAGTCGGCGTTGATCTCGCCGATGTAGGCCGCGGCCTGGTCGCTCAGCAGCGACTGCGCCACGCTCACGCTGCGCGAGGCGTCGGGGACGTAGACCACCGGGCCTTCGTAGTGCGGCGCGATCTTCACGGCCGTGTGCACGCGGCTGGTGGTGGCGCCGCCGATCAGGAGCGGGATCTTCTTGATGCGGAAATGGTCGTCCTTCTGCATCTCGCCGGCCACGTACTGCATCTCTTCCAGGCTCGGCGTGATCAGGCCCGACAGGCCCACGATGTCCGCGCCCTCGACCTTCGCCTTGGCGAGGATCTCGTGGCACGGGACCATCACGCCCATGTTCACCACCTCGAAGTTGTTGCACTGGAGCACGACGGTGACGATGTTCTTGCCGATGTCGTGCACGTCGCCCTTCACGGTGGCGATGATGATCTTGCCCTTGGTGCGCACGTCGCGGCCCGCGGCCTCGTCCTGGCGCTTCTCTTCCTCGATGTAGGGGATGAGGTGGGCCACGGCCGACTTCATCACGCGCGCCGACTTCACCACCTGCGGCAGGAACATCTTGCCCTGGCCGAACAGGTCGCCCACGATGTTCATGCCGTCCATCAGCGGGCCCTCGATCACGTGCAGCGGACGGCCGCCCTTGGCGAGGATCTGCTGGTAGGCCTCCTCGGTGTCTTCCACGATGAAGTCGGTGATGCCGTGCACCATCGCGTGCGACAGCCGCTGGTTGACGTGCACCGGCTGCTCGGGCGTGCCGCGCCACTCGAGCTTCTTGCTGTCGTCCTTGGCGCCGCTCTTGGCGCTCTCGGCCACTTCGACGAGGCGCTCGCCGGCGTCGGGACGGCGGTTGAGCACCACGTCCTCCACGCGCTCGCGCAGCTCGGGCTCGAGGTCGTCGTAGACGCCGACCATGCCGGCGTTGACGATGCCCATGTCCATGCCGGCCTGGATCGCGTGGTACAGGAACACGGTGTGGATCGCCTCGCGCACCGGGTCGTTGCCGCGGAAGCTGAAGCTCACGTTCGACACCCCGCCCGAGACCTTGGCGCCCGGCAGGTTCTGCTTGATCCAGCGCACGGCGTTGATGAAGTCGACCGCGTAGTTGTCGTGCTCCTCGATGCCGGTGGCGATCGCGAAGATGTTCGGGTCGAAGATGATGTCCTCGGGCGGGAAGCCCACCTCGTCGACCAGGATGCGGTAGGCGCGCTCGCAGATCTCGACCTTGCGCTCGTAGGTATCGGCCTGGCCCTTCTCGTCGAAGGCCATCACCACGGCGGCCGCGCCGTAGCGCTTCACGAGCTTCGCCTCGTGCTTGAACTTGTCCACGCCCTCCTTCATGGAGATCGAGTTGACGATGCCCTTGCCCTGGATGCAGCGCAGGCCGGCCTCGATCACTTCCCACTTCGAGCTGTCGACCATCACCGGCACGCGCGCGATGTCGGGTTCGCTGGCGATCAGGTTGAGGAAGCGCACCATCGCGGCCTTGCTGTCGAGCATGGCCTCGTCCATGTTGATGTCGATCACCTGCGCGCCGTTCTCGACCTGCTGGCGCGCGACCGCCAGCGCCTCCTCGAACTGGCCGTTGAGGATCATGCGCGCGAAGGCCTTGGAACCGGTGACGTTGGTGCGCTCGCCGATATTGACGAACAGGGATCCCTCGCCGATGGCCACCGGTTCGAGACCGGACAGCTTCATGGGAGAAACGAAAGGCGCGGGGACATCGCTCATGGGGCTCACCTGGGCAGGGGAAGACACGTCAGGTGAGCGTCGTTGCAACCGGGCCTTCCGGGCGGGTTTTGCGAGAAGGCGCCTTCCAAGCCTGACGGCGGATGCGCGGACCCGAGCCGGGGTCCCGCGCGCCGCCGCTGCAACGCTCCTTGGAAGGGGTGGCGATTTTACCGGCTGCCGGCCGTGCCGACGGCCCGCGGGTGTATCCGCGGGCCGCCGGAAAGGCTCAGGCCGCCTGCGCGACCGGCGCCGCCGAGGCCGGCAGCCCGAAGGCGCGGTCGAAGGCCCAGTTGAAGACGAAGGTGTAGACCAGGAAGAAGACCACCAGCCCCAGGTCCATCACCAGCGCCTGCCACAGCGAGATGCCCAGGCCCCAGGCGAACATCGGCACCAGCAGGCCGATCAGGCCGCCCTCGAAGCCGATCGCATGGGCGATGCGGCGCTTGAGGCTGCGCCCGCGCACCGCCTGGCGCGCCTCCCAGCGCTCGAACAGGCTGTTGAAGATCAGGTTCCAGATCACCGCGATGACCGAGGCCGCCACCGCCAGCGCGCCCGAATGGCCGAGGCCGGCGCCCGTCAGCAGCGCCAGCCCGGCGCTGGCGGCCACGATGGCGATCCCTTCGTAGAGGGTGATGTAGACGATGCGACGCTGGATTCCCTGCATGACGGACTCTCTTGGCTTGTTGTGTGACTGCGATCCGTCGACTTTATGTGTCTCTTGCTGATATAAAAAGTCAACTTGTTTCAGTTTTATTGAAAGATCGACCCCATGAGGCGGCCATGAGCTTCTCCAGCGACAGCGTCGAGGTCTTCCTGGCCGTGATCGACCACGGCTCCTTCTCGGCCGCCGCCCGCGCCCTGCGCCGCGTGCCGTCGGCGGTCAGCATGGCCATCGCCCACCTCGAGGCCGAGCTCGACCTGCAGCTGTTCGACCGCAAGGGCCGCGAGCCCCGGCCCACGGCCGCCGCGCGCTCGCTCGAGCCGCAGGCGCGCTCGCTGGCCGCACAGCTGCGCCAGCTCGACGCGCAGGCGCTGGCGCTCACGCAGGGGCTGGAGGAACGGCTCACGCTCGCGATCGCGCCCGAGCTGCTGGCCGCGCCCTGGAGCGGCGCGCTGGCCGAGCTGGCGCACGAGTACCCGCTGCTGCAGGTCGAGGTGCTGGCCGCGCCGCAGGCCGACGCGCTGGCGCTGCTGCACAGCGGCCGGGCCCAGCTCGCGCTGGTGTTCGAGCGGCCCAGCCTCGACGGGCGCGAGGGCTTCCAGGAGGTGGGCAGCGACACCATGGTCGCGGTGATGGCGCCGGGCCACCCGGTGCTCGCCGCCGCGCCCGGCGGCCGCCTGCGCGAGGAGCACCTGATCGCCACCCGCCAGATCGTGGTGGCCGGCCGCGACCTCGTCACGGCCATGGACCCGCGCAGCGTGTTCGCGCGCCACCTCTGGCGCACCGACAACGCGCTGGCCGCCCTGAGCCTGATCACCGCCGGCGTCGGCTGGGGCTGGCTGCCGCGCAATTTCGTGCGGCCGCACGTGGCGGCGGGCGCGCTGGTCGAGATCCCGCTCGAGAACCTCAGCAACGGCCTGAACCTGTGGGTGGACGTGGTGTGGTCGCGCGAACGGCCGCTGGGGCTGGGGGCGCAGCGCTTCGTGGCGTTGATTTCGCGGGAGCGGGTGGCGGCCAAGTCGATGGGGGTGGATTGACGCGCGCCCGCTGATTGTCATAACATACAAACAAACTAGACCAGGGAGCTGCCATGACCATCACCAGCATTTCCAGCCGGGACTTCACCCGCGACGTGGCCGCCGCCAAGCGTGCGGCCACCCACGGGCCGGTCTACATCACGAACCGCGGCGTGCCCGAGTACGTTCTCCAGCGCATCGAGGACTACCGCCGCGAAAGCGGAGAAGCCGAGGAGTCCTTGCTCGCCCTCATGGACAGCCTGCCCGCCACGGACGACGAACCCTTCGATCCGCCGCGCGCGCAGATCGTGCCGAAGACACCGGACCTCGGCTGATGTACGTCCTCGACACCAACGTCGTGTCGGAACTCCGGCACGGCAAGCCGAACCCGTCGCCCGCCGTGCGCGACTGGGCGGCCTCGATCCCGCAGCGCCATTTCTTCCTGAGCGCGATCACCGTGCTCGAGATCGAGACGGGCATCCTGCGGATGGAGCGCCGCTCACCGCCGCAAGGTGGATCGCTGCGCCGCTGGTTCGACGCCCTGCGCGAAGCCTTCGACGGCCGGATTCTTCCTTTCGGGGCGGAAGCCGCACTGCTGTGCGCGCCGATGCACGTTCCCGATCCGCGCGACTACCGCGATTCGATGATCGCGGCCACGGCGCTGGCGCACGGCTTCACGCTGGTCACGCGCAACCTGCGCGATTTCGAGAGAAGCGGCGCGAAGCTGCTCAACCCCTGGCCGGCCGAAGGCTGAGCGCCCTGGGCCGCAACGAACTCAAGCGGCTTCCTTGTAGAACCCGGCCGCATTGTTCAGCAGCCGCCCCGCCACCGGCGACACCGCGCGCCCAATGGCCGCGATGTGGTCCGGCGTGGTGCCGCAGCAGCCGCCAACGATGTTGACCAGCCCCTCGGCAGCGAACTCGTGCAGCAGGCGCGAGGTCACGTCGGGCGTCTCGTCGAAGCCGGTGTCGCTCATCGGATTGGGCAGGCCGGCGTTGGGGTAGCAGCTGATGAAGGTGTCGTCGGCCACGCGCGCCAGTTCCTGGATGTAGGGGCGCATCAGCGCCGCGCCCAGCGCGCAGTTCAGGCCGATGGCCAGCGGCCGTGCATGGCGCACGCTGTGCCAGAAGGCGGTCACGGTCTGGCCGCTGAGGATGCGGCCCGAAGCGTCGGTCACGGTGCCGCTGATGATCAGCGGCAGGCGCTGGCCGCTGTTCTCGAAGTACTCGTCGACGGCGAACAGCGCGGCCTTGGCGTTGAGCGTGTCGAAGATGGTCTCGACCAGGATCACGTCGGAACCGCCCTCGACCAGCGCCTCGGTCTGCTCGTAGTAGGCGGCGCGCAGGGCCTCGAAATCGACATTGCGCGCGCCCGGATCGTTGACGTCGGGGCTGATGCTCGCGGTCTTGGGCGTCGGGCCGAGGGCGCCGGCCACGAAGCGCGGCTTGTCGGGGGTCGAGTACTTGTCGCAGGCCGCGCGCGCCAGCTTCGCGGACTCGAGGTTCATCTCGCGCGCCAGGTGCGCCATCTTGTAGTCCTCCTGCGCGATGGTGGTCGCGCCGAAGGTGTTGGTCTCGATCAGGTCGGCGCCGGCCGCGAGGTAGCCCTCGTGGATGTCGGAGATGACGTCGGGCCGGGTCAGCGACAGCAGCTCGTTGTTGCCCTTCACGTCGCGCTCGAAGTCCTTGAAGCGCTCGCCGCGGTACTGGGCCTCGGTGAGCTTGAAGCGCTGGATCATGGTGCCCATGGCGCCATCGAGGATGGCGATGCGGCGCCCGAGGATCTCGGGCAGTTGCTGGGCACGGGTGTAGACGATCGGCTTCATGGGTCCGGATTGTAGAAAACGCCCCCGCGCCGCGCCGCCAAAGCGGTCTTCGGGACTTCAGACCGGCGCGTGCCGCGCCGCGCGCGCCAGGCAGCCGACCGACAGCAGCGCCAGCAGGCCGCTGGCGCCGATGGCCAGGTCGTAGCTGCCGCGCAGGTCGAACAGCAGGCCGGCCGCGCTGGCACCGATCGAGGCGGCCACGCCGACCGCGATGTAGAGCGTGCCGAGGATGGCGCCCAGCGCGCGCGTGCCGTACCAGCGCGCCGCCAGCGCCGGGTAGAGCGCGATGCAGCCGCCGTTGGCTGCGCCGAACAGCAGCGCGAACAGCGCCAGCGAAACGAAGCCGCCGGCCGCCCACCACAGCAGGTGCAGCGCGGCCAGCGCCAGCGTGAGCAGCGAGAGCAGCCGGCGCGCGCCGAGCCGGTCGCCGAGCCCGCCGAGCACCAGCCGGCCGCCGACGTTGCCCACGCCGATCAGTCCGATCAGCAAGGTGGCGTCGGCCGCGCCGATGCCCAGCCCCTGCGCCGCCGGCGCCACGTGGACCAGCGCGACGAACAGCCCGATCGAGCCCCAGCCGATGGCCGCGAAGTACCACCAGAAGCAGGCGCCGCGCACCGCCTCGCGCCAGCGCAGGCCGGTCTCGACGGGCGCGCCCGCCGACGCGGACACCCGGTCGCCGTCGGGCAGCAGGCCTAGCTCTTGCGGCCGGGCCCGGATCGCCCAGGCCGCCACGCCGCCGAGCAGCAGGATGCCGAGCGCGAACAGCTGCATGGTGGCCTGCCACGACAGGTGCTGCTGCAGCGCGCCGGCCGTCACCGGGCCGACGAAGGTGCCGAGCCCGGTGCCCGCCAGCGCCAGCCCCGAGGCCCGGCTGCGCCGGCGCACGAACCAGCGCTGCACCGCGGCCACCGCCGGCACGTAGACCAGCCCGACGCCGAAGCCGACGAACAGGCCGAACAGCGCGAACAGCACGGCCAGCGACGGCGCCAGGCTGGCCAGCGCAAAACCGGCCGCGAGCAGCACGATGCCGGTGCCGACCACCGCGCGCAGCGGGAAGCGGTCGGCCAGCGCGCCCGAGAAGGCGCCGACGATGTAGTAGAGCAGCGCCGTGGCCGAGAACAGCGAGGCGACCGGGAAGCGGCCGGCGCCGAAGCTGGCCTGGATGCCGGCGAAGAAGGCGCCGAAGGAATAGGCGGCGCCGAACACCAGCGCCAGCAGCACATGGGCCGCCGCGACGACGCCCCAGCCGCGAAAGAGCCTCATGGCGCCTTCGACATGATCGCGTCCATCGCCGCGACGAAGCGCTCGAGCTCGTGCGGCGCGCCGACCGAGACGCGGATGAAGCGCTCGAAGCCCGGCTCCTTCCACGGCTTGACGATGATGCCGCGCGCCAGCAGCGCCTCGTTGACCGGCCCGTTGGGCCGGCCCAGGTCGATGAACAGGAAGTTGGCCGCCGAGGGCGCGATGCGCAGCCCCGGCCAATCGCGCGCGCGCAGTTGCGCGGTCAGCGCGTCGCGCAGCCGCACCGTCTGTTCCACGGCTGCCTGCATGCAGGCCTCGTCGCCCCAGGCCGCGAGCGCCGCGGCCTGCGCCGCGAGGTTCACGTTGAAGGGCGTGCGCACGCGGTCGAGCAGCTGCACCAGCGCCGCGTCGGACGCGATGCCGTAGCCCACGCGCAGGCCGGCCAGGCCCCAGGCCTTGGAGAAGGTGCGCAGCACGATCCACGGGAAGGCCACTGCTTCGCCGCGCAGTCGCGCGAGCACGTCGGGGTAGCCGCTCGCGAGCCGCGCGTATTCGTAGTAGGCCTCGTCGACCACCAGCAGCGTGCCCGCGGGCACGGCGGCCAGCAGGCGCTCGAAGTCCCGCGCGTCGAACATGCAGCCGACCGGGTTCGAGGGATTGGCCAGCATCACCAGCTTGGGGCCGCGCGCGAGCGCCGCGCACCAGGCCTCGATGTCGAAGCCCAGTTCGGGCGTGAGCGCCAGCAGCTCGACCTGCGCGCCCATCATGCGCGGATAGATCTCGTGCAGGCCGAAGGCCGGGCGCTGCGTGAGCACGCGGTCGCCCGGGCCCAGGAAGGCCTGGCACAGCATCTGGAGGATGTCCTCCGAGCCGTTGCCGATCACCAGTTCCGACGGCTGCGCGCCGCAGCGTTCGGCGATCGCGGCGCGCAATGCGGTGCAGTGGGCATCGGGGTAGGTGCCCGCGCGCGCCGCCAGGTCGACCAGCGCGCGCGCCACCGCGGGACTCGCGCCGTAGGGGTTCTCGTTGCTCGCGAGCCGAGCGATCTCGTCGACGCCGTAGCGCGCGCGCACGGCCTCCGAGGACAGGCCGGCGTTGTAGGCCGGCAGCGGCGCGACTTCGGGCCGCGCGAGGGCATGGATGGCGGTCGTGTTCACAGGTCGAATACCTTGCCGGGGTTGAGCAGGTGGAGGGGATCGAGCGCCTGCTTGATGGCGCGCATCGCGGCCAGCTCGTCGGGAGTGCGGCTCGCGCCCAGGTAGGGCTTCTTGTGCAGGCCGATGCCGTGCTCGGCCGAGATGCTGCCGCCGCGGGCCTCGACCTGCGCGTAGACCATGCGCTCGAAGGCCTCGGCCTCGCCGCCGATGGCCTGGCCGTCGGTGGTCACGTGCAGGTTGCTGTCGCCCACGTGGCCGAAGAACAGCGAGTGGTGCCCGGGCCAGCGCGCATCGAGCGCCGCGCGGCAGTCGTCGGCGAAGCGGCCGATGCTGGCCATCGGCAGGCTCACATCGAGGTTGATCGGCGGATGCATGTGCACCGGCAGCTCGGCCGTGGCCTCGCGGATCTTCCAGAAGGCGCGCGCCTGCGACTGCGACTGGGCGATGGCGGCATCGACCGCCGCGCCCTCCTCCATCGCGCCGGCCAGCGCCGCCTCGAGCGCCTCGCGCAGCGCGGCCTCGTCCTCGCCGGTCACGTCGACCAGCGCCACCAGCGGATGCGCCGCGTCGAAGGGCTCGCGCAGCTGCTGCCAGCGCAGCGAGGTCTGCACGAAGTCGCGCCACATCAGCTCGAAGGCCGCGAGCGCGCCCGGAAAGCGCGCGCCGAGCCGGCGCAGCAGCACCAGCGCGGCCTCGAAGTCCGGCAGCGCGACCAGCGCCGTGGCCTTGGCGCGCGGCGCCGGATGCAGCCGCAGCAGCGCGCGCGTGATCACGCCCAGCGTGCCCTCGGCACCGATGAAGAACTGCTTGAGGTCGTAGCCGGTGTTGTTCTTGAGCATGGGCCGCAGCATCGGCAGCACGCGGCCGTCGGCCAGCACCACCTCCAGGCCCAGCGCCTGCTCGCGCATCATCCCGAACTGCAGCACGCCGTTGCCGCCCGCGTTGGTCGACAGCGCACCGCCGATCTGGCACGAGCCGCGCGCGCCGAAGTCCACGCCGAACAGCAGGCCCCGAGCAGCGGCCGCCTCCTGCACCGACTGCAGGGTGGCGCCGGCCTGCACGGTCAGCGTGCCGGCGGCGGCATCGAGCGACTCGATGGCGTTCATGCGCTCGAGCGAGAGCGCGATCGCATCCGCGCGCGGCACCGCCGCGCCGGCCAGTCCCGTGAGCCCGCCCTGCGGCACCACGGGCACGCGGTGCTCGCTGCAGATGCGCAGCACGGCCGACACTTCTCGCGTGTCGCGCGGGCGCACCAGCGCCAGCGGCAGCACCGGCGCCACGCCGCTCCAGTCGCTGCGGTGGCGCTCGGCGATGGCCTCGCCGCGCAGCACCTGGCCGGCGCCCAGCGCCTCGCCGAGCGCGGCGAGAAAGGCCTCCTGGTTCATTGCCGGTTCATTCCTGTTTCACCCGCGGCCTTCGACGAAGTCGAGCACCGCCTCGAGCATGCGGCGCACCTGCGGCTGCACGCCGGCCGCCACCGGGGGCAGGTAGGCGAAGGGCAGCGCCTCCTGCATGTAGCTCGATTGCGTCATCTCGAGCTGCACCGCATGCACGCCGGCCGCGGGATTGCCGTACTGGCGCGTGATGTGGCCGCCCTTGAAGCGGCCGTTGAGCACGCCGGTGTAGCCGGGGTTCGACGTCGCGATGCCCATCAAGGTGGCGGCGAGCGCGGGGTCGCAGCTCTTGCCGTCGGCAGTGCCAAGGTTGAGGTCGGGCAGCTTGCCTTCGAAGAAGCGCGGCAGCACCGAGCGGATCGAGTGCGCGTCCCACAGCGCGATGGTGCCGTGCGCGGCCTTCAGGCGGGCCAGCTCGGCCGCGAGCTGCGCGTGGTAGGGCTGCCAGATCGCCTCGCGGCGCGCGGCGATCTCGGCCTCGCCGGGCAGGTCGCCCGCGGCGTACAGCGGCGTGTCGTCGAAGGTGTCGACCGGGCACAGGCCGGTGACGCTCTGGCCCGGGTAGAGGCTGGCGCCGTCGGGCGGACGGTTGAGGTCGATCACGTAGCGCGAGTGCGTGGCCACCAGCACCGAGGCGCCGAGCGCGTCGGCGAAGTCGTAGAGCTGCTCGAGGTGCCAGTCGGTATCGGGCACATGGCGCGCCTCCTCGGTGAAGCGCGCGAGCAGCGCGCCCGGCACGTGGGTGCCCACGTGCGGCATCGAGATCAGCAACGGGCGCGTGCCCTGGCGGAAGCGGAAGGCCGGTTCGGTGGTGGTGAAGCTCATGGCGTGGGTTCCTCAGTCTTGAAGCAGTTGGGTGCGCGCGGCCACGAAGGCGGACGCGGCCTCGGCATGCAGCGCATGGCGCCCGGCGGCGACGCGCGGGCGGCCCGCCACCCACACGGCGTCGATGGCGCGGGTGCGGTGGCTCGCGAAGACGTGCGCCGACAGCATGTCGGGCGCCGACAGCCCCTGCAGCGCGAGCTGCTGCGCGTCGAGCACCACGAAGTCGGCCTGCTGGCCTGCCGCGAGGCCGCCGATGGCGCGGCCCGCGGCCTGCGCGCCGCCCTGCACCGCCTGCAGGGTCAACGCGGTCGCCACGTGCGGCTGCGCCGCGGTCGCGCCCACGTTGCGCTGGCGCGTGCGCAGGCGCTGGCCGTACTCGAGCATCAGCAGCTCCTCGGCCGCATCGACGCAGGCGTGGCTGTCGGAGCCCAGGCCCCAGGCGCCGCCGTGCTGGCGCCAGGCCGCGAAGTCGAACAGGCCGTCGCCGAGGTTGGCCTCGGTGGTTGGGCAGAGGCCGGCGACCGCGCCGCTGCGAGCGCCGCGCCGGTATTCGTCGGCATCCATGTGCGTGGCATGCACCAGGCACCAGCGCGCGTCGACCGGCGCGTGCTCGAGCAGCCATGCCACGGGACGCTGGCCGCTCCAGGCGATGCAGTCGTCGACCTCCTTGGTCTGCTCGGCGATGTGGATGTGGACCGGCGCGCCGGCCTCGATCGCATCGAGCCCCGCGAGCGCCTCGCGCAACGCCTCGGGCGGCACCGCGCGCAGCGAGTGCGGCGCGAGGCCGAGCCGCGCGCCCTGCGCGTCGCAGGCGGGCTTCAGCGCCTCGAGCAGCCGCAGCATCGAGTCGGTGGAACGAATGAAGCGCCGCTGCCCCTCGTTGGGCGGCAGGCCGCCGAAGCCGCTGGTCTGGTAGAGCACCGGCAGCAGGGTGAAGCCGATGCCGGTCTTGTGGGCGGCGCGCAGCAGCGCGCGGCTCAGCGTGGCGTCGTCGGCATAGGGCTTGCCGTCGGCGTCGTGGTGCACGTACTGGAACTCGCAGACGCTGGTATAGCCGGCCTCGAGCATCTCGGCATAGAGCCAGGTCGCGATGTCCTCCATCTGCCGCGGGCCGAGGCGCGCGGCGAAGCGGTACATCAGCGTGCGCCAGCTCCAGAAGCTGTCCTGCTGTTCGGCGCGGTGCTCGGTCAGGCCCGCGAAGGCGCGCTGGAAGGCATGCGAATGCAGGTTGGGCATGCCGGGGATCACGGGGCCGCCGGCCGTCTCGGCAGCGGCGGGCTTGTCGGCGCCGGCCCTTGCCTCGACGAGCTGGCCGGCCGCGTTCCATGCCAGCAGCACGTTCTTCGCCCAGCCGGTGGGCAGCAGCGCATCGGCCGCGAACAGCGCGCGCGTCATGCCGAAGCTCCCACGGCTTCGACGGCGATACGGCCCTGCCGCACCACGGTGCGCACGGGTCGCTGGCCGAACCAGTAGGCGAGCTCGGCCGCGTCGCGCACCGACCAGAGCACGAAGTTCGCGGGCCGGCCCGCGGCGATCGCGCCATGCGTGGCCTCGAGGCCGAGCGCGCGCGCCGCATGCACGGTAACGCCGGCCAGCGCCTCGGGCACGGTGAGGCGGAACAGGGTGCAGGCCATGTTGACCATCAGCAGCAGGCTCAGCGCGGGCGAGGTGCCGGGGTTGTGGTCGGTCGAGACCGCCATCGGCACGCCCGCGGCGCGCAGCGCCTCGATCGGCGGCAGGTGGGTGTCGCGCAGCGTGTAGTACGCGCCGGGCAGCAGCACGGCCACGGTGCCGGCCGCGCGCATCGCCTCGATGCCCTCGGCCGACAGGTGCTCGATGTGGTCGCAGGACAGCGCGCCGTAGCGCGCGGCCAGTGCGGCGCCGCCCATGTCCGAGAGCTGCTCGGCATGCAGCTTGACCGGCAGGCCCAGCGCCCGGGCGGCCTGGAACACGCGCTCGGTTTCGTCGAGCGAGAAGGCGATGCGCTCGCAGAACACGTCGACCGCGTCGACCAGCCCCTCGGCCGCGAGCGCCGGCAGCATCTCGCGGCAGACCAGCTCGACGTACTCGCCGCTGCGGCCCGCGTACTCGGGCGGCAGCGCATGGGCGCCGAGGAAGGTGGTGCGCACCGTCACGCCGTAGTGTTCGCCGAGCCGCCGCGCCACGCGCAGCTGCTTGCGCTCGTGCGCGAGCGCGAGGCCGTAGCCCGACTTGATCTCGATCGCGCAGACGCCGTCGGCCAGCAATGCCTCGAGCCGCGGCGCGGCCTGGGCGAACAGCGTGTCCTCGTCGGCCTCGCGCGTGGCGCGCACCGAGGAGACAATGCCGCCGCCGGCCTTCGCCACCTCCTCGTAGCTCGCGCCCGCGAGCCGCATCGCGAACTCGTTGGCGCGCTGGCCGCCGTAGACCAGGTGGGTGTGGCAGTCGACCAGGCCCGGCGTGGCCAGCGCGCCGCCGCCGTCGTGCACGGGCAATGCCGCGTACTCGGCCGGCAGCGCGGCGCGCGCGCCGACCCAGCGGATCGTGCCCTGCGCGACGACGAGGGCGGCATCGTCCGATTCGATGCCGGGTGCGGCGCCTGGCGCGAGGCGCAGGCCGGTCCAGAGGCCATCGGCGGAAGGATGGGAGAGGGTCATGTCTGTGGTCTCGGGTTGCGGCCTCAGGCGGGAACGATGCGCACGGCCACGAGGCGTGCCGTCGCGTCCTCGGGCGCGAGCTGCCAGGCGCGCGGCGCATCGGACCAGCACAGGCCCTCGCCCTCGCGGCACGCCGCGCCGCCGGCATCGAGCCGCCAGCCGCCGCGCAGCGCGAGCAGCACGCCATGCGGCGCGGCTTCGAGCGCCGTGGCGCCGTCGAGCACGCGCACTTCGGCGCGCCAGGCGCCGCGGCGGGTCATCACGTTGAAATCGCTCGAGGCGCCGCCCAGCAGCGTGCAGTCGAGCGCGGTGTCGCCGCTGAAGGCGAAGGGCCGGTGCGGCACATCGAGCGGATGGTCGATGGCGCCGTCGGCCGAGCGCAGCCGCACGCCGTCGCCCTCGAGCAGCATGATGCTGCGGTCGATGCCCGCGAAGCGCGAGAACGGGCCGGCCTGCGCGATGCTCGCGATGCTCACGCGCCAGCCGAAGTCCTCGAGCCCGGCGCCGGCCGGCCAGCAGGCGATCTCCTGCGTGGTGCCGCCGCCGTTCTTCCACGGCATCACGGGCAAGGTGGCGCGCGAGAAGCGCTGCGTGCCGCCGGCCATGCTCAGCCCTTGATCATCGGCAGCTTCAGGCCCTGCTTCTTCGCGGTGGCCACGGCGATGTCGTAGCCCGCGTCGGCATGGCGCATCACGCCGGTGGCGGGGTCGTTGAACAGCACGCGCTCGATGCGCTTGGCGGCCGCATCGGTGCCGTCGCAGACGATCACCACGCCCGAATGCTGCGAGTAGCCCATGCCCACGCCGCCGCCGTGGTGCAGGCTGACCCAGGTGGCGCCGCCCGCGGTGTTGAGCAGCGCGTTGAGCAGCGGCCAGTCGCTCACGGCATCGGTGCCGTCCTTCATCGCCTCGGTCTCGCGGTTGGGGCTGGCGACCGAGCCGGTGTCGAGGTGGTCGCGGCCGATCACGATCGGGCCCTTGAGCTCGCCCGACTTCACCATCTCGTTGAAGGCCAGGCCGGCCCTGTGGCGCTCGCCGAGGCCGAGCCAGCAGATGCGCGCGGGCAGGCCCTGGAAGCTGATGCGCTCGCGCGCCATGTCGAGCCAGCGGTGCGTGTGGGTGTTCTCGGGGAACAGCTCCTTGATCTTGGCATCGGTCTTGTAGATGTCTTCCGGATCGCCCGAGAGCGCGACCCAGCGGAACGGGCCCTTGCCCTCGCAGAACAGCGGCCGGATGTAGGCCGGCACGAAGCCCGGGAAGTCGAAGGCGTTCTTCACGCCTTCGTCGAAGGCCACCTGGCGGATGTTGTTGCCGTAGTCCACGGTCGGGATGCCCATGGCCTGGAAGTCGAGCATGGCCTGCACGTGCACCGCGCACGACTGCGCGGCCGCCTTCTTGAGCGCGGCGTGCTGCGACTCGTCCTTCATCGCGGCCTGCCATTGCGCCACGCTCCAGCCCGCGGGCAGGTAGCCGTTGATCAGGTCGTGCGCCGAGGTCTGGTCGGTCACGAGGTCGGGCTTGAGGCCACCGGCCTTCGCGCGCTTCACCAGCTCGGGCAGGATCTCCGCCGCGTTGCCCAGCAGCGCGATCGACACCGCTTCCTTGGCGTCGCAGTGCTGCTTGATCAGTTCGAACGCATGGTCGATGTCGCGCGCCTGCTTGTCGACATAGCGGGTGCGCAGGCGGAAGTCGATGCTCGACTGCTGGCACTCGATGTTGAGCGACACCGCGCCCGCGAGCGTGGCCGCGAGCGGCTGCGCGCCACCCATGCCGCCAAGGCCGGCCGTGAGGATCCACTTGCCCGCGAGGCTGTTGTCGTAATGCTGGCGGCCGGCCTCGACGAAGGTCTCGAAGGTGCCCTGCACGATGCCCTGGCTGCCGATGTAGATCCAGCTGCCGGCCGTCATCTGGCCGTACATGAAGAGGCCCTTGCGGTCGAGCTCGTTGAAGTGCTCCCAGTTGGCCCACTGCGGCACCAGGTTCGAGTTGGCGAGCAGCACGCGCGGCGCGTTCTCGTGCGTCTTGAACACGCCCACCGGCTTGCCCGACTGGATCAGCAGGGTCTCGTCGTCCTCGAGCTCTTTCAGCGAGGCGAGGATCTGGTCGAAGCATTCCCAGTTGCGCGCGGCGCGGCCGATGCCGCCGTAGACCACGAGGTCCTGCGGCCGCTCGGCCACCTCGGGGTCGAGGTTGTTCTGCAGCATGCGGAACGGCGCCTCGGTGAGCCAGCTCTTGCAGTTCAGCTGGCTGCCGCGCGGGGCGCGGATCACGCGCGTGGGGTCGTGGCGCGGATCGGCGGCGATGGAAGCGTTGGCGGCGACGAATTTGTCGGGTGCGTTCATGGCGGGAGTCCTTTCGATGGCAAGGAAGGTCGGACGAGGAATCGGGGGAAGGTTCAGGCGCGGCTCGGCAGCACGGCGGCCAGCGGCGCGGCCCAGTCGCCGCGGCGGGCCCACAGGCGCATGGCTTCCACGTCGGGCGCCATGAAGCGGTCCTGCTCGATGAAGGCCACGCGCTCGCGGATGGCGGCGAACTCGGCCTCGACCAGCGCGGAGCTGCGCGGGCTGTCGGCGTCGCGCTTGAGCTCGATGCCCTGGCAGGCGCCCATGGCCTCGATGCCGACCACCACCGCGGTGTTGTCGACCATCTCGGCCAGGCGGCGGCCCGCGAAGGTGGCCATCGACACGTGGTCTTCCTGGTTGGCCGAGGTCGGCAGGCTGTCGACGCTGGCCGGATGGGCCAGCGACTTGTTCTCGGAGGCCAGCGCCGCGGCCGTGACCTGCGCGATCATGAAACCGGAGTTGACGCCGCCGTCGCGCACCAGGAAGGGCGGCAGGCCCGAGAGGCCGGAGTCGAGCAGCAGCGCGAGCCGGCGCTCGGAGATGGCGCCGATCTCGCTCACCGCCAGCGCGATGATGTCGGCCGCGAAGGCCACGGGCTCGGCGTGGAAGTTGCCGCCCGAGATCACGTCGCCGGTGTCGCTGAAGACCAGCGGGTTGTCCGACGCCGCGTTGGCCTCGATGCGCAGCACCCGCGCCGCATGCGCGAGGTTGTCGAGGCAGGCGCCCATGACCTGGGGCACGCAGCGGATCGAGTACGGGTCCTGCACCCGGCCGCAGTCGGCGTGCGAAGGCACGATGGCGCTGCCCTCGAGCAGCGCGCGCACCGCGCCCGCCACCGCGATCTGGCCCGGCTGGCCGCGCGCGGCGTGGATGCGCTCGTCGAAGGGCTTGATCGAGCCCTGGATCGCCTCGAGCGAGAGCGCGCCCGCCATCAGGCCGGCCGCGAACACGTCCTCGGCGCCGAACAGGCCCGCCAGCGCGAGCGCGGTCGACACCTGCGTGCCGTTGAGCAGCGCCAGGCCTTCCTTGGGGCCGAGCACGAAGGGCGCGAGGCCGATGCGGCGCATGGCCTCGGTGCCGCCGATGGTCTCGCCCTCGGGCGTGCCGACCTCGCCCTCGCCGATCAGCACGCAGGCCATGTGGGCCAGCGGCGCGAGGTCGCCCGAGGCGCCGACCGAGCCCTTGCTCGGGATGCGCGGCAGCAGGCCCGCATTGAACAACGCGAGCAGCGCATCGACGATCTCGGGCCGCACGCCCGAATGGCCGCGCGCCAGGCTCACGGCCTTGGTGGCGAGCACCAGCCGCACCACGCCGTCGGGCAGCGGCACGCCGGTGCCGACGCTGTGCGAGAGCACGAGGTTGCGCTGCAGCTCGGCCAGGCGCTCGGGCGGAATGATGGTCTGCGCGAGCTTGCCGAAGCCGGTGTTGATGCCGTAGACCACCTCGCCGGCCTCGACGATGCGGCGCACGGTGGCCTGGGCGGCCAGCAGTCCGGCGCGCGCGGCGCCGGCGAGCTCGAGCCGCGCGCCGCCCGCATGGATGCGGCGCAGCGCGGGCAGGTCGACCTCGCCGGGCGAGAGCACGAGCGGTTCGGTGGCGGCGTGGGGAGCAAGCTTCATGGTGCGATCCTGTATATACAAGTAGGTGCGAAAAAAATCGAAGGCCGGAATGGCGTGCGTGGATTCAGCCGAAGGCCTGGTTGCCGTCGACGCGGAAGCGGCTGCCGAGCCGGTAGCGCGAGGCCGGGTGCAGGCAGCGCACCAGCGTCACGGGCAGGTCGCGGGTCCAGGTGCGGCGGGTCAGCAGCAGGCAGGGATCGGCCGGCGGCATGTCCAGGCGCTCGGCCTGTTCGGCGGTGGGCAGCACCGCGTCGACCACGTGCTCGATCTGGTCGAAGGGCACGTTGCGCACCAGGTACTCGCCGGGCGAGACGACCGAGAAATCCTGGTCGAGGAATTCGGGCACGGCGCGCGGATTGACGTAGCGGTCCTCGATCTGCACCGGCGTGCCGTTCTCCAGGTGCAGGCAGACGGTGTGGAACACCGACTCGCCGGGCCGCAGGTCGAGCCACACGGCGATGTCGGGCGAGGCGGCGATGCGCTCGAGCGCGATGAACTCGCAGCGGTAGTCGTGGCCGCGCTGGCGGATCTCGCTCGCGATGTTGGCGATCTGCAGCAGCGTGGACTGCGGCTTGTTCTCTGCCACGAAGCTGCCCACGCCGGCCACGCGCACGATGCGGCCCTGCTCCGAGAGCTCGCGCAGCGCGCGGTTGGCGGTCATGCGCGAGATGGCGAACTGCGCCACCAGCTCGTGCTCGGACGGCAGCCGGTGGCCGGGCGGCCAGGTGCCGTCCTGGATCTTGCGCGAGATGTGGTCCTTGACCTGCGCATAGAGCGCGAGCGACGGCGCGGCCGCGGGCGCGCCGGCGGGGTTCGGTGCGGAGGACGGCAGGTCGCGCTTCATGGTCTCAATGCTCCGCCGCCGCCATCGATTCGGCGCGGATCTCCTCGGTCAGCCGGGCCTTGATCTCCATGAACTCGGGCGAGGTCTTGATCGTGTAGTGGCGCGGATGCGGGAAGTCGACCGCGATCTCGGTCTTGATGCGGCCGGGCCGGGCGCTGAACACGGCCACGCGGTTGGCCATGAAGATGGCCTCGTCGATGTCGTGCGTGACGAACAGCACCGTCTTCTGCGCCGACTCCCAGATGCCCAGCAGCAGCTCCTGCATCAGCACGCGGGTCTGGTTGTCGAGCGCGCCGAAGGGCTCGTCGAGCAGCAGCATCTTGGGATCGTTGGCCAGCGCGCGCGCGATCGCGGTGCGCTGCTGCATGCCGCCCGAGAGCTGCTTGGGATAGTGGTGCTCGAAGCCGCGCAGGCCGACCTTGGCGATGAAGAACTCGCTGCGCTCCTTCTGCTCGGCTTCGCTCGTGCCGCGCTCGCGCAGGCCGAAGCGGATGTTCTGCGCGATCGTGAGCCAGGGGAACAGGGTGTAGCTCTGGAACACCACGCCGCGGTCGGCGCCCGGGCCCTCGATCGGCTGGCCGTCGAGCAGCACCTCGCCGGTGGTCGGGAAGTCGAGCCCCGCGACGATGCGCAGCAGGGTGGACTTGCCGCAGCCCGAGGGGCCGAGGATGGTGACGAAGTCGTTCTCGCGCACCTCGAAGTCGACCGGCAGCAGCGCCTGCGTGCGCTGGCCGCGCGTGCCGGTGAAGGTGCGAGAGACGCCGTGGATCGACAACTGGGCCGGCTTGATGATGGCGCTCACAGCGTGCTCCAGGCGAAGAGGCGGCGGTTGACCGCCTTGAAGGCGAAGTCGGACACGAGGCCGATCACGCCGATGACGATGATCCCGAAGATGATCTGGCCGGTGTTCAGGAGCGCCTGGCTGTCGGTGATCATGTGGCCGATGCCCGAGGAGGAACCGATGAGCTCGGCCACGATGACGTAGGTCCAGGCCCAGCCCAGCACCAGGCGCAGGGTCTCGGCGATGCCGGGCGCGGCGCCCGGGATCAGCACGCGGCGCACGATGCCCCGGCTGCTGGCGCCCAGCGTGTAGGCGGCCTCCACCAGGTCCTTGCGCGCGCTGCCCACGGTCACGGCCACCATCAGGATCACCTGGAACACCGAGCCGATGAAGATCACCAGCAGCTTCTGGCTCTCGCCGATGCCGGCCCAGAGGATCAAGAGCGGAATGAAGGCCGAGGCCGGCAGGTAGCGGCAGAACGAGACGAAGGGCTCGAGGAAGGCCTCGATCGGCTTGTAGGCGCCCATCGCGATGCCCAGCGGCACGGCGATCACCGAGGCCAGCACGAAGCCGCCGACCACGCGCCACACCGTCATCCCGATGTCCTGGATGAAGTTGTACTCGGTGAACAGCAGCCAGCCTTCGCGCAGCATCGTGACCGGGCTGGCCAGGAAGGTCGGCGAGACGAAGCCGCCGAGCGTGAAGAAGGCCCAGACGGCGAAGAACAGCACGAAGAAGCCGACGCCGAGCATCCAGCGCGCGCGCGGGCTCACGGGTTCGAGCGGCGCCATCGCGCGGCGGCGCCGCGCGGCAGCCACGCGCACGGCGGCGGGGGGAACGGAGGCCGCCGCGGGAGCGGCTGGCGTGGAGGGGATGACGGTCGTCGCTTCCATGGCGGGCGATGCGTGGCGCTTCGTCGTTATGCGTTGAGGTGGCTTACTTGATGAAGCTCGCGTCGAAGGTCGCGGCCAGGTCCTCGGGCGCCTTGCGGATCACGCCGGCCTCCAGCAGGATCGGCACCGACTCCTTCATGAACTGGGTCAGCTCGGCGCTGAAGAACTTCTGGTTCGCCGCCTTGTCCTGCCAGCGCAGGTAAGCCGAGGACTTGGCGAACTGCTCGCCGCTCTGCTTGACCGCGCTGCCCATCAGCTCGTTGGACTTGGCCGGGTCGGACTTGATCATCTCGAGCGCCTCGAAGTACGAGTCGGTCAGCGCCTGCGCGGCCTTGGCGTTGGCCTTGAGCCAGGTCGGCGCGCAGCCCACGGTGTCCATCACCATCGGGTAGTCGAGCGTGGTCGCGAGGATCTTGCCGGCCTGCGGGTTGGCGCGCACGGTCGACAGGTAGGGCTCGTAGGTCATGGCGGCATCGTTCTGGCCCGCGACGAAGGCCTGCGCGGCCGGCTGGGGCTCGAGCGAGACGGTCTTCACGTCCTTGATGCTCATGCCGTTCTTCGACAGCATCCAGGCCAGGCCGAAGTACGGCGCGGTGCCGGGCGCGCTCACGCCGACGGTCTTGCCCTTGAGGTCGGAGAAGCTCTTGACGTCGTTGCGCACCGCGATGCCGTCGGCGCCGTAGGACTTGTCCATCTGGAAGATCTGCACGATCGGCACGCCGTTGGCGTTCCAGGCCACGTGCGTCTCGATGGTGGTGGCGGCGCACTGGATCGCGCCCGCGGCCAGCGCGAGGTGGCGGTCCTTCTGCGGAATCATCTTGAGCTCCACGTCGAGCCCGTTCTTCTTGAAGATGCCGGCCTTGTCGGCCAGCGACAGCGGCGCGAAGCCGGTCCAGCCCGACATGCCGAGCGTGATCTTGGTCTGGGCGGCGGCGCCTCCGGCCGCGCCCGCGATACATGCACCGGCTGCCAGCAGCGTGGCGATCTTTGCGACTGTCTTGGCCATCGAGGCCCTCCTGTTCGTGTGAAGCGTCAATTGAATCGGCTGGCAGCGCCCGTCGGAGCTTTCCGTGGTGCGCGGCCGCAGTGTCATTCGCCTGAACACCCCTGTATATACAGGATAACCCGAAAAAGCCGCGGCGAGAACGGTGCAAGCCGGCGCGGAGCGCACCTTGTATTGGTGCGAACCGCCCGGCCCATGCACCAGTATGCTGTCTATACAGGCGTTTCAAGCGAATGCCGACTGCTTGCAAACGGCGTGCCAGCCAGGCTTGGCACCCAGGCCGACGGGCGGTCGCGCCCGGCCCCGCGACCGCGGCGGCGCGCGTGCTGCGCTGCGGCGACAATCGACCCCTTCCGTCGCCACCCAGCCCGCCGCCTTGTCCAATTCACCTTCCGCCGACCCCGCGCAGATCCTGCACGAGGTCTTCGGCTACGCCGCCTTCCGCGGTCCGCAGGCCCCGATCGTCGACCACGTGACCGGCGGCGGCGACGCCCTGGTGCTGATGCCCACCGGCGGCGGCAAGTCGCTGTGCTACCAGATCCCCGCGATCGCGCGCCAGCGCGCCGGGCACGGCATCGCGGTGGTGGTGTCGCCGCTGATCGCGCTGATGCACGACCAGGTCGGCGCGCTGCACGAGGCCGGCGTGGACGCCGCCTTCCTCAATTCCACGCTCGACTGGCAGCAGACGCAGGACGTCGAGCGCCGCATGGCGCGCGCCGAGGTCACGCTGCTGTACGCCGCCCCCGAGCGCGTGACCACGCCGCGCTTCCTCGAGCTGATGGACGCGCTGGCCGCGCGCGGCAAGCTGTCGATGTTCGCGATCGACGAGGCGCATTGCGTGAGCCAGTGGGGCCACGACTTCCGTCCCGAGTACCGCGCGCTGACCGTGCTGCACGAGCGCTACCCGGGCGTGCCGCGCATCGCGCTGACCGCCACCGCCGACGCGCTCACGCGCGCCGACATCGTCGAGCGGCTGCAGCTCGAGCAGGCGCAGCAGTTCGTCTCGAGCTTCGACCGGCCGAACATCCGCTACACCATCGTCGAGAAGAAGGAAGCCACCACGCAGCTGCTGCGCTTCATCGAGCGCGAGCACGAGGGCGATGCCGGCGTGGTCTATTGCCAGTCGCGCAAGCGCGTGGAGGACGTGGCGGTGGCGCTGCGCGACGCGGGCATCAACGCCCTGCCCTACCACGCGGGGCTCGACGCCTCGGTGCGCCAGGCGCACCAGGACCGCTTCCTGCGCGAGGAAGGCATCGTGATGTGCGCCACCATCGCCTTCGGCATGGGCATCGACAAGCCCGACGTGCGCTTCGTGGCCCACCTCGACATGCCCAAGAACATCGAGGGCTACTACCAGGAGACCGGCCGCGCGGGCCGCGATGGCGAGCCGGCCCAGGCCTGGATGGCCTACGGCCTGCAGGACGTGGTGAACCAGCGCCGCATGATCGACGAGAGCCCGGCCGGCGAGGAGTTCAAGCAGGTGATGCGCGGCAAGCTCGACGCGCTGCTCTCGCTGGCCGAGGCCAGCGACTGCCGGCGCGTGCGCCTGCTGGGCTACTTCGGCGAGCAGAGCACGCCCTGCGGCAACTGCGACAACTGCATCGCGCCGCCGCAGGTCTGGGACGGCACCGACGCGGCGCGCAAGCTGCTGTCCACTGTCTACCGCGTGCAGCAGCAAAGCGGCATCAGCTTCGGCGCCGGCCACGTGATGGACATCCTGCGCGGCAAGGAGACCGAGAAGGTCAAGCAGTTCGGCCACGAGCGCATCAGCACCTTCGGGCTCGGCGCGGAATTCAGCGAGGTGCAGCTGCGCGGCGTGCTGCGCCAGCTGATCGCGATCGGCGCGGTGGCGGTCGACGCCGAGGCCTACAACACGCTCAAGCTCACCGAGGGCTCGCGCGCGGTGCTGCGCGGCGAGACCACGGTGTCGCTGCGCGAGTCGATCTCCTCGCCGACGGCGCGCGGCGGCAAGGCACGGCGCGAGAAGACCGCGCGCGGCGCGCCCTCGCCGGCCGCGGCCACGCTCGACGCGCAGGGCCAGTCGCGCTTCGACGCGCTCAAGGCCTGGCGCGCCGAGGTGGCGCGCGAGCACAACCTGCCGGCCTACGTGATCTTCCACGACGCCACGCTGGCCGCGATCGCTGAGCGAGCACCGGCCACGCTCGAGGACCTGAAGGGCATCAGCGGCATCGGCACCAAGAAGCTCGAGGCCTACGGCAGCGAGGTGCTGCGGGTGTGCTCGGCGTTCTAGCCGGCCTCAGTTCGCGACGGGCAGCTTCACCGGCACCGGCCGCGTGAGCAGGTCGACGTAGAGGTCGTAGAAGCGCGCGTTGTCGAACTTCTTCACCACCTTCATCTTCTGCAGCGGCACGCCCGCGGGCGGCGTGGCATAGCCGACCGAGCGGCCGTTCTCGGGATCGCCGGGCTTGGCGATCACGTCGACGTACTCCTCGCTGACCTCGGTCGCGTAGCTCGGGTCGAGCAGGTAGGCGATGGTCAGCGTGTCCCAGATGTTCGAGGTGTAGCCGGGCTTGGTCTCGAACGAATCCGCGAACCACTCCTTGCGGAAGACCTCGGTGACCGGCGTGGGCGTGGCCGGGTGCGCGATCTTGTCGTAGATGGCCTTGGTCATCAGCACGGTGTCGGTCACGTCCAGCGGCAGCACCACCTGCGGGATCGGCAGCCGCACCACGTACTGCGCCGCGTCGGGATCGAACCACCAGTTGAACTCGGCCGTCTTGGTGGTGTTGCCGGCCACGTGGACCGCGCCGCCCATGTAGATGATCTCCTTGATCAGCGGCACGATCTCGGGCGCGCGCTTGGCGGCCAGCGCGATGTTCGTGAGCGGGCCGATCGCGAGGATGCTGACCTCCTTCGGGTTCGCCTTGATGGCATCGATCAGGAAGTCGACCGCGCCCTTGGCCTGCACCTTGGTGTGGGTGGCGAAGCCGTCGGGGATCGGCACCAGGTCGGCGTCGCTCTTGGGTTCGGGCGAGCTCCAGGCGCCCAGGTAGCCGTCGCCGCCGGCACCGGCCTTCATCTCGGCGTCGATGTCCGCCTTGGTGTGGTTCAGCGCGTAGTTCTCGCCCACGTAGACGCCGATGCGCTCGCCCACGCCGAGCCGCTCGACCGACTTCAGCGCCTCGGCCACGCCCTGGCGCAGCCACTTGTTGCCCGACACCACGCTGATGCCCAGCACGTCGACCTTGCCCTCGGCCTGCAGCTGCGCGGCCATGGCGCCGAGCTGGCCGTCGTCGCTCATCGTGTTGTAGTCGCTGTCGATGATGATCTTGCGCGCCGGCGGAGGGGGTGGCGGCGGAGGCGGCGGGGGTGGGGGCGGCGGCGCGCTGCCGGTCGGCACGAACGCGAAGCCGTTGCTGCCACCGCCGCCGCAGGCGGTGAGCACCGCGGCCGACAGGGCCGACACGATCCATCGTCTTCTGGGCATCTGCATTTCTCTCTCTCCTTGGAATAGTGGTGTCTTTTCAGGGGGAAGCCGTCGAACGGATGCTCGAACGAAAACGTTTGCGCAAACGTTTGCCGAATTCTGGGCGCGAGGGCACGGCACAGGCAAGGCCCGTGGCCTAGGGGTTTTCCGCGAGGCGGATGGCGCGCGGCGGGCGCGCTCGGACACGTGAAAACGGGCCCCGTCGGGCCCGTTTGTCGGTTCGGCAAGAAGGGTGCCGGCGAAGCGGCGCCGGCCGGTGGATCAGTCGGTCTCGATCAACCGGTTCTCGCGCAGCGGCGAGCGCAGCAGCAGCGTCGGACCCGCGTCGGGCGCCGCCTCCGCCTTCTCGAGCCCCGGTGCGGCGCGCGCCGCGGCCGCGACCGGCACCGGGCAGCTGCCGGTGCTGCGCAGCGCGAGCGCGGCCGAGAAGCGGGCCTCGCTCGGGTCGCCCAGCGCATGCGCGAAGTCGTCGGCCACCGTGCAGTTGGGCGTGAAGCCGTCGCCGTAGTCGCCGAAGCCCTTGTTGTTCACGCCCTGGAACTGGATCGCGAAGTAGGTGGTGCCGCAGTTGTCCTGCGGATAGAAGCCATAGGGCTTGCCGCAGGTGGCGCCGCCCACGAGGTTGACCCGGACGTCCACGCCGCGCAGGCCGTTGATGACCGACTCGCTGGCCGAGCAGGTGTCGGGGCTGGTGAGCACCGTGACCTGCGACAGGCCGAGCTGCGGCAGCGGCTGGCTGTTGCGCGAGGTGCCGAGGAAAGGCAGCGGCGGCTGGAGGCCGAACGGGCTCTTGTTGTTGAAAGCCAGCCGCTCGAAGGTCTTGCCCGCGGTCGCGGCCGGCGAGGCCACCATGTAGGCGAGCCGGCTCGCGATGTTGAGCTGGCCGCCGCCGTTGTAGCGCATGTCGAGCACGAGGTCCTGCACGCCGTCGGCCTGGAACTTGTTCATGGCCGAGATCAGTTGCGCCTCGGAGGTCGTGATGTGGTCGTTGAACAGCAGGTAGCCGACGCGCCCGCTCGGCGTGTCGACGGTTTTCACGTTCTGCACCGGCGTGCGCGTGATCCGCGCCGAGGTCAGCGTGACGGTGCGCGTGGCGCCGCCGGCCTCCTCGAGCTTGAAGCTGTGCGACTCGCCGAGGTCGTCGGGCGAGAGCGCGTTGTTGATGGCGGTGGTGTTGGTGCTGTTGACCACGCTGATGCCGTCGACCTCGAGGATCTTGGCGCCGCGCGCGATGCCGGCGTTGGCGGCCGGCGAGTTCGGTTCGGTGAAGGCCACGCGCAGGTCGCGCGGACGCGAGTTGCGCACGAACGCGAACTCGATGCCGTAGCCGGCCGAGACCCCGGCCTCGGACAGCTGGCGGTAGACCTCGGTGTCGTAGATGTAGTGGAAGCGGTCCTTGGCCCGGCCCGAGGACGTGGTGAGCGGGGTCTTCAGCACGTTGAAGTAGGCCACCGGCGTCGCGTAGTCGGCCGCCTTGAGCGTGGTCGGCACCTCGTTGTACCAGAGGTAGGTTTCGTCGATCCAGGCGCGCACCCAGCGCTTCTCGATCGCCAGCGAACCGGCGCGGTCGGGGTAGCCGATGCCGGTGGCCGGGTTGATACCAGGGCGCGGCGTCGCGCACTGGCCGGCCACGCTCGACGAGGCGACGATCGCATCGTCGTCGCCGGGCGTGCCGCCGCCCGGGCCCGGAATGAACGGCAGGCCACCGCCTCCGCCGCCGCCCCCACCGCCGCAACCGGCGAGCAGCCCCGCGAGGGCCAGGGCACCGGCCAGGGCCCAGGGGGTCGAAGCCCCGGCGTGTTGCCGCGCGCGGCCTGCGTTGCGAAACCTCATCGAACATCTCCCTCATGCGGGCCCGCGAACGCGGGCGGACGTCTGGAACCCGGAAGCGCCCGGCCGCCCTCGGCGCGTGTCTCCCGGCGTGATGGCGGCTTCCCTTCCGCCTTTTTTCTTGCTGCGCCCCGGCGGCGGCGCGGGGCCGCTACTGCACGAAGCCGATGCCGCGCGATTCGCGCACTTCGGGCTTGATGCGGTGCTCGGCCTCGAGCTGGTCGAGGAATTCGGCCGCCGAGAACTCGGTCGCCAGGATATCGGTCTGCCGTTTCACCGCCGCGAAATCGCCGGGGCACAGCTGCGAGAGCTGCGCCAGCCGTGCGCGGACCTCGCCCGTGAGCAGCGACGCGTCGCCCGCGAGCGCCTCGGTCACGAACATGCGCTCGCGCTGCGCCGCGGTCAGCGGCATGAACTTGATCTTGAAGGTGAAGCGCCGCAGCGCCGCCTGGTCGAGCCGCTCGAGCAGGTTGGTGGTGCACACGAAGATGCCATTGAAGCGCTCCATGCCCTGGAGCATCTCGTTGACCTCGGTGACCTCGTAGGTGCGCTGGGCGCCGCGGCGGTCCTGCAGGAAGCTGTCGGCCTCGTCGAGCAGCAGCACGGCCTTCTCGCTCTCGGCCTCGCGGAACATGGCGGCCATGTTCTGCTCGGTCTCACCGACGTACTTGCTCATGAGGTCGCTGGCCTGGCGCACGATCAGCGGCCGCGCGATGGCCTTGGCGATGTGCTCGGCGAGCGCGGTCTTGCCGGTGCCGGGCGCGCCGTAGAAGCACAGCGTGCCGTGGCCGCGCGCCTTCAGCGCCTCGACGATGCGCGGGATCTCGAAACGGGTCTCGACGTTGAGCATGTCGAGGTCGTAGGTGGTCACGGTGCGGCGCTCGCCGCGGCCGGTGTCGCTGGTGCCCAGGGCGAGGTCGGCATTGCGCAGCTGGCGTTCGATCAGCGCCTCGACCGAGGCGCCGTCGGTCCGGGCCAGGCCCGCGAAGCGCACCGCGGTGCGGATCTGCGCCGGCGTCAGGCCCTTGCGTTCGGCCAGCTTGGCGGTGAAGGCCTCGGACACCGTCACGCCCTCGAGCGTCTTCTTGACCAGTTGCTCGCGCGCACCCGGCGGCGGCGACTTGAGCTCGAGGTGGTAGGCGAAGCGGCGGCGGAACGCCGGATCGATCTGTTCGATGCGGTTGGTGACCCACAGCGTGGGCACCGGGTTGGCCTCGAGGATCTGGTTGACCCAGGCCTTGCCGCTGACGCTGCCGTTGGCCGGCGCGGGAATCTGTTCGGCGCGCGCCATGTACTGCGCGGCCTCGGTGCTGATCGGCGGGAACACGTCCTCGACCTCGTCGAACAGCAGCGCGGCCTGGGCGCTGCCCTTGAGGAACACCTGCGCGATCTGCAGCGAGCGGTAGCGGTCGCGGCCCGACAGCGAATTGCCGTCGCGGTCGGCGTACTCGACCTCGAACAGCTCGAGCCCCGCGGCCTGCGCCACCACCTTGGCGAGCTCGGTCTTGCCGGTGCCAGGCGGGCCGTAGAGCAGCACGTTCACGCCCAGCTCCTTGCGCGCGACCGCCGCGCGCAGCAGCGTGACGAGCACGCGCACCTCCTCGTCGACGAAGGAGAAGTCGTTCGGCAGCAGCGCGCTCTTGGCCGAGGGCCGCGTGAACACGGCCATCAGCTCGTTGTGGTCGCGGTACTCGCGCATCAGCACCGGCGGCAGCTTCTCGCTGACCTTCATCAGGTCGGCGAGGTCGGTGATGTTGTGTTCGGAGATCAGGTTCTCGACCAGCCCGATGCGCTCGAGCCGCGAGCCGGCCCGCAGCGCCTCGCCGACCTCGCTCGCGTTGACGCCCGCGATATCGGCGATCGCGGCATAGGCCTCGGGCGCGTTGTTGACCTTGAACTCGACCAGCAGCGAGCGCAGGTCGCGCTGGTAGCGCGCGAGCGTGCCGTACAGCAGCAGCGCGCGCTCGGCCTTGTTGAGTTGCAGCAGGCCCGCGAGCGCATCGATGTTCTTCTCGACCAGCGTGGACTGCTTGCGCAGCGCATGCGTGAGCCAGTCGCGCGTGACGGCCAGCACCGACAGCAGGTCCTTGGGCTGGTCCTTGGCGTACTCGTCGAGGTAGAAGAACAGCGTGCCTTCCTCGTACGGGCCGCGCCAGACGCCGTGGCGCTCGAGCAGCGTGCGGCCGTCGAGGTTCTCGATGCCCTTCCAGGCCTCGTTGCCCGCACAGCGGCGGCCGAGAAATTCGCGCAGCCGCTGCAGCACCGCGGCCGGCCACACCAGGTGGCGGCCGGTCAGGGAGAGCAGGCCGTTGATGTCGCGCCGCACGTTGAAGCGCGGCCCCTGCTTGGCGGCGAGCGTGAGCACGAAGTGCGAGCACATGAGCTCGAGCACCGGTGCTTCCTTGAGACCGGGCGACGGCAATGCCTGCCCGCGAACCGCAGCAGCCACTACATCGACACCCGCACGCTTGACCATCGGACGAACCTCCAGAGAGGGGAATTACCGGCCAGACCATAACGCAGACTTTTGGCTTCGGGAAGACGCCGAAAGGGTAAAAACCCTGGTGTCCGATTCCGTCCACAATGCGCGCCATGGTCGAAATCGAAGAAATACGCCGCGCCGCGGCACGCCTCGCGGGACAGGTGCTCGACACGCCCTGCGTGGAATCGCGCACGCTGTCGGAGATCGTGGGCGCGCAGGTGTTCCTCAAGTTCGAGAACCTGCAGTTCACCTCTTCGTTCAAGGAGCGCGGCGCCTGCAACAAGCTGGTCGACCTGTCGGAGAGCGGCACCCGCGGCGTGATCGCGATGTCGGCCGGCAACCATGCACAGGGTGTGGCCTATCACGCGCAGCGGCTCGGACTGCGCGCGCTGATCGTGATGCCGCGCTTCACGCCCGGCGTGAAGATCGAGCGCACGCGCGGCTTCGGCGCCGAGGTGGTGCTGTACGGCGACACGCTCGACGCGGCGCGCGCCCACGCGGTCGAACTGGCGCAGCGCGAGGGCCTGGCCTTCGTGCATCCCTACGACGACGAGGCCATCATCGCCGGCCAGGGCACGGTGGCGCTCGAGATGCTCGCGGCCGAGCCCGAGCTCGACACCCTGGTGGTGTCGGTCGGCGGCGGCGGCCTGATCGCGGGCATGGCCGTGGCCGCGCGCGCGCTCAAGCCCGGCATCGAGATCGTGGGCGTGCAGACCACGCGCTTCCCCGCCATGGTCAACGCGGTCCAGGGCACGCAGCATCCGCAGGGCAAGAGCACCATCGCCGAGGGCATCGCCGTCGGCACGCCGGGCGTGCTGACGCGCGAGATCATCGCGCGCCATGTCGACGACCTGGTGCTGGTCGACGAAGGCGACATCGAGCAGGGCGTGCTGATGCTGCTCGAGATCGAGAAGACGCTGGTCGAAGGCGCCGGCGCCGCCGGGCTGGCCGCGCTGATCCGGCACCCCGAACGCTTCAAGGGCAAGCGCGTGGGCCTGGTGCTGTCGGGCGGCAACATCGATCCGCTGCTGCTCGCGGCCATCATCGAGCGCGGCATGGTGCGTGCCGGCCGGCTCGCGCGAGTGCGCGTCAGCGCGCGCGACGTGCCGGGCTCGCTGGCCCAGATCACGGCCACCGTGGCCGAAGCGGGCGCTAACGTCGACGAGGTCCACCACCAACGGGCTTTCACCATGCTGGCGGCGCAGAACGTCGACATCGAGCTGGTGCTGCAGACCCGCGGCCGCGAACACCTGGCCAGCGTGCTGGAAGCGCTGGCCACGGCGGGCTTCGAGGCGCAGGAGCAGCACTGAGCCAGGCCGGGCCGGCTCGTCCGGTTACGTCTGGTTCCAGGGGTCTGGCAACCCCCTAGACCGCGGGCCTGCACCCCACCGGTAAAATGCCATCAGTTCGTGTCATTCAAAGTATCAGAGGTATTTCCGATGTCCCACCCCACTCCTGTCGAGCCCGCACACGGCGCCGCCGCCGAGCAAGACACGGTCGAGTCGATCGTTCACCTGATGCCGCTCGTGCTGCCGATCGCCGGCGGCGTGCTGATGCTGCTGCTGGCATCGATCGCCGTCTTCCTGGCCTGACAGGCATTTGCGCTTTCGTCCGCGGGTCGTGCGGCCCGCGCTGACGCATCCTCCTCTCCCGAGCCGAAACGTTTTCTCAAACGGACCTCCACGCCCCCCGCGGCGTGGCGCACCGTTCGGAAAGACGATTTTTCAACTTAGGAGATTTCCGATGAACGCACCCACGACGAAGGGCCTTGGCATTCAGGCGCCCGCCTACGTCAAGAACGCCAAGCTGATTGCCTGGGTCGCCGAGATGGCCGCGCTGTGCAAACCCGAATCCATCTACTGGTGCGACGGCAGCAACGAAGAGTACGACCGTCTCTGCCAGCAGCTGGTGGACGCCGGCACCTTCCAGAAGCTCAATCCCGCCAAGCGCCCGAACTCGTTCCTCGCCTCGTCCGACCCGAGCGACGTGGCGCGCGTCGAGGACCGCACCTACATCTGCTCCGCCAACAAGGAAGACGCCGGCCCCACCAACAACTGGATGGCCCCGGCCGAGATGCGTGCCACTCTGCAGCCTCTTTTTGACGGCTGCATGAAGGGCCGCACGATGTACGTCGTGCCGTTCAGCATGGGCCCGCTGGGCTCGCCGATCGCGCACATCGGCATCGAGCTGTCGGACAGCCCCTACGTCGCGGTCAACATGAAGATCATGACCCGCATGGGCCAGGCCGTGTACGAGGTGCTGGGCGCCGACGGCGAGTTCGTGCCCTGCGTGCACACCGTGGGCGCGCCGCTCGAGGCCGGCCAGAAGGACGTCGCCTGGCCCTGCAACAAGACCAAGTACATCGTCCACTACCCCGAGACGCGCGAGATCTGGAGCTTCGGTTCGGGCTACGGCGGCAACGCGCTGCTGGGCAAGAAGTGCTTCGCGCTGCGCATCGCCTCGAACATGGGCCGCGACGAAGGCTGGCTCGCCGAGCACATGCTGATCCTGGGCGTGACCAGCCCCGCGGGCAAGAAGCACCACGTGGCCGCCGCCTTCCCGAGCGCCTGCGGCAAGACCAACTTCGCGATGCTGATCCCGCCGGCCGGCTTCGACGGCTGGAAGGTCACGACCATCGGCGACGACATCGCCTGGATCAAGCCCCAGGCCGACGGCACCCTGCGCGCCATCAACCCCGAAGCCGGCTATTTCGGCGTGGCGCCGGGCACCAACGACCTGACCAACCCGAACTGCATGGCCAGCCTCGACCGCGACGTGATCTTCACGAACGTGGCGCTGACCGACGACGGCGACGTCTGGTGGGAAGGCATGGGCGACGCGCCCGCGCATTGCATCGACTGGCAGGGCAAGGACTGGACGCCGCAGATCGCCAAGGAAACCGGCGCCAAGGCCGCCCATCCGAACGCGCGCTTCACCGTGGCCGCCACCAACAACCCCGCGCTCGACGACGCCTGGGACGATCCGAAGGGCGTGAAGATCGACGCCTTCATCTTCGGCGGCCGCCGCTCGACCACCGTGCCGCTGGTGACCGAGGCCCGCAACTGGGTCGAGGGTGTCTACATGGCCGCGACCATGGGCTCGGAAACCACCGCCGCGGCCGCCGGCCAGCAGGGCGTGGTGCGCCGCGATCCGTTCGCGATGCTGCCGTTCATGGGCTACAACATGAGCGACTACTTCCAGCACTGGCTCGACCTGGGCAAGAAGCTGCAGGCCTCGGGCGCCACGCTGCCGCGCATCTACACCACCAACTGGTTCCGCAAGGGCGCCGACGGCAAGTTCGTCTGGCCCGGCTACGGCGAGAACATGCGCGTGCTCAAGTGGATGATCGACCGCATCGAAGGCAAGGCCGACGGCGTCGACCACATCACCGGCGTGAGCCCGCGCTACGAGGACCTCAACTGGACCGGCCTGGACTTCAGCGCCGAGCAGTTCGCCACCGTCACCAGCATCGACAAGGCCGCCTGGCAGGCCGAACTCAAGCTGCACGACGAGCTGTTCGAGCAACTGGCCCATCACCTGCCGAAGGAACTGCCCGCGACCAAGGCGGCGATCGAGCAGCGCCTCGCGGCCTGATGTCAAAGCGCCCCGCAAGGGGCGTTCCAGACGCAAAAAAGCCGCCCGAGGGCGGCTTTTTCGTGGGCGCGATCGCCCGATCCGATCAGTAGTAGCGCGAGCTGTTCATGCGGCGCATCGCTTCGTACAGCGTGGGCATGCGGGCCGCTTGCGTACGGGCGGCGGCACCGGCCAGCGCGTCGATCCTGGCCACGTCGGCCACGCTCGCCGTGCCTTCGGACTGCTGGCGCCAGACGGCGGCTTGCAGTTCGGCCATCACGCGCGGGTCGCTTTGCGCGGTGTCGAGGAAGCGGGCGTCGGCACGGGCCGAAGCGCGGCGCTGTGCGGCGGCGAGCCAGAGCGCGCCCAACTTGTTGGCACCGTTGGCCAGCGAGCCGGCGAACAGGGCGATGACCGCGAAGGCACCGGCGCAGACCAGGGCCCAGGCCGCGAGCAGCGCGCCTTCGTCCCAGTGGGCGACGATGGTGTCGGCCACCACGAGCACCGCCGAGACGATGGCGACGATCAGCAGCAGGATCAGCGGACGGGCGCTGTTGCCGCCGCGTGCGGCCTTCAGGTGTCCGAACAGGACTTCGGCGCGTTGGACGCCGGGGTGGACGGTGGGTTGGTCGACGTGAATGAAGCTAGTCATGGTGCCCTCCAAGGCGTGTTTCTATTTCCGATGCCTCGATATTAGGGTTTGCCCTAGTAAGTTTCCACTTTATCTTTCTGATGTTTATCATTCACAAGACTGATGGACGTCAATTTCCGCACACTCGACCTCAACCTGCTGCGCGTCTTCGACGAGGTGATGGCGGAACGCAACCTCACGCGCGCCGCGCGCAACCTGTCGATCACGCAACCGGCCGTGAGCAACGCGCTGCGGCGGCTGCGCGAGGTGCTGGGCGACGAGCTGGTGCGCCGCGCCGGTGCCGGCGTGGAGCCCACGCCGCGCGCGCTGGCGCTGTGGCCCACGGTGCGCGACGCGCTGCGCCAGCTGCAGCACACGCTGGCGCCGGGCGAATTCGATGCCGGCACCGCCGACACCACCTTCCTGCTGGCGATGGCCGATGCCACCGCGGCCGAGCTGATGCCGGGCCTGGTGCGGATCGCCGAGACCGAGGCGCCCGGCATTTCGATGCGGGTGCTGCCGCTGACCACGCGCGACCCGCGCCGCATGCTCGAGCACGAAGAGGTCGACATGGCGATCGGCTACTTCCCGGCCGTGATCGCGAGCCTCGCGGCGCGCGGCCAGTCGGGCGTGGGCGTGCCCTTCGAGACCCAGCGGCTGTACCTGGGCCAATATGTATGCGTGATGCGCCGCGGCCATCCGCTGGCCGAACGGCCGCTCACGCTCGACGACTACTGCGCCGCGCGGCACCTGCTGGTGAGTTTCTCGGGCCGGCCCTATGGCTTCATCGACCAGACGCTGGGCGCGCTCGGGCGCGAGCGGCGCATCGTGGTCACGGTGAACCAGTTCTTCACGGCCGGCCAGGTGGTCGCGACCACCGATCTGCTGACCGTGCTGCCGCGCCATTTCGTGACGGTCACGGGCATCGGCGACCAGCTGGTGCTGCGCGACCTGCCTTTCGACCAGCCGCCGGTGCACGTGGATGCCATCTGGCACCGGCGCGCCCAGCACGCCCATTCGCACGAATGGCTGCGGCAATCGCTGCTGCGCTCGGCGGCGGCCGCTTTCGCGGGCTCGATACTCGGGCAGCAGGTGCCGGGCTGAAACGCCCGGCGGTTGGAATCGCTTGCTGCTTAGCGAACGACGCGCAGCCAGGCGGCTGCCGCGCCGCGCAGTTCCTGCGCGTGGTGGGCGTCGAGGCCCGCGCGCACATCGGCGCTTTCCATCAGCGCCGCGGCGTGGCTGGCCGGCGCAGAATTGGCGGAGGAACGGAAGAAACGTGCCACTTGGGCAATGAGGCTGAACATGATGGTGCGCGGCTCTTGGCTGCGCTGCAGTGATTGATGCCCCATAGATTAGGGGTTAACCCTAGTTAAAAAATGCCACATCTATGCGTGATACGCATAGGCTGATCCACCTAGATAGAAACCCTGATGAAACTGCAGCTGCTCTCGGACCTGCATCTCGAATCCCACCCGCGCTTCCACGCCGAGCCCGTGCCGGGCGCCGACCTGCTGGTGCTCGCGGGCGACGTGGGCTCCTACCAGGAGGGCTCGCGCCTGGAGGAGCCCGACTTCGGCCTCGGCCGCTTCTCGCCCAAGAAGGGCTGGCCGACGCCGGTGATCTACGTGCCGGGCAACCACGAGTACGACAACCTCGATTTCGACGAAACCCACGTTCGGCTGCGCGCACTGTGCGAGGAGCTCGGCATCCTCTGGCTCGAGCGCGAAACGCTGGTGATCGAGGGCATCCGCTTCATCGGCACCACGCTGTGGGCCGATTTCGACGCGCTCGTGACGCCCACCGACGGCCTCGCCGAGGCGCTCAAGAAGCGCGGCAAGGCAATGCGCGCGGCCGACTTCTATCTCGAGAAGATGTCCTCGCGGCGCAATGGCGTGCCCTTCCTGTCAGCCGAACTGCGAGAGCAAGGGCTCGCATGCCAGGCCTGGCTGCGCGAGGCGCTGGCCCGGCCTTTCGACGGCACCACGGTCGCGATCACCCATTTCGCGCCTTCGCTGGCCAGCGCCGACCCTCGCTACGGGCTCACGCCCGGCACCGCGGGCTTCTGCAACTCGCTCGACGAGCTGCTGCCGCAGGCCAGCCTCTGGCTGCACGGCCACCTGCACTGCGCCTTCGACTACGTGAAGGACGGCTGCCGTGTGGTCGCCAATCCGCTGGGCTACCGCAGCAAGGGCGAGCAAGAGGGCTTCCGGCCCGAGCTGCTGATCGAGATCCGCTGAGTCCGACAAAGCCGCCGTGATGCCGCCGATATGATGGCCCGCACTCCTCCAACCACCGCCCTTCGGCCTCTTGCCGCCCGCGCATGCTCGACAACCTCGCACCCTTCCTCATCCACTGGGCCATCACCGCGCTTTCGCTCTGGGTCGCCAGCCGCATCTTCAAGGGGCTGAGCTTCGAGAGCACCGGCGCGCTGATCATCTCGGCGCTGCTGCTGGGCCTGGCGAACGCGGTCGTGAAGCCGCTGCTGATCGTGCTGACCCTGCCGCTCACGCTGGTGACCTTCGGCCTGTTCCTGCTGGTGATCAACGCGCTGATGATCCTGCTGGTGGCGGCGCTGGTGCGCGGCTTCCGGGTCTCGGGCTTCTGGACCGCGCTGTTCGCGAGCCTGTTCGTCTCGATCCTCAGCATCCTGATCGGCGCCTTCGTCGGCGGCAGCGATCCGGCCACCACGATCCAGATGCCGCAGGGCACCGGCAACTGGCTCTAGCCAGCGCCGCGCTTCAGCGCGCGGCCAGCCCGTCGAAGCAAGTCGAGAGCACGAGCTCGACGATCTGCGCGTCGCTGTGCTGCCCGCCGCCCTGGAGAAAACCCAGCACCGGATCGCAGCCGCGCGCATAGAGCGTGTAGAGCACGCCGATCGCGGGCAGCTTGGGATTCATCGAGCCGTCGGCCTGGGCCGCCTGGATCCAGCCGCCGAGGGTGTCGCTGATGGTCACCAGCCGGTCGATGTAGCCGCGGTTGCCCAGCAGGGTCGCGCGCAGGCTGGAGTTCTGGTGCGGCAGCGTGGGCATCTCGCCCGCGAGCTGCAGCTCGAGCGCCCAGCGCACCGTGGCGCGCAGCTTGCCGATCGGCGGCTCCTCGGCCGGCAGCGCCGCGAGCATGTCGAGCGTGCGCTGCATCAGCCGCACCATCGCGGCGGCCGCCAGGTCTTCCTTGCTCGGGAAATGCTTGTAGAGGCTGGCCTTGGCGATGCCCACCGCGGCCGCGACCTCGTCGACCGTCATCGACTCGAAACCCTTCTGCGCCAGCAGCCGGTTGGCGGTCTGCACGATGGCCTCTTCCCGCGCAGCCAGCATCTGCGCCTTGAAGGAAGGCTTGGCGGTCGAAACGGTCATGCCGAAATTCTAGTCTCGCGCGTCATCCGGCATACGGCGCGCGTGCCGAATTACCAAGCAGTCTGAAGTTCCACCCCGGGGCTCAGGCGCCGCGGCGCTCGTGCGCGCTGTCCTTGTAGTGCTGTGCCTTGTCCGCGTACATCGCGCGGTCGGCGCGCTGCAGCGCGGCCTCGAGCGAATCGCCCACGTGGCAGGTCGCCAGCCCGATCGCCAGGCTCAGCGCATGGCCGCTCTGGCCGGCATGGAACTGGTTGTTGAGCTCCAGCAGCGCGAGGATGCGCTCGCGCATCGCCTCGGCGCCGCGCTCGTCGGTCTGCGGCATCAGCACCGCGAACTCGTCGCCGCCGATGCGCGCGGGCCAGGACGGCGTGTCGACCGCCTTGTCGAGCACCTCGCCCATGCGGCGCAGCATGGTGTCGCCGGCGGCGTGGCCTTCCTGGTCGTTGAGCTGCTTCAGGCCGTTGAGGTCGATCGCCACGATCGACACCGGCCACGGCCCCTTGCGCGCGAGCCGGTTGAGCTCCTCGGTGTAGAAGGTGCGGTTGCACAGCTGCGTGAGCACGTCGTGCTTGCCCAGGTACTCGAGGTAGGCCTCGGCCTTCTTGCGCGCGGTGATGTCGACCAGCGAGACCAGCACCAGGTCCCAGCTGTCGAGCCGGTCTTCCTGCACCGCGAACTGCATGTGGATGTTGAGCAGCTCGCCCGAGAGCGAATAGTTGATCACCTCGCGCTGCTGCAGCGTCTTGTGGTTCCACAGGTCGTTGAGCTGCTCGGCGAACGATTCGCGCATCTCGTCGCGGAAGATGCGCGACAGGCTGCCCAGCAGGGTGCGCAGGTCGGGCGCGCCGAACATGCGCAGGGTCTCGTGGTTCACGTCGATGACGCGGATCTCCTGCATGCAGCGGGTCACGAACTCGGGATGCACCTTGAGGAAGGTGGCGAAGTCGGTGATGCCGCGCGCGCGCAGGTTGTCGAGCAGGCCGCGCACCGCGCTGAAGTCCTCCACCCACAGCGAGACCGGCGAGTGGTCGAACAGGCTGCGCGCATAGCGCTCGCTCTCGGCCTGCCGGCGCTGCGCCGCCACGCGCTCGGTCACGTCGTCGAGCGCGACCAGCACGCGGTCCCAGTGCGCTTCGTGGCCCGGCAGCACGCGCGCGCGCACCCGCACGTCGAGCCGGCGACCGTCGAGCGCGTAGTTCACGGTCTCGCTCTCGAAGCGCATCCGGCCGCGCCAGAGCTGGTCGAGCTCGTGCACCACGGTGGCCGACATGTCGCCGCGGAACACGCTGTCGAGCGACCCGAGCAACTGCGCCTGGCTCTCGGCCGCGAACAGCTCGAGCGTGTGGCGGTTCACGCGCAGCACCTTCAGCGAGGCCATGCAGTCGCGCACCCGCTGCGGGTCCTCGGCCAGGAAGGCGACGAGGTCGGTCACGCCCTGCGCGCGCCAGCCGTCGAGCATGCGCCGCAGCGCGCTGTAGTCCTCGATCCAGAGCGAGACCGGCGCCAGGTCGAAGGTGGCGTCGAGGTCGTCGACGGGAGCGGCATCGGTCGCGTCGGTCAGGTCCATCCGTGAAGCTTTCGAAAGAAGAGGCGGGACAAGCGGGGCAGCGCGGACTAAAACCTAATTATTACCCTGCCAAGACACGATGGCGCATCCCGCAACCGGGGATTCTGCCTGCCGCCCGTCCAGAAAAGCCCCGCTCAGCTCAGCATCTGGCCGCGGCTTCCGATCACCGCCACGTCCACGAAATTACCGCCTTCGCGGTTCGCGCGGCCGTAGTTCAGCTTCAGGCCGCCGAGGTCGAAGCCCTCGATGCGCTCGAGCCCCTGCAGCACCGAGGCGCGATTCAGCGACGGCCCGGCGCGGCGCATGCCCTCGGCCAGCACGGCGGCATTCACGTAGCCCTCGAGGCTCGCGAGCGAGAACTCGCGCGTGCCGTTGGCGACCATGTCGGCCTGGTAGCGGCGCACGATCTCGAACTTGGTCGCGTTCGGCGACGGCACCACGATCGTGAAGCCCAGCCCGCGCGACAGCTCGCCGAGCGTGCCGAGCGAACTCGCCGTGATCGACAGCCCGTAGGCCGAGCTGTTGCCGCCCGCCTCGCGCAGCGCCTTGAGGAACACCGGCGCCGTGCCCGCGAGGCCGACGATCACCACCTGCGGCTTCGCCTGGGCGATGGCCGTGGCGGCCGGGCCGACCTCCATGCTGGTGGTGTTGGGCGTGGTCGCGACCACGGCCGGCTCGAGCTTCGCCTTCGCGAGCGAGGCCTTGAAGGCCGCCAGCAGCGACTGGCCCAGCGGGTCGTCGGAGTGCACGAGGCCGATGCGGTCCTGGCCCAGCACCCGGGCCGTGCTCACCAGCTTCTCGATCTCCTGCGCGTAGTTGACGCGCACCCAGAAGGTGTTGGGCGCGTTCTTCTTGCGCAGCGCGAGGGTGCCGGTCAGCGGCCCCACCACCGCCATGCCCGGCACCGCGTCCATCACCTCCGAGGACGGGCGCGTGCCCAGCGGATGCAGCAGCGCGAGCACCGAAGCGTCCTTCTCGAAGGCCAGCGCGTTGGCCTTGGCCAGCTCGGGCTTGAACTGGTCGTCGGCCATCACGAGTTCGACCCTGGTGCCGTTGAAGCCGCCCGCGCGGTTCATCGCCGCGAAGAAGGCCGAGGAGCCCTGGAACAACCCCTGGCCGTTGACCTTCTCCACGCTGCTGTTGTCGAAGGTGGCGCCGATGCGCAGCGGCCGGTTCTGCGCGAAGGCCGGCAGGCCCAGGCCCGCGGCGAAGGCCGTGGCCGCGATACGGCCCAGGGCCCGGCGGCGGCCGGTGGGCAGGACGGGGGATGGCGGCACGCGCGGCGTCGCGACGGTCATGGTTCGGGGCTCCCTGGCGACATCCTGGCGATGTCTTGGTGACAAAACTTCACACTTTTGCCAGGAATGTAACTCACACCGTTCGCGGCGGAATGACAGGCCGGCCGCCCTGCCCGCCGTGGCGTGTCAGAGCAGCTCTTCGCCCACGATCGGCAGCAGCAGCCAGTTCTTGAAGCGCAGCCAGATGAACTCGCCGGGCTCGTCCTCGTGGACGATGTCGCCGCCCGCGTCGTCGTACTCGAGCCACTGCACGCGGCGGCCGTCGGGCCCCAGCCGCAGGCGGTAGCCGATGTTCACGCGCGCGGTGGTGCGCATCAGCCGCTCGTAGTCGTTGACCATGTCGGGACTGTCGATCACCAGCCCCATCTCGGTGTTGACCGCGGCCGAGCGGTGGTCGAGGTTCATCGAGCCGACGAAGAAGCGCTCCTCGTCCACGATCGCGAGCTTGGCGTGCAGCCGGCTGATGGTCTTGCCGAAGTCGCCGAACTGGCCCGAGCGCCCGCTGAGCAGCGGCGCGATCTCGAAGATGTTGACGCCGATCTTCAGCATGTCGGCGCGGTAGCGCTCGTAGCCCGCGTAGGCCAGCGGTTCGTCGGTGGCGCCCAGCGAATTGGTGATCACCGTGATGCGCACGCCCGAGGCCACGTTCTTCTTCATCTGCGCCATGCCGCGCGCGCCCGGGATGAAATAGGGCGAGGCGATCTTCACGTCGTGCTGCGCCGAATCGATGACGCCGAGCGCGCCCTCGGTCACGCTGCCGCGGTAGGCCAGCTCGGGCTTGCGCGTGATCTTCTCGGGGTCGTCCACGAACAGCGTGAACGGCGCCCAGTAGCGGTCGAGCTTGCCGGTGATCAGCTGCTCGCCCACCGGCGACTTGTCGAGGATGTCGCGCGGGCGGATCGGCACGTCGGGCACCGCGGTGCGCGCGATCTCGTCGAAGCGGCGCTGCGCCGCCTCGGGCGTCATCGCCAGCGGCGCGATGTTCTCGATCGGGCGCACGTGCGGGCTGTTCCAGTAGCGGTCGAAGCCGTCGGACATCTTGCGCACCACCGGGCCGCACGAGATCACGTCCATGTCGATGAAGTTCGCCGCGGTGCTGCGCATGAAGTACTCGTTGGCGATGTTGCGCCCGCCCGAGACCGCGAAGCTGTTGTCGGCGATCAGCAGCTTGTTGTGCATGCGGTGGTTGATGCGGCCGAAGTCGGTGATCGACAGCGCCAGCCGCGTGGCCAGCGAGCTCGAGCGCGAGGGCAGCGGGTTGAACAGCCGCACCTCCACGTTCGGGAAGGCCGAGAAGGTGCTGAAGACCTCGTCGGCGCCGCCGGTGTAGAGGTCGTCGACCAGCAGGCGCACGCGCACGCCGCGCGCGGCCGCCTCGCGCAACTCCTTGAGGAACAGCAGGCCGACGTCGTCGTTCTGGATCAGGTAGTACTGGACGTCGAGCGACTTCTCGGCGTGGCGCGCCAGCGAGATGCGCGCGTCGAAGGCGAAGGCCGCCTCGGGCAGCAGCCGGAAGCCCGACAGCGGGGTTTCGCTGCCGCCCGGCGCGTCCTTGTAGGCGAGCTGGCCCAGCTCGGTCTGCGTCACGTCGGTGAAGGCCAGCGTCGGCGGCTTGTCGGGCGGCGGTGGCGGCAGGCTCGCGCAGCCCGAAATCCATGCGGCCGCGGCGCACAGGGCGAGCGCGGCAAGGCGGCGGAGCGAGGTGGCGGGCATGGCTCGAAATGTAGCTCGCGGCGATGACGAGCGGCACACCTATGATCGGCGCGGCGATACCGGCCCGTGCGGGGTAAGAGAAGGCTAAGAAAAGAGGTAAGAAAAGGGTGCTCAACGGCTTGTGGCTGGGTTTCTTCCTGGTGGCGGCGCTGGCCGCCTTCGGCCGCTGGCTGCTCGGCGGCGACCCGGCCGTCTTCGCGGCGCTGGTCGAGAGCCTGTTCGCGATGGCCAGGCTCGCGGTCGAGGTCATGGTGCTGCTGTTCGGCACCCTCACGCTGTGGCTGGGCTTCCTGCGCATCGCCGAAGCGGCCGGCCTCGTGGGCTGGCTCGCGCGCATGCTCGGCCCGCTGTTCCGCCGGCTGATGCCCGGCGTGCCGGCCGGCCATCCGGCGCTGGGCCTGATCACCATGAACTTCGCGGCCAACGCGCTGGGCCTGGACAACGCCGCCACGCCGATCGGCCTGAAGGCGATGCGCGAGCTGCAGCGGCTCAACCCCGACCCGGTCACGGCCACCAGCGCGCAGATCCTGTTCCTGGTGCTCAACGCCTCCTCGCTCACGCTGCTGCCGGTCACCATCTTCATGTACCGCGCGCAGCAGGGCGCGGCCGATCCCACGCTGGTGTTCCTGCCGATCCTGCTGGCCACCAGCGCCTCCACGCTGGTCGGGCTGCTGTCGGTGGCCGCGGTGCAGCGGCTCAAGCTGTGGGACCCGGTGGTGCTGGCCTACCTGCTGCCGGGCGCGCTGCTGCTCGGCGGCTTCATGGCGCTGCTGGGCACGCTCTCGGCCGCGGCCATCGCCTCGCTCTCCTCGCTGCTGGGCAACCTCACGCTGTTCGGCGTGCTCGTCGCCTTCCTGCTGGCCGGTGCGCTGAAGCGCGTGAAGGTCTACGAATGCTTCATCGAGGGCGCCAAGGAAGGCTTCGACATCGCGAAGAACCTGCTGCCCTACCTGGTCGCCATGCTGTGCGCGATCGGCGTGCTGCGCGCCTCGGGCGCGCTCGATCTCGCGCTCGAGGGCGTGCGCTGGCTGGTCCATGCGGGCGGCTTCGACGCGCGCTTCGTCGACGCCCTGCCGACCGCGCTGGTCAAGCCCTTCTCGGGCAGCGCGGCGCGCGCGATGCTGATCGAGACCATGAAGAGCCAGGGCGTCGACAGCTTCCCCGCGCTCGCGGCCGCCACCATCCAGGGCAGCACCGAGACCACCTTCTACGTGCTGGCCGTGTACTTCGGCGCGGTCGGCATCCAGCGCGCGCGGCACACGGTGGCCTGCGCGCTGCTGGCCGAGCTGGCCGGCGTGATCGCGGCGATCGCGGTCTGCTACTGGTTCTTCGGCTGAAGACCGGCGTCCGGCAGGTGCGCCGCGATCTCCTCGCGCATGATGCGCGCCAGCTCTTCACGGCGCGGCTGGATCCTGAACATCGGACCGCCCACCAGAAGCGCGAACTGGCGTTGCCCCACCTGCAGCGGCAGCGCCACGCCGCCGAGGTCGGCCGTGAACTCCGCGGCACCCTCGAACCATCCGCGCTGGATCGAGCGCGCGATCTCGATCTCGACCGCCTCCACGCTCATCAGCGTGGTCGGCGTGTAGCGCTCGAACACGGCCTTGCGCAGCAAGGTGGCGCGGTCGGCGTCGGACAGCTGCGACAGCAGCGCGCGGCCGGTGGCGGTGACGTGCAGCGGCACCAGCTTGCCGGGCGCGGCCGAATAGCGCACGGCATGCGGCGACTCGACCGCGTCGATGAACAGCGCCTGGCCGCCGCTGATGGCGCCGAGCACGGCCGTCTCCTGGGTGCGTTTCGACAGCGCCTCCAGCAGCGTGCGCAGGCTCGGCGGCAGCGGCGCGGCGCGCTCGATCGCATCGATGAGCTGCTGCCAGCGCGGCGAGGGATAGACGCCTTCGCGCGCGCGCGGCTCGTAGAGGTAGCCGCGATTGGCCAGCGTGCCCAGCAGGTTGAAGGTGCTCGAGCGCGGCCAGCCGAAATGCTTCGAGATCTCGGCCAGCGTGGCCGGCCGTCGATGCGTCGCGAAGAACTCGATCAGCTCCAGGGCGTTGACGACCTGCTTGACATCCACGGATGAAAATTTCCTTCTGACTGACGACGGAGTGGGGCCCGGTACCGGCGGGAAGTCTAGCCGGAGCCCACCGGCCCGCCCGGAGCGGCCAGGCCGAGGATGCGGCGCGCCTGCACCTCGTGCGGCCGGTCGATCATCCGGCCGTCGAGGCTCGCCACGCCCGCGGGCGTGGCGGCGAGCGCGTCCAGCACGGCGCGGGCCCAGCGGCGCTCCGCCTCCGAGGGTTCGAAGGCCGCGTTGACGACGGCGCACTGGTCCGGATGGATCGCCGCCTTGGCGCGAAAGCCGTCGACGCGCGCCGCCGAGGCCTCGGCGCGCAGGCCCTCGGCATCGGCAAAGTCGGTGTAGACCGCGTCGATGGCCATCACCTCGGCCGCCGCGGCGCCGAGCAGGCACAGGTTGCGCGCGAGCTCGAACGGCGCGCGGTAGCGCCCGTCCGTGCGGTTCGACGACGCGCCCAGCGCACCCGCCAGGTCCTCGGCACCCCACATCAGGCCGCACAGCCGCGCGCTGCTTCCCGCATAGCCGGCGAGCCCCAGCACGGCGGCCGGCGTCTCGGTCGCCACGGCAATGATCGAGGTGCGGCCCGGCGGCAGCGCGAGCGCCGCCTCCATGCCGTCGAGCACGTGGTCGAGGCGAACGATGTCCTCGCGCCCCGCGCACTTGGGCAGCACCACGCCGTCGGGCGCGCCGGGCATCACGGCGCCGAGGTCGGCGAGCGTGAGGCCGGTGTCGAAGGCATTGACGCGCACGAACACCCGGCGCCCGGCCCGCTCGCGGCCCAGGGCCTCGCGCGCCAGCCGCCGGGCCTCGTCCTTGCGCTGCGGCGCCACCGCGTCCTCGAGGTCGAGGATCAGCGCGTCGGCCGCGCTCGTGAACGACTTGTCGATCTTGCGCGGGCTGTCCGCGGGCACGAAGAGGAAGGATCGCATCAGGGCATCTCTTGGGATTGGGAATCGAGGGCGCCGGCGATCGCGCCGGCCTGCAGGAGGCCATCGAGCCGGTCGCCACCGATGCCCCAGGCGCGCGCGACGGCCAGGCCGCCCGCGCCGGTTTCGGGTGGCGGGCGCTGGATGGCGCCCGGCGTGCGCGACAGCCGCGGCGCCGGCGCGGGCTGCGCGACGCCGTCGACCCGCACGAAGCTCGCGCGCGCCCGGTTGTGTGGATGCGCCGCCGCCTGCTCGTGCGACAGCACGGGCGTGACGCAGGCATCGCAGTCCTCGAACAGCGCGCACCAGTCGGCCTGCGTGCGGCCCGCGAACAGCGCGCCGAGCATGGCCTTGGCCGCGGGCCAGGTGGCAGGATCGTCGAGCCCCGCGAGCGCATCGGGCGCGAGGCCGGCGCGTTCGGCGAACACCGCGCGGAACTTGCGCTCGATCGCGGCGAACGCGACCCAGGCGCCGTCCGCGCAGCGGTAGACGTCGTAGAACGGCGCGCCCGAATCGAGCAGGTTGCAGCCGCGCGGCGCCGCGTGCATGCCGGCTGCATAGAGGCCGAAGAACGAGGTCATGAGCAGGGCCGCGCCCTCGACCATCGAGGCATCGATGACCTGGCCGCGGCCCGAGCGTCCGCGCTCGACCAGCGCGCAGGCGATGCCGAAGGCCAGGTTCAGCGCTCCGCCCGCATAGTCGCCGACCAGGTTCAGCGGCGGCGTGGGCGCCTGCCCGGCCCGGCCCATGGCATGCAGCGCGCCGGCCAGCGCGATGTAGTTGAGGTCGTGGCCCGCGGCGCGGCTCATCGGGCCATGCTGCCCGTAGCCGGTCATGCGGCCGTAGACCAGCGCCGGCTGGCGCGCCAGGCAGGGCTCGGGGCCGAGCCCCAGTCGCTCCATCGTGCCGGGCCGGAAGCCCTCGACCAGCACGTCGGCCGCGCCGGCGAGATCGGCCGCGAGCGCCACGCCCTCGGGCGCCTTGAGGTCGATCGCGATCGAGTGCTTGCCGCGGTGCGGCAGCTCGAAGCGTCGCGGCCGCGGCAGCCCGATGTCGGCCGCCTCCTTGCGCTCGACCAGCAGCACCTCGGCGCCCATGTCCGCGAGCAGCATGCCGCACAGCGGCCCTGGGCCGATGCCCGCGAACTCGAGCACGCGGATGCCGGCGAGCGGTCCCTGCGTCAGTGCCATGACCTTCTCCCCCCGGTGGATGCGCGCCAGCCGCGGTCCAGCGTTTCACGGAATGCGGGCGCGGCGATCGCGATCAGCCGCTCGGCCCGTTGGTCCAGCGTGGCGTGGCGCAGGTCGGCGGCGCCGAATTCGGTGACGACCAGGTCCACGTCCGCGCGGCCGATGGTGGCCGGGTTGCCCGCGAGGTCGAGCACGATGCGGCTGCGCCGTCCGCCGTCGGCGGTGGCCGGCAGCACCGTGATGGCGCGCCCGCCCGGCGACTGGCGCGCGGCGCGCGCGAAATCCAGCAGGCCGCCGACGCCGCCGCGCTGGCGTCCGCCGATGGCCTCGCAGTTGACCTGGCCCGACAGGTCGACCTCGAGCGCGCCATTGATCGCGCACAGGCGATGCAGCCGCGCCATGACCTCGACCGCGTGCGTGTAGCAGGCGGGGCGCACCTCGACGGCCCGGTTGTCGTCGACCCAGCGATAGAGCTCGGCGCTGCCGATCACGGTGTTGGTGACCGAGATGCCGGCGTCGATGCCCTTGCGGCTGTTGTTCGCCACACCCGCGCGTACGAGCCGCGCGCCGGCGTCGCCGAGCACGCCCGAATGGATGCCGAGGTCGCGGTGCCCGCCGAGTTCAGCCAGCGCGGCATCGGGCAGGCTGCCGATGCCGGTCTGCAGCGTGGCGCCATCGGGAATGGCGGCCGCGACATGGCGCGCGATCGCCTGCTCCACCGGCCCGGAACGGGCCGGCGCCAGCTCGACCGGCGGGCCGTCGGCCGCGACCCAGTGGTCGACGCGCAGGTCGGCCGGCAGCGCCGCGCCATGGGTCCAGGGCACGGCCGGATTCACCTCCGCGATCACGACGCGCGCGCGCCGCGCGGCGGCCAGCGTGTAGTCGTTGGCCAGGCCCAGGCTCGGCGGCCGGTGCGCTCCGCCCGGCGCCACCTGCAGCAGCACCACGTCGGCGCGCAGCGTGCCCTCGGCGAACAACCCGGCCAGCAAGGCATAGCGCTCGGGCAGCACCTCGAGCAGGCCGCGGTCGGCCAGGCCGCAGGTGCGCGCCATCGCGCCGTACGAGACGAAGCGCATGCCTGGCGGCACCGGGCCGTCGAAGCTCGCCGACAGGGTGGTGCCGAGGAACACCGTCGACGGCAGCGCCGCGCCGTCGTCCGCCAGCAGCCGCCGCGTCAGCGTCAGCGGCTCGGCCGCGGCCTGGCCGCAGACGATCCAGTCGTCCGCGCGCAGCAGGCCGCGCAGGTCGAAGTCGCGCGCGTCGACCGGCGACGACCCGCCCGTCATGCGAGGGCCGGCTCGGGCTGCCGGCGCATGAAGGCGGCGCGCTGGCAGACGCAGACGATCTCGCCGCGCTGGTTGTAGCCGCGATGCTCGAAGTCGACGATGCCCGCGTCGGGCCGCGACTTCGACACGCGCTTGCTCTTGACCGTGGTCTCGATGCGCAGCGTGTCGCCCGCGAACACCGGCTTCGGGAACGTGACCTCGCGCATGCCGAGGTTGCCGATGGTGGTGCCCAGCGTGGTCTCGCTGACCGACAGGCCGATGACCAGCGCCAGCGTGAAGGTGCTGTTGACCAGCGGCCGGCCGAACTCGGTCCTGGCCGCGAACTCGACGTCCAGGTGCAGCGGCTGCGGATTCATGCTCAGCACGGTCGCCAGCAGGTTGTCGGTTTCGGTGACGGTGCGCGTGGTCGCGTGCTGGAAGATGTGTCCGATCTCGAACTGCTCGAAGTAGAGGCCTGCCATGGTGGGTCCTGTGCGTGGGTGGAAGCGGAAGAGGAAAACGGATCTCAGTCGCGCGGTCCGGGTCGGCCGTCGACGGTGCTGCCTTCGGCCAGCATCGCGTCGATGCGCGCGGCATCGAAGCCGGCCTCGGCCAGCAGCTCGACGCTCTGTTCGCCGATGCGCGGCGCATGCCGCCGGATCGAGACGTCGGCGCTGCTCCAGCGCGTGCTGGGCCGCATCTGCACGATGCGGCCTTCGGACGGATGCTCGCCGCGCTCGAAGAAGCCCACCGCCTCGAGGTGCGGATCGACCAGCAGGTCGTCGATCGAATTGACGCGCGCGCACGGCACCTCGTGCGCGCGGCACAGCGCGAGCCACTCGTCGGTGCTGCGGGTGGCGATGATCTCGGCGAGCTGCGCGTAGGTCGCGTGGTAGTTGCTGGCGCGCGCGCTCTGGCTGCCCAAAAGCGGATTGCTGTCGATCTCCTCGGCGCGGCCGATCGCGGCGTAGAAGGCCCGGAACTGCTTGTCGTTGTAGGGCGTGGCGGCGATGTAGCCGTCGAGCGTCCTGTAGGGCCGGCGGTGCGGCGTGAGCAGGCGGCTGTAGCCCGACTCGCCGATCGGCGGCTCGAAGGCCTGTCCGTTGAGATGGTCGCCGAGCACGGTCTGCACCAGCGTCTCGAACATCGGCACCTCGATCGCCTGGCCGATGCCGGTGCGCTCGCGCATCAGCAACGCGGCCAGCGTGGCGTGCGCCGCGGTCAGCCCGGTCACGCGGTCGGCGACGGTCATCGGCACGAACACCGGCTCTTCCAGGCCCGCGCGCACGAACAGCCCCGACACGCCGGCGCCGGCCTGGATGATGTCGTCGAAGGCCGGCTGGTTGGCATAGGGGCCGTGCTCGCTGTAGCCCACGAGCGCGACGTAGACGATGGACGGGTTGATCGCGCGCAGGTCCTCGTAGCCGAGCCCGGCACGCTGCATCGCGGCCGGGCGCACGTTGTGGATGAACACGTCGGCCGAGCGGCAGAGCGCGAACAGCGCCTCCTTCGCGGCCGGCTGCTTGATGTCCAGCACGATGCTGCGCTTGTTGCGGCCGTTCGCCAGGTACATCGCCCCCATGCGCGGCGTGCGCGCCATGCCGGCGTGGCGCATCACGTCGCCCTCGGGCGGCTCGACCTTGATGACGTCGGCGCCGTAGTCGCCCAGCACCTGGGTCGCGACCGGGCCCATGAGCACCGTGCTCATGTCGACGATGCGGAAGCCCGCGAGCGGCGCAGGCGTGGGGGGAACTGTCATGCGTCTCCTGAGGATTGTTCTTTGTCGTGTACGAATAGTACACATACATGAACATTATCGCCAAGCTCCTGAAACGCTTCTGCTGACTCGACAAACTCTTTTGACTTCGAGTTTTTGCTCGCCTCTAGAGGAAGAGCATCTCCATCGGCGATCAGTCTAGGTGTTCTCCCTCATGTCAATATTGAACACATAGATGAATGATTGGGTTTTCAACCTGTCGCCCGTCCATGAATTTCCAGCTCAGCGCCGAACAGGAATCCATCCGCGATTCCATCCAGAAGATCTGCCGCCGTTTCGACGATGCCTACTGGCTCGAACGCGACCGGGAAGGCGGCTTCCCCACGGCGTTCGCCGACAGCCTGGCCAAGGACGGATGGCTGGGCATCTGCATTCCCGAGCAGTACGGCGGCTCGGGGCTGTCGATCGCGGATGCGGCCGTGATGATGCAGACCATCTCGCGCTCGGGCGCCGGGATGTCGGGCGCCTCGGCGGTGCACATCAACGTGTTCGGGCTCAACCCCGTGGTCGTGTTCGGCAGCGAGGCCCAGAAGCAGCGCATGCTGCCGCCGATGGCGCGCGGCGAGGTCAAGACCTGCTTCGCCGTGACCGAGCCGAACACCGGCCTCAACACCACCCAGTTGCGCACGCGCGCGCAGCGCCGCGGCGACCGCTACGTGGTCAACGGCAGCAAGGTCTGGATCTCGACCGCCCAGGTCGCGCAGAAGGTGCTGCTGCTCGCGCGGACCACGCCGCTGGAGGAGGTCGAGAAGCCCACGCACGGGCTCACGCTGTTCTATACCGACCTCGACCGCAGCCGCATCGAGGTGCGCGAGATCGAGAAGATGGGCCGCAAGTGCGTCGACTCGAACGAGCTGTTCATCGAGGACTTCGAGATCCCGGTGGAGGACCGCATCGGCGAGGAAGGCCGCGGCTTCGAATACATCCTGCACGGCATGAACCCCGAGCGCGTGCTGATCGCCGCCGAGGCAGTCGGCCTGGGCCAGCTCGCGCTCGAGCGCGCCACCGCCTATGCCAACGAGCGCGTGGTCTTCAACCGCCCGATCGGCCAGAACCAGGGCATCCAGCATCCGCTGGCCCGCAACTGGATCGAGCTCGAGGCAGCCTGGCTCATGGTGATGCAGGCGGCCTGGCAGTACGACAGCGGACTGCCCTGTGGCGCGGCCGCGAACGCCGCCAAGTACCTGGCCGGCGAGGCCGGCTTCAATGCCTGCCAGCAGGCGGTGATGACGCACGGCGGCTTCGGCTACGCGAAGGAATACCACGTGGAGCGCTACCTGCGCGAGATCATGATCCCGCGCATCGCGCCGATCAGCCCCGAGCTGGTGCTGTGCTTCATCGCGGAGAAGGTGCTGGGGCTGCCCAAGTCCTACTGAGGCACACGGCACGCACGCCACGCATCGACAGACCGGACCCACAACAAGCCCTCAGCGGCAGGAGACACGCATGCAGATTCTGGATTCCTTCCTGGCGAAGGCGCTCGCGGCGGGCACGCTCGCCCTGGCCTGCGCCGCGGCCTCGGCCCAGCCCTATCCCGCCAAGCCGATCCGCGTCGTGGTGCCCTTCGCCGCGGGCAGCGGCACCGACGTGATGACGCGCGTGCTGATGGAGGACGTGCACAAGGGACTCGGCGCCCCGATCGTGATCGACAACAAGCCCGGCGCCAACGGCTCCATCGCCGCCGAGGCCGTGAGCAAGGCCGCGCCCGACGGCTACACCCTGCTGCTCGGCACGAGCTCGGCCCACTCGGCCAATCCCTGGCTCTACAAGAAGCTCAACTACGCGCCGATCAAGGACTTCACCGCGATCGCGCGCACCACCAACTTTCCGTTCGTGCTGGTGGTCAATGGCACCTCGCCCCTGACCAACGTCGCCGACTTCCTCAAGGCCGTGCGCGGCGGCGCGAAGAACACCATGGGCTACGGCAACGCCACCGGCCAGGTGGCGGGCGCCCACTTGATGAACGTCGGCAAGTTCTCGGCGATCGCGGTGCCCTACCGCAGCACGCCGCCGGCGCTGGTCGACCTGGTGGGCGGCCAGTTCGACTTCATGTTCGTGGACCTGGCCTCGTCGCAGGGGCTGGTCAAGGACGGCAAGGTGCGGCCGCTGGCCATGATGGCCGACAAGGGCTCGGTCCTGATGCCGGGCCTGCCGGCGCTGGGCGAGACCTTTCCGGGCTTCTCGTACATCGCCTGGGGCGGACTGATGGGGCCGGCCGGCATCCCGCCGGACATCGTCGCGAAGCTCAGCGCCGAAGTCGTCAAGTCGCTCAACAAGCCCGCGATCAAGGAACGCTTCGCGGCGCTGGGCCTGGAGCCCTATCCCGCGCCGCCCGAGGAGTTCGCGCGCTTCATGGTCGAGCAGGAAGCGGCCTGGGGCACGCGCATCAAGGACGCGGGCATCCAGGCGGAGTGAGGCGGCGTTGAGCGCATCCGAAGTCCAGACGCTCGCGCACCTCGTGTCGCGCCGCCGCAGCTGCCGGGCCTTCCTGGACGAGCCGCTGCCCGACGCCACCATCGAGCACCTGTTCGAGACCGCGCGCCACACGGCCTCGTGGTGCAACACGCAGCCCTGGCGCATCGTCGTGACGCGCGGCGCGGGCACCGAGCGCTTTCGCGCGGCCATGCAGGTCGCGGCACGCGCGCAGCCACCGGCCAGCGACTTTCCCTTTCCTGCCGATTACCGCGGCGTGCACCTCGAGCGGCGCCGCGAAGCCGGCCTGCAGCTCTACGACGCCGTCGGCGTGCGCCGCGGCGATCGCGACGCCTCGGCGGCCCAGGCGCTGCGCAACTTCGACTTCTTCGGCGCGCCCCATGTGCTGGTCGTCACCGTGCCGGCCGAGCTCGGGCCCTATGCGCTGGTCGACGCCGGCGGCTGGGTCGCGAACTTCCTGCTGGCGGCCGAGGCGCACGGCGTCGCGGCCATCGCGCAGGCCGCGCTGGCACGGCACGCCGCGGCGATCCGCGCGCATTTCGGCCTGCCCGCCGACCAGCAGGTCGTGTGCGGCATCTCCTTCGGCCACGCCGATGCGGACGATCCGGCGAACGGCTACAGGACCTCGCGCGCGCCCGTCGACGCGACCCTGCAGTGGTCGCGCGACTGAAGGACGCGCGGGCGCCTAGGACTCCTGCGGCACCGCCTCGCGGCCCGTGAGTCCCACCCTCGCCCCCGCGCGCAGCGCCTGCCTGTAGGCCGTCGGCGAACTCCCGGTGACGCGCTTGAACGCATGGCTGAAGGCGCTCTCGGAGGTGTAGCCCAGGCTCTGCGCCACGAGCGCGACCGGCGTGTCGTCCTCGCCCAGCGCGCGCTCGGCCAGGCGCATGCGCCACTCGGTCAGGTAGCCCAGCGGTGCGATGCCGGCCACGGCCTTGAAGTGCGAGGCGAAGGTGGTGCGCGACATGGCACAGGCGCTGGCCAGCTCCTCCAGGTGCCAGGCACGCGCCGGATCGTCGTGCATCGCCCGCAGAGCCGGCGCGATGCGCGGCTCGCTCAGGGCGCGCAGCCAGCCCGCGACCAGCGGCCCCGAGGTGCCCAGGTGCGCGCGCAGGATCTGGATGAACAGCAGCTGCGCGAGCTGGGCCGCGGCGAGTTGCGCACCCGGCTGTGCCTGCGTGCGCTCCTCCATCAGGTGATCGAGCAGCCAGCGGAACACCGGGGCCTGCGGCGCCGACGCGCGAACATGGATCCACGGTGGCAGCGCATTCAGCAACAAGGGCCCGCTGACCGGATCGAGCAGCACATGGCCGCCGATGTGCGCGAACTCGCTGCCGTCGCCGAGCTGCGCCGAGGAGCGGCCCGCGCCCGAGAACAGGCCCATGGCATCGACCGGCTCGGCCTCGGGATCGCTGGACAGGATCGACCAGCGGTGCGCCGACAGCAGCCCCACGTCGCCGGTCTCGAAGCGCGCGGGCTCGGGCTCCCCCTCGATGCGGACCCAGCAGTGGCCCTTCACAACGGCGAAGAACTTGATCTTGTCGGGCGCCGGAAAACGGAGGGCCCAGGTGCCGCCGGCCGTGAACCCGCCGGTCACCAGGCTTTGCGCATGGGTCAGCTTGAGGATGTCGGAGAAGGGATCGGCGCTCATCTTCGTACTATCGCGCAAGCAAAGCGTACTCCCAAGCATTCACAGTCCGACCCCCTCGAAATATCGTTCCCCATCTCGAATCAAGGACGAACAAGGAACGGATATGGAACAGGCTTTGGTATTGGTCACCGGCGGCACCGGCTTCATCGCGCAGCACTGCATCCTCGCGCTGCTCGAGCAGGGATTTCGCGTTCGCACGACGGTGCGCACGCTCGCACGGGAAGCGGAGGTCCGCGAGCACCTCAAGACAGGCGGCGCCGAGCCGGGCGAGCGGCTGGGCTTCGTGGTCGCGGACCTGGGCGCGGACGCCGGCTGGGCCGAGGCCGCGAAGGGATGCACCTACGTGATCCACGGCGCCTCGCCCACGCCATCGGGCAGCTATGCCACCGACGAGGACTGGGTCCGGCCGGCCGTCGACGGCAACCTGCGCGTGCTGCGCGCCGCGCGCGATGCGGGCGTCAAGCGCGTGGTCCTCACCTCGGCCTTCGGCGCGGTCGGTGTCGGCCATGGGCCGATGGGCCGGCCCTTCAATGAAGAGGACTGGAGCAATCTCGCGGGCGATGTCGCGCCCTATCAGCGGTCGAAGACGCTGTCCGAGCGCGGAGCGTGGGCCTTCGTCGAGAAGGAAGGCCGCGGCCTCGAGCTCGCGGCCGTCAACCCGACCGCGGTGCTGGGCCCCGCGCTCGGTGCCGACTTCTCGCACTCGATCCAGATCATCAAGGGAATGATGGACGGCCAGCCCGGCTCGCCGAAGATCAACTCGGGCTTCGTCGACGTGCGCGATGTCGCGGACCTGCACCTGCTCGCGATGACGCATCCGGCCGGCAAGGGCGAGCGCTTCCTCGCGATCGCGGGCGAGAGCCTGTGGCTGGCCGACGTGGCGGGCATCCTGCGCGAGCGCATGGGCGCGGCGGCGCAGAAGGTGTCGACGCGGGCCCTGCCGAACTGGCTGGTGCGGCTCGGCGCCAAGACCGACCCGCGCATGAAGGCCGTCGTGCCGATGCTCGGCGTGAACATGAACGCCACCAGCGAGAAGGCCCGGCGGCTGCTCGGATGGAATCCGCGCTCGGCCGAGGAGGCGATCGTCGCGACGGCCGAGAGCCTGGTGCGGCTCCAGCTGCTGAAGGCGTGAGCGGCGCACCGCCGCTGCCTCATTCCCTCCCGCGTGCCCGGTAGCTGCCGGGCGCGATGCCGGCGAAGCGCCGGAACGCGCTCGACAGGTGGCTCTGGCTGCTGAAGCCACACTGCAGCGCGATCTCGACCAGGCTCAGCTCGGTGCGCAACAGCAGCGTCCTCGCGCGCGCGATCCGCGCGGCCATCAGGTAACGGTGCGGCGGCATGCCGAAGGCGCGCTTGAACCAGCGCGCGAACGAATAGACATCGAGTTGCACGAAGGCCGCCATCTCGGCGAGCGTGAGCTTCTCCTGCAACTGGTCGAGGATGAACTGCTGCACGCGCCGGCGCAGCGCGTCGCCGGCATCGATGCGCTCGACCTGCAGCCGCGGATCGGCCGCATGGTGCCGCCGCAGGTAGGCCGCCAGCGCCACCGCGATGCTTTCCCCGTAGATCGCGCCGCCCGGATAGCCCTCGCGGATGTCGGCGGCGAGCGCGAGGCTGGCCTGCCAGACGAAGCCGTCGCGGATGCCGTTGCCCGGCACCAGCTCGACCGTCCTCGCGCCCGGCGAGCTCGAGACGGCCTGCACCAGGCCCGGCGTCAGACCCAGCACCACGCCGCGCCAGCGGCCGCGCGCATGCCCGCTGTACGACAGCCCGGCGGGAAAGATGCCGAAGCTGCCCGGCGCGAAGTCGCCCGTCACCGGCCGGTGCCCCGACCAGTGGATGCGCGCGGAGGTCAGTGCCTCGTGGTGGAGCATCACGCCGTGCTGGAACAGCACGGTCTCGGGCATATCCCCACCCGAGCCGCGCCACTCCTCGAGCCGCAGCCCGGGCCAGAGGCCCTGGTCCTGCAGCAGGACCGCCTCGGGTTCGAACTTCGTGCGGGACGCGGTCGTGGTGTCGAATCGCTCGGCGAAGGTCTGCACGGGCGTCTGGTCTTTCTGTCGGGGAAGAAAAACACGAGTGTCCGACGCGCGGCCTGCCGCGGGCATGCAGGTTTGCCCGCAGCGCCCGCAAGCAATTGCAAGATTCTGAAAAGCCGCGCCGTTTCGTGGAAGCCATGGCCGCGCGCGCTGCCTAGCATCGCGCCGCCAATCAATACCTGGAGACACGATGAGCGAGAAGACATGGAGCGGCCGCGGCAGCGTGCTGCTGGCGGCGTGGTGCATCGGCGGCGGCGCGCTGCTCGCGGGCTGCGGCGGCGGCGATGGCGGCGCGCGCTTCGCGGGCCTTCCGCCCGCGAGCACGGGCAACCCCGCGCAGCCGCCCGCAACGACGACCAAGGCGGCCGACATCAAGGTGCTGTCGAACCGCGCGGACCTCGTCAGCGGCGGCGACGCGCTGGTCGAGATCGTGCCGGCCGCGGGCATCGCGGCGAGCGCGCTGCGCATTGAGCTCGACGGCACCGACGTGTCGTCCGCGTTCGCGATGCGGCCCGGCGAGCGCTTCATGGGGCTGGTCACCGGCATGAGCGAGGGCCGCCACCTGCTGAGCGCGCGCGCCGGCGACACGGCGCTGTCGTCGCTAGTGATCACCAACCACGCCAACGGCGGGCGCATCCTCTACGGCCCGCAGATCCAGCCCTGGGCCTGCGATGCCGGCGCGCAGGACGCCGACTGCAACCGCCCCGTGAGCTACGGCTTCAAGTACCTGTCGAGCGATCCGGCCGTCGCGGGCTTCCAGCCCTACGACCCGGCCCGGCCGCCGGCCGACGTCGCCACCACCACCACCGACCAGGGTCGTACCGTGCCCTTCGTGGTGCGCATCGAGACCGGCGTGCAGGACCGCGACTACTACGACGTGGCGGTGCTGTTCGACCCCGCGAAGCCCTGGGCGCCGTGGCAGCCGCAGGCCGCGTGGAACCGCAAGCTGCTGATCCAGCATGGCTCGGGCTGCGGCAACGGCTACGGCCAGTCCAACGCCCTGTCCTCGCAGCGCGTGCTCGACCGCGATGCGCTCTCGCGCGGCTTCGCGGTGCTGGCCGTGTCGCTCAACGACTCGGGCCACAACTGCAACATCGCCGTGCAGGCCGAGGCCACGATGATGGCCAAGGAGCGCATCGTCGAGGCCTATGGCGAGCTGCGCTACACCTTCGGCTACGGCAGCTCGGGCGGCGCCATCGCCCAGCAGTGGATGGCCAACGCCTATCCGGGCCTCTACCAGGGGATCATCGTCGGCGCCTCCTTCCCCGATGCGGGATCGACCGGCAACGAGGTCGAGGACTGCGCGCTGCTGCGCAACTACTTCGGCCGCACCGCCACCGCGTGGACGCCCGACCAGCAGGCCGCCGCCTCGGGCCACCTGAACACCGCCGTGTGCGCCGAGTGGATCGACTTCTACAAGTTCAACAACAACCTGAACCCCTACGCGACCAACATCGCGAACCTTCCCGGCACCTCGCCCACCGCGCTCGGCGGCTGCGACGCGCCCCCGGGCGCGCGCTACGACGCCACCTTCAACCCCGGCGGCGCGCGCTGCACCTCGGCCGACTCGGCGATCTCGATCTTCGGCAAGCGGCCCGACGGCTTCGCCAACCGGCCGTACTCGAACGTTGGCCTGCAGTACGGCCTGCTCGCGCTGAAGGCGGGCCGCATCAGCGCCGAGCAGTTCGTGGACCTCAACGCGAACATCGGCTCGCACACCATCGACTACGCGCTGCAGGCGCCGCGCGTGGCGGCCGATCCGGGCGCGATCGAGGCCTCGTACCGCTCGGGCTCGTTCAACCAGGCCAACGGCCTGGGCCAGGTCGCGATCATCGACATCCGCACGCTCGACATCAGCGGCATCCATCACCAGCACCGCTCGTGGACCCTGCGCGCGCGGCTCGACCGCGCCAACGGCGGCCACGCCAACCAGGCGATCTGGTACCAGGCCGGCAGCCAGCGCGAGGCCTACGACACGATGGATGCCTGGCTCGGCGCGATCGAGCGGGACGGCGGCGCCACGCCGCTCGCGCGGAAGGTGATCGCCCATCGCCCCGCCAGCGCCAACGACCGCTGCGGCAGCGCCGACGGCACGGGGCTCTCGATGCTCGAATGCACCGGCCTGGCCGACGGCTCGACGCGCATGGCGGCCGGCGAGGCCATCACGGGCGACGTGCTCGAGTGTCAGCTCGCGCCGCTCGACCGCGCGAGCTACGGCGCGGTGGTGTTCTCGGACGCGCAATGGTCGCGCCTGAAGGCCGCCTTCCCCACCGGCGTGTGCGACTTCGGCCGGCCCGGCAAGGGCCAGCAGCCCACGCGCTTCTGGCAGACCTACCTGGACACGCTGGGCCAGGTCGTCGTCGGCGGCATGCCGCTGCCCGACCTGCCCTGAGCCGCGTTCATCGCGGCTCCACCACCGGGAACATCGGCTCGAAGCTGTCGAGCATCGCCATCAGCTCGGCCAGCTTCGCGCGGTCGCCCTCGATGCGCACCTGGCCGGCCAGCACCGCGGCCGGAAAGCTGGTCTGCTTCAGCGTCACGGCGTCGAGCGTGGCGCGGCTCAGCGTCACCGTGGCGTCGGCATCCGGCTGCCGCCCGGCGATGTGGGTCAGGGCCGAGTTCTCGAGCGTCAGCACGAACTGCTGCTTCGAATCCGTGAAGTTCCAGTTGATGACCAGCCGCTTGCCCTCGGCCTTCGCGGCATCGAGGCGCACGCCGAGGTAGTCGAAGAACAGGTCGTTGCTCACGGCCTTGAGCGTGTCGGCGTTGGCGGTGCCGCCCGACGGGATCTTCGGCACGCCGTTGCGCAGTTCCATCGCGCCCACCAGGTAGGCGCTGCGCCAGGTGCCGGCCTCCGACTGGTAGCCCAGCTGCTCGAGCGCGTCGGCGCCGAGCTCGCGCGCCGCGCGGTTCGAGGGATCGGCATAGACCACCTGGCTCATCGCGCTCGCGACCCAGCGGTACTCGCCCCTGGCGAAATCGCTGCGGGCGCGCGCAATCACCGCCTCGGCGCCGCCCATGTACTCCACCGTCTTGCGGGCCTGGGCCACGGGCGGCAGCGGATTCAGGTTGGCGGGATTGGCGTCGTACCAGCCCAGGTACTTCTGGTAGACCGCCTTCGCGTTGTGGCGCAGGGTGCCGTAGTAGCCGCGCGCCGACCATTCCTGTTCGAGGCTCGCGGGCATGCGCAGGGTCTCGGCGATGTCGGCCGCGGTGTAGCCGTGGTTGAGCAGCCGCAGCGACTGGTCGTTGATGAACTTGTACATGTCGCGCTGCTTCTTCAGCAGCTCGACGATGCGATCGCGCCCCGTGGTGGGCCAGTGGTGCTGGGCGATCAGCACGTCGGTCCTGTCGCCGAAGGCCACGCGCGCCTGGTCGATGTACTTCGACCACAGGCTGCCGTCGCGCACCTCGGCGCCGCGGATGGTGTAGAGGTTGTGCATGGTGTGCGTCACGTCCTCGGCCATGTTGAGCACGCGGAACTGCGGCAGGTACATGAGCATCTCGGACGGCGCCTCCGAGCCCGGCACGAGCTGGAACACGAACTGCACGCCGTCGATGGTGCGTTCCTCGGTCGGCTTGTCGATGGTGGCGGTGGGCGCGATCAGCGTGACGGTGCCGCGCGCCAGCGCCTTGCCCAGCCCGGTGTCGACCTGGCCGCGCACGCCGGGCGGCAGCAGCGAGCCGAACTGGTACTGCGAGCGCCGGCTCATCGCGTTGCCCGCGAGGATGTTCTCGGCCACCGCGGTCTCCATGAAGCCCGAGGGCGCGATCACCTGCACCTTGCCGGCCGCCACGTCGGCCTCGTCGACCACGCCCTTGACGCCGCCGAAGTGGTCGGCATGGCCGTGCGTGTAGATCACGGTGCCGACCGGCTTGCGCGGCCGATGCTGGTAGTACAGCGCGAGCGCGGCGCGCGCGGTCTCGGCGGCGAGCAGCGGGTCGATGACGATCAGCGTGCTGTCGCCCTCGACGATGGTCATGTTCGCGATGTCGAAGCCGCGCACCTGGTAGACCCGGTCGGTCACGCGGAACAGCCCATGGATCGCATTGAGCTGCGCCTGGCGCCACAGGCTCGGGTTGACGCTGTCGGCCGGCGCGTCGGCCTGCAGGAAGCCGTAGGGCTTCATGCTCCATGCCGGGCGCTCGCCGGCGCCGGGCACCAGCGCGTCGGGCACGGTGCCGATGAAGCCGCGCATCGCGTCCTCGAAATCGCGCCGGTCGGCGAAGGGCAGCGTCTTCGCGAACTCGGCGTTGGCGGCCAGCGTGGCGGGCTCGGACGGCTTGGGCGCGAGGGACGTTGCGGGCTGCGCGAAGGCCATGGCGCAGGCCAGCGCGGCACAGGCGGCGGCGGCGCGATGCGCGCGTGGAAGGACGTGGAGGAGATGCATGGTGCGGCCTGGCGCGAAGCTGGAAGCTGGAAAGTGGCGCGATTCTGGGCAGCCCCCAAACCATTGGCAAATGCAAAATACGTCGATCGATTTGAAGAAAAACACAAGATCGCCATGCAGCTGCGCCAGCTCCAGCACCTCGTCGCCCTGGCCGAGCAGGGCAGCTTCGGCCGCGCGGCCCAGGCCTCGCACCTCTCGCAGCCCGCGCTCTCGCGCAGCATCGAGGCGCTCGAGGAAGGCCTGCAGGTGCGGCTGATCGACCGCGCCTACGGCACGGTGCGCTTCACACAGGCCGGCGAGCTGGTGCTCGCGCGCGCCCGCGAACTGCTCATCGACGCGCGCCAGCTCAGGGAGGACGTGCTGCAGCTCGAGGGCCTGGCCGCCGGCAGCCTGCAGGTGGGCCTGGGGCCGTTCGCGGCCGGCATGCTCGGGCGCGCGGCGCTCACGCTGCTGGTGCAGCGGCATCCGCAGCTCTCGGTGCGCACCGAGGTGGCCGACACCGCCACCCTGGCCGAGCGGCTGCACCGGCGCGAGATCGACCTGTTCATCGCCGACACGCGCGACCTCGCGCGCCAGGGCGGCCTCGAGACCATGCGGCTGCCCGACGTGCCGGTCTCGTTCTTCGTGCAGCCGCGCCATCCGCTGCGCAGGCTGGCGTCGGTCACGCTCGAGCAGGCGATGGACTACCCGGTCGCCGGCCCGAAGCTGCCCGCGCGCGTGGCCGCGCAGTTCGAGCGCCAGGCGAAGCGCGCCGGACGCGGCGTGTTCAACCTGGTCTGCGACGACACCGGCACCCTGCGCCATCTCGCGCTCACGGCGCGCGCCGTGGTGCTCGCGCCCGATGCGCCGGCCTTCCGCCACGAGACCCAGCCGCTGGTGCCATTGCCCATCGCGGGCCTCGAAGGCATGCGCACCCACTACGGCCTGGTCACGCTCGCGGGCCGCACGCCCTCGCCGGCCGCGGCCGCCTACACCCGCTTCGTGACCGAGGTGATGTCGGCCGCGCCGGGGGCGGGAAAGACGGGTGCGCCAGAATAGCCCCCTGCCCTCCACCGTTCCCGCTCCTTCGTGACCACCTTGCGCAGCGCCCAGCCGCCCACCTTCTCGTCCGCTGAATTCCGCGCGGCGCTCGGCATGTTCGCCACCGGCGTGACCATCGTCACGGCGCGCGCGGCCAACGGCGCGCTGGTCGGGCTCACCGCCAACTCCTTCAATTCGGTCTCGCTGTCGCCGCCGCTGGTGCTCTGGAGCCTGTCGCGCAGCGCCGCCTCGATGGCCGCGCTGCGGGCCGGCTCGCACTACACGGTGAACATCCTCGCGGCCAGCCAGAAGACGCTGGCCGAGCGCTTCGCCACCAAGGACATCGACCGCTGGGCCGACGTGGACTTCACCGAAGGCCTGGGCGGCGCGCCGGTGCTCGCGGGCGCCGCGGCGAGCTTCGAGTGCTTCAACCGCAGCCGCTACGACGAGGGCGACCACGTGATCTTCGTCGGCGAGGTGGAGCGCTGCAGCCACGACGCCGGCGCCTCGCCGCTGTTGTTCCACGGCGGCCGCTTCTACACGGAACATCCCTTGTGAAGCACGCGGCGCCGGTGCTCGCCCTGCTGTGCGCCGTGGCCGCGCCGCATGCGGCGAGCGCGCAGGACGCCGCCTCGCCTGCCAAGCAGAACTGGTTCGACGATCCCTTCTTCCGCGTCTCGGCCGGACTGCCGGGCTGCCCCGAACCCGAAGGCCCGTTCTACACGGCCGAGGAGCGCCGCATCCAGATCCATTCGCGGCTCGAGCGCGGCACCAGCTGCTGGCTCGCGGGCAAATGCAGCGACAGCAACGCCTACCGCTACGACAAGCCGCTCGCGCCCAAGGTGCGCGCCGCGCTCGAGGCGGTGCCAGGCCTGCGCCGGGGCAGCGTGTGGGTCATGGTGCAGCGGCGCTGGGTCTACCTGCAGGGCTGCGTGCCCTCGTCCGCGCTGGCACGCCAGCTCGAACGCGCGGCGCGCGCGCTGCCCGACGTCGAGGCGGTGGTGCCCGACCTGATGGTGGGCACGCGCGGTAAGCCGCCTTACCCGGTCGCGGGGCGCTGAAGCCTCGGCGCGGGTCACCTCAGCGCGGGTCGAGGTGGAGCACGACCACGCCGAGCACGATCATCGCCACGCCGAGGCAGCGCGCGAGCGTGACCGCTTCGCCGAACAGCCAGACGCCGCAGACGGCGATCAGCGCGGTGCCGGCGCCGGCCCAGACCGCATAGGCCAGGCCGACCTCGAGCTGCCGCACCGCCAGCGCCATGAGCCAGATCGCGAGCGCATAGGCCGCCGCCACCACGGCCGAGGGCAGTGCACGCGTGAAGCCGTCGGCGTGACGCAGCGCGAGGGTTCCGACGACCTCCGCCGCGATGCTGGCCGCGAGCAGCAGCCACGAGAAATTCCGCATGCCCATGCATGCCTCCCGGGCCCCGCATCTATACCGGATGCGGAACCAGGAACGGGAGGGGCGGTACCCGGGAACGAAACCCGGATGGTAGCGGGGAAGCGCCCGCGCGCTAGGATCGTCGGCGCCGCCGCGCGATGCGGGCGGGCCGCCTTGCGAAGAACGAACAACAGATGATCCAGAGAAAAACCCACCTCGACGCGCTCGCCATCGGCCTGCTCGTCGTCTGCTGCGCCTTCTGGGGCCTGCAGCAGATCCTCATCAAGACCACCGTGGCCGAGGTGCCGCCGATGTGGCAGGCCTCGATGCGCATGGCCGGCGCGGTGGTGCTGCTGGGGCTGTGGTGCGCCTGGCGCAAGGTGCCGCTGTTCGAGCGCGACGGCACGCTGCCCGGCGGCCTGCTCGCGGGGCTGCTGTTCGCGGGCGAGTTCGCGGGCATCTACCTGGGCCTGCAGCTCACCAGCGCCTCGCGGCTCACGGTGTTCCTCTACACGGCGCCGTTCTGGGTCTCGCTGTTCCTGCCGCGCTGGGTGCCGGCCGAGCGGCTGCGCGGGCTGCAGTGGGCCGGGCTCGCGATCGCCTTCGCGGCCGTGGTGCTGGCCTTCAGCGAAGGCTTCGGCCACACCTCCTCGTCGCAACTGCGTGGCGACGCGCTGGCACTCGCCGCCGGCATGCTGTGGGGCCTGACCACGCTGACCCTGCGCGCCACCCGGCTCGCCACCGCGAGCGCCGAGAAGACGCTGTTCTACCAAGTCGCGGTGACGGCCGCGGTCTGCCCCCTGATCTCGCTGCTGCTCGGCGAAACCTGGGGCACGCACTACTCGGCCTGGGCCTGGACCTCGATCGCGCTGCAGACCGTGATCGGCGCCTTCGCGAGCTACCTCGCGTGGATGTGGATGCTGCGCCACTACCCGGCCACGCAGATGTCCTCCTTCACCTTCCTCACGCCGCTGTTCGCGCTGGTGTTCGGCGTGCTGCTGCTGTCCGAGCCGCTCACGCCGCAGCTGGTGGTGGCGCTGGCCGGCGTGGCGGTGGGCATCGTGCTGGTCAATCGCGGCGGCGCGCGCCGCGCCTGAAGGAACGAGCGACATGGCGACATCCACCCGATTCCAGCCCGTGCTCGACGAGATCGCGGCCGCGATGCAACCGCTGCTGGGCCAGGCCGGCACGGTGGCCAGCTACATCCCGGCGCTCGCGCGCGTCGACGCGCGGCAGTTCGGCATCGCGCTGCGCACCTGCGACGGCGAGGAGGCCGCGGCCGGCGATGCCGACACGCCGTTCTCGATCCAGAGCGTGTCCAAGCTGTTCACGCTCACGCTCGCGATGCAGGCCGTGGGCGACGCGCTGTGGGAACGCATCGGCCGCGAGCCCTCGGGCAATCCGTTCAACTCGCTGGTGCAGCTCGAGAACGAGCAGGGCAAGCCACGCAACCCCTTCATCAATGCGGGCGCGATCGCGGTCGCCGACCGGCTCGTGAGCCATGCGCGCGCCGAGGGCGGCAGCGCCAAAGCGCGCATCCTCGCGCTCATGGCCAGCCTGGCCGGCGAGCCCGTGGGCTTCGACGAGGAGGTCGCGCGCTCGGAGGCCGAGACCGGCTTTCGCAACGTGGCGCTGGCCAACTTCATGAAGAGCTTCGGCAAGCTCGACAACGACGTGACCGAGGTGCTCGACACCTACTTCCACCAGTGCGCGCTGCGCATGAGCTGCCGCCAGCTCGCGCGCGCAGCCGGCTACCTGTGCCGCGACGGCGCGCACCCGATCGACGGCGAGGCCGCGATCACCAGCGAGCGCCAGACCCGGCGCATCAACGCGCTGATGCTGACCTGCGGCACCTACGACGCCGCGGGCGACGTGGCCTTCTCGATCGGCCTGCCCTGCAAGAGCGGCGTGGGTGGCGGCATCGTGGCCGTGGTGCCCGACCGGCTCACGCTCAGCGTGTGGTCGCCCGCGCTCGATGCCACCGGCAACTCGCTGCTGGGCATGAAGGCGCTCGAGATGTTCGTGGCGCGCACGGGGCTGTCGGTGTTCTGAGTTGCTTCAGGCGCGGAGGGCGCGCAGCACGTCGTGGCAGGCGCCCATCGTGTGGTAGTCGGTCTTGCCGGCCGGGCTCTTCTCGTCGCTGAGCTTGCGGTTGTCGCGCGACAGGATGCGAAACCAGGCGCCATGCTCGTGGTCGACCATGTGCCGCCAGGCGTAGTCCCAGATCCGGTCGTACCAGTCCCAGTAGCGCGACTCGCCGGTGCGCACGGCGAGCAGCGCGGCGGCCGCGAAACTCTCGGCCTGCACCCAGAAGTACTTGTCGCCGTCGTAGAGCGCGCCCTCGGGATCGAAGCCGTAGACCAGGCCGCCGAACTCGTCGTCCCAGCCGTGGCGCATCGCCGCCTCGAACAGCGACTGCGCGCGCGGCAGCATCCAGCCGGTCTCCACGCCCCGACCGGCGAGCAGGCCCTCGAGTTGCAGCAGCAGCTTGGTCCATTCGGTCAGGTGGCCGGTCTGGAAGCCCCAGGGCTTGAAGATGTCGGCGCGGTTGCCGCGGTTGTGGTCGGCATCGACCGACCAGTCCTCGCGGAAGTGCTCCCAGACCCTGCCCCCGGTCATGTCGGCCTGGCGCAGCGCGATCGCCTGCGCCAGCGTCGCCGCGCGGTCCAGGTACTTCGCATCGCCCGTGGCCTCGAAGGCCGCCATCATCGCCTCGCAGGCATGCATGTTGGCGTTCTGGCCGCGGTAGGGAGACACCGCCCAGTCGGCAGTGGCTTCGTTCGCATAGAGCTGGTGGCGCGGCTCCCAGAAATGCCGCTCCAGCAGCTGCCAGGTCGATTCGATGCCCGCGCGTGCCTCGTCCACGCCGGCCATCGCCGCGTGCGCATGCGCGAGCAGCACGAAGGCCAGGCCATAGCAGTAGTGGGTGCCGTCGCGCACCTGCGCGCGGCCCTCGTGCCAGTCGAGCTCCCACAGGTAACCGCCCTGCGGATGCGCATGGGCGCGCTGCAGGAACTCGAGGCCGTGGCGCGTCGCCGCCAGGTGCTCGGGCCGGCCGAAGCGGCGCCAGGCGGTGGCGTTGTTGAAGACGAAGCGCGTGCTGCTCACCAGGTGGCGCGTGCGGCGGTCGTAGACCGTGCCGTCGTCCTTGAAGAAGTGGAAGAAGCCGCCGTGCGGATCGAGGCTGCGGCCGTCGTAGAACGCGAGCGTGTGCTGCACGTGGCCGATCAGGAATTCGGGCGAGCGGAAGTCGGGCATGGCAAGAAGGGCTGGGTTGCGATGGCTGAGCGCGGCACCTCAGGCTATCAGCATCCCGGCCCGATCGTCGAAAAACGACGCCCTTGCGCAGTGCTCACAAGGTGTGAAGAAACCGTAGCGAGCGCCCCGAGGTCGTGCCGAGGACCGCAGCCGTACTCACGTACGGTGA
>NZ_JBWKPQ010000010.1:0-271583 GCF_059418345.1 Variovorax sp. GW821-FHT09B01 | reverse complement strand
TTGGCGCGCGCGGTGCGCACGAAGTCCTCGCGCATGACCTCCAGCACGGCCGAGCGGGTGATGCGCGCGAGGATGGCGGCCTGCACGACGGCCAGGGACAGGGCGGGCAGCAGCAGTGACTTCAAACCGGCGAAGACGCCTTCGCCCCAGCCGTCGAAGCCGCCGGCGGAGAACCACTGCAGCTGCACGGAGAAGACGAGGATCAGCAGGATGGCGAACCAGAAGTTGGGGATGGCGATGCCGACCTGGGTCAAACCCATCAGGCCGACGTCGCCGAGCTTGTTGTGGCGCGCGGCGGCGGTGACGCCCACGAGCAGGGCGAGCACGGTGGTGAAGGCCATGGCCAAGAGGGCCAGGGGGACGGTGAGTGCGAGGCGCTCGAGGATGAGGTCGAGCACGGGGGAGCTGTAGGCGTAGGAGTCGCCGAGGTCGCCGGTGAGCAGGCCCGCGATCCAGTGCCAGTAGCGGGTCCAGGCGGGCTGGTCGAGGCCGAGCTTGGTGGCCAGGGCAGCGACGGCTTCGGGTGCGGCATCCGGGCCCATGAGCATCTGCGCGGCGTTGCCGGGCAGGATCTCCAGGACGAGGAAGACGATGATGGAGGCGCCGATCAGCGTGCCGATCAGCGTGGCAAGGCGCTTGATTAAGAAGAGGCTCATGGGGCGGGGCGCAGCATAACCCGACAACTGCAACAAGCGTGCCGTAGCACCGGATCCCCGAAGGGATCGCTCTCCCACGTTGCCGCCGGGGACTCCGCCGCCTGGGATAATCGCGGCATGGCCCTCATGATCACCGACGAATGCATCAACTGCGATGTCTGCGAGCCGGAGTGCCCGAACGATGCGATCTACATGGGCGAGGCGATCTACGAGATCGATCCGCACAAGTGCACCGAATGCGTGGGCCACTTCGACGAGCCGCAGTGCGTGCAGATCTGCCCCGTGGCCTGCATCCCGATCCATCCGGACCACGTGGAAAGCCGCGAAACGCTGATGCAGAAGTACCAGCGTCTCACGGCAACGAAGGCTGCGGCATCGCAGCCTCCGTCCCCACCCTCAACCGGCGTCTGAGGCCGCGGGCTTGCGGCGCTTCTTCTTCGCGCCGCCTTCCTCCCCGGGCTTCGATCCCGGTCTCTCCCCGTAGCTGGCCGTGGCCTTGCGCGGCTCGGCCGCGAGCTTCGTGGCCCTGGCCTTCTCCAGGCGCTCCTGGGCTTCGAGCCTGCGTTGCGCGAGGGCAGCGCGCTGGGCATCCTGCGCGGCGCGTTGGTCGCGCTGATGCGCCTGCTTCTCCTCGGACAGCCGCGTGCGTTCGAGCCGGTCGGCGAGCTTTGCGTTGCGCCGCGTGGCTTCGTCGGCGGCCTGGCGGTCGTCGTCGCTGCGCGCGTCGTCCACCTTCACCGTCGTTCCGCCTGCGCAGGGGCGGTCGCTGTAGCTGTTGCCGCAGCGCCAGGTCGATGTGCCCGGCTGCTGTGCGAATGCGCTGGTCACTGCACAGACGCCGATGGCCATCGCGCTCGCGACGATGGTCCGGCGCATGCCGTGCGTTCTTCTCGTTCTCTCCCTCGTTGTCGACATCGTTCTTCTCTCCCTCTTGCTTCGCGCTCTGTCGGCGCTTCCCGCGATGAACGCTGGCTAGGGTGCGGCGGGCGCGCTGCCGTCGCCAGGCTCGCGCCGCGGCGGTTTGGGCCGGGGCGGTTTGCTCGTGTGGATGGTGGCCGTGGCCTTTTCCATTTCGCCCGCGAGCAGCGCGGGCAGGGCATGCAGGCTGCGCACGATCGCATCGTCGATCGCGTCGCGTTGTTCCTTCAGCGGCTTCTTGAGCACCCAGTTGATCACCTCCGACTTCACGCCGGGATGGCCGATGCCCAGGCGCAGCCGCCAGTAGTCGCCGGTGCCGAGCTGCGCATGGATGTCGCGCAGGCCGTTGTGGCCCGCATGGCTGCCGCCGAACTTGAGCTTGGCCTGGCCGGGCACCACGTCGAGCTCGTCGTGCGCCACGAGGATTTCTTCGGGCGCGATCTTGAAGAAGCGCGCGAGCGCCGCGACCGACTTGCCCGAGAGGTTCATGAAGGTCTGCGGCTCAAGCAGCCAGATGCTCTGGCCGCCGATGTTCGCGCGCGCCGCGAGGCCGTGGTAGCTGCGCTCGGGCACCAGGTTGAGCTTCCAGTCGCGCGCGAGGGCGTCGATCCACCAGAAGCCGGCGTTGTGCCGCGTGGCTTCGTATTCAGGCCCGGGATTGCCGAGGCCGACGAACAGTTTGATCATGGGGCGGGATTATCGGGCGGTCGCGCAATGCAAAAGGCCCGCGCGAGGCGGGCCTTTGGTTTGCAGCGCGAAGCCGAGAAGAATTACTTCTTGCCGGTCTTCTTGGCGGGAGCCGCTGCGGGTGCAGCTTCGGCAGCGCCTTCGGCAGCAGGTGCCGGCTCTTCGGCGACCAGCGGCGGCACGGCCGAGACCACGACCGGGTTGGTCTTGCCGTGGCTCACGAACTTCACGCCCTTCGGCAGCTTGATGTCGTTGACGTGCAGCGTGGCGTTCTTCTTCAGCGTCGAGAGGTCGACTTCGATGAACTCGGGCAGGTCGCTGGGCAGGCAGCTCACTTCGAGTTCGGTCAGCACGTGGTTCACGAGGTTGTGGTCGAGCTTGACGGCATCGGACTCTTCCTCGCCCTTGAAGTGCAGCGGCACCTTCATGTGCAGGCGGGTCTTGGCATCGACGCGTTGGAAGTCGATGTGCTGGACCAGCTGGCGGAACGGGTGGTACTGCACGTCGCGCAGCAGCACCTTGCTCACGCTGCCGCCGAGTTCCATCTCGAGGACGGAGGCGTGGAAGGCTTCCTTCTTGAGGGCGTGCCACAGCGCGTTGTGATCGAGCTCGATCAGTTGCGGCTGGCCTTCGCCACCGTAGACGATGCCGGGCGTCTTGCCCGAGATGCGGAGACGGCGGCTCGCACCCGTGCCCTGCTTGGCGCGCTCGAAAGCGACGAATTTCATAGTTAACTCCTTGGAGCGAAGGCACGACGGCCATTTCGCTTCTTGAGCGCCGACCGCGACCAGTGCGGCGCCGGTTTCAAAATGACTTCCCGATCAGGGAAGCCGGCTTTTTGCCCGAACGGCAGGAGCGCAATCTCAGAAGAGATTGTCCTGGTCCGAGAACAAACTCATCACCGACTCGCCCTTGGCAATGCGCTGGATCGTCTCGGCGATCAGCGGTGCCACGGAGAGCTGGCGGATCTTTCCGCAGCCGTTGGCGCTGTCGGAAAGGGGAATGGTGTTGGTCACGACCACTTCGTCGAGGGCCGTGCCCTTGCTGAGGCGCTCGATCGCGGGGCCCGAGAAGATCGGGTGCGTGCAGTAGGCGTAGACGCTCTTGGCGCCGCGTTCCTTCAGCACTTCGGCCGCTTTGACCAGCGTGCCCGCGGTGTCGATCATGTCGTCCATGATCACGCAGTTGCGGCCGTCGATCTCGCCGATCACGTTCATGACTTCGCTGACGTTGGCCTTGGGGCGGCGCTTGTCGATGATGGCGAGGTCGCAGTTCAATTGCTTGGCCAGCGCGCGGGCACGGACCACGCCGCCGACGTCGGGCGAGACCACGATCAGGTCTTCGTAGTTCTTGGCGCGCAGGTCGCCCAGCAGCACCGGCGAGGCGTAGATGTTGTCGACCGGGATGTCGAAGAAGCCCTGGATCTGGTCAGCGTGCAGGTCCATCGTGAGCACGCGCTCGACGCCCACGGTTTCCAGCAGGTTGGCCACGACCTTGGCCGAGATCGGCACGCGGCTCGAGCGCGGGCGGCGGTCCTGGCGGGCATAGCCGAAATAGGGAATCACGGCGCTGATGCGTTCGGCCGAAGCGCGCTTGAGCGCGTCGACCATGATCAGCAGTTCCATCAGGTTCTCGTTGGTCGGGGCGCAGGTGGACTGCACCACGAACACATCGCGTGCCCGCACGTTCTGGTTGATCTCGACGGTGACTTCACCGTCGGAGAAGCGACCGACGCGGGCGGCACCGAGGGTGGTGCCCAGGTTGCTCGCGATTTCTGCAGCAAGGCCCGGATTGGCATTGCCGGTGAAAACCATGAAATCAGGATGGTGAGCCTGCATGAGCGCGTCCCGGCTGAGCGATTTGGCTTGGGAAAGCCGCCAAAGAGTTACGAGTCTTGGCGACCCTGGGGCCGCCGATTATTGCAGCGGGTCGGCCGCAAACGAAGTGCCGGGTCCAGGGACCGCGGCTTCAAAAAGAAACTACGGCCCGCGGGCCGTAGTGTCTGAAAGGTTTGGCAGGGGAGAAAGGATTCGAACCTTTGCATGCTGGAATCAAAATCCAGTGCCTTAACCAGCTTGGCGACTCCCCTACACAGGTCGACGGTTTGCACCGCCTACCGATATATGTCGCATCGAAACGCCTGGGCGCTCCGATCAGTTTTTCAGGCTGCCCAACCTCGAAGTGGATGAGCGGCCAGATTGTCGCATTGGCGAACCTGCCAGCCCGTGGGGCCCGAAAGCAGTTCCGCGTTCTGCGGTTCCTGCTGCATTCTGGCGAACACCGAACTTCCGGAGCCGGTCATCCTGGCATTGAGTCCTCGAGCGCCGAGCCAATCGATGGCGTCGGTGATCGCGGGACAGAGCCGTTGGGCAACCGGCTGCAGGTCGTTGTGGCCGAAATCGAAAACTTCCTCGCCGAGGCTTAAGAGGTTTTGATCTGCGTGCTGTTCGCGTACTGCAGCAAAGCCCGTGATTATAGCAACAGGACTTGCCCGTTGCAGATCATCCGCAGAAAAAATTAAACGGGTATCGAGTCCCTCGGGTGGTTTGACCACAACGAAGCGTGCCGACGGCAGTTCGATCGGGCGGATTTTCTCGCCGATGCCTTCGACCCAGGCGTTGCGGCCCGAGAGGAAGAACGGCACGTCGGCGCCCAGCGACAGGCCGATGCGCGAGAGCTCCGCGAGCGGCAGCCGCAGATTCCAGAGCCGGTTGAGCGCCAGCAGGCAGGTCGCGGCATCGGAAGAGCCGCCACCCATGCCGGCCTGCGAGGGCACGTGTTTCGCGACGCCGATGTGCGCACCCTGGCCCGGCGCCGCATGGGCCTGCAGCGCGCGCGCGGCGCGCAGCACGAGGTCGTCGGCCGGCAGCGGCACGGTCAGGTCCTCGCGGCTCAGCTGGCCGTCGCCGCGCAGTTCGACGTGGAGCGTGTCGCACCAGTCGATCAGCATGAAGACCGACTGCAGCAGGTGGTAGCCGTCGTCGCGCCGGCCGGTGACGTGGAGGAAGAGGTTGAGCTTGGCCGGCGCGGGAAGGTCGTAGATCGCCTTCATGACGCCGGCATGCGCTCGAACACGATGCGCAGGTCGGCCCGCGGTGCCGGTGTCTCGCGCAGCGCCTGCAGCCGGCCGCTCGCGAGCTGGCCGAGGTCGGCTCGCCAGCCGGGCACGGGGTCATTGCGGCCCTCGAGCCAGCCGAACAGCGCGGCGACCGGGATCGCGGCGCCGGTGGCGGCCTCGATCAGCGCGTCGAGCGAGGCGTAGCGCCGCGTGTCGCTGCCGTTCTTCAGCAGGGCTTCGCCGGGCGACCAGTGCAACTGGGCCAGCGTGCTGCCGATCGGCGTGGTGAGCGAGAGCTCGCCGGTCTCGGGCGAGCCGCGCAGCTCGAACAGCGCCGAGAAGGTCTGCACCGGTTCGCTGTCCACGCGCAGCGACATGCGGCCGCTCCAGGCATTCGTCGCGCGCGGCACGGAGGCCTTCGAGCCGCCCGTGAGCTGCGCGCATCCCGCTATGGAAAAAGTAGCGATTGCCGCCAGCAGCAGACGCCGGCCGCCATCGGGCCGCGCGCCGCCGGAGGCCACGAGCGCCGCCATCTCAGGGCTTGACCCGCAGGCGCTTGAGCGTTTCCTGCAGGGTCTCGTTGTCGGCGTCGCTCAGCAGCGCTTCCTTCCAGATCGTGACCGCGCGGTCCTTCTGGCCGATGCTCCACAGCACTTCGCCGAAGTGGGCACCGATCTCCGGATCGGGGCGCGTCTTGTAGGCGGCCTCGAGGATGCGGATGGCCTCGGCCGTGTTGCCGAGCCTGAACTCGACCCAGCCCAGGCTGTCGGCGATGAACGGGTCTTCCGGCGCGAGCTGCACGGCCTTCTGGATCAGCGTGCGGGCTTCCTCGAGCCGGATCTTGCGATCGGCGAAGGAGTAGCCAAGGGCGTTGTAGGCGTTCTGGTTCTCGGGCTTGAGCTGCATCAGCCGGCGCAGCAGCCGCTCCATCTCGTCGAGACGGTCGAGCTTCTCGGCCATCATGGCCTGGTCGTAGACGAGGTCGGTGTCGTCGGGCGCGGCGGCCGAGGCCTGGGCCAGCATGTCGTAGGCGGCCTGGAACTGCTTGGCGTCGCGCAGCAGCTGCACCTCGGCCAGGAACTTCTGCTTCTTGTCCTCGGGCGTGCGCTCGGGCAGGCCGCGCACGAGCTCGCGTGCCTGCGGCAGCTTGCCCTGGCGTGCCAGCAGGCCAGCGCGGCGCGTCTGCGCGATCACCAGGTCGTCGGTGTTGTCGATGCGCGCGAGCCAGCGCTCGGCGCCGGTGAAGTCCTTGCGCCGCTCGGCCAGTTGCGACAGCAGCAGGTAGGCCTGCGTCACGCCGCGGTTGCGGTCGCCGGCCTCGGCCTGCGCGGCGGCGGCCGGCTGGCTGCTGGCCAGCTCGAGGTAGCGCTTGAGCGAGGTTTCGGCCGCGGCGTCCTGGCGTGCCTGGGCCTGCAGGCTGCCGAGCAGCAGCCAGGGTTCGGCGAGTTCGGGGCGCGCGACGGTCAGCGATTGCAGCTGGCTCGAGGCTTCGGCGTAGCGGCGGTTCTCGACCAGCACGCGCGAATAGGCCACGCGCAGCTCGGGCGAAGCCTTCGGATTGCCGGCCAGGTAGCGCGTGACGATCGGTTCGGCCAGCGGCTGGCCCGGATCGATGAGCTCGAGCGCGAGCGCCGGGGGCGCATCGGAGGCCGGGTCGGCCTGTTGGCCCCTGCGCGCGGCCTCGAGCGCACCCGAGTTGTCGCCGGCATTGAGGCGCAGCCGGCCCACCGTGGCCCAGGCCATGCCCGCCGTCGCGGGATTCTTGAATTCGTCGACCAGCGCCTGCTCGACCACCGTGGCGGCGAGCTTCTTGTCGGTGGCGCGCGAGTAGTTGCGCGCGATCACGGCCATCAAGAGCGGCCGCTCGACCTGCGGGCTGGCCGCGATCTCGGCGCGCAGCAGCTCGGTCGTGTCGCCGATGCGGTTGAGCAGGATCAGGATCTGCAGCTCGAAACGGCGCGCGTCGCGCGAGTTGGGCACCGTGTCCTGCCAGGCGCGTGCCGCGGCGAGGGCCGCGTCGCCCGAGCGCGACTGCAGCGCGATCTCGATCGCGCGCTGGAACAGCTTGCCGTCGCGCAGCCTGCGCGCCGCATCGAGCACGTACTGGTAGCCCGAACCGGGATCGCCCGAGCGCGCGCTGAGCTCGCCCATGAGGATCTCGTAGAACATGTCGGCGCTCAGGGCCGAAGGCTGCGGCGCGGGATCGGCCGCCGCGGCCGCCGCAGCGGGCTTCGCGGGCGCCGTCCGCGCGGGCGGCTTGGCGGGCTGCGGGCTCGCCGGCCTGGGCGGCGCGCTGCGTTCGATGATGGGAGCCGGGCTGTCCGGCGCGGCGGGGTCGGAGGACTGCGCGTGAACGTGGGCGGCGCAGGCCAGGAGCACGAGTGACGCGGCCGCCGCAAGGCGGTGTCGGCGGGGCGATGGAATCATCGAACCATAATAATCCATGCATTTGAACGAGCACCGCGTGGGGCTTCGTGTCCTGCAGTTGTTGGAGCCCCATGCCTGAGCTACCCGAAGTCGAAGTCACGCGGCGCGGAATCGCGGACCGCATCGCCGGCGCGCGCATCGATGCCGTGCGCATCGGCAAGCCGCTGCGCTGGGCGCTGATGGTGGCGCCCGAGCTGCTGGTGGGTCGCCGCGTGCGCGAGGTGCGCCGGCGCGGCAAATACCTCCTGATCGATCTCGACGTGGGCCTGCTGCTGCTGCACCTGGGCATGTCGGGCAGCCTGCGATTCGATGCCGCCTTGCCCGAGCCCGGCGTGCACGATCACTTCGACCTGGTCACCGACCGCGGCACGCTGCGGCTCAACGATCCGCGCCGCTTCGGCGCCGTGGTCTATGTCGACGACGAGGCGGCGCCCTGGGCGATCAAGCTGCTCGGCGGGCTCGGCATGGAGCCGCTGGGCGAGGCCTTCGATCTCGATGCCTTCCATGCCGGCCTGCGCAAGCGCCGCACCGCGATCAAGCAGGTGCTGCTCGCGGGCGACGTGGTGGTGGGCGTGGGCAACATCTATGCCTCGGAGGCACTGTTCCAGGCCGGCATCCGTCCCACGCTGTCGGCCGCGCGCATCAGCCGGCCGCGCGCCGCGCGGCTGCATGCCGCGGTCAAGGAGATCCTGGCGCGGGCGGTCGAGAAGGGCGGCAGCACCCTGCGCGACTTTTCCATCGACGGCCAGAACGGCTACTTCCAGCTCGAGGCCACGGTCTACGGCCGTGCCGGCGAACCGTGCAGGGTCTGCGGCACGCCGATCCGGCTGCTGCGCCAGGGGCAGCGCTCGACCTATTTCTGCCCGGTGTGCCAGAAGTAGTCCGATGATCGGTCGCAGTGCCGCAGCGCGGCCGGAGGTCAATGCGTACCGGTCACCCGGTTTTCAGATTGCGATGTTATATTTGTAAGAAAGTTTTTACATTTCCACCTTGAGCCGCTCCTTCAACCAACAACTCGACCAGCACGGTGCGTGGCGGAGCAATTTCGCCCACCGCTTGCAGTGGCTGTCCCGCTGGCTGACCGAGAACGAGCTGCTTGACCAGGCGGTGGCCGAGCGGCTGCGCGGGCTCGAATCGCAGATCCGCACCAGCAAGGTCATGGTGGCCTTCGTCGCGGAGTTCTCGCGCGGCAAGTCGGAGCTGATCAACGCGATCTTCTTCGCCGGCTACGGGCGGCGCATCATGCCGGCGAGCGCGGGCCGCACCACCATGTGCCCGACCGAGCTCGGCTACGACGCCATGCTGGCGCCCAAGCTGCGCCTGCTGCCGATCGAAACCCGCCTCGAACCGCATTCGCTCGCCTACTGGCGCGACCAGCCCGCGCGCTGGACCGAGATCGCGATCGACGTCGGCGATGCCGAACGGCTGGCCCAGGCCATGGCCAAGGTGGCCGAGGTGCGCTGGGTCTCGCAGGACGAGGCGCGCGCGCTGGGCTTCTGGAACGAGGAAACGCCCGACGACAATCCGGTGCAGGACGCCGAGGGCCGGGTCGAGATCCCGCGCTGGCGCCATGCCGTCCTGAACATGCCGCATCCGCTGCTCGAGCAGGGGCTGGTGATCCTCGACACCCCGGGCCTCAACGCGATCGGCGCCGAACCCGAGCTGACGGTGAGCCTGATCCCGCAGGCGCACGCGGTGGTCTTCATCCTCGGCGCCGAAACCGGCGTCACCCGCTCCGACCTGTCGATCTGGCGCGAGCACCTCGTGACCGAGAACGAGGGCAGCGACACGCGCTTCGTGGTGCTCAACAAGATCGACACCCTGTGGGACACGCTGAGCACCCACGCGCAGATCGAGCAGCAGATCGAGCAGCAGCGCCAGGTCGCCGCCAAGCACCTCGACGTGCCGCTCGCGCAGGTGCTGCCGGTGTCGGCGCAGAAGGGCCTGCAGGCCAAGGTGCACCGCGATGCGCGGCTGCTCGAGGCCAGCCGCCTGCCCGCGCTAGAGGCCCTGCTGGGCCAGGGCGTGCTCGGCAAGCGCGAGACCATGCTGCGGCTGGCCGTCGATGCCGGCATGGCCGCGCTGCGGACCGAGGCCGAGCGCATCCTCAAGGTGCGCCAGCGCGACCTGGCCGAGCAGGCGCTCGAGCTGCAGGGGCTGCGCGGCAAGAACGTGTCGGTGATCCGGCACATGCGCGCGCGCATCGACCTGGAACAGAACGAGTTCGAGGGCAGCAACGCGCGCATCCTGGCGCTGCGCTCGGTGCAGGGCAAGCTGCTGCGCGAGGTCTACGCGGTGCTGGGCCGCACGGCGCTCAAGGCCGACATGGTGCGGCTGTCGGCCGCGCTCAAGCGCCCCGGCGTCAAGTTCAACGTGCGCAAGGTGTACGGCGAGACCTTCGATTCGCTGCGCAACAACCTGCGCGAGGTGCAGGCGACCACGGCCGAGATCCAGTCGATGCTGCACGCCACCTTCCGCCAGCTCAATGCCGAGCAGGGCTTCACCCTGCAGGCGCCGGCCGAGCCCGACCTCAGCGGCTTCGAGCAGGAGCTCAGCCAGATCGAGCGCAGCCACATCCACTACCTGGGCGTGGGCAACATGCTCAAGCTCGCGCAGGCCGACTTCTGCGACAAGCTCGTGCGCGCGCTCGCGAGCCGGCTGCGGCTGGTGAACGAGGCCGCCATGACCGAGGTCGAGCGCTGGAGCAAGGGCGCCAGCGCGCAGATCGATGCGCAGCTCAAGGAGCGCCGCCGCAACTTCAGCAAGCGCATCGAGGCGATCGAGCGCATCCAGAACGCGGCCGGCAGCCTCGACGAGCGGCTGCTCGAACTGGCGGCGCAGGAGAGCGCGCTAGCCGGGCTGCAGCAGCGCCTGAGCGAATTCACCGCGCTGATCGCGCAGCAGGGCAAGCCGTCCGCCACGGCGGCCTCGGCCGGCGAGCTGCGTGCCGCAGCCTGAACACGGCGTGCCGGCGACCGTTGCCGCGCGCACGCGCAAGCGCAGCCCCGAGGCTGCCGCGCCCGCCGCCTTGAAACTCCCGGCGCACTTCGCCGAGCGCGTGGTTGCCTGGCAGCGCAGCCATGGCCGCAGCGAGCTGCCGTGGCAGAACACGCGCGATCCCTACCGCGTGTGGCTGTCGGAGGTGATGCTGCAGCAGACGCAGGTCACGACCGTGCTCGGCTATTTCGCGCGGTTCCTCGAGCGCTTTCCCGACGTGCGGGCGCTGGCCGAAGGCACCGAGGACGAGGTCTTCGGGCTCTGGAGCGGGCTCGGCTACTACAGTCGCGCACGCAACATGCACCGCTGCGCGCAGGAGGTGATGGCGCGCTTCGGCGGCAGCTTCCCGCAGACGGCCGCCGAACTGGCGACCTTGCCGGGCATCGGCCGTTCCACCGCCGCGGCCGTCGCGGCCTTCTGCTTCGGCGAGCGCGTCGCCATCCTCGACGGCAACGTGAAGCGCGTGCTGACGCGGGTGCTGGGCTTCGGCGAGGACCTGTCCTCCTCGGCCAGCGAGCGCCTGCTCTGGGAGCATGCGACGCGGCTGCTGCCGCCGGCCGACGACCGCGAGGCGATCGCGAGCTACACGCAGGGCCAGATGGACCTCGGCGCCACCGTCTGCCTGCCGCGCAAGCCGAGCTGCATGCTGTGCCCGGTCAACGACAGCTGCGTGGCGCGGCGCGAAGGCTCGCCCGAGCGCTATCCGGTCAAGACGCGCAAGCTGCGGCGCACGGCGCAGTCGCTGTGGGTGCTGCTGGCGCGCGATGCGAGCGGGCGCGTGTGGCTCGAGAAGCGGCCCGCCAAGGGCATCTGGGCCGGCCTGCATTGCCTGCCGGTGTTCGATTCGCGCGACGAACTGCTGGCCGCGCTGCCCGCGGCCGAACGCGATCGCTGCGAGGACCTCGCGCCCTTCGTGCACGTGCTGACCCACAAGGACCTGCACCTGCATCCGGTGCGCATCGATGGCGGAACGCCGCAGGGCAATGCGGCGCGCTGGGTCGAAGCCTCGGAATGGCTGGGCCTGGGGCTGCCCGCGCCGGTGCGCAAGCTGCTCGAGAACACCGGGGGCTGAGGCCCCCGGCCCCTCGCCCTTTTTTTCTTCAGCTCGCGTCGAGTTCGCGGTGCCGCTTGAGCGCGCCCCAGCGCGCGCCGAAGCTGCGCGCCAGCTGCTCGACCAGGAACACCGAGCGGTGCTGGCCGCCGGTGCAGCCGATCGCCACCGTCACGTAGCTGCGGTGGTCGCGTGCGAGCGCATCGAGCCAGCGCGTGAGGAACTGCTCGATGTCCTCGTACATGCGTGCCACGTCGTCGTGCTCGCGCAGCCAGTCGGCCACCGGCGCGTCGCGGCCCGTCAGCGGCCGCAGCGTGGGCACGTAGTGCGGGTTGGGCAGCATGCGCACGTCGAACACGAAATCGGCATCGAGCGGCACGCCGCGCTTGAATGCGAAGGACTCGAAGACCAGCGTCAGGCGGCTCTGCGGCGCCGAGATCAGCGACTTGACGTAGCTCTGCAGCTGCGCCGGCCGGATCAGGCTGGTGTCGATCACGTCGGCGCCTTCGCGCAGGTCGGCCAGCAGTTCGCGCTCGAGCTCGATGGCCTGCACCAGCACGCGCTGCTGGTCGGGCACGTCGGTGCGGCCTTCCTGGCTCGACAGCGGATGGCGGCGCCGGGTTTCCGAATAGCGGCGCAGCAGCGCGTCGGTGGTCGCGTCGAGGAACAGCGAGCGCAGCGACACGCCGTCGTTGCGCAGCGCCTCGAGCTGCTGCGGAACGATCGGCAGCGAGACGCCGCTGCGCACGTCCATCGCGATTGCCACGCGCTGCGCGTTCTGCGCGTGCTGCAGCGCGATGAAGGGCGTGAGCAGCTCGGGCGGCAGGTTGTCGACGCAGTAGTAGCCCGCGTCCTCGAGCGCATGCAGTGCGACCGACTTGCCGGAGCCCGACATGCCGGTGATGAGCACCAGGTCGAGGCTCATCGCACAGCCCCGTGGTCGTGGCGCACCGCCTTCATGAGGTGGCCGCCGGCGTCTTGTGGCCCAGCATCTCGCGGGCGTGGGCGAGCGAGGTCTGCGAGACCTTCTCGCCGCCCAGCATGCGCGCGATCTCGTTCGCGCGGCTGTCGTCGTCGAGCAGCGACACGCCGCTCTCGGTGCGTGGACCGTCCTTGCCGGTGGTTCCCGCGGTCTGCCGCTTGGCGACCACGAGGTGGTGGTCGGCGCAGGCCGCCACCTGGGGCAGGTGGGTGACCGCGAGCACCTGGCGGTCGCGGCCCAGCTGCTTCATGAGCCGGCCCACGGTCTCGGCGACCGCGCCGCCGACGCCCGAATCGACCTCGTCGAAGATCAGCGTCTGGGCGGCGCCGAGCTGGCTGGTGGTGACCGCGATCGCGAGCGCGATGCGCGAGAGTTCGCCGCCCGAGGCCACCTTGCCGATCGGCCGCGGCGTGCTGCCGGTGTGGCCGGCGACCAGGAAGGCGATCTCCTCGAGACCGGCCTTGCCCGGCTGGGCCAGCGGCTGCAGATCGACCTCGAAGCGGCCGCCCTGCATGCCCAGGCCCTGCATCGCCTGCGTGACCGCCTGGGCCAGCTTGGGCGCGGCCTGCTTGCGCAGCTTGCCGAGCGCGCGGGCCTCCTTCAGGTAAGCCTGCTGCGCCGTCTGCTCGGCGCGTTCCAGGCCTTCGAGGTCGCTCTGCGCGTCGAGGGCCTGCAGCTCGGCCTGCCAGCCGGCCAGCAGCGCCGGCAGCTCGACCGGCGGGCGCTTGTAGCGGCGCGCCAGCGACATCCACAGGCTCATGCGCTCGTCGAGTTCGGCCAGCCGCTGCGGATCGGTGTCGGCGTCGCGCAGGTAGCCGTGCAGCGAGTGCGCGGCGTCGGCGGCCTGCGCGATGCTCGAGGACAGCACCTCGCCGAGCGCGCGGAACTCGGGCTCGATGTGTTCGCAGTTCTGCAGCAGCGTGACGGCGCGCGAGAGCGCGGCCAGCGCGCCGTTGTCCTCGTCTTCGAGCGCATGGCTGGCGCCCTGGGCGGCGTCGATCAGCGCCTGTGCGTTCGAGATGCGCGTGTGGCTTCCCGACAGTTCTTCCCATTCGTCGGCGCCGGGCGCGAGCTTCGCGACCTCCGAGATCTGCCACTGCAGCCGTTCGCGCTCGCGCTGCAGCGAATCCTGCGTGCCGCGCGCACGCTCGAGCGCGGACAGCGCCCGGCGCCAGCCCTGCCAGGCAGCGTCGAGCGCATCGGTGCGCACGCCGGCATAGGCATCGAGCAGGCCGCGTACCGCGTCGGGCCGCGTGAGGCTCTGCCAGGCGTGCTGGCCATGGATGTCGAGCAGCCGGTCGCCGATGTCGCGCAGCTGCGTCGCGGTGGCGGGGCTGCCGTTGATCCAGCCGCGGCTGCGGCCCTGCAGGTCGACGGTGCGGCGCAGCAGCAGGGCATCGCCCGCCTCGAAGCCGCCTTCGTCGAGCCAGGCCACGAAGGCCGGGTCGTTGTCGAACTCCGCGCTCACGTCGAGCCGCTCGGCGCCTTCGCGCACCGCGCCCGCATCGGCGCGGTTGCCGAGCGCGAGCTGCAGCGCGTCGATCAGGATGGATTTGCCCGCGCCGGTTTCGCCGGTCAGCACCGTGAAGCCGTCGGACAGGTCGATCTCCAGGGATCGCACGATCACGAAATCGCGCAGTGCGATGCGTCTGAGCGCCATCTCAGGAACCTCCTTCGTTCCAATGCAGTTTCTTGCGCAGGGTGTCGAAATAGCTCCAGCCGCGCGGGTGCAGGAAGCGCACCCGGAAATCGGAGCGGCGCACCACCACGCGGTCGCCGATCGCGAGCGAGGCCAGCGATTGCATGTCGAAATTCGCGCTGGCATCGCGCCCGCCCACGAGCTCGATCACGATCTCGTCGGCATCGGGCAGCAGCACTGGGCGGTTCGACAGCGTGTGCGGCGCGATCGGCACCAGCACCCAGCCCGGCACCGCCGGATGCAGCAGCGGCCCGCCGGCCGACAGCGCATAGGCCGTCGAACCCGTGGGCGACGCGATGATCAGGCCGTCGGCGCGCTGGTTGGCCACGAAATGCTTGCCCACCGATACCCGCAGCTCGACCATGCCCGAGGTCGCGCCGCGGTTGACCACCACGTCGTTCATCGCGAGCGCATCGAACACCACGGCGCCGTCGCGCATCACCTGCGCATGCATCAGGCTGCGGTGGTCTTCCTCGTATTCGCCGGCCAGCATCGGGATCAGCGTGGCCTGGAAGTTGTCGAGCGGGATGTCGGTGATGAAGCCGAGCCGGCCCCGGTTGATGCCGATCAGCGGGATGCCGAAGGCCGCGAGTTGCCGGCCGATGCCGAGCATGGTGCCGTCGCCGCCGACCACCAGGCCGAGGTCGCACTGCTGGCCGATCTGCTCGACCGTGAGGGCTTCGTAGCGGTCGCCGGTGGGCAGGGCCTGGGCCGGTTCGTCGTCGCCGCGCGGCTGTTCGACGTAGACCTTGCAGCCCTGGGATTCGAGAAAACTCGCGATGCCTTCCATCACGCTGTCGCGCTCGCCGCACCGGGCTCCGGAAGCCTGGTATTTGCCGATCAGCGCGACGTGACGAAAGGGAGAGGTCATGGCTACAAATTACAACACTAAAATCTTGCAATGCTGGACGACCGCGCCAAGTTGCTGCTCAAGACGCTCGTCGAGCGCTACATCGCCGAAGGCCAGCCTGTCGGCTCGCGAACGCTCTCGCGTTCCTCGGGCCTGGACCTATCGCCCGCGACCATCCGTAACGTGATGTCGGACCTCGAGTCGCTCGGACTGATCGCCAGTCCGCACACCTCGGCCGGCCGCGTGCCCACGGCGCGCGGCTACAGGCTTTTCGTCGACACCATGCTCACCGCGCAGCGCGAGCACCTGGCCGCGCCGAGCCTCGCGCCCGACCAGCCGCAACGCGTGATCGCCAACGCGGCGCACCTGCTGTCGAACCTCTCGCAGTTCGTCGGCGTGGTGATGGCGCCACGGCGTTCGTCGGTGTTCAAGCAGATCGAGTTCCTGCGCCTGTCGGACCGCCGGCTGCTGGTGATCATCGTCTCGCCCGAAGGCGACGTGCAGAACCGCGTGATCTTTCCGGAGGCCGACTACTCGCAGTCGCAGCTGGTCGAGGCCGCGAACTACATCAACGCCCACTATGCGGGCCTGACGATCGAGCAGGTGCGCGACCGGCTGCAGTCCGAGGTCGACACGCTGCGCGGCGAGATCGCGGCGCTGATGCAGGCGGCCGTGAAGGTCAGCTCGGACGTGCTGAGCGAATCGCAGGAAGACGACGTCGTGATCTCGGGCGAGCGCAACCTGCTCGCGGTCAGCGACTTCTCGAGCGACATGGGGCAACTGCGCCGCGCCTTCGAGCTCTTCGAGCAGAAGGCGCAGCTGATGCGGCTGCTCGACGTGTCGAGCAAGGCCGAGGGCGTGCGCATCTTCATCGGCGGCGAGAGCCAGGTGGTGCCGGTCGAGGAGCTGTCCATCGTCAGCGCCAACTACGAGGTCGACGGCCAGGTCGTGGGCACGCTCGGCGTGATCGGCCCGACGCGCATGCCCTACGAGCGCATGATCCAGATCGTCGACATCACTTCCAAGCTGGTCAGCAACGCGCTGAGCCACCGCAAGTAGCAAGGCGCCTTTTCGGCGCGAATAGAATTGAGCCCACGTGGGCCGTTAGCTCAGTTGGTTAGAGCAGCGGACTCATAATCCGTTGGTCGATGGTTCAAGCCCATCACGGCCTACCACCCGTATTTTTGAGATTTGTTTCGACGGATCGAAAAGGCCTCAAAAATACATGCTATGATAGCAAGCTGTGCGGCTGTAGCTCAGTTGGATAGAGTACTTGGCTACGAACCAAGGGGTCGTGGGTTCAATTCCTGCCAGCCGCACCACTCTTCAAGGGTCAACTCGGAAACGAGTTGACCCTTTTCTTTTTGGTACGAGGCTCGTCCGCGCGGCGGACGCCACGCTTCTCTTTCGATCTCCGGAGGCGTCGCTTGAACAAGGCATTCACCAAGGAAACGGATTCCGACGCGGACGACGATGGCGCCGACGGCGCGATGCCGCCGCTGCCCGCGGGCGGCAAGAACTACATCACCCCCGCCGGCTACGCGCGGCTGCGCACCGAGCTGCTGCAGCTGATGGACGAGGAGCGGCCCAAGGTGGTCGAGGCCGTGCACTGGGCCGCCAAGAACGGCGATCGCTCGGAGAACGGCGACTACCTCTACGGCAAGAAGCGGCTGCGCGAGATCGACCGCCGCATTCGCTTCCTCACCAAGCGCCTCGAGATCGCCGAGGTGACCGATCCCTCGGTGCACCACGGCAGCGACCAGGTCTTCTTCGGCGCCACGGTGCGCTATGCGGACGAGAGCGGCGACGAGCGCAGCGTGACGATCCTCGGCATCGACGAGGCCGACAGCGCGCAGTCGCAGGTCAGCTGGATCTCGCCGATCGCGCGGGCGCTGCTGAAGGCGCGGGAGGGCGACGTGGTCAAGCTCGTCACGCCGGGCGGCACGCACGAGGTCGAGCTGCTGTCGGTCGTCTATCCGGCGCCGGGGCCGGGCGCTGCTTAGAGGCTGCGCCGCAGGCGCGGCGCGGACTCAGGACGCGGGAACGGTGCGCGCCGCGGACAGCACCGAGGTGGTCCGGCGCACCGAGCGCAGCACCGCGTCCAGATGCGAGCGGTCGCGTACCGCGATCACGAAGCGCAGATCGGTCGAATCCTGCGGCGTCTCGTCGGCCATCTCGACGTGGGTGATGTCGGCTTCGGCATCGGCCAGCGTCGCGGCCACGCGCGCCAGCACGCCCTTGTCGTTGCGCACGGTGATGATCACGCCGGTTTCGAAGGCGCGCGTCGGTTCGTCGGCCCACTCGACCGCGAAGAAGCGTTCGCTGTCCTTGTGGCGCAGGCGCTGGCCCACGCCGCAGGCCTCGGTGTGCACCACCAGGCCCTCGCCGTGGCCGAGGTAGCCCACGATCGGGTCGCCAGGGATCGGGCGGCAGCATAGCGCGAAGCGCACCGAGGAGTTCTCGCTGCCGTCGAGCGTGACGGCGCCCTGAGAGATGGTTTCGTGCGAGATGAAGCGCTCGCGGCTCAGCAGCAGCGCGTCGGGGCGCTCGCCGAGCTCGGCCATGAGCGCCATCAGCCGCTTGGCCACGATGCTCGCGATGCGCTTGCCCAGGCCGATGTCGGTCAGCAGCTCGGCGCGCGTGCGGTTGCCGGTGAAGCGCAGCAGCTTTTCCCACAGCGGCTGGTGCTCCGCATCGTCCTCGGGCAGCTTGCTCAGGCCTTCGGCGCGCAGGGCCTGCGCCAGCAGCTTCTCGCCCAGGCCTTCGGATTCGGCGTGGGCCAGGGTCTTGAGGTAGTGGCGGATCTTCGAGCGCGCACGGCCGGTTCGCACGAAGCCGAGCCAGGCCGGGTTGGGCGTGGACACCGGCGCGGTGATCACCTCGACCACGTCGCCGTTCTTGAGCTCGGTGCGCAGCGGCACCTGGTCGCCGTTGATGCGCGCGGCCGAGGTGTGGTCGCCGATGTTGCTGTGGATCGCGTAGGCGAAGTCGACCACCGTCGCGCCGCGCGGCAGCGCCATGATCTGGCTCTTGGGCGTGAAGACGTAGACGGCGTCGGGGAACAGGTCGACCTTGACGTGGTCCCAGAACTCCGCGGCGTCGCGCGTCTCGTCCTGGATGTCGAGCAGCGACTGCAGCCACTTGGTGCCCAGGCGGTCGTTGCTGGCCGTGCTCGGGTCCGCGGCTTTGTAGAGCCAGTGCGCCGCCACGCCCGATTCGGCCACCACGTGCATGGCGTCGGTGCGCAGCTGGAATTCGACGCTGACGCCCGCCGGGCCCACCAGCGTGGTGTGCAGCGACTGGTAGCCGTTGAGCTTGGCGATCGCGATGTGGTCCTTGAACTTGCCCGGCAGCGGCTTGTACATCTGGTGCAGGATGCCCAGACCCGTGTAGCAGGCGATCACGTTCGGCACGATCAGCCGGAAGCCGTAGATGTCGGTCACCTGGGCGAAGCTCAGGTGCTTTTCCTCCATCTTGCGGTAGATCGAATAGAGCGTCTTCTCGCGCCCCGCGATCCGCAGCGTCATGTGGGCGGCGGCGAAGGCGGTCTCGACCTCGCGCTGCACCTTCTGGATCAGGTCGCGCCGGCGGCCGCGCGCCTTGGCCACGGCCTTGGCCAGCGTGGCATAGCGCCACGGTTTGAGGTGCCGGAACGACAGTTCCTGTAACTCGCGGTACGTCTGGTTGAGGCCGAGCCGGTGCGCGATGGGCGCGTAGATGTCGAGCGTTTCGCGCGAGATCCGGGCCCATTTCTCGCGCGGCGCATCGGCCAGCGTGCGCATGTTGTGCGTGCGGTCGGCCAGCTTGACCAGGATGACGCGCACGTCGCGCGCCATCGCCAGCAGCATCTTGCGGAAGGACTCGGCCTGGTTCTCTTCGCGCGTGTTGAACTGCAGCTTGTCGAGCTTGGTGAGGCCGTCGACCAGTTCGGCCACCGGCGCGCCGAAGCGCTCGATCAACTCGGGCTTGGTGACGCCGCAGTCCTCGATGGCGTCGTGCAGCAGGGCGGCCATCAGGGCCTGCGCGTCGAGCTTCCATTCGGCGCATTGCGCCGCCACGGCGATCGGGTGGGTGATGTAGGGCTCGCCGCTGTTGCGCAGCTGGCCCAGGTGGGCCTCGTCGGCAAAACGGTAGGCGCGACGGACCAGTTCGGTGTCTTCGGGGCTCAGGTAGTCGAGCCGCGCCGTCAGGGCCGCGAAGCTGGCGGCGGCCGCATTCAGCGCCGCCGGGCTCGGCTTCGGCGTGCCCGCAGGGGCATGGGACTGAGATTTTGCGACCGCGCTCATGGCTATCACTTTAGCGTGACCGCTGTGTGGACGTGATCAGGCGTAAAAAAAGCACCGCGTCGCGGTGCTTTTCCGTTGCAAGCCTGCGTCAGCGATCAGCCGGGAACCTTCTTGAGCATTTCCAGGCCGATCTTGCCTTCGGCGATCTCGCGCAGCGCGGTCACGGCCGGCTTGTTCTTGCTTTCGATCTTCGGGGCATGGCCCTGGCTCAGCATGCGCGCGCGGTAGGTCGCGGCGAGCACGAGCTGGAAGCGGTTGGGGATCTGCTGCAGGCAGTCTTCGACGGTGATGCGGGCCATGATGGAATCTTTCGGTCGGTGAGCGTGGAATCAGGGGATGTTCAAGGCGGCGAAAGTGTCGGCACGCGCGCGTCGCTGCGCGGAATACCGGAGCCGCTGAGCGTGGACGATCGCCTTGAGATCGAACAGTGCGCGCTCAAATAACTCGTTGATTATAACGAAATCGAATTTCCCGGCCTGCGCCATCTCTTCGGCGGCGTTCTGCAGCCGCAGTTCGATGACCGCGGCGCTGTCCTCGCCCCGGCGTTCCAGCCGCGAGCGCAGCTCTTCCCAGCTCGGCGGCAGGATGAAGATCATCACCGCGTTCGCGAAGGCCTTGCGGATCTGCAAGGCGCCCTGAAAGTCGATCTCGAGGATCACGTCGGCGCCCTGGGCGATGCGTTCCTCGATCGCCTTCTTGGAGGTGCCGTAGCGCTGCCCGTGCACGTGGGCCCATTCGACGAAGGCGTCCGAGGCCACCATGGCGTCGAATTCCGAGGTCGAGGCGAAGAAGTATTCGCGGCCGTGCTTTTCCTGCCCGCGCGGCGAGCGCGTCGTGTGCGACACGGAGGGCTGCACCGCCGAGTCGAGTTCCATCAGCGCCTTCACGAGGCTCGACTTGCCGGCCCCGCTCGGTGCCGCAACCACGAAGATGTTGCCGGGATAGTCCATGCTTTCCTTCACTCGCTCGCTCACTCGATGTTCTGGACCTGCTCGCGCATCTGCTCGATCAGCACCTTCATGTCCACGCCGATGCGCGTGAGTTCCAGCGCCGCCGACTTGGAGCCCAGCGTGTTGGCTTCGCGGTGCAGCTCCTGGATCAGGAAGTCGAGTCGCTTGCCGATCTCCCCGCCCTTCTTGAGCAGCCGCTCGATCTCGTCGAGGTGCGAGTTCAGCCGCGTCAGCTCCTCGGCCACGTCGATGCGGATCGCGAACGCGGTCGCCTCGGTCAGCGCACGGTCCTGCGCCGCCTCGGGCAGCGTGCCGCCGCCGTTGGCGCCCAGGCCCATGGCCTCCTGCCAGCGCTCGAGAAAACGGGTGCGCTGCTGTTCGACCAGTTGCGGCACCAGCGGTCCGGCCTGCGCGACCAGTTCGCGCAACTGGCCCAGGTGCGCCTCGAGCATCTTGGCCAGCCGCGCGCCTTCGCGCTGGCGGGCCGACACCAGCGCCTCGAGCGCCTTGCCGCCCACCTCGAGCAGGTCGGCGCCCCAGTCGCCACGCGGCGCGCTGTCGCTGCCGGCCAGCCGCAGCACGTCGGCCACGCTGAGTTCGCGCGCGCCGGGCAGCCAGGCCTTGATGCCGTCCTGCACGCCGTTGAGCCGTTGCAGCAGCTTGACGGAAGGTTCCGCCACGCCGCCCTGGGCATTGGTTTCGATGGCCGCGCGCAGCTCGACCTTGCCGCGCTTGAGGCGGCCGGTCAGCAGTTCGCGCAGGGCGGTCTCGTGCTGGCGCAGCTCTTCGGGGAGCTTGAAGGTGAGGTCGAGAAAGCGGCTGTTGACCGAGCGGATTTCGACCCCGAGCCGGCCCGCGGCCAAGGGCCGCGCGTCGGTTTCGGCGTGGCTGCCCGAGGGGCCGTTCTGGCCGCTGGCATAGCCGGTCATGCTGTAAACTGGCATTGCGCCTCTCTGTGGTTCTGCTTGCATTCACCGAGGCACCGGCACGGCGTTCGCTTGCCGCACCATCGCCTTCGGGCGAAACTCCCGGATTATGTCAAAGGTCAAGCCGTCACCTCTGCTGCCCGATACGATCATCGGTGGCTACCGCATCGTTCGCAGGTTGTCGGCGGGCGGTTTCGGGGTGGTGTACCTGGCCATCGACCCCAGCGGCCAGCAGGTCGCGGTCAAGGAGTATCTCCCTTCTTCGCTCGCCACCCGCGGCCCCGGCGAACTCGCCCCGCAGGTGCCGGCCGAGAAGCTCTCGCTGTACCGCCTCGGCCTCAAGAGCTTCTTCGAGGAAGGCCGCTCGCTCGCGCAGATCTCGCATGCCTCGGTGGTCAGCGTGCTCAACTTCTTCCGCGAGAACGAGACCGTCTACATGGTCATGAACTACCTGGAGGGCGCGACCCTGCAGGACTTCGTGGTCACCGCGCGCGACCTCAAGCGGCAGAAGGTGTTCCGCGAATCGACCATCCGCTCGCTGTTCGACGAGATCCTGCGTGGCCTGCGCATCGTGCACCAGTACAAGATGCTGCACCTCGACATCAAGCCCGCCAACATCTTCGTCACCGACGACGACCGGGCCGTGCTGATCGACTTCGGCGCCGCGCGCGAAGTGCTCAGCAAGGAAGGCATCTTCATCCGCCCGATGTACACGCCCGGCTTCGCCGCGCCCGAGATGTACCGCCGCGATTCCTCGATGGGCCCCTGGACCGACATCTACGCGATCGGCGCCTGCATCTACGCCTGCATGCAGGGCTACCCGCCCAACGACGCGCCGCGCCGCATCGAGAAGGACCGCCTGAGCCTCTCGCTGTCGCGCCTGCGCGGCGTCTATTCCGACAACCTCATCGAGGTGGTCGAGTGGTGCATGTCGCTCGACCCGCTCTCGCGCCCGCAGTCCGTGTTCGCGCTGCAGAAGGAGCTCAGCCGCGAAGGCGAGCGCCGCTACACCAAGCTCACGGTGGGCGAGAAGGTCCGCCTCTCGATCGACAACATCCGCTCCTTCGACAAGAAGAGCGCGCCCCGCGCGGCGGCACCGACGACCCGTCCGGCATGACGACGCAGCGCATCGCCTCCTCGATCCTTGCCCGCCTGGAGGCGCGGCCATGAAGTTCTCCGTCTTCCAGGTCAGCCGCAAGGGCGGCCGTCTCAAGAACGAAGACCGCATGGGCTACTGCTACACGCGCGAATCGGGCCTGTTCGTGCTGGCCGACGGCATGGGCGGCCATCCCGAGGGCGAGGTGGCCGCGCAGATCGCGCTGCAGACCGTGGCCGCGCTCTACCAGCGCGAGGCGCGCCCGATGGTGAAGGACCCCAAGGCCTTCCTCGCCGAATCGGCGATGGCTGCGCACCAGCAGATCATGCGTTACGCCAGCAGCAAGGCCATGCTCGACACGCCGCGCACCACCGTGGTCGCGGCCGTGCTGCAGGCCGGCATGGCCACCTGGATGCATTGCGGCGATTCGCGCCTGTACGTCGTGCGCGACGGCCGCCTGCTGGTGCGCACGCTCGACCATTCGCATGCCGAGCGCCCGCGCCACCGCGGCGTGTCCGAGTCCTCGCCCGCCAACCGCAACCTGCTGCTCACCTGCCTCGGCTCGCCCACCACGCCGTTGTTCGACGTGTCGGCCCCGCTCGCGCTGCAGCGCGGCGACCGCATCATGCTGTGCTCCGACGGCGTCTGGGGCGTGCTCGACGACGCGCTCATCGTCCATACCCTGTCGTCCGGCAAGCCCGTGTCCGATGCCGCCCCCGACCTTGCCGAGATGGCGCTGCGCAAGGGCGGCTCGCACAGCGACAACGTGACGCTGATCGCGCTCGAGTGGGAAATGCCCGACGCGCCCGGCGAGGAGCCCGGCATCTCCACCGACAGCATCAGCGACGGCGTGTTCGCCTCGACCATCCAGGCCGGCATGCTCGCCGACGACGAGATCGAGGACCTCGACGAGGACGCCATCGAGCGTTCCATCGCCGAGATCAACGAAGCCATCCGGCGTTCGGCGGCCCGCAAGACCTGAATCGTTCCGCGCCTTCCCGTTCGAGGGCGCGCCCGTGTTTTTCCCTTCCTTCTTCTTCATCAGACCATGACAGCTTTCACCCGTAGCGGCGGCCGCGCCGCCGACCAGTTGCGCCCCGTGCGCATCACGCGCGGCTTCACCATCCACGCCGAGGGCTCGGTGCTGATCGAGTTCGGCCAGACCCGCGTGCTGTGCACCGCCTCGGTCGAGGAGAAGGTGCCACCGCACAAGAAGGGCAGCGGCGAAGGCTGGGTCACGGCCGAATACGGCATGCTGCCGCGCGCCACCCACACCCGCAGCAGCCGCGAAGCCGCCAAGGGCAAGCAGACCGGCCGCACGCAGGAGATCCAGCGCCTCATCGGCCGCTCGATGCGCGCCGTGTTCGACCTCGCCGCGCTCGGCGAACGCACCATCCACCTCGACTGCGACGTGCTGCAGGCCGACGGCGGCACCCGCACCGCCGCCATCACCGGCGCCTTCGTCGCCGCGCAGGATGCCGTCAACAAGCTGATCGCCGCCGGCACGCTGTCCGCTTCGCCGATCAAGGGCCATGTCGCCGCCATCTCGGTGGGCATCGTCGGCGGCACGCCGCTGCTCGACCTCGAGTACACCGAGGACTCCGCCTGCGACACCGACATGAACGTCGTCATGACCGGCGCCGGCCATTTCGTCGAAGTGCAGGGCACCGCCGAGGGCGTGGCCTTCACGCGCGAGGAGATGAACCTGCTGCTGGGCCTGGCCGAAAAGGGCATCGGCGAACTCGTCGTCCTGCAGCAGCAGGCCCTGCAGGCCAAGTAGCAGTCATGAACCGCGGCCCGCAGAAGGCCGCCGCAGTTATTCCTTTCCACGTATGAAACTCGTCCTGGCTTCCAACAACGCCGGCAAACTGGCCGAACTGCAGCAGCTCTTCGCCGAACTCGACGTCACGCTTGTGCGGCAGTCGGAGCTCGGCGTGAGCGAGGCCGAGGAGCCATTCCGCACCTTCGTCGAGAACGCGCTGACCAAGGCACGCCACGCCAGCGCCGCCACCGGCCTGCCCGCCATCGCCGACGACGCCGGCCTGTGCGTCGATGCCTTCGGCGGCCTGCCGGGCGTCGACACCGCCTACTACGCCACCCAGTTCGGCTATCCCAAGGGCGATGCCAACAACGTCAAGGCGCTGCTCGAGCAACTGGCCGGGCAGGCCAACCGCCGCGCCGCGCTCGTCAGCACCCTGGTCGCGCTGCGCCGCCACGACGACCCCGAGCCGCTGATCGCGGTGGGCCGCGTGGCCGGCGAGATCGCACCGGCGCCGGTCGGCGACAACGGCTTCGGCTTCGATCCCGTGATGTACCTGCCCGCCTTCGGCAAGACCTTCGCCCAGCTTTCGCCCGAGGTGAAGAACGCCCACAGCCACCGCGGCCAGGCCGCGCGCGCCATGCTGGCGCTGATGCGCGAGCGATGGCTGTGACCGCTCCCTCGTCCGTCGTTCCCATCCAGCCCGCGGCGCCGGTCGGCGCGCCGCATGCCAACGACGTGCTGCACTGGATGCGCCCCGGCCCGCTGCAGCTGACGGCGCTGCCGCCGCTCACGCTGTACATCCACCTGCCGTGGTGCCTGCGCAAGTGCCCGTACTGCGATTTCAATTCCCACGAGTGGCGCGCCACGAGCCCCGCCGAGGCCGACGGCATGCCCGAGTCCGCGTACATCGACGCGCTCATCGCCGACCTCGACGCCGCGCTGCCGTTGATCTGGGGCCGCGGCGTGCACGCCATCTTCATCGGCGGCGGCACCCCGAGCCTGTTCTCGCCCCAGGCCATCGACCGCCTGCTGGGCGACGTGCGCGCGCGCTTGAAGCTCACGCCCGACTGCGAGATCACGCTCGAGGCCAACCCAGGCACCTTCGAGCGCGACCGCTTCCGCGCCTACCGCGCGGCCGGCGTCACCCGGCTGTCGCTGGGCGTGCAGAGCTTCAACGACGAGCACCTGAAGGCGCTGGGCCGCGTGCACGACCGCGCCCAGGCGATCGCCGCCGCCGAGGAGGCCGCGGCCTCGTTCGACACCTTCAACCTCGACCTCATGTACGCGCTGCCGGGCCAGTCGCTCGAGCAGCTCGACGCCGATCTCACGCAGGCACTCGCGCTCGCGCCGCCGCACCTGTCGGTCTACCACCTCACCATCGAGCCGAACACCTGGTTCGCCAAGTTCCCGCCGCAGCTGCCCGAGGACGACATCGCCTACGCCATGCTCGACCGCATCACCGAACGCACCGGTGCCATCGGCATGTCGCGCTACGAGGTCTCGGCCTATGCGCGTCCCGGCCATACCTGCGCGCACAACCTCAACTACTGGCAGTTCGGCGACTACCTCGGCATCGGCGCCGGCGCCCACAGCAAGCTCAGTTTCGCCCACCGCATCGTGCGCCAGGTGCGCTTTCGCGAGCCGCGCCTGTACATGGACAACGCCCGTGCCGGCACCGCCGTCGCGCAGAGCGACGAGGTCGCGCTGGCCGACCTGCCGTTCGAATTCATGCTGAACGCCATGCGCCTGAAGGCTGGCTTCACGCTGATGCAGTTCGGCGAGCGCACCGGCCTGGCCTTCACCGCGATCCAGCGCGGCCTGGAGGAGGCCGAGCGCAAGGGTCTCGTCGAACGCGACCTGAGCCGCGTATGGCCCACCGAGCGCGGGCTCGATTTCCTCAGCGACCTGCAGACCCTGTTCCTGCCCGAGGACTGAGTGCGGGCCGGGCTCGGCATAGAATCGCCGGCTCCGGAGAGTTGGGTGAGTGGTTTAAACCAGCAGTCTTGAAAACTGCCGACGGGCGACCGTCCGTGAGTTCGAATCTCACACTCTCCGCCAGCATTGATGCCTTCCTGCGGCGCTCGGCATGCCAACGCGACGCGGATGACCCGAAGCACTATTCGCAGTCGTCCTGGTCCGACGAAAGCCGCGCAAATCGAAAATTGCAGTGGTCCGCGCCGCTAGCCAGCGTTTGCGTCCTTTCCAGACGGATGCCTCGCGTTGCATAGGCATCGAAATCGAGTCCGCAGATGTTCGGCAGGATTTCCTGATCTCCATGCCGAGCCGCGAATTTGCAGAAGCCGCAAGCCTTGTAGTCGATGCCGAATTCGAAGCTGTCACCGGGGCCAGGCTCGACGAAGTCGTAGACGAAATCGTCCGGGAATTCCTGCCGATGGCTTTCCGTGGTGCTCTTCAAGGCCTGCTCGCGCAGCAAGGCCCGATTTTCGTGCGACATGAATAGACGTCCTGACGCGAGGCGCTCCGCTTCGGGCTCGGCGAGCAGTTGCATCTTGTAGGTTTCTCGCTCGATCTCGCCGATAACAGCCAGCGGCACGCCGCGCCGCCAGAGCACACGGCTGATGGCCACGAAGCCCATGAGGCGCATGAAGAAATCGCTCATGCGACTTGCCGTGCCTCCGACGTAGGGCATCTGGGTGAGCACGATCTGGAATTCGCTCAACACCTGCTGTCGAATTTCATCCATGTCGGACAGATGCGCTTGCTCGCGCAGCATCGTTTCGGCAAGGTCGAGACGATGGCGCATGGCGGCTTCCATGGCATCGCGATGCGACTCGTAGAAGGGATGGATGATCTCGGCCATAGGGCACATCTCCAGAGCAAGGTGGGCCGGGGGGCAGGTTCGGCATGGACATTGCGCTGCGGCATGATGGTCTTCCTGATCGCGCAATCGGTGCTTGCATTCTTCATCGCGCCAGGGCACCGCTCAACCGATTCTTTCTGGCCGCCTGGAAGAGTTTTTCTATTCCGAATTCCTCGCCTTCAAGTCCGGATCCGCACCCATGAGCCATCGCCTGCCCCCTCTGAATGGATTGCGCGCCTTCGAGGCTGCCGGCCGCCACCTGAGTTTCAAGTCCGCCGCGATGGAGCTCTCCGTCACGCCCGGTGCCGTCAGCCAGCAGGTCAAGCACCTGGAACAGGCGCTCGGTGTGCCGCTGTTCCAGCGCCTGCATCGCAGCCTGATCCTCACCGCGCAGGGCGAGGCCTTGTTGCCGGAAGTGGGAGAGGCCTTCAAACGCCTGTCCGAGGCCAGCGACACGGTCGCGAAGGTCCTGAAGACGAAGCCGCTTCGCCTCGGCATCTCGCCGGCCCTGAGCGACGAGCCCGAGCGCCTGCTGGCCCGCCTCGCCGGCACGAAGCGACCGCCCGACTACGTGCGCGCGGTGGCGACCGACGACGTGGCCGATCTTCTCGCTGGCCGACTCGATGCCTTGCTCCGTCCGGGCCCCGGCCCTTATCCGGGTCTGCATGCCGAAGTGCTGGCGCTGGCGCCTGGCTTCGGGGCCCACAAGAAAGCCTCGCTGGTGGTCTGGCCCGGCCTCGCCCGCTGTCGAGAATTCACGCGGACGCGGGCGCTCCTGGCGAAGGATCGAAGCGGGACGTAGACCCTACCTCCCCGACCCATACCCCCGAACCATCACCCGCGTCCCGCTCCCCGCCTCGAACTGCTGCCAGGCCAACACCGCATTCCCCAGCTCGTTCATCCCCAGATCGGGCGTGGCGGCCGCCTCATCCGTGCTCTCCTGCAGCGCCGGCGCCCCCCAGCCCCCACCCAATGCATGCCGCGCCGCGTAGAGGTCCGACGTCCCCAAGTCATTCGCCTGCGCCCAAGCAACGAACGCATTGCTCGCATCGTCGATCCCCAACGCAGGCAGGCTGCTCAACGCCCGCGAGGCCGCCGCCCGCACCACGCTCCCCGCACCGAACGCAGCACCCGGCGCAGCCGTCGAAGCCATGAGCGCGTTGTCGAGCCGCCCCCAGCTCAGCACCGCCGCACCGGCCGCGTTCATGCGCAGCACGGGCGTGCTGAGAAAGGCCTGCGTCGACGTGAACGGCGCGCCCACACGCGCGGTGCCGCCTTGCCAGGCGCCCGCCGAGAAGCGCTTGAACCACACCGCGCTCTCCCATTGATTGCTGCCGCCGGGCAGGTCGGCCTGGCCCCAGGCCAGCAGCGCGTTGCCGCCCGCGTCGATCGCGAGGTCATGCGCACCGATCGACTGCGCGGGGCCCGCATCCGGCACGAGCTCGGCCGCCGTGCCCCAGGTACCGCCCGCATTGGCGCGGTTGGTCCATAGCGAGGCGCTGCTGCCGGTCGAACGCTTCCAGACGGCCAGCGCTTCGCCCGAGCCCGCCACCACCACCGCGGGATCGCCGTTCACGACACCCACGGTCTCGTCGGACTCGATCAACGCAGCGGTGCCCCAGCCACCGGCCTGCGTGAAGCGGTTGGCGTAGATGCTGAAGCGCGTGGCCGGACCGATCTGCGACCAGACCGCCACGGCGTTGCCATGGGCGTCGATGCCGATGCTGGCGTTGCCGACGGTGCCGCTGCCGGTCTCCAGCAGCGCGGGGCTGCCCCAGCCGGCGGCGGGATCGACCGGCAGCGCCCACAGGTCGTGGCCGGCCACGGAGCTCAGCTGGGTCCACAGCACGACGGCGCGGCCGCTGGGCTTGTCGATGGTGACGCGGATGTCGCGCACCGATCCCGCGTTGGCCTCCAGGCGCTGCGGCGCGGTCCAGCCGCTGCCGGGCAGGTAGCGGCTGCCCCAGAGGCGGTCCGCCTGCGGGTTGCCCTCGATCTGGCGCCACACGACCAGCGCGCGGCCCTGCGCATCGATCGCGACCTTGGGCAGGCTGGCGCCGGCGGCCGAGAGCGCGATCGCATCGCTCCAGCCCACGGTGGGCGGCGCGGCGACGAAGGCGGCGGTAACGCTGCGTGCGGCGTCCATGCGCACGCGGCAGGTGCTGGCATTGCCGCTGCACGCGCCGCTCCAGCCGCCGAGGACCTGGCCCGCGGCCGGGGAAGCGCTGAGGAGCACTTCGGTGCCGGTATCGAATTCTGCGTCGCAGCGGTCGGTGCAGTCGATGCCCGCGGGTTGCGATGCGACACGGCCCGCGCCGGCGATGCCGACCTCGAGCGTGTGGCGCACGGCGATCGGCGCGGGTGGGGGCGGCACGATGCCGAGGGGCGGCAACGCGCCGCCGCCCGAGCCTCCGCCCCCGCAAGCCGCCAGCAGGGCCAGGGCCCCCGCGCACACGATCCATCGTCCATAGCCGCTCGTCTTCGTCATCTCGCAGTCCTCGCTCGTAAAGAGGGGCGGATCGTAGGGACGGGACCGGCCCTCGCCCATAGCACCTTCGGGCACCTGCCCGAAGGTGCTGTTGGCCCGTGCGCCGCGCGCCTGTAGGCTGCCGGCATGGACAATGCGGCCCACGAGGAGAGGGCGCGGGCGGATCCCGCCCCGAGGATCACGGCATCATGAAACTCCTGCTCGTCGACGATCACCCCCTCTTCGGCATCGGCTTTGCGCATGCGCTGACGCACGCCCGCCCCGACTTCGAGGTGCAGACGGCGCTGTCGCTGGCGCAGGGCGTGGAACGCGCCGCGCAATGCGCGCCCGACATCGTGCTGATCGACTACCGCCTGGGCGGCGAGGACGGGCTCGAAGGCCTGCGCCTGTTCGGCGCCCGGCATCCGCTGGTGTCGCGCCTGATGATCTCGGGCGACGAGGAACCGGTGCTCGCGGCGCGCGCACGCGCGGCGGGCGCGGCCGGCTTCATCGGCAAGTCGCAACCGGTGGCGCGCATCGCGCGCGCGCTCGACGAGGTGGCCGCGGGTGGCGAGTCCTTCGACCTGCTGCAGGCGCAGGCCGGCCTGCCGGCCGCGAGCCTGACGCCGCGCCAGCTCGAGGTGCTGCTGCTGGTGGCGCAGGGGCGGCAGAACAAGCAGATCGCGGCCGAGCTCGAGATCGCGGAGCGCACGGTCAAGCTGCACATCACGGCGCTGCTCGACACCATGGATGCGCGCAACCGCACGCACCTGCTGGTGCAGGCGCGCCGTGCCGGCCTGCTGCTGGAGCAGCGGTGAAGCCCGCGCTCGGCGCGCGCCTGGCCTTCTCGGACCTCCAGCTGCAGCAGCTGGAGCAGATGATCCGCTCCACCGTCTGGTCGTGGCTGCTGGCGGCGGTGGGCGGGCTGCTGTGCTACCTCGAGTACGCGGCGGGGCCCGACGGCGCGCGCGTGCAGGCCTGGTTCGTCGTCTATGGCGGCATCGTCGCGGTGCGGCTGGGCCTCTGGATCGCCTGGGCGCTGCGGCCCGGCATGCGCGCGAACCCGCAGGCCATGGTGCTGCCGATCATGGCCAGCAACCAGGTGCTGGCGTTGTCCTGGGGCGTGCTCAGCGTGCTGCTGCGCCACGAGGGGCCGGCGCAGGCCGAGGCCATCCTTCACATCGCGATGGTCACGGTGGCGCTGGGCGGCGCGATCCGGCTCTCGACGATGGGGCGCGCGGCCATCGCCTACGTGGTGCTGATCCTCGGGCCACTGGTGCTGCGCGACATCTGGTTCGGCAGCAGCTACCACCTCGCGATGGCGCTGATCGTGACGCTGATCGGGGTCTACACGCTGCTGAGTTCCAGGGAGCTGTCGTCCGCGCTGCACGAGATCCAGGCGCAGCGCCGGCGCAATGCGGAGCTGGTGATCGCGCTGCGTGCCGAGAACGAGCGCAGCAGCGCGGCGCGGCGCACGGCCGAGGAAGCGGTCGCCGCGCGCATGCGCTTCTTCGCCTCGGCCAACCACGACCTGCGCCAGCCGCTCAATGCGATGGCGCTGCTCGCGCAGACGGTGCACACGGTGAGCACCGAGCGCGCGGTCAAGGAGATGTCGGAGCAACTGGTGGCTTGCGCCGACGGCATGACCGACGTGGTGGACGACCTGCTCGACATCACGCGCGCCGATGCCGGCTCGGCCAGCCCGCAATGGGCGCCGCTGGCCATCGACGAACTGGTGCGCGAATGCTGCCGCCCGCACCAGGCGATGGCCGCGGCCAAGGGCCTGCGTTTCGAGACGGCGGTCGAGCCCTGCATGGTGCACAGTGACCGCGCCCTGCTGGCGCGCGTACTCACCAATCTGCTGGCGAATGCCATCCGCTACACGCACGCGGGCCAGGTGCGTGTCGACGGCCGCATCGACGACGGCCGACTGCGGCTGCGCATCGAGGACACGGGCATCGGCATCGCCGCCGAGCACCTGCCGCAGATCTTCGACGAGTTCTACCAGGCCGGAAATCCCGCGCGCGACCGGCGGCTGGGCTATGGCCTGGGCCTGGCCACGGTGAAGCGATTGAGTGACCTGCTCGATCTTCGCGTGGCCGTTCGTTCCTTGGCCGGGCAGGGCAGCGTGTTCGAACTGCATCTGCCGCTGGTCGATGCCGGAGCGAGCGACGGCATGGGTGACGCAGGGCGGTCCGTGCCAGCGTTGCCGACCGCCTTGGCGGCTCGCGTGCTGGTGGTCGACGACGATCGCGATTCGCTGCAGGCCCTGCGCGGGTTGCTCGTGTCGTGGGGCATGGACGTGCGCTCTGCGAGCGGCATCGCAGGCGCACTGGACGTGCTGCAGGCGGGCTTCCGCCCGAACGCGCTGGTGGTGGACCTGCGCCTGGGCTCGCAGGCCGGCGGCGTCCAGGCCATCGAGGCATTGCGCTCGTCGCTGAACGATGCGGCACTGCCCGCGCTGATCGTCACCGGCGACGTGGGCGGCGACTACCTGAGCGCGGCACAGGCGGCGGGGCTACCGGTCATCGTCAAGCCGGTGCGGCCCTCGCAGCTTCGCGCCTTCCTCGGCCATGCGCAGGCCGTGCGCGATCCGGTGTAGGGCGCCCGGCGTACTTGCGCCGAAGCTGTAAGGCCGCCTTCTTACACGCGCACCATCGCGCGGCCGCGGAGCGGCGCAGGCTCGTTGGATCAGGCAAGAAAACGCGTGAAACGCGCCATCGATCCCGCGGGCCGTTCCCAAGAATGGTGCTTCGCCTCGCCGGCGTCCTCGCGCGACGAGCCCCCCGCGGGACCCAACAACATCCCTTCTCCTACTGCGAACCCCGGTGGCTCGCGCTATCAGAGTGTTCCCACGCGCACCCGACCCTCGAACAACAGGAGTCCCCATGGAAAGCCCCACGACATCGATCACCCGGCGCGACGCGCTCATCGCGACCGCCGCCACCGCCGCGGCGGTCTCGTCTCATTTGCCCGCCGCGGCCGCGCCGGCCGCGGCATCACCACCGCCCACGAACATGCCTCCCACCAGACTCTCGCTGCAGGTCAACGGCCAATCGCATGCGCTCGAACTCGACACGCGCACGACCCTGCTCGACGCACTGCGCGAACACCTGCACCTGACCGGCACCAAGAAGGGCTGCGACCACGGCCAGTGCGGCGCCTGCACCGTGCTGCTCGACGGACGCCGCATCAATTCCTGCCTCACGCTCGCGGTCATGCACGAGGGCGCCCAGGTCACGACCATCGAAGGACTGGGCACGCCGCAGGCCATGCATCCGCTGCAGGCCGCCTTCGTCAAGCACGACGGCTATCAGTGCGGCTACTGCACGCCGGGCCAGATCTGTTCGGCGGTCGGCGTCATCGACGAGGTGCGCCGCGGCGTGCCCAGCCACGTGAGCGCCGATCTCACGGCGCGGCCGCTGCTGTCGGCCGACGAACTGCGCGAGCGCATGAGCGGAAACATCTGTCGATGCGGCGCCTACTCGAACATCGTCGACGCCATCACCGAGGTGGCCGGGAGCCGCGCATGAAGCCCTTCACCTACGAACGCGCGCAGACGCCCGCGCAGGCCGCGGCGGCCGTGGCCGGCCATCCTGGCGCCAAGTTCATCGCGGGCGGCACCAACCTGCTCGACCTGATGAAGCTGCAGATCGAGGCGCCGGTGCACCTGGTCGACGTGAACACATTGAAGCTCGACCGCATCGAGCCGACCGCCGACGGCGGCCTGCGCATCGGCGCGCTGGTGCGCAACACCGACCTGGCGTCCGACGAGCGCGTGCGCCGCGACTACGGCGTGCTGTCGCGCGCGCTGCTGGCAGGCGCCTCGGGCCAGTTGCGCAACAAGGCGACCACGGCCGGCAACCTGCTGCAGCGCACGCGCTGCCCCTACTTCTACGACACCGACCAGCCCTGCAACAAGCGCCGCCCCGGCAGCGGCTGCAGCGCCATCGGCGGCGTGACGCGGCAACTCGCGGTGATCGGCGCCAGCCAGGCCTGTATCGCGACCCATCCGAGCGACATGGCGGTGGCGATGCGCGTGCTCGACGCGGCCGTCGAGACCGTGAAGCCCGACGGGCGCACCCGCGTGATTCCGATCGCCGACTTCCACCGGCTGCCCGGCGACACGCCGCACATCGAGACCGCGCTCGAGCGCGACGAGCTGATCACCGGCGTGACCTTGCCGCGGCCCGTGGGCGGCACGCAGATCTATCGCAAGGTGCGCGACCGCGCTTCCTACGCCTTCGCACTGGTGTCGGTGGCGGCCATCGTGCAGCGCGATGGCACCGGGCGCGTGGCGCTCGGCGGCGTGGCGCACAAGCCGTGGCGCATCGAGGCCGCCGAGGCCGCGATGCCGCAGGGCGCGCGCGCGGTGAGCGCACGGCTGCTGGCCGATGCGCAGCCGACCCACGAGAACGCATTCAAGTTGCCATTGGCCGAACGCGCGCTCGCGGCGGCCCTGGCGCAGGCGAGGAGCTGAACATCATGAAATTCGACACCCCCGCGACCACCAACGCGATCGACCAGCTCAAGGTCATCGGCCGCCCGACCGACCGCATCGACGGCCCGGTCAAGACCACCGGCAGCGCGCGCTATGCCTACGAACGCCATGCCGAAGTGCCGGGCGCGGCCTATGGCTACGTGATCGGCGCCGGCATCGCCAAGGGCCGCATCGCCTCGATGGACTTGCGCGCCGCGCAGGCCGCGCCGGGCGTGCTGGCGATCGTCACCGCGCGCAATGCCGGCAAGCTCGCCAAGGGCGACTTCAACACCGCCAAGCTGCTGGCCGGGCCCGAGATCGACCACTACCACCAGGCGGTGGCCGTGGTCGTGGCCCAGAGCTTCGAGCAGGCGCGCGCCGCGGCGCAGCTGGTGCGCATCGAGTACACGCGCGCGGCCGGCCGCTTCGACCTCGCGGCCGAGATGGCGTCGGCCAAGCCGCCCAAGGCCAGTGCTTTTTCGGGCGAGCCGGATACCAGGGTCGGCGATTTCGCGGGCGCCTTCGCCGCGGCGCCGGTGCAGCTCGACGTGACCTACAGCACGCCCGACGAGTCGCACGCGATGATGGAACCGCATGCCTCCATAGCGCAGTGGCAGGGCGACCGGCTCACGATCTGGACCGCCAACCAGATGATCGCCTGGGGCGTCGGCGACGTCGCCAAGACACTGGGCATCCCGAAGGAGAACGTGCGCCTGGTCTCGCCCTTCATCGGCGGCGGCTTCGGCGGCAAGCTGTTCGTGCGCGCCGATGCGCTGCTCGCCGCGCTGGGCGCGCGTGCCGCGCGCCGGCCCGTGAAGGTGGCGCTGACGCGGCCGCTGATGATCAACAACACCACGCACCGGCCCGCGACCGTGCAGCGCATCCGCATCGGCGCCGCGCGCGACGGCCGCATCACGGCCATCGCGCACGAGGGCTGGTCGGGCGACCTCGAGGGCGGGCAACCCGAGACGGCGGTCAACCAGACCCGGCTGCTGTATGCCGGCGCGAACCGGCTCACGGCCACGCGGCTCGCGGTGCTCGACCTGCCCGAGGGCAACGCGATGCGCGCGCCCGGCGAGGCGCCGGGCCTGATGGCGCTCGAGGTCGCGATGGACGAGATGGCCGAGAAGCTGGCGCTCGATCCGATCGCGTTCCGCGTGCTCAACGACACCCAGGTCGATCCCGAGAAGCCCGAGCGCCCGTACTCGCAGCGCAGCCTGATCGAATGCCTGCGCACCGGCGCCGAGCGCTTCGGCTGGAACCGGCGCAACGCGTCGCCGGGCCAACAGCGCGACGGCCGCTGGCTCGTGGGCATGGGCGTGGCCGCGGCCTTCCGCAACAACCTTCTCACGAAGTCGGCCGCGCGCGTGCGGCTCGACAACCGCGGCGTGGTCACGGTGGAGACCGACATGACCGACATCGGCACCGGCTCGTACACCATCATTGCGCAGACCGCCGCCGAGACCATGGGGCTGCCGCTCGACAAGGTGCAGGTGCGGCTCGGCGATTCGGCCTATCCGGCCTCGGCCGGCTCGGGCGGGCAGTGGGGCGCGAACAACTCGACCTCGGGCGTGTTCGCGGCCTGCATGAAGCTGCGCGAGGCGGTGGCGGGCAAGCTGGGCTTCGCGGTGGCCGATGCGAGCTTTGCCGACGGCATGGTGCGCGCCGGCGAACGCGCGGTGCCGCTGGCCGAGGCCGCGGGCGCCGAGGGCCTTTCGGCCGAGGACGGCATCGAGTACGGCGACCTCGACAAGAAGTACCAGCAGTCGACCTTCGGCGCGCACTTCGTCGAGGTCGGCGTCGATGCCGTCACTGGCGAGATCCGCGTGCGGCGCATGCTCGCGGTCTGCGCCGCGGGCCGCATCCTCAACCCCAAGGCCGCGCGCAGCCAGGTGATCGGCGCCATGACCATGGGCGTGGGCGGCGCGCTGATGGAGGAACTGGCGGTCGACAAGCGGCACGGCTTCTTCGTCAACCACGACCTCGCGGGCTACGAGGTGCCGGTGCATGCCGACATCCCGCACCAGGACGTGGTCTTCCTCGACGAGACCGATCCGATCTCCTCGCCGATGAAGGCCAAGGGCGTGGGCGAGCTCGGCATGTGCGGCGTCGCGGCCGCGGTCGCCAACGCGGTCTACAACGCGACCGGCATCCGCGTGCGCAGCTATCCGATCACGCTCGACAAGCTGCTCGATCGACTGCCGCCGGTGGCCTGAGGAACTTCAGCGCGGCTGCTGCTGCGTGGTGCAGTGGATGCCGCCGCCGCCCGCGGCGATCGCATCGATGTCGAGCTGCACCACCTCGCGCTTCGGGAACAGCTCGCGCAGCAATGCGCGGGCGTTGCCGTCGGCGCGCGCATCGCCGAACTGTGGCGCGATGACGGCGCCGTTGCAGACGTAGAAGTTGATGTAGCCGGCCGCGAACTCCTCGCTGTCGTAGGCGTCGCGCACCGTGTCCGGTCCCGCGAGCACTTCCACGCGCAGGCGCTGGCCGCGCGCGTCGGTGGCCTGCCGCAGTATCTCGAGGTGGCGCCGGGTCAAGGCGTGGTCGTAGGAATCGGGATCGTTCTCCAGGCCCGCCACCACGATGCCCGGTGCCGCGAAGCGCGCATAGAAGTCGGTGTGGCCGTCGGTGATGTCGCGGCCCGCGATGCCGGGCAGCCAGATGATCTTGCGCAGGCCCAGCAGGCGCCGCAGCTCGGCCTCGCAGTCCTCCTTGCGCCAGCCGGGATTGCGGTTGGCGTTGAGCACGCAGCTCTCGGTGATCAGCGCCGTGCCCGCGCCGTCGACCTCGATGCCGCCGCCTTCGAGCACCAGCTCCGTCGCCAGCGGCCGTGCCTTGGCGGCACCGCTCACATAGCCGGCCACCTCGGCATCGTCGGCATGGGCCTGCTTGCCACCCCAGCCGTTGAAGTTGAAGTCGACGCCGCCCCATTCGCCCGCGCCATTGCGCACGAACACCGGCCCGGTGTCGCGCATCCAGAGGTCGTCCACCGGCTGCACCTCGAGCTGCACGCGGTTGCCGCACAGGCGCGCGGCGAGGTCGTGTTCGCGTTCGCGCACCAGCAGGTGCACGGGTTCGAACTCGGCGATGGTGCGCGCGATGCGGGCCAGGTGCTGGCGCACCGGCGTCAGCAGGCGCCGGCCCCAGATCGCCTCGCTCGGGCCGAAGGACATCCAGGTGGCGCGGTGCGGCGCGGCTTCGTCGGGCATCTGCCAGCTGTCGGGCGCGGCGGCGGGCGAGGCGGCGATGCAGCCCAGCGGCGCGAGGCCGAGGGCGCTTGCAAGGCGGCGGCGGGTCATCGAGAAATGCATGTCGGTCTCCTGGCGAAAGCGTTCGGGATCACGCCGGCTCCTGCTGCGTGGTGCAGTGGATGCCGCCGCCGCCCGCGGCGATGGCATCGATGTCGAGCTGCACGACCTGGTGGCTCGGCAGTTCCGCGGACAGCGCCGCGCGGGCCGCCCCGTCGGCCGCCGCATCGCCGAACTCGGGCAGGAATACGGCCTTGTCGGTCAGCAGGAAATTCACGTAGCCGGCCGCGAACTCCTTGCGTGCGTAGGTGGGGCGCACCCGGCCTGGCGTGGCCAGCGTGACGATGCGCAGGGCGCGTCCGCGCGCATCGGTCGCCGTGCGCAGCAGTTCCAGGTGGCGCCGGGTCACGGCATGGTCGAAGGACTCGGGGTCGTTGTCCAGTGCCGCCACCACCACGCCCGGCTTGAGGAAACGTGCATAGAAGTCGGTATGGCCGTCGGTGATGTCGCGGTTGGCGATGCCGGGCAGCCAGATGATCTTCGTGAGTCCCAGCAGGCGCCGGAGCTCTTCCTCGGCCACGGCCTTGGAGACACCCGGGTTGCGGTTCTCGTTGAGCACGCAGCTCTCGGTGACGATGGCCGTGCCTTCGCCGTCGACCTCGATGCCGCCGCCTTCGAGCACCAGGCGGCTGCGCAGCAGCGGCACGCCCGCGAGTTCGGCCATGCGCGCCGCCACCGTGGCGTCGCGCGCATGCGGCTGCTTGCGGCCCCAGCCGTTGAAGTTGAAGTTCACGGCGGCCCGCTCGCCGCGGTCGTTGCGCACGAACACGCAACCGGTGTCGCGCGCCCAGAGGTCATCGATCGGGTGTTCGATCAGCTGCACGTTGGCGCCGCAGAGCTGGCGCGCCGTGGCGGCATCCTCGGCGTTCACGAGCATCTTCACCGGCTCGTAGACGCTGATCGCATTGGCGATGCGCGCCAGCGCGCGCTGCACCGGCTCGCGCAGCTCGGCGCTCCAGATCGATTCGCGCGCGGCGAAAGCCATCCAGACGGCGCGATGGGCACCGCCCTCGTCGGGCATGCGCCAGGCGCTGGCGGGCGCGGGGGAAGGCGCGGGCGCGGGAGCGGGCGCCGGCGGCGGAAAGGGGAGCGTGGGGCCGCCGGCATTGCCGCCGCCACCGCCGCAGGCGCTCAGCAGTCCATGGAAGAGGCCCAGGCCACCGAGGCCCAGGAGCGTTCGTCGAGTCGTCATAAGAATCAGGGTTTCTACGGAGTCCCGGATTCTGTAGACGCTCATTCATCCGCACAATTGATCTTTTCTGGCCATATCAATCGATCTGGCTCATGAAATGGCCGTCCTCGCGTGCAAACGCCCGCAGGCTGTCGAACACTTCGCGCACCAGCGGCAGCCGCGACGGGCCCTGAGTGCGCGAGATCCAGAGGCTGCCGAGCGACAGGCTCGGCCAGGCCGCCAGGTGGCGCAAGCGGCCGCTGCGCAGCGCATCGTCGGCCAAGAGCCGCGACACCAGCGCAAGGCCGCGGCCGCGCAGCGCGGCGTCGAGCAGCAGGCGCGGATCGTCGTAGATCGCGGCCTTGCGCAGCGGGCCGAAGTGCTCGCGGATGAAGGGGCCGATGCGGTCGCTGGTGAGGTCGGCCTCGAGGCACAGCAGGCCGGGCGTGGCATCCGTGTCGGCGTCGGGCAGGCCGACCGCCACCAGCTCGTCGCTCAGCAGCGGCACCTCGAACACGTCCGGCTGCTGCAGCGGCTCGCGCGTGATCGCGATGTCCACGTCGAGCTCGTCGATGAAGCGGGCGCTCTCGTCGACCGAGACGATCGGGCACAGGTCGGGATGCGCCTGCAGCAGCCGGTCGATGCGCGGCTGCAGCCAGCCGTGGGCGACGGGCGCGGGGCAGACCAGCGTGACGAGGCGGTCGTCCATGTAGGTCTCGATGCGATGCAGGCCGTGGCGGATCTGCTCGAGCGACTTGCCCACGCTGTCGAGCAGCAGGCCGCCGGCCACGGTCAGCTCCACGCCGCGCCCCTTGCGCCGGAACAGCGGCTGGCCGACCTGCTGCTCGAGCTGCGCGATCTGGTGGCTGATGGCCGATTGCGAGACGTGAAGCTCCTCGGCCGCGCGCGAGTAGTTGCCCAGGCGCGCGGCCGCTTCGAAGCCGATCAGGAATTTGAAGGAGGGCAGTCTGGCGTTGGACATGGGAACCTGGTCGATGGATCGGCGCACAAGATAGCGCCTTTCATCGCCGGGGTTCAACGCGCGGCGGCCACGTCCTCTTCGTCACCACCGCCATACAGCTGCGCCAGCACCTCCACCGGATGGCGCAGGCGACGCGCCTGCAGCCGCTCGACCTGGCTGCGGCACGAATAGCCGGTGGCGAGGAATTCCGCCGGCGCGGGCTCGGCTTCCAGCAGCGGCGCCCACGACTGCGAAAAGATCCGCTGCGAGGTCTGCAGATTGCGCTGCTCGTGGCCGTAGGTGCCCGACATGCCGCAGCAGCCGCTGGCCTGCGCCTCGAGCCGCAGGCCGGCGCGCGCGAACACCCGAGGCCACAGCGCGGCGGCCGCGGGCGCGTTGGTCTTCTCGGTGCAGTGCGCGAGCAGGCGGAAGTCGCCCGGCGCGGCGCGCGGCGGCGCCTCGGCGGGCAGCGCATCGAGCAGCCATTCCTGCGGCAGCAGCACCGAAGGCAGGCGCGCCATCTGCGGCAGCTTGGCGTACTCCTGGCGGTAGACCAGCGTCATCGCGGGATCGAGGCCGACCAGCGGCACGCCGCATTGCACCAGCGCATCGAGCATGTCGGCGTTGCGGCGCGCCGCGCGGTCGAAGGCGCGCAGGAAGCCCTGCACCTGCAGCGGCTTGCCGTTGGGCCGGAAGGGCGCGAGCCACACGGAGCAGCCCAGCCGCGCGGCCAGCGCGATGAAGGCCGCGAGCACGGGCGTCTCGAAGTAGCGCGTGAAGGCGTCCTGCACCAGCACCACCGAGCGCGCGCGCTCGTCGGCGCTCAGCCGCGCCAGCGCCGAGGGCGTGGCATGGCGCACGTTCCAGCGTCGCAGGGTGGCGGCGAAATCGAAGCGGCTCAGCAGCGGCGCGTCGACCATGCCGGCATGCCGCGCGAGCAGGCCGCGCACCGCGGGCAGGGCCATCAGGCCGTTGTAGAGCGCCGGCATGCGCGCGAGGCCGGGCATGCTGTATTCGAGCGAGCCGATGAAGTAGTCCTTGAGCGGGCGCAGGTAGCGCGCGTGGTAGAGCTCGAGAAAGCGCGCGCGGAACTCCGGCACGTTGACCTTCACCGGGCATTGCCCCGCGCAGGACTTGCAGGCCAGGCAGCCGGCCATCGCTTCGTAGACCTCGTGCGAGAAATCGTCGGCGGCCTTCGCGCGCCGCCGGCCGTTGCGCCAGCGCGCGGGCAGCCCGGCCAGGAACGAGGGCTGCCGCGCCGCGGCCTGCAGCACGTCGACGCCGGCCTCGCCCTGCAGCCGCAGCCATTCGCGCAGCAGCGAAGCGCGCCCCTTGGGCGAATGGCGGCGCTCGCGCGTGGCCTTCCACGAGGGGCACATGGCCTCGTCGGGGTCGAAGTCGTAGCAGGCGCCGTTGCCGTTGCAATGCAGGCCGCCGGCGTAGCTTTGCCACACGCGTTCGTCGATGCGGCGATCGGCGTCGGCGCGCATCGGCACCTCGTCGATGCGCAGCAGCGCCGCATCGACGCCCGCGGGCGTCGCGATCTTGCCGGGGTTGAGCTGGTTGTGCGGATCGAAGGCGGCCTTGAGTTCCTGCAGCGACGCGTACAGCGGGCCGAAGAAGGCCGGTGCGTATTCGGAACGCACGCCCTTGCCGTGCTCGCCCCAGAGCAGGCCGCCGTACTTCCGCGTGAGCCGCGCCACTGCGTCGGAGAGCGGGCGGATCAGCGCGGCCTGGGCCGGGTCCTTGAGGTCCAGCGCGGGCCGCACGTGCAGCACGCCGGCGTCCACGTGGCCGAACATGCCATACGAGAGGCCATGGCCGTCGAGCAGCGCGCGGAACTCGGCGATGTAGTCGGCGAGCCGCTCGGGCGGCACGGCGGTGTCTTCCACGAAGGGCTGTGGCCGCGCCTCGCCCTGCACATTGCCCAGCAAGCCCACCGCGCGCTTGCGCATCGCATAGACCCGGGTCACGGCGGCATGGCCGGCCGCGATGGTGTGGCCCAGGCGCGCCGCGCCGGCATCGCGCGCGAGGTGCGCGACGAAGGCCGCGACGCGGGTCTCGAGTGCCTCCAGCGAATCGCCGCTGAACTCGACCATGTTGATGCCGCGCGTGGGCGCACTGTCTTCGCTCGATGGGAAGTATTCGGCCACGCCCTGCCACACGATGTCCTCCATCGCAAGCATCAGCACGCGCGAGTCCACGGTCTCGATCGACAGCGGCGCATGCGCCATCAGCGCCTGCGCATCGCGCAGCGCATCCATGAAGCTCGCATAGCGCACGTTGACCAGCACCGTGTGGCGCGGAATCGGCAGCAGGTTGAGCTCGGCCTCGACGATGAAGCCCAGCGAGCCTTCGGCGCCGCAGAGCACGCTGTTGAGGTTGAAGCGCCCATCGCGCTCGCGCAGGTGCGCGAGGTCGTAGCCGGTGAGGCAGCGGTTGAGCTTGGGAAAGCGTTGCGCGATCAGCGCGGCATCGCGCTCGGCGATCCGGTGCGCGCAGCGCCAGGCATCGCCCACGCGGCCGGGGCGCGCCAGGTGGGCCTGGAGTTCGTCGGGTCCGGCAGGGCGGCTCGTGAAGCGTTCGCCGCCCGGCAGCACGACCTCGAGCGCGAGCACGTGGTCGCGCGTCTTGCCGTAGCTGCAGCTGCCCTGGCCGCTCGCGTCGGTGCTGACCATGCCGCCGATGGTGGCGCGGTTCGAGGTCGACAGCTCGGGCGCGAAGAACAGGCCATGCGGCGCGAGCGCCGCGTTGAGCTGGTCCTTGACCACGCCGGCCTGCACGCGCGCCACGCGCCGCACCGGATCGATCCAGACGATGCCGTTGAGGTGCCGCGAGAGGTCGACCGCGATGCCGTCGGTCAGCGACTGCCCGTTGGTGCCGGTGCCGCCGCCGCGCGGCGCGAGCACCACGCGCCGGTGCTCGTCGCGGTCCATCAGCGTCGCGAGCCGCACCACGTCGTCGGCATGCTTCGGAAACACCACGGCCTGCGGCAGCCGCTGGTAGATCGAGTTGTCGGTCGCGAGCACCGTGCGGTCGGCATGACGCTGGCTGATCTCGCCCTCGAAGCCTGCGGCGGCCAGCGCCGCGAGAAACTGCCGGTAGTGCTGCGCCAGCGTGACCGGGGGTGGAACGTGGGCGATCATGGCCGGCCGTGCAGCGCCGCTCAGTCCGCCTTGAGGCGGCCTTGCTTGACCAGCCGCGTCGCCAGCACGGCGTCTTCCTGCACCAGCCGCTGCAGGTAGGCCGCGCTCTCGGCGAGGGGCTCGCTGCCCAGTTCGCGGATCGGCTTCGAGAACTCGGGCTCGGCCACCGACTTCGAGATCCAGCCCTGCAGGCTCGCGACGGTCTGCGGCGCGATGCCCCTGGGCGCGAACACGCCGACGAAGGTGGTGGCGTCGAAACTCGGAATGCCCTGCTGCGCCAGGTTCGGCACGCCGGCCAGCATGCCGCCGACCTGCGGGCCGAGCACCAGCAGCGCGCGCAGGCCGCCGCTCTTGAGGTGCGGCGCCGAACTCGTGACCTGGTCGATCACGGCGTCGATCTGGCCGCCGAGCAGGTCGACCACGGCCGGGCCCGAGCCCTTGTAGGGCACGGCATTGACGCGTGCCTTCCCGGCATCTTCGAGCTGCAGCAGCGCCAGATGATTCGGCGAGCCCGGGCCCGCGTGGCCGATGGTCACGTTCTCGCTCCTGGCCTGGATCGCCTGCAGGAAGTCGCCGGCGGTTTTGAAGCGCGCATCGTTGGCGCGCACCACCACCACCACGGGCGTGCGGCTCAGCACGGCCACGGGCACGAAGTTGTCGGCGCGGTAGGGCACCTTGATCATCTCGGGCAGGGTGCCGAGCTGGCCCGGCGTGGCCACCAGCAGCGAATGGCCGTCGTTCTCGGCGCGCGAGGCCCAACCCGTGCCCACGGCACCGCCGCCACCGGCGCGGTTGTCGACGATCACCGACTGCCCCGCATGCCGCGTCAGCGGCACGCCCAGGGTGCGGGCCGTGATGTCCACGTTGCCGCCCGGCGCGAAGGGCACGATCAGCGTGAGGGGCTTGCTCGGAAAGGCGCGGCCCTGCGCCCTGCCGGGCCAGGCCGCCGCGGATGCGGCGAGCGCGACGCCGCCCTGGATGAAGGTCCTGCGGTTGAAGTTGTTGTCGGTCATTCGAACGTCTCCCTGTGATGAATCAATGGTTCCAGTAAAGCTGCGTGGGGTTGCGCACCAGCACCTGACGCAGGTCGCCGTCGGGCAGCCAGGCGCGCAGCGCCCCGGCCAGTTCGCTGCCGGCGGTGGCGCGCGCGTCGATGCCGGGATGCGGCCAGTCCGATCCCCAGAGGATGCGTTCGGGGTTGGCGCGCGCCAGCGCATGGGCCAGCGGGATCACGGCGGGATCGGTGGCGCAGGCCGATGCACTGAGCCGGTAGGCGCCCGAGAACTTGACCCAGGCGCGCCCTTCCGCGAGCAGCGCGCGCAGGTTCGCGAGACCGGGGCCCTGCGGTGTCGCGCCGGGCGCCGGATGGCCGAAGTGGTCGACCACCACCTGCAACCCGGTGGCGGCCACGCGCGGCACCAGGTCGGGATCGTGCTCGACGTCGACCAGCAGCTGCAGGTGCCAGCCGAAGGCCGCGATGCGGCTGGCAATGGCGCGCAGGCTGGCGGCCGACACGCCGCCCGAGAACAGCGCGTTGCAGCGCGCGCCGCGCACGCCCAGCGCATGCAGTTCCTCGATCTCGCGTTCGCTCGTGTCCTCGAAGATCACGGCCACGCCGCGCATGCTGCCGGGCGCCGCCTCGCGCAGCATGCGCTTGAGCAGCGAATGGTCGCGGCCGTAGACGCTGGGCTGCACCAGCACGCAGCGCTCGACGCCCACGGGTCCGAAGGCGGCCCAGTAGTCGGCCATCGAAGCCGGGGCCGGCGTGTACGAGCGCTCGTCGATCAGCGGGAATTCACGCGCATCGCCGAACACGTGGAAGTGGGTGTCGCAGGAACCTTCGGGGAATATCCGGGCGCTGTCGGGAATGGCGGGGGTCGGGGGAAGCCGGTCGTGCATGGAAAGCGATGCCATGGAGAAGAAGATCGATGCCATGGAGAGGAGGCTGGGGATGCGGGCTATTGTTCTGAGAGGCCCCCGCGTGAGGCAAGATCATCTTTGTCATCTTCATCGTGAATCGGATTCATCCCATGAACGCTGCCGGCGGCCCGCCTCTGAACCTGCGCAGCATCGACCTCAACCTGCTGGTCATCTTCGAAGCCCTGTTCGAGGAGCGCAGCGTGGTCAAGGCCGCCACCCGGCTCGGCCTGACCGCCTCGGCCGTGAGCCATGCGCTGCGCCGCCTGCGCACGCAGTTCAAGGACCCGCTGCTGACACGCACGCCGCAGGGCATGGCGCCCACGCCCGAGGCCGTGCGCCTGGCCACGAGCTTCCGCAAGGCCTTCAGCGAGATCGAAAGCGCGATCGAGGTGCGCGGCGGCTTCGATCCCGCGACCGCGCGCCGCACCTTCCACCTGCGGCTGTCGGACTACGTCGGCGTGCTGCTGCTGCCGCGGCTGTGCATCCACCTGAGCTCGGTGGCGCCCGGCGTCAGCCTGTCGGTGCAGTCCTTCGACATGTACCAGCCCTCGGACCGCGTGGAGTACGAGGGCGTGGAGATCCGGCTGTCGGTGTCGCGCGGCCGCTCGGTGCTGTCGGCCTCGCGGCGCATCCTCGACGACCAGTGGATGGTGCTGATGCGCAAGGGCCATCCCGCGGCCTCGGAACCGATGACGCTCGACAGGTACCTCTCGCTGGGCCACCTCAAGGTCTCGGGCGTGGGCAGCAGCATCCTCGACGAGATCCTGGCCGAGCGCGGGCTCGCGCGCCGCGTGATGATCCAGGTGCCGACCTGGCTCGGCATGGTGCCCGTGATCGAATCCACCGACCTGATCGCGGCCATGCCCGCGCACTGGATGGACAGCGTGCTCTCGGGCTCGGACTGCGTGGCGATGCCGATGCCGCTGCCCGAGCTGGGCCTGTCGATCGACGCGGTCTGGCATCCGCGCAACGAGCACGACGCGGGCCACCGCTGGTTCCGCGAACTGATCCACCAGATCTTCGAGGAGGCCTACGACAAGTCACGCGTGCTGCGCTGAACGCCGCCGCGGCCATCGATGACGAAAGCTCACGAGAGGCCCAGGACTCATCGCTTGTGCCCCCGCGTGCCGCGCCGGAAACTGAACGCCATTCATCCAGTTCACCCGGCCCACCCACGGAGCACGCAAGCAATGCAGCAGTACAGACTCTTCATCGGCAACGAATGGCAGGCGAGCGCATCGGCGCAGTGGTTCGATTCGCTCGACCCGTTCACGGGCGAGCCCTGGGCCCGCATTCCGCAGGGCAATGCCGAGGACGTCGATCGCGCGGTGAAGGCGGCCGAGGCCGCGATGCAGGGCCCCTGGGGCCAGATGTCGGCCACGCAGCGCGGCATGCTGCTGCATCGCCTGGGCGCGCTGATCGAGGCCAACCTCGACACCCTCACCGAGGCCGAGGCGCGCGACAACGGCAAGCTGCGCAGCGAGGTGCGCGGCCAGGTGTCGTACATGGCGAAGTACTTCTATTACTACGGCGGCCTGGCCGACAAGATCCAGGGCGCGGTGATCCCGATCGACAAGCCCAAGGTCTTCAACTACACGCGCCTCGAGCCGATCGGCGTGGTCGGCACCATCACGCCGTGGAACTCCTCGCTGCTGCTGACGGCCTGGAAGGTGGCGCCGGCGCTCGCGGCCGGCAACGCGATCGTCGCCAAGCCCTCGGAGCACACCTCGGTGTCGCTGCTCGAGCTGGCGCGGCTGTTCGTCGAGGCGGGCTTTCCGCCGGGCGTGTTCAACGTGGTCACGGGCTTCGGCAAGGACGTGGGCGAGCCGCTGGTCGAGCATCCGGGCGTGGCCTGCATCGCCTTCACCGGCGGCGACGAGGGCGGGCGCCGCGTGAGCGTGGCGGCGGCCAAGCACTTCAAGCGCGTGACGCTCGAGCTCGGCGGCAAGTCGCCCAACATCGTGTTCGACGATGCCGACCTCGCGCGCGCCGCCAACGGCGTGATCACCGGCATCTTCTCGGCCGGCGGCCAGACCTGCATGGCGGGCTCGCGGCTGCTGCTGCAGGAAAGCATCCACGACGAGTTCGTCGAGCGGCTGGTCGCGATCGCCTCCAAGGCCAAGCTCGGCGACCCTTCGCTGCCCGACGTGCAGGTAGGCCCGGTGGCCACGCGGCCGCAGTTCGACAAGGTGGTGAGCTACATCGACATCGCCAAGGCCGAGGGCGCGCATTGCGCCTTCGGCGGCAAGGTGCGCAGCGGCCCGGGCTACGGCGCGGGCCAGTTCGTCGAGCCGACCATCTTCACGGGTGTGGACAACGGCATGCGCATCGCGCAAGAAGAAGTGTTCGGGCCGGTGCTGTCGGTGCTCAAGTTCAAGGACGAGGCCGACGCGGTGCGCATCGGCAACGACATCCGCTTCGGCCTCGCGGCCGGCGTGTGGACGCGCAGCCTGCACCGCGCGATGCACATGTCGGAGCGGCTCAAGGCCGGCACGGTGTGGATCAACAACTACCGCTCGACCAGCTTCACCACGCCCTTCGGCGGCTTCAAGGACAGCGGCCAGGGCCGCGAGGGCGGCGTGGAGGCGGTGAAGGAATTCCTCGAGACCAAGAGCGTGTGGATCTCGACCGAGCTCGACATGCCCGACCCGTTCATCCGCAAGTACTGAGCGGGTTCGCTCCAGGCATGCCGGCGCCAGAAGAAGGAAAGTAGAGACATGAATGAAGCATCCCTGCCCATCGACCGCTGCGACGTGCTCGTCGTCGGCTGCGGCATCTCGGGCCTGAGCGCGGCGGTGGCCGCGGCCGCCGCGGGCGCGACCGTGACGGTGCTGGAACGCGCCACGCCCGAGGAGTTCGGCGGCAACACGCGCTGGACCGAGTCCTACTTCCGCATGAAGAGCGATACCGAGGTCAGCGACGATTTCGAAGAACTGCTGGTGGCCAACGCCGGCCACCACATCGACCCCGAGATCGTGCAGCACGCGGCCGCGCCCTACGAGGACTGGCCGCCGCACGTGAAGGCGCACGGCATGCCCGACCCCGAGCTGGTCGCCACGCTGGCCGGCGAGGCCGGCGCCACGGTGCGGTGGCTCCAGGGCTTCGGCGTGCGCTTCGCGGCGCTGCCGACCTACTTCGTGACCGCGGCCGCGCCGCGGCTGATGCCGGTGGGCGGCGGCCTCGCGCTGATCGAGGCGCTGCGCGACGAAGCGCTGCGCCTGGGCGTGGCGATCCGCTACCGCAGCACCGCGCAGCAACTGCGGCGCGCCGATGCGCGTGGCGAGCTGGCGGTCGACACCGTCGGGCCCGACGGCGGCGTGCGGCGCATCGTGGCGCGCGGCGTGGTGCTGGGCACGGGCGGCTTCGAGGGCAACCCCGAGATGCTGACGCGCTACATCGGCCCGCAGGCGCGCTACCTGCGGCCGGTGGCGCGCGGCGGCTACTACAACCGCGGCGAGGGCATCCGCATGGCGCTCGATGCCGGCGGCGCGCCGGCCGGCGACTTCGGCTCCTACCATGCCGAGCCGATGGACCCGCGCTCGGCCCAGGTCGAGCCGCTGGTGATGAGCTTCTCGTACGGCCTGCTGGTCAACAAGGAAGGCCGGCGCTTCGTCGACGAGGCGCCGGGACCGGTCGACGTGCACTACGACCCGATCGCGCGCGCCATCAAGGACCAGCCCGACGGCATCGCCTTCATGGTCTACGACCAGCGCATCCACGAGGTGCCGAACTGGAAGAAGGGCATCCGCACCGACCAGCCGCCGATCGAGGCCGAGTCGCTGGACGCGCTCGCGCGCGCCTGCGGCATCGACCCGGCCGGCCTGCTGGCCACGGTGGCGGCCTTCAACGCGGCCTGCGCGGGCGATGCCGACGCGCGCTTCTCGCCGCTCGCGGTGGACGGCGTGGCCACCGCGGGCCTCGCGCCGCCCAAGTCGAACTGGGCGCTGCCGCTGGCGCGCGGTCCCTTCTGCGCCTATCCGGTGATGTCGGGCATCTGCTTCACCTTCGGCGGCGTGAAGACCAACCGCGATGCGCAGGTGGTCGACAACGACGGCCGCACCATCCCCGGCCTCTATGCGGCCGGCGAGGCCGCGGGCCTCTACCACCAGGTCTACACGGGCGCGACCTCGGTGCTGCGCGGCGCCGTGTTCGGACGCATCGCGGGCGCGCATGCCGCGCGCCACGCGGCGCCGCGCTAGCGCGCCGGCGCGGCCCCCGCTTTCTTTCCGGCTGCTTCGCCGCCACCGCCCGCGCGGTGCGGCGCGGCACGTCCACACACACCACCAAGGAGACAGACATGCCCTTCATCACGACGCGCCGCCTCGCGGCCCTGGCCATCGCCTGCGCGGCCCTCGGCGGCTTCGCGGCCCGCGCCGACTGGGCACCGCCCGGGCCGATCCGCCTGGTCGTGCCCTATGCGCCCGGCGGCGGCACCGACGTGCTCGCGCGGCTGGTCGCCACGCAGATCGGCAGCACGCTGGGTCAGCCGCTGATCGTCGAGAACCGGCCCGGGGTCAACGGCATCCTGGGCGCCAACTACGTCTATGCCGCGCCGGCCAACGGCACCACGCTGCTGTTCGCGGCGGCCGACTTCATCTCGGTCTCGCCGCACATCTACAAGAAGGCCGTGCGTTACGACCCCGACGGCTTCCAGCCGGTGGCACTGGTCGCGAAGATGGGCTTCGTGATGGCCGCGCGGCCCGCGAGCGATACCAAGGACGTGGCCGACTTCGTGGCCCGCGCGCGCGCCAGGGAGGTCACCTATGCGCATTGGGGACCGGGCAGCATGGCGCAGATGGGCATGGAGCTGCTGCGCTCGCGCGCCGAGGGCACGAAGGCGCTGCCCGTGCCCTATGCGGGCGCCGCGCCCGTGATGTCGGCCGTGATGGCCGGCGACGTCGAGTACGGTTTCGTGCCCACGCCGCTGGCGGTCGCGAGCCGCAGCAAGCTCAAGCTGTTCGCGCTCGGCTCGCCCGAGCGCTTCGCGGGCCTGCCCGACGTGCCGACGCTCAAGGAGCTCGGCTACGCGGTCGATGCCGACACCTGGTTCGGCATCCTCGCGCCGCCGGGCACGCCCGCCGCCGTGGTCGAGGCGCTGCAGGCACAGGTCGAGAAGGTGGTGCGCGATCCGGCGGCACGCGCGCGCATGACCGACATCGGCTACACGCCCTCGAACATCGCGCCGCGCGACTTCGGCGCCTTCGTGAAGAGCGAGAACGCGCGCTGGGGCGCGGTGGTGCGCGCCGCGCGCATCCAGGTGGAGGAATAGGTGCCGCCGCGGCTCGTCCTGGTCAAGAATGGCGCCTCGATCCAAGGGCCGCGATCCGTCATGAAGCGAAAAATCCCCAGCACCGTCGCCTTGTCGCTGTTCGAGTCGGCCGCGCGCCACGAGAGTTTCGCGCGCGCCGCGGCCGAGATGTACCTGACCGAGAGCGCCGTGAGCCGGCAGATCGCCGTGCTCGAGGGCTTCCTCGGCGTGAAGCTGTTCAGCCGCGGCAAGAAGCAGGTGGTACTGACCGACGCGGGCCGGCTCTATGCGCGCAACATCCGCGGCAACCTCGACGAGATCGAGCTGCACACCAAGTCGCTGATGCAGCACAAGGGCGCGGGCGGCGTGCTCGAGCTCGCCGTGATCCCGACCTTCGCGAGCCGCTGGCTGCTGCCGCGGCTGCACGACTTCCTGCGCAAGAACCCGGGCATCACCGTCAACCTGTCGGAGCGCGCCGAGCCCTTCGCGTTCCGCGGCACCAACCTCGATGCCGCGCTGCACTTCGACGACCCGGTGTGGGACGCGGTCGAGAAGGTGCACCTGTTCGAGGAGGAGGTGGTGCCGGTGCTGAGCCCGGCCCACTTCGACCTCTCGAAGCTGAAGAAGGCCGCCGGCCTGATCGCGCTGCCGCTGCTGCACAAGCGCGTGCGGCCCGAGGCCTGGCAGCGCTGGTTCGAGGCCGCGGGCTCGACGCAGCCGGTGCCGCCGCCGGCGATGCGCTTCGAGCTCTATGCGATGGTGATCGACGCCGCGCGCGCGGGCCTGGGCGTGGGGCTGGTGCCGCGCTTCTACGTGCAGGAGGACGTGGCGCGCGGCACGCTGGCCATGCCCTTCGACATCAGCCTCAAGCACGAGAAGCGCTACTGCCTCGTGTACCCCGAGCACAAGCGCGATTCGCAGGCGGTACAGCTGTTCAGCGAGTGGGTGGTGGAGGCGGCGGCCGAATTCAGCACGGGCGCGCAGGCGGTGCGGCGGCCTAAGAAGCGCGCCTGATCGCGGCGCGCCAAAAGAAAACGGCCCCGAGGGGCCGTCTTCATCGCGTGCATGCGGCCTGCGAGAGGCCGCGGTGCATCACTTCTTCTTCGCGGCCACGGCCTTCTTGGCGGGGGCGGCAGCAGCCTTCTTCGCGACCGGCTTGGCAGCGGGCTTCGCAGCCGACTTGGCGGCGGGCTTGGCATCGGCCTTGCGCTTGGCGGCCTTCGGGTCCACGGCGGCCTTGAAGGCGGCGCCCGGCACGAACTTCGGCACCTTCTGGGCGGCGATCTTGATCTTGGTGCCGACGCTCGGGTTGAAACCGGTGCGGGCTGCGCGAGCGACTTGCTTGAAGGTGCCGAAACCGACGATCTGGACGGGGTCGCCCTTCTTCACGGCGGCGACGATGGAGCTGGTGACCGTTTCCACGATGCGCGCGGCTTCTGCCTTGCTGACGTTGTGGGTGGTGGCGATTTTCTCAACGAGTTCGATGCGGTTCAACTGAGTTCCTGATAGGTTTGATTCGTCATGTTGCCTATGACGGCGCAGCCTCGGATGCAGGCTGCAAGCGGCGTGGAGTGTATTCGAACGCGAGAGAGGGCCCGCGGTGCGAAGGGAGAGTGGGGCTTTCTCATGCACGCGCGACGCTGCGCAGCCGCAGTGCGATCAGCAGGCCCGCGAGCGCCGCGCCCGCGCCGATGAGGAACACGCCGCCATAGCCCGCGCGGTCCGCGAGCAGCCCGGCCACGGGGCCGGTGAGCCCGTAGGCCAGGTCCTGGAAGGCCGAGAAGCCGCCGAGCGCGGTGCCGCGCAGTTGCGGTGCCACCAGCCGCACCACCTCGCGGCCCATGGCTGGAAAGATCATCGAGCAGCCCAGGCCGGTGAGGAAGGCACCCGCGAGCGCGGCGACGGGGCTCGGTGCCTGCCAGATCAGCGCCTGACCGAAGGCCTCGACCGCCAGCGACACGATTGCCACCGGCAGCCCGCCGATGCGGTCGGGCAGGTGGCCGAACAGGATGCGCACCAGCACGAAGCCGCTGCCGAAGGCCGTGAGACCGAGGCCCGCATGCGACCAGTGCTGGCCGCGGAAGTGCAGCACGAAGAAGGCACCGATGGCCGCGAAGCCGATGCCCTGCAGGCACACGATCAGCCCATGCGGCCAGATGATGCTGAGCACGCTGCGCAGCGAGGGCCGGCCTGCGCCCGGCTGCACGGCCACGCCCTCGAGCCGCCACACCGCCAGCAGTCCGATGCAGGGCAGCAGCGCGCTCGCGGCCATCGCACCCGCGAAGCCGAAGCGTTCGAGCAGCGCGAGGCCGACCGGACCGCCGACCGCCAGTGCGCCGTAGATCGCGGCACCGACCAGCGCGAGCACCTGGCCCGAGCGCGCGGGACCGACGAGGCCGATGCCCCAGCCGATCACGCCGACGGCCACCAGGCTCTCGCCGAGGCCCAGCAGCAGGCGGCCCGCGACCAGCAGGCCGAAGCCGATCCACGGCGTGGGAATCCACAGACCCGCGAGCCATGCGACCAGCGCGCCCGCGACATAGAAGGCCAGCCCACGCACCACGGCGCGCTTGGGACCCTGGCGGTCCGACAGGCTGCCCGCGGTCGCGCGCGTGAGCACGGTGGCGAGGAAGGCGATGCCGACCGCGAGGCCGGCCCAGAAGTTGCCGAGGCCCAGCCGCGTCGTCACGTGGACCGGCACCACGGGCAGCGAGAGGCCGACGCAGAGGTAGGAGATGAAGAGCACCGCGGCGAGCAGCAGCAGGCGGCTTTGCGCGGAGCGGGACGGCGCGGGAATCGCCGGGGCGGAAGTGGAGGTCATGGGGAGGTCCAGGTTGTTCCTCGGACGGCCGGTGCGAAAAGGAAAACGCACCCCGGCCGCGAAGATCGCGGGGGTGCGTTGCTTGACGTCAGACGCTTACGGCCAGTGGGACTGGCGGGGAAAAAAGAATGGCTCAGCCCAGCCGCATCGAGAGTTCGACGTCGGACGCGAAAGGCACCGACAGATAGCCGGCCGCGCTCGAGCGCACGCGCGCGAGGTACTCGGGGCTGTGGTCGGCGTTGTCGGCGATCACGAGCGCGCCGGGACGCAGGCGCGCCTCGACCAGTGCCAGCACCTCGGGATAGAGCGCCTTGGCGCCGTCGAGCAGCAGCAGGTCGATGCGGTCGGGCAGGTCGCTGGCCAGCGTGCGCAGCGCATCGCCTTCGCGGACCTCGACCAGGTCGGCGAGGCCGCCGGCCGCGAGGTTCTCGCGGGCGCGTGCCACCTTCGAGGCTTCGAACTCGGTGCTCAGCAGCCGGCCGCCGCCGTTGTCGCGCAGGGCCGCGGCCAGGTGCAGGGTGGAGATGCCGAACGAGGTGCCGAACTCGACGATGCTGCGCGCGCCGTTGCCGCGCGCGAGCATGTAGAGCAGCGTGCCGGTCTCGCGCGAGACGGCGAGCGGGAAGTCCTTCAGGCGGGCGTAGAAATCGAGGTACTCGGTGCGGCTTTGCATCAGGCGCGCGAGCTCGTCGCTCGACAGGCCGGCAACGGCGGCGCTGGTGCGCGGCGAGGAGGCATCGGCCTCGGCGAACAGGCGCTCCAGCAGGGGCGCGAGCGGTGCGGTGGTCAGGGTGTTCATGGTGTTCTTCAAGAGTCGGACGGTGTGCGTCGATAATATGAAGGAAGCTTCAGATTTTCCATTCGCGTTCCGAAAGCCACGCCATGCCTACCCGCCGCAACGCCCCGCTCTCCTCTAGAAGACAGCCCCAGCAGGCCCGTTCGAGCGACCTCGTCGCGGCGATCCTCGAAGCCGCCCTTCAGGTTCTGGCCAGGGAAGGCGTGCACCGCTTCACCACCACGCGCGTGGCCGAGCGCGCCGGCGTGAGCGTGGGCTCGGTCTACCAGTACTTTCCGAACAAGGCCTCGATCCTGTTCCGGCTGCAGAGCGACGAATGGCGCCAGACCACCGAACTGCTGTGCGGCATCCTCGAGGACGTGGCGACGCCGCCGCTCGATCGCCTGCGCCGTCTGGTCCATGCCTTCGTGCGCTCGGAGTGCGAGGAGGCCGGCATGCGCACCGCCCTGCACGACGCGGCGCCGTTCTACCGCGACGCGCCCGAGGCGCAGACCGCGCGCGCCGCGGGCGAGCGCGCGATGCAGGCTTTCCTGCGCGAGGCGCTGCCCGGCTTGTCGAAGGCGCGGCGCGCGCTGGCCGGCGACCTGGTCGCCACCACCTTCGGCGCGGTCGGCAAGCAGTTCTCGGAAACGCCGCGCACCGAGGCGCAGATCAAGGCCTACTCCGAGGCGCTGGCCGACATGCTGTGCGCCTACCTGCGCAGCCTCGGCGCGGAGTAGTCGGGCCTCAAAAAAAAAGAGTCCCGACGCGGACCCCGCGGCGGGACTCTTCTTCATGCGCGAGCGCCTTACTTGTCGTGATGCAGGTAGGTGGCCTGGCGCGGCAGCAGCAGGCTGACCAGGAAGGCCACGCCCATCATCGCCGTCACGTACCAGTAGAAGTAGGACTCGTGGCCGATCGACTTCAGGCCCAGCGCCACGTACTCGGCGCTGCCGCCGAAGATGGCGTTGCCCACCGCGTACGACAGGCCCACGCCGAGCGCGCGCACCTCGGGCGGGAACATCTCGGCCTTCACGATGCCGCTGATCGAGGTGTAGAAGCTCACCACCGCCAATGCGACGGTGATCAGCACGCCGGCCATCAGCGGGCTCGCGACGTTCTGCAGGCTGCTGAGCACCGGCACCGTCATCAGCATGCCGAGCGCGCCGAACAGCAGCATGTTGCTGCGCCGGCCGATGCGGTCCGACAGCGCGCCGAACAGCGGCTGCATGCACATGTAGATGAACAGGCAGGCGGTCATCACGTTGCTGGCGGTCTTGATCGACATGCCGGCCGAGTTCACCAGGTACTTCTGCATGTAGGTGGTGAAGGTGTAGAAGATCAGCGAGCCGCCGGCCGTGTAGCCCAGCACCACGAAGAAGGCGCGCTTGTGGTGGCGGAACAGCTCGCCCATGGTGCCGGCGCCCTTGGCGGCGCGGGTCTTGGTGCTGGCGGTCTCGGTCAGCGTGCGGCGCAGCAGCAGCGCCACGATGGCCGCCACCGCACCCAGCACGAAGGGGATGCGCCAGCCCCAGGCCTTGAGCTCGGCCTCGTCGAGCACCTGCTGCAGCACCACCACGACCACCACCGCGAGCAGCTGGCCGCCGATCAGCGTGACGTACTGGAACGAGGAGAAGAAGCCGCGCTGGCCGCGCATCGCCACTTCGCTCATGTAGGTGGCGGTGGTGCCGTACTCGCCGCCGACCGACAGGCCCTGCAGCAGCCGCGCGAGCAGCAGCAGCGCGGGCGCTGCGGCGCCGATCTGCGCATAGGTCGGCAGGCAGGCGATCACCAGCGAACCCACGCACATCATCACGACCGAGGTCACCATCGAGGTCTTGCGGCCCTTGCGGTCGGCGATGCGGCCGAACAGCCAGCCGCCGATCGGGCGCATCAGGAAGCCGGCCGCGAACACGCCGGCGGTGTTCAGCAGCTGCACCGTGGGGTCGGACTTGGGGAAGAAGGCCGGCGCGAAGTAGATCGCGCAGAAGGCGTAGACGTAGAAGTCGAACCACTCCACCAGGTTGCCCGAGGAGGCGGCGAAGATGGCGAAGATGCGCTTGCGCTTCTCCTCGAAGGTGTAGGGCGTGGTGTCGGCCGGCGAGGCGCCGGCGGGGGCGCCGCCGGTGCGGGCGAGGGTGTTCATGGCGTGTCCTTGTCTCGGGTCGCGGCCGCTGGAGGCGGCCTGAATCGGTGCCCGGGGAGTCTGTCGCGGCACGCGCGCGCCGTCGTCCGTAGCCCACCGCCGCGCGGCTACGTATCGGTACGCAAGGGTTAACCCTAGGTGTAAGTCCGCGGGCTGGCGCGGCCCCGGCTACAGCCCGTGCTCGCGCAGGAAGCGGTCGAGCTGGTGGCTGTTCGCGAGGCCCAGCTTGGCGAACACGTGGGCGCGGTGGGTCTCCACCGTGCGCTGCTCGAGCGGCGCGAGCTCGAGCGCGATCTGCTTGTTCGGCTTGCCCTCGGCCACCAGCCGCGCCACCTGCATCTCGCGCGGCGTGAGCTTGTCCCACAGCGCCTGCGCGGCCTGCCGCGCCTGGCGCCTGGTGGCAATCTCGCCGGCGCGCTGCAGGGCGCGCGCGATGCTGTCGAGCAGCTGCTCGTCGTTGCAGGGCTTCTCGAGCCAGTCGAAGGCGCCGTTCTGCACCGCCTCCACCGCCATCGGGATGTCGCCGTGGCCCGAGAGGAACAGCACCACCAGCGGGCTGTCCTGCGCGCGCAGCGCGTCGAACACCTGCAGCCCGCTCATGCCGTCCATGCGCAGGTCGAGGATGGCGCAGCCCGCGCGCTGCAGGTCGGCGCCGGCCAGGAAGTCCTCGCCCGAGGCGAAGGTCTGCACCGCATAGCCGCGCGAGAGCAGCAGCAGGCCGAGCGAGCGGCGCACGGCCTCGTCGTCGTCGACCACGCAGAGGTTGTTGGCGGATGCATTCATGGGGAGGGGATCTCCAGCACGAGGGTGAATACCGTGCCACCGCCCGGACGGTGGTCGAACACCAGCCGGCCGCGGTGCGCCTCGACGATGGTGCGGCAGATGTTGAGGCCGAGCCCGAGGCCGCCGGGCTTGGTGGTGAAGAAGGGCGCGAACACCTGCTCGGCGAGCGCGTCGTCGATGCCCGTGCCGCGGTCGAGCACGCGGATCTCCATGCGGCCCTCGACCACCTCGGCCTCGAGCTCGACCACGCGCCGTTCGACCGGCGTGGCCTGCATCGCCTGCAGGCTGTTGGACAGCAGGTTCAGCAGCACCTGCTCGAGCAGCACGCGGTCGCCGCGCACCGGCGGCAGCGTGGCCGGGATGCGCACCTCGGCGCGCGACTGGCGCTGGCGCATCTCGCCCTGCAGCAGCGCGAGCGCGTTGGCGGCCAGCGCCGCCACCGCGCAGTCTTCCGTGCCCGCGGTGCGCTGGCGCACGAAGCCGCGGATGCGCCGCACGATCTCGGCACTGCGCCGCGCCTGCGCCATGGTCTCGTCGAGGCTGCTGGCCAGCAACGCCTGGTTGCCCTGCTCGGCAAAGGCCTTGGCCGCGCCCGCGAAGCTGCTCAGCGCCATCAGCGGCTGGTTGAGCTCGTGCGCCAGCGTGGAGGCCATCTCGCCCAGGCTCGCGAGCCGCTGCGCATGCTGCAGCTGCTCGTCGTTCTGGCGCTGGCGCAGCTCGGCGCGCTTCTGCTCGGTGATGTCGACCACCGAGCTCATCCAGCCCGCGTGGCCGCCGTCGGCATCGATCAGCGGCGCGGTGTAGACCATGGTGATGACCTCGCGGCCGTCGCGATGGCGCAACCGCGACTCGAAGCCCGACAGCGCGGGCTGGCCGCTCATCATGGCGTCGTAGTGGTGCCAGTGGCGCGGCACCTCGTCGGGATGCCAGTAGGGGTAGGGCGGCAGCTTGCCGAGCAGCTCGTCGGCGCCGTAGCCGGTCATCTCGCAGAAGGCCGGGTTGACGTAGGTGATGCGGCCCTCGAGGTCGCGCGCGCGCATGCCGACCAGCAGCGAATCCTCCATCGCCTTGCGGAAGGCATGGGCCTCGTCGAGCTCGTGGGTGCGCTCGCGCACGCGCAGCTCGAGCTCGCGCCGCGCATCGCGCTGCTCGGCGAAGCGGCGCTCGCGCAGCCGCCAGTAGAGGCCGCCGAGCAGCAGCACGCCGGCACCCAGCAGGCCCAGCATCCAGGTGCGCTCGCGCGCGCGCGTGACCTCGGCGTGGTCGACCATCACCGTGAGGGTCCAGCCCAGGTCGGGCAGCGGCTCGTCGATCGCGAGGAAGCTGCGCGGCTTGCCGCCGAGCGCGGTGCGCACCAGGTAGCCGGGCTCGCCGTCGCCGCGCTGCGTCTTCCAGGGCAGCGCGGGGAAGCTGGCGCGCGCACCGTACTGCTGGTCGCGCCGCAGCCGTTCGAGCTGCACCGCGTCGAGCGGCCGCGTGGCCTGGTACATCCACGCGGGCACCGAGCTCAGGAACACGATGCCGCGCGCGTCGGTCAACAGGATCGGGTCGCGCACGAAGGTCCAGGCCTCCTGCAGCGCGCGCAGGCTGACCTTGACCGTCACCACGCCGATCACCGCGCCCGCCTCCGAGCGCACCGGCGCCGAGATGAACAGGCCCGGTTCGCCGGTGGTCTGGCCCACGCCGTAGAACAGGCCGCTGCGGCCCGCGCGCGCATCGATGAAGTAGGGCCGGTTGGCGTAGGACTCGCCGACGAAGCTCTGCGGCGTGGCCCAGTTGCTGGCCGCGAGCGTGAGGCCCTGCGGGTCGATCAGGTAGAGCGCGTCGGAGCCGGCCTGCCGGTTCACCTCCTCGATGTAGAGGTTGGCGCGCTGCTTCACGGCCGCGTCGCCGGGGTGCGCGAGCGCGGCCAGTACCTCGGGATGCAGTGCCGCGGTGAACGGCAGGTAGCTGTACTTGCCGGCCGAGTCGCGCAGGCCCAGCACGTGCACTTCCATCGCGCGGCGGATCGAGTCGGCCTGGAAGCTGGCCTCGCGCGCGGCGGCCCATTGGCCGGCGGCGCCGATCAGCAGCGCCGCGAGCGCGAGCAGGCCGGCGCCGAGCAGTAGCGCGCGCCGACGGCGGCGCGGCGGCGGCGGGGAGGAAGAGGACGGGGAGGGCGGCATGGGAGCGGGAACGGCCGGCGCGGCGCAGGCGATTCTGCACCGATCGCCGCGCGGCCTTCGCGCCGGCGCCGCCCGCCGTTCAGCGCGTGCCTGTCGCGCGCGCCGCGCCCTTGGCCGCCCACTGCGCGAGCATCGCCTCGACCAGCTGCGACACCATCGCGCGCGTGTCGGACCAGGCCATGGTGCGCGTCATGCACGGAAAGGCGATGGTGCCGAACACCGAGGCCAGCAGCGTGTCGGCCGCGAGCCGCGAGGACAGCGGCGGGCGCGGCAGCGTGGCGAAGAAGGCATCGACCGTGTCGTAGTAGAGCTGCAGGCTGTCGACCACCGCGCGCGAGCGGCCGAAGGGCCGGCCCTCGCTGTCGAGCGGCGGCGGCTCGCGCAGGCTGGGCGCGGGGAAGATCTCGAGGAACTCCTCCATGTGCGCGAGCCAGTGGTCGGCGGTGGCCATGAACAGCTTGTGCACGCGCCGCGCGGGATCGCGCGTGCGCGCGATGGCCTGGCGCAGGTGCTCGGTGGCGCTGTCCATGTCGCGGCCGCGGATGTGGAAGAACAGGTCCTGCTGGTCGTGGAAGTACTGGTAGATGCTGCCCGGCGCATAGCCGGCCTCGGCCGCCACGCGCCGCAGCGACACGCCGGCCGCGCCCTCGGCCGCGAGCAGCCGCCGGCCCGCGGCGATGAAGTCCTCGCGCACCAGCGCCTTGTCTTCCTGGCTGCGCGCACGGCGGCGCAGGTCGTGCTTCGGGTCGCGCAAGGGCATGGAGCGTGGGGCCGGCGTGGGGGAGTGGAGGCGATGGACGGCCGAAGTATAGGTGGCGCTGCGGGAAAACCCGGGCTATAAATGAACGCGTTCAAATAAGAATGCGCCCATGTCCTTCCTCTCCTCCTTCGCCGATGCCGCGCCCGCGCCCTGCTGTTGCGGCGGCGCCGCTGCCGCCGCGCCGGCGCCGATGCCCGCGCCGATCGATGGCGCCTTCTCGCTGGTCGACCACTTCGGCACGCCGGTCGACCAACGCAGCTATGGCGATCGCCACCTGCTGGTGTTCTTCGGCTTCTCGCACTGCGCGGTGGTCTGCCCGCGCGAGCTCGCCAAGCTCGGCGCGGCGCTGTGGGCACTGGGCCCGCTGGCCGCACGCGTGCAGCCGCTCTACGTGAGCGTCGATCCCGCGCGCGACACGCCCGAGGTGCTGCGCGCCTGCGTGGCGCGCCATCCGGGCGGCTTCGTCGGCCTCACGGGCAGCGAGGCGCAGGTCGAGGCCGCGAAGAAGAGCTTTCGCGTGTTCGCGCGCCGCGTGCCCGACGCGGCGGCGCCCGGCGGCTACGTGGTGCCGCACACCGCGCTGGCCTACTTCATGGCGCCGGGCGGCCGCTACCTCGCGCATTTCGCCGAATCGCTCGATGCGCCCGCGGTGGCGGCGCGCATGACCGAGCTGATGCAGGGAGACACGCGATGAACAGCCCCGAAGCCTCGACGCCGCTGAGCGACCGGCAGGCCGGCCACCTGCGCCATTTCGCCAACCTCTCGCGCCAGCCGGTCAACGACTGGTCGGGCATGCAGGGCCGCGGCACCGGCCAGGACGACTTCGGCGGCTACCGCTTCCAGCTCGCCTACATGGCCTATGCGATCGCGCTCGCGCACCGCCATCGGCTGCCGGCGGCGCCCGGCGCCTTCCGGCCCGTATTCGAGCGGCTGATCGCCAAGATGCTGCTGCCCGAGGTCTGGATGTACTGGGCGCGCGTGAGCCGCGGCGGCAGCGTGTTCAACATGCACCGCTCGCACGACTACGAGGAGGACTGGAACCCGGTCGGGCGCGACAACATCATGTACAGCGCCTACGTGCAGTCGATGGCGCTGCTGCACCACTACCTGTTCGACGACGACCGCTATGCGCAGCCCGGCGCGCTGACCTTCAGCTACTGGTCCTTCTTTTGGGGCGGCAAGGAGCGCCGCTTCGAATACGACCAGCGCAGCCTCAACCAGCACGTCTACTGGCAGATGGTCGAGAGCGGCTACCTCGGCGTGGCTTGCGAGCCCAACTGCGTGTTCCAGATCTGCAACCAGCCCGCGATCCTGGGCTTTCGCCTGCACGACTTGGTGCATGGCGGCGCGATGGCGGCCGAGGTCACGACGGCCTACCAGCAGGCCTGGGAGCGCTTCGGCCGGCTCGGCGCCAACGGCCACTACCTCACGATGATGGCGCAGGACACGCAGGCGCTGCGCGACAACGCTGGACCCTCGCCCTGGGTCGATGCCTGGTGCGGCATGTTGATGAACATGTGGAACCGCGACTTCGTGCATGCGCACTATCCGGCGCAGCTCGCGGGCTGGCTGCTGCGCGGCGAGGACGGCGCCTGCTCGGTGCGCTCGGCCGAGCGGCCGCCGGTGATGGGCCAGCAGGTGGTCAACGACGATTCCGATTTCGGCTGGGCCGCGGCCTGGGCCTCGGAGATGGGCGACGCGGCCACCCTCGAGGGCTTCATGCGCCATGCCGATCGCCACATGGCGCCGAGCTGGCGCGAGGGCGGCTTCCATTTCCCGCGCAACGACCGGCTCGAGGACGCGCAGGGCCATCGCACGCTGGTCGAGCCGATGACCGGCAACGTGCTGCTGGGCTACGCGAGCCTCAACGTGCCCGACGGGCTCTGGCGCCTCTACAACCAGCCCTGGCCCGAGCACCACCATCGCCAGCCCGCGCTGGTGCGCGTGGACGATGCGGTCGATGTGCTGCAGGCGGTGTTCGACACCGAAGCGCGCGTGCTGCGCTTCGCGCTGCGCCGCTGCGAGGGCGCGCGCGGCGGCGTCGAGGTCGAGATCGGGCGGCTGGCATCGCGCGGTGCCTGGACCCTGTGGTGCGATGGCGCCGAGGTCGCGCGCGGCGAGGCGGACCGCATCGAAGGCGGCGCGGCCCTGGCGTTGCATGCGACGCCCGAGGGCTTCGCGCTGCGCTGTCCCGAGGGCGCGACCGCGGTCTTCGTGCTGGCGTTCGGCGCCGGCTGACTCAGTCGCGCGTGGGCAGCCGCGACTTGCCGTAGCCGCGGTAGCGCTGGCGCACCGTCTCCATCTCCTGCGCGTCGAGGATCACGGGCGCGCCGAGCTGCGCGCTCATCCAGTACTGGCGCGCCAGGGTCTCGAGCTTGGCGGCGTTCGCCACCGCCTTCTCGACCGTGGCCGCGTAACAGATCATCCCGTGGTTCGCGAGCAGGCAGGCGTTGCGGTTCTCGAGCGCGTCGACCGCCGATTGCGCGAGCGCATCGGTGCCGAAGGTGGCGTACTGCGCGCAGGGAATGTCGTCGCCGCCGAAGCCCGCGAGCATGTAGTGGAAGGCCGGGATCGGTCGCCGATGCGCCGACAGCGCCACGCAGGCATCCGAATGCGTGTGGACCACGGCCTCGGCCTGCGGGTAGCGGCGGTAGATGGCGGTGTGCATCGCCCATTCGCTCGAGGGGATGCCCGCGCCGCGGGTCTCGCCGTCGAGCGTGATCGACACCAGCGCCTGCGGGTCGATGGTGTCGGCGTCGGCACCCGTGGGGCTGATCAGCGCGCCGCCGTCGAAGCGGCAGCTGATGTTGCCCGCGCTGCCGCTGTTGAGGCCGAGCTGCGCGAGCCGGCGATAGCCGGCGGCCAGGGCCTGGCGCAGGGCGTCTTCGGACAGGGGGAGGGGAGACGGGGACGTGGTCATGGGCGGTTCCTTTCGCGCGTCGGCGCGGTGAAGCGAAGAAGGTGCGTTCGGTTCTTCATCGGGCCGCGTCGCTCATGCTCTGCAGCATGGGCAGCAGCATGTCGACCGGCCCCAGCTTGCCCGACTTGAGGCACAGCGCGAGCGGCGCGGCGCCGAGGGTCACCGCGCGCGCGATGCCGGGGCCGGCATAGGGGCCGACCTGCAGCCGGTCGATGGCCAGGTGCGCGAGCACCGAGCCCGAGGTCTCGCCGCCAGAGATCACGAAGCGCTTGACGCCCGCATCGCGCAGCCGCACCGCGAGCCGGCCGAGGATGTCCTCAGCCAGCGCCGCCGCCTCGTGCCGGCCGATGCGCGCCTGCACGCGCTCGATCACCGGCGCATGCGCCGAGGTCGCGATCGCGACCGGGCCCTGCGGCAGCGCCGCGAGCGCCCAGGCCAATGCCTCGCCGATCACGTCGGCACCGTCGATCGCGCGTTCGACGTCGATCCAGTGCACCGGCCGTTCGCGCTCGAAGGCGCGCAGCTGTTCGATCGAGCGGTCGGCGCAACTGCCGGCCAGCACCACGCCCGGGCCCTCGACCGCCGGCAGGCGCGGCGCGCGGTCGCCCGCTGCCAGCCAGCCATGCTCGCGCCACAGCGCGGGGTAGTAGGCACCGATCGAGGAGTTGCCGGTCATCAGCGGCCAGTCCCAGGTCAGGCCGGCGAGGGCGCGCAGGTCCTCGGGCTCGGCCGCGTCGGCGATCGCGAAGCCGGTGCCCTCGGCCTCGAGCGCGGCCACATGCGCGCGCATCGCCTCTAGGCCCGCATGCACCACCTGCTGCGGGATCAGGCCGACCTTGGTCGCGGTCTGCCGCTGCAGCGTGCGCACGAGGTTGGGATCGAGCATCGGCGTCAGCGGGTCGAAGCGCTTGGGCGATTCCGAGATCAGCATCTGGTCGGCGAACAGATGGCCCTGGAACACGCGGCGGCCGGCCTCGGGGAACGAGGGGCAGAAGGCGGTGAGCTTCGCGCCCGTGAGTTCGCGCAGCAGGTCGGCGCAGGGGCCGATGTTGCCGTCGTCGGTGGAGTCGAAGGTGGCGCAGTACTTGAAGAAGAGCTGGCGCGCACCGCGCTCCAGCAGCGCGCGCGCGCCGGCCTCGAAGGCCGCGACCGCGTCGGCCGCCGGCACCACGCGCGTCTTGCGCGCGATCACCACCGCGTCGAGTTCGTCGCCGAGTTCGGCCAGGGCTTCGGGCCGCGTCACGAAGCCGCAGCGCACGCCGTGCGCCACCAGCATCGCGGCCAGTTCCATGCCGCCGGTCAGGTCATCGGCGAGGGCGCCGAACAGTAATGCCATGGGTGTCTCCGATCGTTCTCGTGCGAGGGCGGATGCCGGGTTTGTGAGCTATTGCGCTACAGTAAATATGATATATCATGCCTCAAAACTAACGCAATGAAGGGTTCCCGAATGTCGTCCGCCGCCTCGCAGAACAGGCCGAACCAGCACGATCTCCAGCTTCGGCAGCGCGCCGCCAAGGTCGTGCCCGGCGGCATGACGGGGCACCTGAATGCGGCCTCGCTGCCCGCGGGCTATCCGCAGTTCTTCGAGCGCGGCCAGGGTTGCCGCGTCTGGGACGTCGACGGCAACGAATACATCGACTTCATGTGCAGCTGGGGCCCGAACCTGCTGGGCCACCACCATCCGGTGGTCGATGAGGCGGCCCGCAGGCAGCAGGCCCTGGGCGACTGCCTCGACGGCCCCACGGCGCGCTTCGTCGAGCTGGCCGAACGTTTCGTCGCGCGCAGCGCCCACGCCGACTGGGTGCTGTTCCAGAAGAACGGCACTGATGCCACCACCGTCTGCCTCATGGTGGCGCGCGCGGCCACCGGCAAGCGCAAGGTGCTGGTCGCGACCAAGGCCTATCACGGCGCCGATCCCTGGTGCACGCCGATCCCGCAGGGCATCACGCCCGAGGACCGCGCGCACTTGATCCACTACACGTACAACGACATCACGAGCCTCGAGGCTGCCGTTGCTCAGGCAGGCACGGACCTCGCCGCCATCGTCTGCGCGGCCTTCAAGCACGACCTGGGCATCGACCAGGAGCTGCCCACGCCCGAGTTCGCGCGCCGTGCCCGCGAACTCTGCGACCAAGCCGGCGCCGCGCTGATCCTCGACGAGGTGCGCGCGGGCTTCCGCGTGCACGCGGGCGGCAGCTGGGAGACGGTGGGCGTGCGCCCCGACCTCAGCGCCTGGAGCAAGTCGATCGCCAATGGCTACGCGCTCGCGGCCGTGACCGGCGTCGATGCGCTGCGCGAAGCGGCCACGCGCATCTACACCACGGGCTCGTTCTGGTCGGGCGGCGTGGCGATGGCCGCGGGCCTCGCGACGATCGAGGTCGCCGATGCGCAGGACGTGGTCGGTCATGTGCAGGCCATGGGCCAGCGCTTCCGCGATGGCATCGCCGCGCAGTCCGCGAGCCATGGCGTGCCGGTGCGCCAGACGGGTCCGGCCGCATTGCCGCTGATCCTGTTCGACGAGGATCCGGGCTTCGACAAGGGGGCAGTGTTCACGGTCGAGGCGCTGCGCCGCGGCGTCTACCTGCACCCGAAGCACAACATGTTCCTGTCGCTGGCACACACCGTGCAAGACATCGACATGGCCCTGCAGGCCACCGACGCGGCCTTCGCCGCCGTCGCAGCGCGCTTCGGCCGGCGCTGACGTCCCTATCTCACGCACTCCCGCACGCACCCAGAGGAATCCGCAGCATGGCATCCACGGCAACCCAACCGCCCGTTGCGGGCTCCGAACGCGTCGGCGGTGCCGGCATCGAGATCCGCGGCCTCGCCAAGCGCTTCGGCGCGGTGCGCGCGGTCGACGATGTCTCGCTGAGCGTGCAGCCCGGCGAATTCCTCGCGCTGCTCGGGCCCAGCGGCTCGGGCAAGACCTCGATCCTCATGAGCATCGCGGGCTTCGAGCTGCCCGATGCGGGCAGCATCGCCATCGACGGCCGCGACGTCACCTACCTGCCCGCGAGCCAGCGCAACCTCGGCATGGTGTTCCAGAAGTACACGCTGTTCCCGCACCTCTCGGTGCTCGACAACGTGGCCTTCGGCCTCAAGATGCGCGGCGTGGCGCGCGCCGAGCGGCACCGCCTGGCCGAGCAGGCGCTGGCCACGGTGCGGCTCGATGGCTACGGCAAGCGCATGCCGGCGCAGCTCTCGGGCGGCCAGCAGCAGCGCGTGGCGCTGGCGCGTGCCATCGTCTACAAGCCGAAGGTGCTGCTGATGGACGAGCCGCTGAGTGCGCTCGACAAGAACCTGCGCGAGGAGATGCAGCTCGAGATCAAGCGGCTGCAGTCGCAGCTCGGCATCACGGTGGTCTTCGTCACGCACGACCAGGGCGAGGCGCTGACCATGGCCGACCGCGTGGCGATCCTCAACCAGGGCCGCATCCAGCAGCTCGATGCGCCCAAGGCGCTGTACGAGCGGCCGCGCACGCGCTTCGTCGCGGGCTTCATCGGCGAGACCAACTTCATGCCGGCCGAGATCGGCCCGCTGCGCACCCAGGGCGCGCTGGTGCAACTGCCCGGCGGCGCGAGCCCGCGCGAGGTACGCACCGATGCGCTGGTGGGCCGCGTCGCCGCCGGCGGCCGTGCCGTGGCCGCGCTGCGCCCCGAGCAGATCGTGATCGGCAGCCCCGAGGACCCGGCCGCGCTGCGCGCCACCGTGAGCGGCGTGATCTACAGCGGCTCCACCGTGCTGTGCATCGCGCAGCTGTCCGACGGCACCGAGCTGCGCGCGCGGCTGCCCGACCCGAGCCGCGTCGCGCTCGCGGCCGGCGACCGCGTCGGCCTGCTGTGGCCGGCCGATGCGCTGCGCATCTATGGCGAAGAGGTGGCCGCGGCATGAGCACCGCGACCGCGCCCGCCATTGCGGCCTCGCCCTCGGCGTTCTCGCGCCTGTGGCTCGGCGGCCGGCAGCTCAGCGTGGCGGCCTCGGCCGTGCTGCTCGCGCCCTTCTTCGCGCTGCTGCTGCTGGTGTTCGTCTATCCGCTGCTGAGCCTGCTGTCGCTCAGCGTGCTCGAACCGCATCCCACGCTCGCGAACTACGCGCGCGTGTTCGACAACCCGGTCTACGTGCGCGTGATGCTGCGCACCGGCTGGATCAGCCTGCTGACCACCGTGCTGGCGCTGGTGCTGGGCTTTCCGATCGCCTACATGATGACGCGCGTGAAGGGCGCGGTGGCCGCGCTGCTCACGGCCTGCGTGCTGCTGCCGCTGTGGTCCAGCGTGCTGGTGCGCACGGCGGCCTGGATCGTGCTGCTGCGCCGCGACGGCATCGTCAACAACGCGCTGCAGTGGCTGGGCCTCACGGGCGAGCCCGTGAAGCTGCTCTACACCGAGGGCGCGGTGGTGCTCGCGATGGCGCATGTGCTGCTGCCCTTTTTGATCCTGCCGATCTACTCGGCGCTCAAGAACATTCCCGACGACTACATGCGCGCGGCCGCCATGCTCGGCGCCAACCGCCGGCGCGCCTTCTTCGAGGTGCTGCTGCCGATGAGCCGCGCGGGCGTGTGGAGCGGCTGCCTGATGGTGTTCCTCTCGGCGCTGGGCTTCTTCGTCACGCCGGCGCTGGTCGGCAGCCCGCAGGAGCTGATGATCGCCACGCTGGTCTCGCAGCAGGTGCGCGAGATGCTCGACTGGCCCTTCGCGGCCGCGCTGATCGGCGTGCTGATGGTGGTGGTGGCCACGCTCACCATGGTCTTCAACAAGGCCGTGAGCTTCAACCGGCTGATCGGAGGCGGCGCATGAGCAAGAACGAGAACACCGTGCGCCACCGGGCGCCCTTCGACCTGGGCGCCTTCTCGTTGCGCGCCTACGTCTGGCTGGTGGTGCTGTTCATCATGGTGCCCACGCTGATCATCGTGCCGATGTCCTTCAGCCCGGCCGACTTCCTCGAGTTCCCGCCCAGCGGCTTCACGCTGCACTGGTACCAGGAGTTCTTCGGCGATCCGCAGTGGCAGAAGGCGGCGCTGCTGAGCCTGCAGGTGGCCGCGCTGACCATGGTCTGCTCGGTGGTCATCGGCACCATGGTGTCGTACGCCATCGTGCGCGGCACCGAGCGCTTCCGCTCGGCCACGCAGCTGATGGTGATCGGCCCGGTGATCGCGCCGCACATCGCGGTGGCCGTGGCCTGCTACCTGTTCTACCAGCGCCTGGGCGTGGTCGGTTCGCTGGCCGGCTTCGTGGCGGCGCACACGGTGCTGGCGCTGCCCTTCGTGGTGTTCACCGTCTCGGCCGCGCTGTCGCGCGTCGACCCCGACCTCGAGTCGGCCGCCATGAGCTGCGGCGCGAGCCGCGCGCGCGCCTTCTTCCACGTGACGCTGCCGCTGATCGTGCCGGGCCTGCTGAGCGGCGCGCTGTTCGCCTTCATCATTTCCTTCGACGAGCCCGTGGTCTCGTTCTTCGTCTCGAGCGTGCGCCAGCGCACCTTGCCGCGGCGCATGTTCGAGGACATCGAGCAGAACCTCACGCCCGTGATCCCGGCCATCGCCACCCTGCTCACGCTGCTGTCGATCGCGGTGCTGATCGCCGTGGCGCTGCTGCGCGTGCTCGAGCGCCGGCGCCGCGCCGAATGAGCGCGCCCCCCCGTTTTTTCCTGGTCCTCACTCACAAGGAGTTCGCGATGATGAAATGTCTGGCTCGAAGCAAGGGTGCAGCCCTCGCGCTGCTCGCCTGCGCGGCGTTCACCGGCGCCTCGGCGCAGGGGCTCGAGAAGGAACTGGTGATCGCCACCACCGGCGGCCTGATGGAGAAGACGCTGGTGCAGTACTTCTACACCCCGTTCTCCAAGGCCAAGGGCGTGGAGGTGGTGCCCGCCGCCATCGAGGTGCCCGACCAGTGGGCCAAGGTGCAGGCCATGTCGCGCAGCGGCGGCATGGAGTTCGACATCGTGACCGCCACCCCGCCCGACCTGGTGCAGAAGAAGGAACTGCTGCAGGCCATCGACTGCAGCAAGCTGCCCAACGTCACCGCCAACGGCGTCAAGGGCGCCTGCACCACCTACGGCGTGATGCGCACCGTGGGCGGCATGCAGATCGGCTACAGCACCGAGGCCTTCAAGGGCGCCAACGTGCCCAAGACCTGGGCCGACTTCTGGGACACGGCCAAGTTCCCCGGCCCGCGCGGCCTGCCCGACACCGGCGACCGCGAATGGTGGGTGCCGGTGGCGGCGCTGCTGGCCGACGGCGTCGCGCCCGACAAGCTGTTCCCGCTCGACCTCGACCGCGCCTACAAGAAGCTCGACAAGCTGCGCCCCAACGTCGCGGTCTGGTGGAAGAGCGGCGACCAGCTGCAGCAGATCATGCGCAACAAGGAAGTGGTCATGAGCATGGGCTACTCGGGCCGCCTGATCTCGCTGATGAACGCCAAGGTGCCGATCGCCGTGTCGTGGGACGGCGCCGTGCGCGACGTCGGCTACATGTCGATCCCCAAGGGCGCGCCGCACCCGAAGGCGGCCATGGCCTACCTCGACTTCTTCTATGCCTCGGCGCCCGAGCAGCACGTGAACTTCGTCAATGCCGTGAACTACGACACCGGCAACGGCAAGACCGCGAGCCTGTTCCCGCCCGAGCGCCGCGCCATGCTCGCGACCTCGGCCGAGAACTTCGACAAGCTGATCGTGGCCGACTACGAGTGGATCGGCAACAACCGCCAGATGCTGCGCGACCGCTGGATCGCCTGGCTGGGACGCTGATCCCGATCGCATGAGTGCCGCTCGCGGGGCCACGGCAGGGCCACAATACGCCGCCGCGCGATTCCCGGCACACACGCAATCAAGGAGAGAGAAGCCCATGGCAACCCCGGTCATCAACGTGGTCGAACGCACCAATCTGGCGAGCCAGATCTACGAACACCTGCGCGAGCAGCTGATGTCGGCCACCTTCCAGCCGGGCCAGCGCCTGAAGATCCGCGAGCTGGCCAAGACCATGGGCACCAGCGAGACGCCGGTGCGGGAGGCCCTGATCCAGCTCGTGCGCGACCGCGCGCTCGAGATGAAGGAGGGCTACTTCATCCGCGTGCGCCAGCTCTCGCTGGCCGAGTACCTCGAGCTGCGCGACATCCGCCTCGCGCTCGAGCCGCTGGCGGCCGAGCGCGCGGTGCCGCTGCTCGACAACGCCACCATCAAGCAGCTCACCGAGAGCCACCGGCTGCTGGTGCGCGCGGAGAAGACCAAGGACTACCGCGCCGCGCTGCAGCACAACTTCGACTTCCACTTCGGCATCTACCGCCACTCGGGCATGCCGCAGCTCACGGAGCTGCTGGACCGCATCTGGGTGCAGGTGGGGCCGATGATGAACTTCCTCTATCCCCACGGCCATCCGACCTACGACGCCGAGCACCAGCACGTGAACGTGCTGCGCGGGCTGCAGCAGCGCGACACCGCGCTGGTGCGCCACGCCATCGAGCAGGACCTGATCGAGGGCGGACGCGACTTCGTGCGCGTGCTCGGGGAGATCGATGCCAATCCCGCGCGCGCCGAAGAACTGCTCGCGCTGCGCAACCAGCCGCCACCGACCGGCAGAAAGCCTCCCACCCCATGATGGACCATACCAGCGACCCGAACGCGGCGCGCTACGTACTCGACCCCAAGCGCACCGACCTCGCGCGCGAATTCCGCGGCTGCATCCGCGGCCCGCACAGCGAGGAACTGAAGAAGCTCCTGCATCGCATGCGCTGGGGCGCCTTCCCCGGCCGCTATCTGCTGGTGATGGTCGAGCCGGGCCGCCGCTGGGCGCTGGCGCAGATGCCCGACGAGCGCGGCCAGAAGGTCAAGGTGTTCCACGACGTGGTGTTCGAGTCGCTCGACGACGCCGAGTGGCATGTGTTCGGCCTGCGCTGGAAGGCGCTGACCGGCACCGAGCTGAAGCTGGATTGAAGAAGAACACCGCGAGACGACCATGAGCGCCCCCATCGACACCAATGCCTTCGTCGGCTACCCCGACACCCTCAGCGTGCGCGCCGGCGAACGCATCCGATTCCACCTCAGCAGCGAAGCCAGGCAGCAGGCCGACGTGAAGTTCGTGCGCGTGCGCTGCGCCGATGCCGACGCCACCGGGCCCGGCATCAAGTACCGCGAGCTCACGTCGCCGATCGACGGCGTGCATGCGGTCGCGTTCCACGAGGCGCCCTGCGGCTCCTTCATGTCGGTGCCCGCCGATGCGCGCTTCGCGCCCGAGGGTGCGTTCTCGTTCGGCTGCTACGTCTGGCCGACGCGGCTGCTGGCCACCCCGCAGACCGTGCTCGCGCGCTGGTGCGAGGACAGCGGCCGCGGCTGGGCGCTGCAGCTGTCGCGCGAGGGCCTGCGCCTGCGCGTGGGCGGCGCCGATGGCGCGATCGAGCTGAAGACCGATGCGCCGCTCGAGCAGCGCCGCTGGTACTGGGTGCAGGGCGCGCTCGATGCGACGACCGGCGAGATGGTGCTGTCGCAATGCCGGCTGGCCGATGGCGCGCTGCCCGAGCAGCGCCGCGAGGCGCGCGCGACCAAGCCGGGCGGCTGGCGCCTCGATTCGCAGGGCCCGCTGACCGTGGCCGCGCATGCGCTGTCGGCCACCGGCGGCCGCTGCGGCGCGCACTACGACGGCAAGATCGAGGCACCGCGCATCGCCGAGGGCCTGCTGGGCGTGGATGCGCTGCGCCGCTGCGACGACCTCGCGCGCCCGGGCCTGGCCGATGCCGCGCTGATCGCCTGCTGGGACTTCTCGCACGGCATCGACACGCTCGAGGTGCTCGACCGCTCGCCCAACCGCCTCGACGGCCGGCTGCACCAGCTGCCCTGCCGCGGCATGACCGGCGTGCACTGGACCGGCGACGTGCACGACTGGCGGCTGGCGCCGCGCGAGTACGGCGCCATCCATTTCCACAGCGACGACATCTACGACTGCGGCTGGCCCGCGACGCTCGAGCTCGACGTGCCGGCCGACTGGAAGTCGGGCTTCCACGCGCTGCGCCTGCGGCCCGTGGACGGCAGCGCGGCCGAGACCTTCATCACCTTCTTCGTGACGCCCGCGGCCGATGCCAAGCGCGCGCCGCTCGCGGTGCTGGCCGCGAGCATGACCTACATGGCCTACGCCAACAGCGCGCTGCGGCTGCACGCGGTGCACTTCGAGGTACTGACCGAGCGCCTGCTGATGCTGACCGGCGACGACATCTACCTGCAGGAACATCCCGAGGTCGGCCAGTCGACCTACGACCACCACATCGACGGCAGCGGCCGCGCCTACAGCTCGTGGCTGCGCCCCGTGCTCAACATGCGGCCGCGCTCGCAGCCCGGCAACCTCGCGATCGACAGCCACTTCCTCGACTGGCTCGAGGAGAAGGGCATCGACTACGACGTGGTGACCGATGTCGAGCTCGACCGCCAGGGCGCGGGCGCGCTCGCGGGCTACCGCGTGCTGGCGACGCTGTCGCATCCCGAGTACTACAGCGAGGCGATGATGAACGGCATCATGGCCTTCCAGAACGCGGGCGGACGCCACCTCGCGCTCGGCGCCAACGGCTTCTACTGGCGCTGCGCCTTCCATCCGAAGGCACCGGCCGCGGTCGAGGTGCGGCGCGGCATGGCCGGCACGCGGACCTGGGAATCGCAGCCCGGCGAGGTACACCTGGCCGGCACCGGCGAGCCCGGCGCGCTGTGGCGCCACAGCGGCTTCGCGCCGCAGAAACTGATCGGCGTGGGCTTCTCGGCCATGGTCTACGACCACGCGGGCTACTACCTGCTGACGCCCGATGCGGCCGACGCGCGCGTGGCCTTCGCGGTCGAGGGCATCGCGCAGGGCGAGCGCATCGGCGACTACGGCGTGCGCATCGGCGGCGCGGTCGGCATCGAGATCGACCGCTTCGACGTCGGCCTCGGCTCGCCGCCGCATGCCGTGATGCTCGCGACCTCGCACGGCCTGGGCCCGGGCGCGCTGCCCACGCCCGAGGAGTACCGCACCACGGTGCACGGCCTCGATGGCGAGCAGAACGCGCTGGTGCGCGCCGACATGGTGTTCTTCGAGACCGCGAAGGGCGGCGCGGTGTTCTCCACCGGCTCGATCTCCTACGTGCTCTCGCTGAGCCACAACGGCTACGACAACAACGTGAGCCGCATCACCGGCAACGTGCTGCGGCGCTTCCTCGACCCGGCCCCGTTCGAGCTGCCCGCCTGAGCGTCGCCATGACCGAGATGCGCATCACCGGCCGCACCGGCATCATGCTGATGCTGGCCGATCCCGTGGCCCACGTGGTGGGCTCGCACCGGCTCAACGACCGCTTCGCGGCCGAGGGCCTCGACATCGCGGTGTCGCCGCTCCACGTGGGCCCCGCCGACCTCGCGACCGTGATCGACGCGCTGCGCCGCATGCGCAACGTGCTCGGCTTCGGCGTGACCATCCCGCACAAGATCGCGGTGCTGCCGCTGCTCGACGCGACCACGCCGCGCGCGGCGCGCATCGGCGCGGTCAACTTCGTGCGGCGCGACGCCGAGGGCCGGCTCACGGGCGACAACCTCGATGGCCGCGGCTTCGTCGACGGGCTCGCGGGGCAGGGGATCACGCTACAGGGGCGCCGCGTGCTGCAGTTCGGCGCGGGCGGCGCGGGGCGCGCGGTGGCCTTCGGCATCGCCGAGGCGGGCGCGCGCGAACTGGTGATCCACAACCGCACGAGCGAGCGGGCCGAGGCGCTCGCGGCCGACGTGGCCGCCGCGTACCCGGACTGCAGCGCGCGCGCGGGCACGAACGATCCGGGCGGCTTCGACCTCGTGGTCAACACCACCTCGATGGGCATGCACGAGGGCGATGCACTGCCGCTCGACGTGGCGCACCTGGCGCACCTGGCGGCAGGCACCGACGTGGCCGAGATCATCATGACGCCCGCGATCACGCCGCTGCTGGCAGCCGCCCAGGCGCGCGGCTGCCGCATCTCGCTGGGCACCTCGATGCTCGATGCGCAGTACGTGCTGGTGAAGGAATTGCTCGCGATCGGTGCGCCGGCGGCCTGAAAGGCCTCCCGCGGCGGGCGCGGGCCTTGCAAGGGACAAGGGAAAACGAGCAGCGATAGGCCACCCGGCGTCAGGATGGCTGAACGATCGTATGTTATTTTTCCCTTCGTCCTGTCCACCGGAATCCCGCGCCGAGGAACCGCCATGCGCTACGCCCCCAACCACAAGGAAGAGACCCGCGAGAAGCTGCTCGAGAGCAGCCGAGCGATCGCCAAGAAGGGGGGCTTCAGCAGCACCGGCGTCGATGCGCTGATGTCGGCCATCGGCCTCACGGGCGGCGCCTTCTACAGCCACTTCGGCTCCAAGGGCGAACTGTTCGCGGCGCTGATCGAGCGCGAGATGGAGAACAGCGCCGAGATGCTCGCGGGCACGCCCGACTCTCCTCCCGACCATGTGGCGCGCTGCCTCAAGAGCTACCTCAGCAGCGCCCATGCCCTGCACCCCGAGACCGGCTGCGCGCTGCCCGCGCTGGGCGCCGAGATCGCGCGCTCCGACCCGGCCGTGCGCGCGGCGGTCGAGCGCGGCCTGAAGAAATTGCACAAGGCCTGGAGCCAGCGCCTGGCGGGCGACGACGACGCGGCCTGGGCCGTGATGGCGCAGTGCGTGGGCGCGCTGCTGATGGCGCGCGTGGTCGAGAACGACCGCACGCGCCAGGACATCCTGAACTCGACCCGCCGCGACATCGAGCGCAACCACCTGGACTGAACCGCGCCGGCCGCATGCGCCGCATGCACCGCCGGAATGCTGTCACCTGCTCGATTGACAGCCCGATGCCTCTCCTTTACCGTGCTTTGGTCCACGAGCGTTCAATCAAGGAGACGACATGAGCCAGGGCAATGCGGGCGCCGGTGTGGCGCTGATCATCGGCGCCGGCGATTCCACCGGCGGGGCGATCGCGAGGCGCTTCGCGGCCGGCGGCTACACCGCCTGCGTGACGCGGCGCGACGCGCAGAAGCTGCAGCCGCTGGTCGAGAGCATCGAGGCGGCCGGCGGCAAGGCCGTGGCCTTCGGCTCCGATGCGCGCAAGGAGGAGGAGGTGATCGCGCTGTTCGAGCAGGTCGAGCACGAGGTCGGGCCGGTCGAGGTGCTGGTGTTCAACATCGGCGCCAACGTGCCCTCGAGCATCCTCGACGAGACCGCGCGCAAGTACTTCAAGATCTGGGAGATGGCCTGCTTCGGCGGCTTCCTCAACGGCCGTGAAGCGGCCAAACGCATGGTCGAGCGCGGCCGCGGCACGATCATCTTCACGGGTGCCACCGCGGCCCTGCGCGGCGCCGCCAACTTCGCTGCCTTCGCGGGTGCCAAGCATGCGCTGCGCGCGCTGGCCCAGAGCATGGCGCGCGAACTGGGGCCGCGCAACATCCACGTGGCGCACGTGGTGGTCGACGGCGCGATCGACACCGAGTTCATCCGCATCAGCTTCCCCGAGCGCTACGCGCTGAAGTCGGAGGACGGCATCCTGAACCCCCAGCACATCGCCGAGAACTACTGGCACCTGCACACGCAGCCGCGCGATGCCTGGACCTTCGAGCTCGACCTGCGTCCGTACATGGAACGCTGGTGAGCGGCAGCGCCGCGTTTCCCGTCCTCTTCCTCCACCCTCATCGACCATGAAAACTCGCATCACCGAACTCTTCGGCATCCGCCATCCGATCATCCAGGGCGGCATGCACTACGTGGGCTTCGCGGAACTCGCGGCCGCGGTGTCGAATGCCGGCGGCCTCGGCATCATCACCGGGCTCACGCAGAAGACGCCCGAGCTGCTGGCGCGCGAGATCGCGCGCTGCCGCGAGATGACCGACCAGCCGATCGGCGTGAACCTGACCTTCCTGCCGACCTTCTCCAAGCCGCCCTATCCCGAGTACATCGCCGCGCTCATCGAGGGCGGCGTGCGCATCGTCGAGACCGCGGGCCGCAGCCCCGAGGAGCACATGCCGGCGCTCAAGGCGGCCGGCGTGAAGGTGATCCACAAGTGCACCTCGGTGCGCCATGCACTGAAGGCCGAGCGCATCGGCTGCGACGCGGTGAGCGTCGACGGCTTCGAGTGCGGCGGCCATCCGGGCGAGGACGACGTGCCCAACATGATCCTGCTGCCGCGCGCGGCCGACGAGCTGCGCATTCCCTTCGTCGCCTCGGGCGGCATGGCCGACGGCCGCAGCCTCGTGGCCGCGCTCGCGCTCGGCGCCGAGGGCATGAACATGGGCACGCGCTTCATCGCCACGCAGGAGGCGCCGGTGCACGAGAACGTCAAGCGCGCGATCGTCGCGGCCAGCGAGCTCGACACGCGGCTGGTGATGCGCGGCCTGCGCAACACCGAGCGCGTGCTCAACAACAAGGGCGTGGAGGAACTGCTGGCGATCGAGCGCGCGAAGGGCGCGGACCTTCAGATCTCGGACATCCACGACCAGGTAGCGGGCATCTATCCGCGCGTGATGATCGAGGGCGACGTGGACGCGGGCGCCTTCAGCTGCGGCATGGTGGCGGGCCTGATCCACGACGTGCCGACCGTGCAGGAACTGGTCGACCGCATCATGGCGGAGGCCCATGGGCTGATCGCGGCGCGGCTCGCGGGCATGCTCGAGACCGCCTGAGACCACACCGGCGGTACCGGATGTCCGGAACCGGCCGGACCCGGTGCGCCGGCTTGCGGTATTTTCGAGGGCCGCATCCGCCATGACCCTCGAGCTCTTCCCCGCCACCGACGAACCGTTTCGCGCACCCGAGCCGCTGGGCCCGGGTGCCTGCGTGCTGCGCGGCTTCGCGCTGCCGTTCGCGAGCGAGCTGCTGGCCGCGCTGCCGCGCATCGAGGGCGTGTCGCCGTTCCGGCACCTGGTGACGCCCGGCGGCTACACCATGTCGGTGGCGATGACGAACTGCGGTCCACTGGGCTGGGTCAGCGACCGCAGCGGCTACCGCTACGACGCGATCGATCCGTTGTCGCAAAAGCCCTGGCCCGCGATGCCCGCCGCGTTCGCGCGGCTCGCGCGCGAGGCGGCCGAGACGGCGGGCTTCGCGGGCTTCAGGCCCGATGCCTGCCTGGTCAACCGCTACGAGCCCGGCACGCGGCTCTCGCTGCACCAGGACCGCGACGAACGCGACCATGGCGCGCCGATCGTTTCGGTGTCGCTGGGCATGCCGGCGGTGTTCCAGTTCGGCGGGCTCGCGCGCGGCGACGCGGTCGAGCGCGTGCCGCTCGCGCATGGCGACGTGGTGGTGTGGGGCGGCCCCGACCGGCTGCGCTTCCATGGCGTGCTGCCGCTCAAGGACAAGCCGCATCCGCTGCTGGGCAGCGTGCGCATCAACCTGACCTTCCGCAAGGCCGGCTGAGCCGCGCGCTCAGCGCAGCGTGACTTCGAGGCCGTCGAAGGGCGCGTCGAATTCGCTGCGCCAGACCTGGCCGGGCGCGATCGGCCAGGCGTCGGTCCAGGTGCCGGTGGTGACCACCTCGCCCGGTTGCAGCGCGGGCGCGCCGGGGCAGGCCTGCAGTTCGTGCAGGAAGTGCAGCAGTGCATGCAGCGGGCCGTCGAGCACGTTGGCGCCGGTGCCTTCCTCGACCTGCGTGCCGTCGCGCGACAGGCGCAGGCGGGTGCGCGCGAGCAGCGCATCGAGCGCCGCGCCGTCGCTCGCGAAGTCGCGCAGCGGCCGCTGCCGCCCGACCAGCAGGCGCGCATGCAGTCCGCCATCGGCCACGGTGTCGGCGGCGCCGAACTTCCAGCCCTCGCAGTGCGACTGCACGATCTCGAAGCCCGGCGCGATCCACTCGACGCAGGCGAACAATTGCTCGAGCGTGGCGCCCCGCGGCGGCGTGGCGGCGATGCCGAACACGACCTCGGGCTCGATGCGCGGCTGCACCGTGCCCGCGAGGTCGACGCTGCCCCGGCCGTCGCACAGCGTCAGCGTGGTGTTCCACACCGGGCCCCAGATCGGCGCAAAAACGCCATAGCGTTGCCAGATGGTGCGGTTGGTGAAGCCGACCTTGTAGCCCACGGGCCGTTCGCCGCGCGCGAGCCGCAGGGCGCGCAGTGCGAGCGCGTCGGCATAGGCGGCGGGCAGGCCGGCGGCAGTGCGGTCGGGGCGATCGGCGGGCCACAGCGCGGCCCGGTCGTAGTGGTCGAGCACGTCTTGAGGTGTCATCGGGCCAGTCTACAAAGGGCGAATGGGTCGGGTATCGGCAGTTACACGGTGCCGTCGCGAACTCGGGGCGATACTGCGGGTCACAGGCCGCTGTCGTCCGTTTCACCGTCCCCTGATGTCCATTCCTTCATTCTCTTCACCCGTAGCGCGCCTGCTCGGCACCGGTGCCCTCTGTCTCGCGAGCCTCGCCGCCCAGGCGCAAGCGCTGCCGCCCGGCGTGCGGCTCGGCATGTCGGCCGACGAGCTGCGTGCCGCGCTGCCTTCGGCCGAACGCGTGGCGCGGCCGCAGCGGCTCGCGGGCGGCCTGCTGGGAAGCTGGCATGGCACGCCCCAGGCCCTGGCGGGGCTGATGTTCGAGCCGACCTTCTTCTTTGCCGATGCGCAGTTGCGGCGCGTGGAGTACGCGGCCTCGGCGCAAGGCCTGCCCGATGGCGGCGGCGCGGCCTTCGCCGAATTGCTGCAGTGGGGCCGTGGCGCCTTCGGTGCCGAGCTCGCGGCCAATGATCCGGGCAGCGCCTATGCGGCCTGGAGCAGCGGCGAGATGGACGTCTACGTGCAGCGCGTGGGCGATCCGCGCCGCGCCAGCGTGCGGCTGGTCTACAAGCAGCGCCAGCTGCGCGACGGCAGCGAGCTGTGAGGCGACGGCCTCAGGCCGTCTTGAGCATCCCGCGCTCCTCGATGAAGCGCACCACCTCGGCCACGCCGGTCAGGGTCTTGAGGTTGGTCATCACGTAGGGCTTCTGGCGGCGCATGCGCTGCGTGTCCTGTTCCATCACGTCGAGGTTGGCGCCCACGTAGGGCGCGAGGTCGGTCTTGTTGATGACGAACAGGTCGCTCTTGGTGATGCCGGGGCCGCCCTTGCGCGGGATCTTCTCGCCCGCGGCCACGTCGATGACGTAGATCGTGAGGTCCGAGAGCTCGGGGCTGAAGGTGGCCGCGAGGTTGTCGCCGCCCGATTCGACGAACACCACGTCGGCATCGGGAAAGTCCTCGAGCATGCGGTCGATGGCCTCGAGGTTGATCGAGGCATCCTCGCGGATCGCGGTGTGCGGGCAGCCGCCGGTCTCCACGCCCATGATGCGTTCGGCCGGCAGCGCGCCGGCCACGGTCAGCAGGCGCTGGTCTTCCTTGGTGTAGATGTCGTTGGTGATCGCGACCAGGTCGTAGCTGTCGCGCATCGACTTGCAGAGCATCTCCAGCAGCGTGGTCTTGCCCGAGCCGACGGGGCCGCCGATGCCCACGCGCAGCGGCGGCAGCTTCTTGGTGCGGTTGGGGATGTGGTGCAGGGCGGAGGTCATGGTGGGTGCGTGAAGGAAAAAATCTAGCTGCGGAAGAGCCGCGAATACTGGGTTTCGTGCCGCGCCGACAGCACGGCCAGCAGCGGCGCGAAGGCCTGCCGATCGTCGTCGGACAGCTGCATCGCATGGTTCACGGCCGCGGGAATCTCCTGCGCGAGCCGACCGAGAATGCGCTGTCCCGCGCTCTGCCCGAGCGGCACGGCCTTGACCGCGGCCGCGACCATGTTCTCGGCCCAGCCGAAGGCGAAGGCCAGGCAGCCGTCGTGCACCGAGGCACCCGAGCGGTGGGCCGCGAACGCGAAGGCCACGGGATAGCTTGCGGGCAGGCCGGCGAAGACCTCGGCCGTGTCGGCATGGTGCAGCTTGAGCCATTCGACGAAGGAGCGGCCCATCTGTTCGGTCTGCAGGAAGAACTCGGCCGATTCGCGGGTCTGCAGTACCCAGTCGTTGAGCGTGCGGATGCGCTGCGCATCATCGGCGCGCCAAGCCGCGATGGCCTGCGCGACCAGCGCGAGGTCGCCGCGCGCGAAGCTCAGGTGCAACTGGTCGGACAGCCATTCGGCGGCACTGGCCTCGGCGTCGACGCCGGCCCATTCGACCGCGGCCTCGACACCTTCGGAGTACGAGAAGCCGCCGACCGGGAGGGCGGGGGAGGCTAGCCAGATGAGCTGGAGGAGGCTTTGGGGGGCTGGCATGTCAGTGCGGCGTCGACTTGCCTTCCGGGACGCGTGTGTTCGGGGCGCGTGCACAGGACAGCGGGTACTTCCCTCCGCGAATGTCCCCCGGCCTTCGGCCTCCTCCTTTATTTCGCTGCGGGAAGCACCCACTGCCCTGTGCACGTGGACGCAGCGGTGGTGCCGGCCGATCAAGCGCAGCGCGTCTGGCGCACGTCGATGGGGTACTCCCCGCAGCGAAATAAAGGAGGAGCCGAAGGCGGGGGACATTCGCGGAGGGGAGTACCCCATCGGCGTGCGCCCGCCCCGACCGAAACAAGCCGGCCCGATCCGAAAACCCAGCCCCCATCTCAGTGAGAGTGCCCATGGTCATCGAGCAACTCCGGCGCCAACACCAGCGGCTTCGGCCCCGAGGAGTGCGCATGACCATGCGAGTGATCATGGCCATGGTCATGGCTATGACCACCCCCATGCGAATGCTCATGCGACCCATAGGCCCCGCCCTCGGGTTCGAAGGCCTCCTCGACCGCCACCACGATCAGGTGCATCGACCGCAGCATGTCGGCCAGCACATGGTCGGGTTCGATCTTCAGGTGGTCGGGCTTGAGCTCGATCGGCACATGCCGGTTGCCCAGGTGGTAGGCCGCGCGCGTCAGGTCGAAGGGCGTGCCGTGGGCCGTGCAGTGCGTGATGCGCAGCACCGGCTGTGGGGCAGCGATCACGCGCACCAGCGAACCGTCTTCCGCCACCAGCACGTCGCCGCCGCGCACGGCCGTGCCGCGTGGCAGGAACACGCCGATCTGCCGGCCTTGCGAATCGGTGGCGTCGAAACGGCTTTTCTGACGCACGTCCCAGTCGAGTTCGATGGTGGCGGCGCGCTTGAGCAGCACGGGCGCGAGGCCGCGGCCCTGGGGCATGAGTTTGTTGGCGGTGAGCATGGTGCGGTGGGACGCGTGGCGCGTCTGAAGACAGGAACGATGCTTTCAAGGATACGCAGCCTGTCAAGCCGGCGTGCCACGCCGGATTTTCGGGCCTTGTCTCAGAACAGGAAGTAGCGCTGCGCCATCGGCAGCAGCTTCGCCGGTTCGCAGGTCAGCAACTGCCCGTCCGCGCGCACCGCGTAGGTCTGCGCATCGATCTCCATCTTCGGCGTGTAGCCGTTGTGGATCAGGTCCTTCTTGCGCACGTTGCGGATGTTCTTCACCGCCGCCAGGTTCTTCGCCAGCCCGTAGCGCTCCTTGATGCCCGCGGCCAGGCCGGCCTGCGAGACGAAGGTCAGCGAGCCCTTCGCGAGCGAGCCGCCATAGGCGCCGAACATCGGGCGGTAGTGCACCGGCTGCGGCGTCGGGATCGAGGCGTTGGGGTCGCCCATCGCGGCCATCGCGATGCTGCCGCCCTTGATGATGGTGAAGGGCTTCACGCCGAAGAAGGCAGGTTTCCACACCACGATGTCGGCCCACTTGCCGACCTCGATCGAACCCACCTCGTGCGCGATGCCGTGCGCGATCGCGGGGTTGATCGTGTACTTGGCCACGTAGCGCTTGGCGCGGAAGTTGTCGTTGCGCGCGCTGTCCTCGGGCAGCGTGCCGCGCTGCAGCTTCATCTTGTGCGCGGTCTGCCAGCAGCGCAGCACCACCTCGCCCACGCGGCCCATGGCCTGGCTGTCGGAGCTGAACATGCTGATCGCGCCGAGGTCGTGCAGCACGTCCTCGGCGGCGATGGTTTCCTTGCGGATGCGCGACTCGGCGAAGGCCAGGTCTTCCGCGATACCGGCGTCGAGGTGGTGGCACACCATGAGCATGTCGACGTGTTCGTCGAGCGTGTTCACGGTGTAGGGCATGGTGGGGTTGGTCGACGAGGGCAGGAAGTTCGCCTCGCCCACCACGCGCAGGATGTCGGGCGCATGGCCGCCGCCCGCGCCCTCGGTGTGGAAGGCGCAGATCGCGCGCCCGCCCACGGCCGCGATCGTGTTCTCGACGAAGCCCGACTCGTTGAGCGTGTCGCTGTGAATCGCCACCTGCGTGTCGGTGGCATCGGCCACGTCGAGGCAGTTGCTGATCGCCGAGGGCGTCGTGCCCCAGTCCTCGTGCAGCTTGAGGCCGATCACGCCGGCCTCGATCTGCTCGTGCAGCGCGCCGGGCAGGCTGGCGTTGCCCTTGCCGAGGAAGCCGAGGTTCATCGGGAACGCGTCGGCCGCCTGCAGCATGCGCTCGATGTGCCAGGGCCCGGGCGTGGAGGTGGTCGCGAAGGTGCCGGTGGCGGGGCCGGTGCCGCCGCCCAGCATGGTGGTCACGCCCGAGGCCAGCGCCTCCTCGATCTGCTGCGGGCAGATGAAGTGGATGTGGCTGTCGATGCCGCCGGCGGTGACGATGTTGCCCTCGCAGCTGATGATCTCGGTGCCCGGGCCGATCACGATATCGACACCCGGTTGCACGTCGGGATTGCCGGCCTTGCCGATGGCGGCGATGCGGCCGTCCTTCAGGCCGATGTCGGCCTTGACGATGCCCCAGTGGTCGAGGATCAGCGCGTTGGTGAGCACCGTGTCGACGGCACCCTGCGCGCGCGTGCGCTGCGACTGCGCCATGCCGTCGCGGATCGTCTTGCCGCCGCCGAACTTGACCTCCTCGCCGTAGCCGGCGGCGCGCAGCGTGTAGTCGGCCTCGACCTCGATCAGCAGCTCGGTGTCGGCCAGCCGCACGCGGTCGCCCACCGTGGGGCCGAAGATTTCTGCGTAGGCGCGCCTGCCTATGGTTGCCATGTCGTTCCTTGTCTTGCGGGGGAGGCCGCGGGCCGGTTCTCGGCGGGGCCGGTGAAATTCAGCAGGTCGCGCATCGAGGCGACCGCCAGCGCCATGAACGCGAGGGCGCACAGGCGGTGCGTCACGCCGGCCCAGCGCGATGCCGAGCGGCCGAAGAGCCTGGCGACGAGGCCCGCGCAGACGAAGCACCAGAGCACGGAGGCCGCCATGAAGCCGGTGAAGAAGACGGCGTAGTGGGCGGTGGTCGGCCGGTCCATGCCGAGGCCGGCCATGGCGCTGCCGAGCGCGGCCCAGTAGGCCAGGTTCTGGGGATTGGTGGCGGAGAGGATCACGCCCGAGCGCAGCGCCCGCTTCGGGGGCATGGCCTGCGCGCGCTCGATGCCGGCATCGCGCTTCGCTGCGCGCCAGCTGTCGGCCGCGAGCCAGGCGAGATAGAGCACGCCGGCGATCCCCAGCGGCCAGCGCAGGGCATCGATCTGCATCAGCGCGCCCGCGCCGGCCAGGCCCAGCACGGCCCACAGCGCGTCGCCGACCAGCGAGCCCACCTGGACGGCGAAGGCCGGACGGAAACCGCCCTGCAGTCCCTGGCGCACGGTTTCCGCGAACACGGCCCCCGGCGCGGCGTTGAACACCAGGCCCAGCAGAAAGGCGGAGAGCGCGAGTGACAGCATGCCGGCGCCCGCTCAGAGCTTGCCCTGAACCAGTCCGCGGAAGCCGTAGACGATGCGGTCGCCCGAGAAATCGACCAGCTCGACCGTGCGCTGCTGCCCCGGCTCGAAGCGCACCGCGGCGCCCGAGGCGATGTTCAGGCGCATGCCGCGCGCGGCCTCGCGGTCGAAGCCGAGGGCGCCGTTGGTTTCGGCGAAGTGGTAGTGCGAGCCGACCTGGATCGGCCGGTCGGCCGTGTTCTGCACCACCAGCGTGAGGGTGCGGCGGCCCGGGTTGAGCGGGTGGTCGCCGTCGTCGGTGAGGATTTCGCCGGGGATCATGGGCCGGTGCCTCGCCTCAGATCGCCTGCGCCAGCAGCGTGGCGCCGAGGCCGACCACCGCGGCACCCGCGATGCGCGGCAGCCAGGCGTTGGCATGGCGCAGCGCCCAGCCCAGCGCGATGCCGGCGGCATGCAGCAGCACGGTCGCGCCGACCATGCCGGCGAGCGTGAGGGCGGCGTCGTGCTCGCCCGCGAGCTCGTGGCCGTGCGCCACGCCGTGGAAGACCGCGAACAGGCCGACCACCGCCATCGCGACGCCGGCCGGCAGGTGCACGCGCGTGACCACCAGCAGGCCCAGCACCAGCAGCGAGGCCGCGATCATCGGTTCGACCGCCGGCAGCTGCAGCCCGGCCAGGCCGACCAGCGCGCCCGCCAGCAGCATGCCGGCGAAGGCCAGCGGTGCCCACAGCAGGTCGGGCCAGGCGCGGCGCGCCGACAGCGCGCTCCAGACGCCCACCGCGACCATCGCCGCGAGGTGGTCGGCGCCGGTCAGCGGATGCATGAAGCCGGCCACGAGGCCGTGGTGCAGGCCGCCGTCGACGCCGGTGTGGGCGCTGGCCGCCAGGGGCAGCAGGGCGGCGGCGAGCAGGGCGAGGGTCCTGGAGGAGATCGATGGGCGCATGAGGGCTTGTCCTTGGTTGTTCTGGGTGTGCGGTCGTTCAGACGATGGGCTGGTGCACCGTCACGAGCTTGGTGCCGTCGGGGAAGGTGGCCTCGACCTGGATGTCGGGAATCATCTCGGCGATGCCGTCCATCACGTCGGCGCGCGTCAGCACGTTGCGGCCCTCGCTCATGAGCTCGGCCACGCTCTTGCCGTCGCGCGCGCCTTCCATGACGGCGGCCGAGATCAGGGCGATGGCTTCGGGGTAGTTGAGCTTGAGGCCGCGGGCCTTGCGGCGTTCGGCGAGCAGCGCCGCGGTGAAGATCAGCAGCTTGTCTTTTTCGCGCGGAGTCAGTTCCATGGAGACGGCATCGGGTGGCGGGAGGAGGCGGCCATTATGGGCAGAGCAGGGCTGTTGCAACAGTCGTGCCCTGTTCGCCGAATGCCGTATGGCACCGGGTCCGCGGGGCGCCGGGTGGCACGAAAGATGCACCGAAACGGTGTGAACCCTGGCCCGCCCTCCGCCGTCCCCCCCACCGAGTCCGACGACGCGCCGCAGCGCATCGTCAAGGTGCGGCGCGACTACAACAGCTGGGTCGCGAGCGAAACCCTCGAGGACTACGCGCTGCGCTACACGCCGCAGCGCTTTCGCAAATGGTCCGAATGGCGGGTCGCCAACACGGCCTTCGGCGCGGCCTCGTTCCTGATCCTCGAGGCGGTGGGCGCCACGCTGCTGGTGCAGTACGGCTTCGCCAACGCCTTCTGGGCCATCCTGGCAACGGGGCTGATCATCTTCCTCGCGGGCCTGCCGATCAGCGTGTACGCGGCGCGCTACGGCGTCGACATGGACCTGCTCACGCGCGGCGCCGGCTTCGGCTACATCGGCTCCACGCTGACCTCGCTGATCTACGCGAGCTTCACCTTCATCTTCTTCGCGCTCGAGGCCGCCGTGATGGCCTACGCGCTCGAGCTGGCGCTGGGCATCCCGCCGGTCTGGGGCTACCTGGTCTGCGCGCTGGTGGTGATCCCGCTGGTCACGCACGGGGTGTCGGCGATCAGCCGGCTGCAGCTGTGGACGCAGCCGCTGTGGCTGCTGATGCTGGTCGTGCCCTTCGCCTATGTGCTGGTGCGCGATCCTGGTGCGTTCGCGGGCATCACGCACTACAACGGCGCCAAGGGTGGTGCGCAAGGATTCAATTTGCACCTGTTCGGTGCCGCCCTCACGGTGGGCATCGCGCTCATCACGCAGATGGGCGAGCAGGCCGACTACCTGCGCTTCATGCCCGCGCGCACCGCGGCCAGCCGCGGCCGCTGGTGGGCCGGGGTGCTGGCGGGCGGGCCGGGCTGGGTGGTGCTGGGCGTGGTCAAGATGCTGGGCGGCGCCGCGCTCGCCTACCTCGCGATCACGCACATGGTGCCGGTGGAGCGCGCGGTCGATCCGAACCAGATGTACCTCGCGGCCTACGAGTACGTGTTTCCGAACTACGGCTGGGCGGTGGCGGCCACCGCGCTGTTCGTGGTGATCTCGCAGCTCAAGATCAACGTCACCAACGCCTACGCGGGCTCGCTGGCCTGGAGCAACTTCTTCTCGCGCGTGGCCCACAGCCACCCGGGGCGCGTGGTGTGGGTGGTGTTCAACGCGCTGATCGCCTTCATGCTGATGGAGATGAACGTGTTCGAGGCGCTGGGCGACGTGCTCGGGCTGTTCGCCAACATCGCCATCGCCTGGATGATGGCCGTGGTGGCCGACCTGGTCATCAACAAGCCGCTGGGCCTGTCGCCGCCGGGCATCGAGTTCAAGCGCGCCCACCTGTGGGACATCAACCCGGTGGGCGTGGGCGCGATGGCGCTGGCCTCGCTGCTGTCGATCACCGCGCACCTGGGCGTGTTCGGGCCGCTGGCGCAGGCCTTCTCGGCGCTGATCGCGCTCGGCACGGCGCTCGTCGCCTCGCCGCTGCTGGCCTGGGCCACGGGCGGGCGCTACTACCTGGCGCGCGGCTCGGTCGAGGGCGCCGCGGTGGCGGCCGGCCGGCCGGTGCAGTGGGCGCGGGTGGAATCCGAAGGCGCCTACCGCCGCCTCGCGGTGCAGCGCTGCGTGATCTGCGAGCGCGAGTACGAAGGCCCCGACATGGCCCACTGCCCGGCCTACCAGGGCGCGATCTGCTCGCTGTGCTGCACGCTCGACGCGCGCTGCGGCGACCTCTGCAAGCCGCATGCGAGCCTGTCGGCGCAGTGGTCGGCGGTGCTGCGCTGGCTGCTGCCGCGGCGCAGCTGGCGCTACCTCGACACCGGCCTGGGCCACTTCCTGCTGCTGATGCTGATCATCGTGCCGCTGCTGGCGGTGGTGTTCGGCGTGCTCTACCAGCAGGAGCTGCGCGCGCTCGGCGAGAGCGCGCTCGAGCTGGCCGCTCGGAGCGAGGTGGCGCAGGCGCTCGCGGCCGCGCAGCAGGCCTCGCTGCGCTCGGGCTTCCTCAAGGCCTACATGGCGCTGCTGGTGATCGCGGGCATCGTGGCCTGGTGGCTGGTGCTGGCGCACCAGAGCCGCAAGGTGGCGCAGGAGGAATCGAACCGCCAGACCCACCTGCTGGTGCGCGAGATCGAGCTGCACCGCGAGACCGACCGCGCGCTGCAGTCGGCCACGCGCACCGCCGAGGAGGCGCGCGAGGTGGCCGAGCAGGCCAAGCTCGCGGCCGAGCAGGCGCGGCGCGCCGCCGACCAGGCCAACCAGGCCAAGAGCCGCTACATCAGCGCCATCAGCCACGAGCTGCGCACGCCGCTCAACAGCATCCTCGGCTATGCGCAGCTGATGGGCGAGGACCATTCCGTGCCGCCGCACCGCCAGCAGGCGGTGGCGGTCATCAAGCGCGGTGGCGAGCACCTGCTGTCGCTGATCGAGGGCACCCTGGCGATCGCCCACATCGAGGCCGGCAAGCTCACGCTGCATGCGCGGCCGATGCGCTTCGCCGACACCCTGCGCGAGCTGGCCGACATGTTCGAGCTGCAGGCGGCCGAGAAGGGCCTGGCCTTCCGCTTCGAGGCCGCGGGCGCGCTGCCCGAGGTGGTGCGCGCCGACGAGAAGCGGGTCTGCCAGATCCTCATCAACCTGCTGGGCAACGCGATCAAGTTCACGGCCGCCGGCCAGGTCACGCTGCGCCTCGCCTATGCGCGCGAGTTCGCCGCGGTGGAGATCGAGGACACCGGCCCGGGCATGACGGCGGCCGAGATCGAGCGCATCTTCGAGCCCTTCGCGCGCGGCGATTCGGCCGGCGCCGCGGCCGCGCCGGGCGCGGGGCTGGGCCTCACCATCGCCAAGATGCTGACCGACCTGATGGGCGGCGAGATGAAGGTCAGCAGCACGCCGGGCGTGGGCTCGCTGTTCTGCGTGCGGCTGTTCCTGCCGCGCGTGCACGAGGCGGTGGCCGGCGCCGGCCGGCCGCAGCCGGTGCAGCGCGCGCGGCGCGGCTACGAGGGGGCGCGCCGCCGGCTGCTGGTGGTCGACAACGAGGAGGCCGACCGCGAGCTGCTGGGCCATGTGCTGGCGCCGCTGGGCTTCGAGCTGCGCAGCGCGGCCAGCGGCCACGATGCGCTCGACCTGATCGCCGCCGGTTACCGGCCCGACGCCATGTTCGTCGACCTCGCGATGCCCGGCATCGACGGCTGGGAGACCATCCGCCGCGCGCGCCGGCTCGGGCTGGCCGACGCGGCGGTGGCGATCGTCTCGGCCAATGCCTTCGACAAGGGGCTCGACAACGACGTGGAGATCGCGCCCGAGGATTTCTTCGTGAAGCCGGTGCGCCACACCGAGCTGCTCGACTGGCTCGAGCGCCGGCTCGGCCTGCGCTGGACCGAGGCGGCCGCGGCCAGCGTGCCGGCGCCGGTGCAGCCGGTGCTGCGCCCGCCTTCGCGCGAGCGGCTGCGCGCGCTCGACGAGGCTGTGAGCCTCGGCTACTTCCGCGGCATCATGAACCAGCTCGACGCGATCGACGGCGAGCAGCCCGAATGCGCCGCCTGGACCGAGGCGCAGCGCGTGCTGGCGCGGCAGTTCCAGTTCGAGGCCATGGGCCGCGCGCTGGCCGAGGCGGCCCATGCGGGATGACAAACAGATGAACACACCGGCCCCCCCTGTAGAACCCGTGCCGCTCGCGCAGTCGCTGCGCGACAAGAGCGCCAACAGCGACCTGGTGCTGATCGTGGACGACGTGCCCGACAACCTCGCGGTGCTGCACGACGCGCTCGACGAGTCGGGCTATACGGTGCTGATCGCCACCAACGGCGAGCAGGCCTTGCAGCGCGCCGCCCAGGCGCGGCCCGACATCGTGCTGCTCGACGCGATGATGCCGGGCATCGACGGCTTCGAGGTCGCGCGCCGGCTCAAGGCCGACGGGATGACGGCGCACATCCCGATCGTCTTCATGACCGGCCTGACCGAGACCGAGCACCTGGTGGCCGCGCTCGAGGCCGGCGGCGTGGACTACGTGACCAAGCCGATCAAGCCCAAGGAGGTGCTGGCGCGCATGAACGTGCACCTGCAGGGCGCCCGGCGCGCGCGCCAGGTGGCGCGCCAGGCCGGCCAGGCGCGCAATGCGCTCGACGCCTTCGGCTACGCGAGCATCACGGTGCGGCTACCCGAGGGCCGGCTGATCTGGCAGACGGCGCTGGCGCGCGACCTGCTGCAGCGCTACTGCGAGACGCGCGCGCCCGAGACCCCGGCCGCCGTGCTCGACTGGCTGCGCAGCCATGCGCCGGCGGCGCGCCAGCGCGGCGTGGAGCCGCCGGCGCTGTCGATCGCGCAGGGCGCCAGCAGCCTCACGCTGCGGCTGCATCAGCAGACAGGGCACGACGACGACGGCGACGAGTGGATGATCATCATGCGCGAGGTGTCCGACACCGCCGTGATCGAGGCCATGAGCCTGAGCCTCAAGCTCACGGCGCGCGAGGCCGAGGTGCTCTACTGGGTGGTCAAGGGCAAGACCAACAAGGACATCGGCGAGATCCTCGGCAGCAGCCCGGCCACGGCCAAGAAGCACCTCGAGCGGGTCTACGTGAAGCTCGGCGTGGAGACGCGCACGGCCGCGGCCGGCGTGGCGATCAAGCGCATCCGCGAGCTGCAGCCGCAGTTCGAGATCTAGCGTTCCAGCGTTTGGGCGGCGGCGTCACGCCGCCGACTTTCCGCCTGCCTAGAATCGCGCGCCGGTTCCACCGGAACGCTCGCGATGAAGAACAACGAACACGCCACCAGAGGGACGCGCATCGGATGGCTGCTGGCCGCCTGCGGCCTGTGGGCCGGCGCGAGCGCGCACGCGGCCGGCCATTTCGACATCGACGATGCCGCCACCCTCGATCCGGGCCAGTGCCAGTACGAGACCTGGTGGGGCCGCACCGGCACCGAGCCGGTCATCGGCTTCCACCTGGGCCCGGCCTGCCGCATCGGCCCCGTGGAGCTGGGCTTCAACCTCGACCGGCTGTCGACGCTGGGTGTGCGCACGGTCACGGGCGGGCCGCAGATCAAGTGGAATTTCTTCGGCCCGGCACCCGATGCCACCTGGAGCGCCGCGGTCTCGGCCGGCACGGTGTCGGACTTGCGCACCGGCGGCCGCACGGGCGGGCAGTTCGTGCTGCCGGTCACCTGGCGCCCCACGCAGAGCCTGCAGATCCACGCCAACCTCGGTGCCGACTGGGCGCCCGGCACCGGCCAGCGCACGGCGCGCGGCGGGCTGGCCTGCGAGTGGGCGCTCAACGACACGCTGTCGCTGATCGCCGAACGCAGCCGCGTCTCGCGGCTGTGGACCTCGCGCGTGGGCGCGCGCCTGAACCTGACGCCGCTGATCAGCCTGGACCTCAGCGCCTCACGGACCGGGCCGCAGGGCGTGCGCGGGGTCGTGATCGGCCTGAACCACGAGTTCAGCTGGAACTGAGGCCGCGCCGCGCCCGGTGCGCGGCCGCCTTCGCGCGGTTGCCGCACGAGGCCATGCTGCACCAGCGGCGCGAGTGGGTCTTGGTGCGGTCCAGGAACATCAGCGTGCAGGCGTGGCCTTCGCAGGCGCGCACCCATTCGAAGTGCTCGTCGCACAGCAGCCCGGCCATGGCGCGCGCGATCGGCTGCAGCAGCTGATCGGGCGCCGAGAAGGGCTCGACGCGGCGCAGCCGCAGACCGCCACCCTCGGGGTCGGCCGCGACCTCCACATGGCTGCTGTCCTGTGCGAGCAGGCGGTTCAGGGCCTCGAGTTCGGCCGCCGCCTCCACGTCGAGCGGCCGGCCCGCGTGGCGTTCGGCGAAGTGCCGGAAGCCGTCGCGCAGCTCGCGCGCCCGCCGCGCCACCGCATCGAGCGCGGCCGCGCCGCCCCTGGCGGCCTGCAGCCGCTCGGCATCGGCCGGCGCGATCTGCTTCGCCGCCAGCAGCCATTGCAGCAGCGCCGCGCCATCGGCCAGCCATTCGACGCGCACGCCGTCGGGCGTGGCGGTGCTGTTGACGAAATCGAGCGCGAGATGGTCGCCGACGAAGGGCGCGGGCATGGGGACGGCGGTGGTGGTCATGGCAAAGGTCCTGGCGCGATGATAACCGTCAAAAAATAGATTGACAGGTTACTCAATCATGAATAACCTTTAAAAACGTCGTTAGCAGGTTATTCAAGCCCGGGAGTCCCCGGGCGCCGCCATCGGCTTGCAGGAGTCTTCCCATGGTTCGTTTCCACACCGTCGCCGTCGGCGCGCACAAGGTCTTCTATCGCGAGGCTGGCGATCCCTCGCGGCCCACCTTGCTGCTGCTGCACGGCTTCCCGAGCTCGTCGCACATGTTCCGCAACCTGATCCCGCTGCTGGCGGACCGCTTCCACATCGTCGCGCCCGACCTGCCGGGCTTCGGCTTCACCGAGTCGCCCGCGCGGCCGGCCTTCGCCTACAGCTTCGACAACCTCGCGAAGGTGATCGAGGGCTTCACCGACGCGCTCGGGCTGCGGCGCTATGCGATCTACGTGTTCGACTACGGCGCGCCCGTGGGCTTCCGGCTCGCGCTGTCGCGGCCCGAGCAGGTGAGCGCGATCGTGTCGCAGAACGGCAATGCCTACGAACAGGGGCTGAGCGAGGGCTGGGGCGTGCTGCGCACCTATTGGCGCGAGCCGAATGCCGCCAACCGCGAGGCCGTGCGCGCGGCCCAACTGACGCACGAGGCCACGCGCTGGCAGTACGTGCACGGCACGCCCGATTCGCTGCAGGTGGCGCCCGAGGCCTGGGAGCTCGACTGGGCGCTGATGCAGCGGCCCGACAACATCGAGATCCAGCTCGACCTGTTCCTCGACTACGCGAACAACGTGGCGCTGTATCCGAAGTTCCACGACTACTTCCGCAACCACCGTCCGCCCTTCCTCGCGGTCTGGGGCCGCAACGATCCCTTCTTCCTGCCGCCGGGCGCCGAGGCCTTCAAGACCGACAACCCGAACGCGCAGGTGCGTTTCCTCGACACCGGCCACTTCGCGCTCGAGACGCATGCGGCGGAGATCGGCGCGGCGATCGGCGATTTCCTCGGCCGGCTGCCGGCCGAGGGCTGAAGGCTCAGCGCAGGTAGCGTTGCATGCGCTTCTCGTCGTCGGCCAGCTGCTGGCGCATCACCGAGAGGAAGTCGCGCGCGGTCGACGACAGCACCTTGCCGGCCGGCAGCGCGAGGATGCAGGCGAAGGAGATGTCGACCGACAGCTTGCGCGCCACCAGGCCGCGCTCGGCGTAGTCGAGCGCGGTGATCGGATTGACCAGGCCCACGCCGAGCCCGCGCAGCGCCATCTCGCAGACGCTGGCGGCGTAGGGCGTCTGCACCACCATGCGCAGCGCCAGGCTCTTCTGCGCCAGCGCGGCCTCGAGCCGGCGGTGCGAGGGGTCCTCGGGGTTGAGCGCGAGGAAGGGCGCCTCCACCAGCTGCTCGGGCTCGATGCTCTTGAAGCGCGCGAGCGCATGGCCCTGCGGCATCACGACCACGCCCGGGAAATGCGCGAAGGTCGAATGCTCGAGGCCCTCGAGCGAGAGCTCGTCGGCCATCAGACCGAAGTCGGAGATGCCCATCGAGACCCGGTCGCGCACGTCCTTGGAACTGAGCACCTGCAGCGACACCTGCGGCCAGGCGCTCGCGCCGCGGTGCGCCTTGAAGCGCTCGAGCGCGCGCGGCATGAAGCCCAGCCCGAAGGCCGGATAGCAGCTGAGCTCGAGCTGGTTGGTGCCGAAGTCGCGCAGGCTGCGCACCCGGTGCTCGATCGCGTCCATGCCGATGAACACGCGCTCGACCTCCACCCACAGCGCGCGCGCCTCGGGCGTGGGCACCAGCCGCCCGCCGGTACGCTGGAACAGCTGCATGCCGGCCTGCGTCTCGAGCCGCTTGAGCGACTGGCTGATCGCCGGCTGCGTCACATGCAGCAGCGCCGCGGCCTTGCGCGTGGAACTGCTGCGCATCAGCGCCCGGAAAGTCTCGATCTCCGCAAATCGCATCGATAAGTTCCGTTATCGGTTGAGTATTTTGGGCATTCTGATTTTATTTCCGAACGCATAAGATTCGGCCCGCCACCCCGACCGACTCCTTCACACCCTACAGTGCGATGACACTCCACGCGCTCGATACCTTGCCCGCCGACCTTTCTTCCGACGCCGCCGCGGACGAGGCCCTCGCGGCCGATGCCGTGCGGCCGCTGCGCAATCCGCAACTGCGCGGCCTCCAGTGCCTGCGCTGCGAGACGCTCTATCCGGTGTCCTCGCTCAACGAAGGCTGCCCGGCCTGCCGCCGCATGGGCGTGCACATCGGCCTGCGGGCCAGCTACCTGCCGGGCACCGACGCCGGCATCCCGATGCCCTACCTGCCGGGCTTCACGCTCGGCGAAGGCAACACGCCGCTGCGCGAGCTGCCCGAACTGGCGCAGCGCCTCGGCGTGGCGCGGCTGGCGCTCAAGGACGAATCGGTCAACCCGACCGGCTCGCACAAGGACCGCATGACCGCCGTCGGCGTGGAGCAGGCGCTGGACGCCGGCGCCCACACGCTGGTGCTGGCCTCCTCGGGCAATGCCGCGGTCTCGGCCGCCCACTATGCCTGGGCCGCGGGCCTGTCCTGCGAAGTCGCGGGTTATGAAGGCCTGCCGGCCGCCTATGCGCGCCAGCTCGACGCGCTCGGCGCGCGGCGCTATGCCTTCTCCGACAACGCGGGCCGCTGGGCCTTCGTGCGCGAGCGCGCGCAGCATCCGGGCTACTTCGCGCTCACCAACTACCGGCTGCCCGCGCTGGGCAGCGCGCCGCTCGCGATCGAGGGCTACAAGCCGATCGCGGCCGAATGCCTGGCCGAGGGCGGCCTGCCCGACCACATCGTGGTGCCGACCGCGCGCGGCGACCTGGCCTGGGGCATCTACGCGGGCTTTCGCGACCTGCTGGCGGCCGGGCGCATCGCGCGGCTGCCGCGGCTGTGGCTGGTGGAGCCGTTCCCGCGGCTGTCGCGCGTGCTCGCGGGCGGCGCCGTCAACGGCAGCTATCCGGGCCACACGGCGCAGTTCTCGACCGCGGGCGCCACCGTCACCTACCTGCAATGGCAGGCCGCCACCGCCACTGCGGGCGGCGCGGTGGTGGTCAACGACGACGAGGCGCGCGCGGCGCGGCGGCTGCTGACGGCCGCCGGCGTGAGCGCCGAACTCTGCGCGGCCGCGGGCCTGGGCGCGCTGCGGCAGCTGCGCGACAACGGCCTGGTGGCGGCCGATGCGCACGTGGTGCTGATGCTGACCGCGAGCGCCGCCTGCGACCCGAGCTGGCCCGATCCGCCGGTCTGAGACCGGTTCTTTCTTCCTTCGTCCCTCGTTCACGGAGCACGCGATGCGCCGACGTACCTTCCTTGCCGTTTCATCGGCAGGCGCCCTGCTGGGCGCCACCGGCAACGCCCAGGCGGGCGCCTTTCCCGACCGGCCCGTGAAGCTGGTCGTGCCCTGGGCCGCGGGCGGCAGCACCGATGCCATCGCGCGCGCCATGGCGCAGCGCATGAGCCAGACGCTGGGCCAGTCGGTGATCGTCGACAACCGCCCGGGCGCGGCCGGCCAGATCGGCACCGACGCCGCCGCCAAGGCGCCGCCCGACGGCTACATGCTGGTTATCGTCGAGCTGCCGCATGCCATCGCGCCGGCCGTGACGGCGAAGCTGCCCTACGACCTGCTGCGCGACTTCACGCCGGTGACCATGATCGGCACCTCGCCGCTGGTGCTGTTCGCGGGCATGGACGAGGGCAGCAAGGACTTCCGCAGCTTCATGAAGACGGCCGCCGCGAGCGCCGCGCCGCCCGCGATCGCGCACAGCGGCGCGGGCACCGTGAGCCATCTCGCGGGCGAGCTGCTGGCGCAGCGCTCGAAGATCCGTTTCAACATGGTCCCGTACCGCGGCTCGGCGCCCGCGCTCACCGACGTGGCCGCGGGCACGGTGGCCGGCCATTTCGCGACCCTGGCCAGCGGCTCGAGCCTGGTGGGCGCGCGCCGCATCCGGCCGCTGCTGGTGGCGAGCACGAAGCGCGTGGACATCCCGGGCCTGCAGGGCGTGCCCGCGCTGGCCGAGAGCGGCCTCGCGGGCATGGAGATCGACCAGTGGTGGGCGCTGGTCGCGCCCGCCACCACGCCGCTCGAGGTGGTGGAGAAGCTGCGCGCCGAGGCCGTCGCGGCGCTGGCCCATGCCTCGGTGAAGGAGCGCATGTCGGCGCTTGGCGTGCAGCTGCGCGGCTCGACCACCGGCGAGCTGCGTGCCTTCATGCGCGCCGAGGCCGAGCGCTGGCAGCGCGTGGCGCGCGAGATCGGGCTGCAGCCGCAGTAAGCCGCGCCGACTCCTAGCGGGCGTCGCTGTAGACGGTGGCGCGCGACACGCCCATGTGCGCGGCCGCGATCTCGGCGCCGCGACGGATCTCGAGAAAGCCTTCCTTCTTGAGTTCCTGCACCAGCTGCTTGCGGTCGGCCGGCTTGAGCGAGCGCGGCGTGGTCGCGCGCGCGGCCGCGAAGGCGTCGATGCGCGCATGGATGCGCTCGGACTGACCGCTGCCCGGCTCGAGGTGCTCGCGCACCTCGCTGTCGTCGATGCGCGTGAACTGCGACATCGCGCTCTGGAAGCTCTGGAACAGGGTCAGGTCCACGTTCAGGCACAGCGCGGCCACGTACTCGCCGTGCTCGTCCTTGATGCCGATCGAGGTGCTCTTGACCTTGCGGCCGTCGGGAAAGGCATTGGCGTAGTTCGCGATCACGGCCGGGAATTCGGGATCGCGGATGCGCGCGAGCCCGAGCTCGGTGACCGACTGGCCGACCTGCCGGCCGCTCAGGCCGTTCTCGATCGCATGGATCGCGTTCTCGGGGTTGCGCAGGTCGTGCACCACCACCTCGCAAAAGGGGGCGAAGGTCTGGCCCAGGCCCTCGGCGATGTGGTCGAGCATCTCGAGCAGGTGCTTGTCGGACTTCTTCTTCATGCGGGTGAATGTATCCAGGTCTGGACGAAGCATCCAAACCGCGCGCCAAAACTGTACAAAAAGTATATTAATGGATATATTGTCTGGAACCTCGGTGCCCTCCGGCGGCCGCCTTCGCGGGCGGCGCGCCGACTTCCCTCTTTCTTTCTCTGCTCGGAGAAACCCATGAAGAAGATCCGTCTGGCGTTCCCTGTCCTCGTCCTCTCGCTGCTGGCCGCCGGTGCCGGCCCGGCCTCGGCCGACACCCTGCGCAAGCTCGCCGACAGCGGCCGCATCGCGATGGGCGTGCGCGACTCGGGCGCGCCGCTGTCCTATGCGCTCGGCGCGGGCCGCTACACCGGCTACCACGTCGAGCTCTGCGAACGCGTGATCGCCGGCCTGCGCGAGGCGCAGCGGCTGCCCGCGCTGGCCATCGACTACCAGCCCGTGACCTCGTCGAACCGCATTCCGCTGGTGCGCAACGGCACGGTCGACCTCGAGTGCGGCACCACCACCAACAACGCGGCGCGCCAGAAGGAGGTGGCGTTCGCGCTCACCACCTACGTCACCGAGGTACGGCTCGCGGTGGCCGCGAAGTCGGGCATCGCCTCGATCGCGCAGCTGCAGGGCAAGACGGTGGTCGTGACCTCGGGCTCGAGCGCGGTGAAGACCGCGCGGCTGCACAAGAAGGCGGCCGGCGTCGAGTTCCAGGAGGTCTACGGCAAGGACACGGGCGACAGCTTCCTGCTGCTACAGACCGGCCGCGCCGATGCCTGGGTCGACGACGACAACATCCTCGCGGGCAACATCGCGAGCGCGCGCGCGCCGGGCGACTTTCGCATCGCGGGCGAGACCTTCGCGGTGGAGCCGATCGCGATCATGCTGCGGCGCGACGACCCGGCCTTCAAGGCCGCGGTCGATGCCCAGCTGCGCCGGCTGATGGCCGACGGCGAGCTCGCGAAGCTCTACGACAAGTGGTTCGTGCAGCCGATCCCGCCGCGCAACGCGGCGCTGAACCTGCCGATGAGCGCCGCGCTGCGCCAGGCGATCGCGGCGCCGAACGACAACCCCTCCGAGGCCTACCAGGCCCGCTGAATCCATTCATCAAGCAACGAAGGACCCTCTCCATGCCGAACACCCCGCACTACATCGACCCGCGCACCGGCCGTACCCACGGCCTGCTCGAGCGCCGCTGGCGCTCCGACGACGGCCATTCGATGATGATCACGCCGCTGCCCGGCATCTCGCGCGACGACATCGACACGCGCGTGCGCTCGCTGTGGCGCTACCGCGCGGCGCTGCCAGTGGCCATCGAGCAGCCCGCGAGCCTGGGCGAGGGCTGCACGCCGCTCGTGCAGAAGCGCTGGGGCGGGCTCGAGCCCTTCTTCAAGCTCGAGTGGTTCAACCCCACCTGCAGCTTCAAGGACCGCGGCGCGGCCGTGATGATGTCCTTCCTGCGCCAGATCGGCGTCGATGCGGTGCTCGAGGACAGCTCGGGCAATGGCGGCGCTGCGATCGCCGCCTCCGGTGCCGCGGCGGGCCTGCGCGTGAAGGTGCTCGCGCCCGCCTACACGCCCGCGCCCAAGGTGGCGCAGATCCGCGCCTTTGGCGCCGAGGTGCAGCTCGTGCCTGGCCCGCGCGAGGCTTCTGAAGAAGAGGCGGTGCGCCAGTCCTCCGAGATCTTCTACGCGAGCCACAACTGGCACCCGTTCTTCCTGCAGGGCACGAAGACGCTGGCCTATGAGCTCTGGGAGGACCTGGGCTTCGAGGCGCCCGACAACGTGATCATCCCGGCCGGCGCGGGCAGCAACGTGCTCGGTTGCCACATCGGCTTCAAGGAGCTGCTGGCGGCCGGGCAGATCCGCCGGCTGCCGCGCATCTTCGTCGCGCAGCCGCTCAACTGCTCGCCGATCGACGCGAGCTTCACGGCCGGCGCCGACACGCTGGTCGAGCGCGCGGTGGCGCCGACCATCGCCGAGGGCACGGCGATCAAGCGGCCGGTGCGGCTGCGCGAGATCCTGCAGGCGCTGCGCGAGACGCGCGGGGGCACGGTGGCGCTGACCGAGGAGCAGATCGCGGCGGCCGTGCGACGGCTGGCGGCGACCGGGCTCTATGCCGAGCCGACCTCCTCGTCGGCCGCTGCCGCCATTGAGGTGCTGGAACAGCGCGGCGAGATCCGCGCGGGCGAGAAGACGGTGGTGCTGCTGACGGGCACCGGGCTCAAGTCGACGCAGTTCATGACCGAGCTGTTCGCCGGGGCGGCCAGCTGATCGACCGGGCGCCCCGCGCGCAGCGGGGCGCTCGCTTTACCAGCCGTGCAGCCGTGGCCAGGCCCGCAGGCTGCCGTCCTGCGCGAGCGCGTGGTATTCGGGGAACTGGGCGCCGGTCGCGCAGGCATGGTTGGGCAGGATGCGCAGCCGCGTGCCGATCGGGAAGCGTTCGACGATGTCCGCGGCCGTGCCGTCCGCCAGCGACAGGATGCCGTGCTCCTGGTTCGCGCCGCTCAGCACATAGCCTTCGATCACGCGGCCCTCGAGGTCGCAGGCCTGGCCGTAGCCGAAGTCGTGCTTCTGCTTCGCGGTGCCGCGGTCGCGGCTCATCGCCATCCAGCCCGCGTCGAGGATGGCCCAGCCCTTCTCGGCCTGGTGGCCGATGACGGTGGCCAGCACGCTCAGCGCGATGTCCTCGGGCGCGCAGACGCCGATGTTGTGCATCACGAGGTCGAAGAACACGTAGACGCCGGCGCGTACTTCGGTCACGCCGTCGAGCCGCGCGGCCGACAGCGCGGTGGGCGTGGAGCCCACGCTCACGACCGCGCAGGGCAGGCCGGCCGCGCGCAGCCGCTCGGCGGCCTGCACGCAGCCCGCGCGTTCCTGCTCGGCCATGGCCGCGAGCGCCTCGGGCGTGTCGAGTTCGTAGCTCGAGCCCGCATGCGTGAGCACGCCCGCCAGCCGCATGCCGCCGTCGTGCAGCACGCGCCCGACCTCGAGCAGCGCGGCCTCGCCGGGCTTGATGCCCGAGCGGTGGCCGTCGGTGTCGATCTCGATCAGCACCTCGAAGGCCTCGCCCTGCGCGCGGCCGAAATCGACGATGGCGCGGGCCGAGGCCAGGCTGTCGGTGATGATCGTCAGCCGGCAGCCCGCGCGGCGCAGCGCGAGCGCCTGCGGCAGCTTGGCCGCGGCCATGCCCACCGCGTAGAGGATGTCGTCGATGCCGTCGGCGTGGAACTGCGCGGCCTCCTTGAGCGTGGAGACCGTGATGCCCAGCGCGCCCGCCGCGAGCTGCGCCTGCGCGACCGGCGTGCACTTGCTGGTCTTCACGTGCGGACGGAAGCGCACGCCCAGCGCGTCCATGTGTTCTTGCATGCGCGCGATGTTGCGCTGCATGCGCGGCAGGTCGATCAGGGCGGCGGGGGTGTCGAGTTCGGCGAGGGAGGGGGTGGTGGTCATGGCGGGGAGGGAAGAGGGGGGAGTTACCAGGGCCAGGCGATGCGCGTGCCGGTGCCGGTCGCGGCCGCGCGCCGCTGCAGCATGCGCGCCACGGTCAGGTCCTGCAGCGCGAGGCCGGTCATGTCGAACACGGTGATGTCGTCGGCGGCGCGCTCGAAGGCCGCGCGGCCCGAGAGCAGGTCGCCGAGCTCGATGCTGGCGGTGTCGGGCGCCCACTGGGTCTCGCCGATCTGCCGTGCCTGCACGCGGTCGTCGACGACCAGGCGCGCGCGCGGCAGCAGGCCGTCGGGCAGTTCGCGCTTGCCGCGCGTGTCGGCGCCCACGCAGTTCAGATGGGTGCCGGGTTGCACAGCCTCGAGGTCGAACAGCGCGCCGGCGCCGGGCGTGGCGGTGATCACGAGGTCGCTGTGGGCGACAGCCTCGTGGCGGTCGGCCGCCGGCGCTATCGCGCAGCGCGCGGCGAAGGCGGCCTCGAAGCTGGCGTCGCGCCCGCTGCTGGCGCTCACGTAGCGCACCTCGGCCAGCAAGGGCAGGGTGCGCAGCGCGAACTCGAGCTGCACCCGCGCCTGCACGCCGGTGCCGAAGACGCAGGCGCGCGTGCTGTTGGGCCGCGCGAGCGTGCGCAGGCCCAGCGCGCCGGCCGCGCCGGTGCGCAGCGTGGTGACCGCGTTGCCGTCGATCAGGCATTGCGGCCGGCCGGTCAGCGGGTCGATCAGCAGGATCGTGGCCTGGTGGGGCTCGCCGCCGCGCGCGCGGTTGGCCGGCCAGAAACCCGCGGCTTTGAAGCCGAGCAGCCCCTGCGCGGGCACGTCGCCCGACTTGATGCCGAACACGCCGCCGCTGGCCAGCGGCTCGCGCACCACCGGAAACACCCGGCCCTCGCGTGCGCTGTGCAGCACGAAGGCCTCGCGCACGGCCTCGAGCACGTCCTCGGGAGCGAGCAGGGCGTCGACCTGGTGCTTGTCGAGCAGCAGCAGCGAGGCGTCGGCGGGCGACGATGGGGCTTCATTCATCTGGAAATATTATCCAATTCCAGACGAAAAGTAAAACACAAGGAAGGCGGCCGGCCGCTGCGGGCTTCAGCGCCCGGTCTGCACCTTGATGCGGATGCTGCGCACCTCCCAGCCGCGGTTGCGCAGCCGGGTCACGAGCATCGGCGCCAGCTGGCGCAGCTTGGCGGCCGCGGCGCTGCCCTTGACCAGCAGGCACCATTCGTCGCCCTCGGCCGGGCCGGCCTGGATGGCGGGGCGCATCAGCGGCGGGATCAGTTCCTCGACCGCGCGCAGCCGGTCGCCGGCGTCGCGCGCGCGCGCGATCAGGCTCGCCAGCGTGGGCGAATCCTCGGCCGCCTGCTGCAGCGTGAACGGGGGCGTGGAACGGCGATTCATTCGTAATTCTGAGGGTGAAACAAGACAGCTAAAATGCCCGGTTTGCCGGCGGTCCCGCCGGGAAAATCGTTCAAATCCGATAACCCGACTACCGATAACCGGCACGGGCTTCCGACTTTCGAAGGCTTGCTTTTGAAAGAGGTGCGCCCAACTGCTCTCACCATATCTTAGGGAATCCGGTCGCAGTGCCTGTCGTGTCAGGTGCCCGCCCACCTCCACCCATGGCCACCAACTTCCTGACCCAGATCTTCGGCAGTCGCAACGACCGGCTACTCAAGCAGTACCGCAAGACGGTCGCGCGCATCAACGCGCTCGAACCCGAATTCGAAAAGCTAGGCGACGACGCGCTGCGCGCCAAGACCCAGGAATTCAAGGACCGCATCGCCAAGGGCGAGAGCCTCGACGACCTGCTGCCCGAAGCCTTCGCCACCGTGCGCGAGGGCTCCAAGCGCGTGATGAAGATGCGCCACTTCGACGTCCAGCTGCTCGGCGGCATGGCGCTGCACAACGGCAAGATCTCCGAAATGCGCACCGGCGAAGGCAAGACGCTGACCGCCACGCTGCCGGTGTACCTGAACGCGCTGTCCGGCAAGGGCGTGCACGTGGTGACGGTCAACGACTACCTGGCCAACCGCGACGCGACCTGGATGGGCCGGCTCTACAACTTCCTCGGCCTGTCGGTGGGCATCAACCTGCCGCAGATGCCGCGCGAGGAGAAGCAGGCCGCCTACGGCAGCGACATCACCTACGGCACCAACAACGAGTACGGCTTCGACTACCTGCGCGACAACATGGTCTACGAGCCCGGCGACCGGGTTCAGCGCAAGCTGAACTACGCGATCGTCGACGAGGTGGACTCGATCCTGATCGACGAGGCCCGCACGCCGCTGATCATCAGCGGCCAGGCCGAGGACCACACCGACCTGTACCTCGCCATCAACAAGGTGGTGCCGCTGCTCAAGAAGCAGGAAGGCGAAGCCGACCCGCGCACCGGCGAAGGCGTCACGGTGCCCGGCGACTTCACGGTCGACGAGAAGACGCACCAGGTGTTCCTGACCGAGGACGGCCACGAGAACGCCGAACGCATCCTCGGCGAGTTCAAGCTGCTGCCCGAGGGCGCCTCGCTCTACGACCCGGCCAACATCACGCTGATGCACCATCTGAACGCGGCGCTGCGCGCCCGTCACCTCTACCACCGCGACCAGCACTACGTGGTGCAGCAGGGCGAGGTGGTGATCGTCGACGAGTTCACCGGCCGCCTGATGACCGGACGCCGCTGGAGCGACGGCCTGCACCAGGCCGTGGAAGCCAAGGAAGGCGTGGAGATCCAGGCCGAGAATCAGACCCTGGCCTCGATCACCTTCCAGAACTACTTCCGCCTGTACGGCAAGCTTGCCGGCATGACCGGCACGGCCGACACCGAGGCCTACGAATTCCAGGAGATCTACGGCCTGGAAACCATGATCATCCCGCCGAACCGCGTGAGCAAGCGCGACGACCAGCTCGACCGCGTCTACAAGACCACGCGCGAGAAGTACGAGGCGGCGATCCAGGACATCCGCGAGTGCTACGAGCGCGGCCAGCCGGTGCTGGTGGGCACCTCCTCGATCGAGAACTCCGAGATCATCGACGGCCTGCTCACGCAGGCGGGCCTGCCGCACCAGGTGCTCAACGCCAAGCAGCATGCGCGCGAGGCCGACATCGTGGCGCAGGCCGGCCGCACCAAGATGATCACGATCGCGACCAACATGGCCGGCCGCGGTACCGACATCGTGCTGGGCGGCAACATCGAGAAGATGATCGAGGCGGTCGAGGCCGACGAAGGCCGCGACGAGGCCGCGAAGAAGGCCGACATCGAGCACATCCGCGCCGAGTGGAACAACGACCACGAGTTCGTGAAGTCGCTCGGCGGCCTGCGCATCATCGCCACCGAGCGCCACGAGTCGCGCCGCATCGACAACCAGCTGCGCGGGCGTTCGGGCCGCCAGGGCGACCCGGGCTCCTCGCGCTTCTACCTGAGCCTGGACGATCCGCTGATGCGCATCTTCGCGGGCGACCGCGTGAAGGCGATCATGGACCGCCTGAAGATGCCCGACGGCGAGGCCATCGAGGCCGGCATCGTCACGCGCAGCATCGAGAGCGCGCAACGCAAGGTCGAGGCGCGCAACTTCGACATCCGCAAGCAGCTGCTCGAGTACGACGACGTGTCGAACGACCAGCGCAAGGTGATCTACCAGCAGCGCAACGACATCCTCGACGCCGGCGATCTCGGCGCCCAGATCGCGGCGCTGCGCGAAGGCTGCTTCATCGACCTGGTGCGCCAGTACGTGCCGGCCGAGTCGGTGGAAGAGCAGTGGAACATCCCGGCGCTCGAGCAGGCCCTGTTCAACGAGTGGGGCATCGACATGCCGCTCGCGAAGATCGTCGAGGGCTCCGAAGCCATCTCCGACGAGGACATCGTCGAGAAGGTGGTGCAGGCCGCCAACGAGACCTTCGACGCCAAGGTCGCGCTGATCGGCCCCGAGAACTTCACGCAGTTCGAGCGCATGGTGCTGCTGCAGAGCATCGACACCCACTGGCGCGAACACCTGGCCTCGCTCGACTACCTGCGCCAGGGCATCCACCTGCGCGGCTACGCGCAGAAGCAGCCCAAGCAGGAATACAAGCGCGAGGCCTTCGAGCTGTTCGGCCAGCTGCTCGACTCGGTCAAGAACGAAGTCACGCGCCAGCTCATGACGGTGCGCGTGCAGTCGAGCGAGCAGCTCGACCAGGCGGCCGAGGCGATGGAGAACCGCGGCGAGAACGTCTCGAACATCACCTATTCGGCACCCACCGAGACCGGCGAGGTCGAGGTGCGCGTCGACGAGGAAAGCCAGCGCCGCATCGCGGCCGCGGGCCTGGGCACGCTGAGCGCCGAGGCGGCCGCCTTCGCGCGCGTCGGCCGCAACGACCCGTGCCCCTGCGGCAGTGGCAAGAAATATAAACATTGCCACGGCAAACTCAGCTGACCCGCAACTCCGAAGAGATACCGCCATGCCCGTGAACCTGTCCGCTCCCGATCCCGCCGCCTTGTTCGCGGTCCCCGGCATCCGCATCGGCGTGGCCGAAGCGGGCGTGCGCAAGGCCAACCGCAAGGACCTGACGGTCGTGCTGATCGACGAAGGCGCCGCGGTCGGCGGCGTGTTCACGCAGAACCGCTTCTGCGCTGCGCCGGTGCAGGTCTGCCGCGACCACCTCGCGGCCGGCCACGGCATCCGCGCGATGCTGATCAACACCGGCAATGCCAACGCCGGCACCGGCGAGGACGGCCTGACGCGCACCCGCGCCACCTGCATCGCGCTGGCGCGCCAGCTCGACCTGGCGCCCGAGCAGATCCTGCCGTTCTCGACCGGCGTGATCATGGAGCCGCTGCCGATCGACCGCATCGAGGCCGGCCTGCCCGCCGCGCTGGCCGATGCCGCCGATAACCACTGGGCCCGTGCCGCCGAAGGCATCATGACCACCGACACCGTACCCAAGGCCTTCAGCCGCCAGGTGCAGGTCGGCGGCGCCACGGTCAGCGTCACCGGCATCAGCAAGGGCGCCGGCATGATCCGCCCGAACATGGCGACCATGCTGGGCTTCATGGCCACCGACGCGAAGATCGACCCGGCGCTGATCCAGCCGCTGGCCAAGCAGCTGGCCGACGCTTCGTTCAACCGCGTGACCATCGACGGCGACACCTCGACCAACGATTCCTTCGTGGTCATCGCCACGCAGAAGGCCGCGCACGCGACCATCACCTCGCTGACCTCGGCCGAGGGCCAGGCGCTCGTGGCCGCGATGCAGGACGTGGCGCGCCTGCTGGCGCAGGCCATCGTGCGCGACGGCGAAGGCGCGACCAAGTTCATCGCGGTGCAGATCGACGGCGGCCGCGACGCCGCTGAATGCCGCCAGGTGGCCTATGCGATCGCGCATTCGCCGCTGGTGAAGACCGCCTTCTACGCCAGCGACCCGAACCTCGGCCGCATCCTTGCGGCCGTGGGCTACGCGGGCATCGCCGACCTCGACCAGACCGGCATCGACCTGTTCCTCGACGACGTGCACGTGGCGGTCAAGGGCGGCCGCAACCCGGCCTACCGCGAGGAGGACGGCCAGCGCGTGATGAAGCAAAGCGAGATCACGGTGCGCGTGAACCTCGGCCGCGGCAATGCCAGCGAAACCGTCTGGACCTGCGACTTCAGCCACGACTACGTGTCGATCAACGCCGACTACAGATCCTGATTTTTCGATGAACGAGCAGTTCCAGAGACTGATCGAGCGCGCCGAGCAGCTCATCAACCGCATCGAATCGATCCTGCCCCAGCCGCTGGCCGAGCCGGCCGACTGGAATGCCTCGATCGCCTGGCGCTACCGCCGCCGCAGCTCGGGCCATGGCGTGCTCGAGCCGGTGAAGCACGTGGCCGCGATGGCGCTCGATTCGCTCAAGGAAATCGACGTCCAGAAGGAAAAGATCGAGCGCAACACGCGCCAGTTCGTCGAGGGCAAGCCGGCCAACAACGTGCTGCTGACGGGCGCGCGCGGCACCGGCAAGTCCTCGCTGATCCGCGCCTGCCTGCAGGCCTATGCGCCGCAGGGCCTGCGCCTGATCGAGGTCGACAAGGCCGAGCTCACCGACCTGCCCGACATCGTCGAGGTGGTGTCGCAGCGGCCCGAGAAATTCATCGTCTTCAGCGACGACCTGAGCTTCGACGAGGGCGAGCCGGGCTACAAGGCGCTCAAGTCGATCCTCGACGGCTCGATCGCAGCGGCCACGCCCAACGTGCTGATCTACGCGACCAGCAACCGGCGCCACCTGCTGCCCGAGTACATGAAGGACAACCTCAGCTACACCCACACCGAGGATGGCGAGGTCCATCCGGGGGAGGTGATCGAGGAGAAGATCTCGCTGTCGGAGCGCTTCGGCCTCTGGGTCAGCTTCTATCCGTTCAGCCAGAACGAGTACCTCGCGATCGTGGCCCAGTGGCTGTCGTCGTTCGGCGTCGATGCCGCCGCGATCGAGGCCGCGCGGCCCGAGGCGCTGGTCTGGGCGCTCGAGCGCGGCTCGCGCAGCGGTCGCGTGGCCTACCAGTTCGCGCGCGATTACGCGGGGCGGGCCACTGCATGAGCACGGAGCCGGCCCAGCCGCGCAAGCACACCGAGGTCGCGGTCGGCGTGCTGATCCGCACGGCCGACGATGCGCTGCTGCTGTCGACCCGCCCGCCCGGCAAGCCCTATGCGGGCTACTGGGAGTTTCCGGGCGGCAAGATCGAGGCCGGCGAGACGGTCGAGGAGGCGCTGCGGCGCGAGCTGCAGGAAGAACTCGGCATCACCATCGACGGCGCCGCGGTCTGGAAAGTGACCGAGCACGACTACCCGCATGCGCTGGTGCGCCTGCACTGGTGCAAGGTCACGGCCTGGCACGGCGACTTCGAGATGCGCGAAGGCCAGCAGATGGCCTGGCAGCACCTGCCGCTGGACGTGGCGCCCGTGCTGCCGGGCGCGCTGCCGGTGCTCGAATGGCTGGTGCAGGAGCGCGGCCTGCCCGCGTCGGCGGCCCAGGCCGTATCGACCCTGGCCTGAGCGCCGCGGCGTGGCGATGCCTGCGCCGCTGACTGGGTCCCGGCGCCGCGCGCCGCGGGCCTGAGCGAAGAACGAACAAGAGACGGATGCATCCCAAGTACCGCCCCGACATCGATGGCCTGCGCGCCGTGGCCGTGGCCTCGGTGGTGGCGTACCACGCCTTCCCGAAGGCGCTGCCCGGTGGCTTCGTGGGGGTGGACATCTTCTTCGTGATCTCGGGCTTCCTGATCACGACGATCATTCTTCAGAGCCAGGCGGCGGGCGACTTCAGCTACCGCGACTTCTACGCACGGCGCGTGCGGCGCATCTTCCCGGCGCTGATGCTGGTGCTGGCGGCGACCCTGGCCTTCGGCTGGTACGTGCTGCTGAACCGCGAGTTCGTGGAGCTGGGCAAGCAGGCCGCGGGCGGGGCGGCCTTCATCGCGAACTTCGTGTTCTGGGGCGAGGCGGGGTACTTCGACACGGCGGCGGAGACCAAGCCGCTGCTTCACCTGTGGTCGCTGGGGATCGAGGAGCAGTTCTACATCTTCTGGCCGCCGCTCTTGGCGCTGGCGTGGCGCCGGCGCTGGCCGATGCTGCGCGTGCTGTGGGCGCTGGCGGTGGTGTCGTTCCTGATCAACGTGCTGACGATCCATCCGTTTCGCACAGCGGCGTTCTACTCGCCGCTGTCGCGCTTCTGGGAGCTGATGGCGGGCGGGATCCTGGCGTGCATGCGGTTGAGGGATGCGGGGGCGACGAAGCCTGCGTGGCGCAGCCATGTGCAGTCGGTGCTGGGCGTGGGGCTGATCGTGCTGGGGCTGGTGATGATCCGGGCCGACAAGGCGTTTCCGGGCTGGTGGGCGCTGCTTCCGGTGCTGGGCGCGGCGAGCTGCATCGCGGCGGGGCCGCAGGGGGTGCTGAACCGCTACCTGCTGTCGAACCCGCTGATGGTGGGCATCGGGCTGATCAGCTATCCGTTGTACCTGTGGCATTGGCCGCTCTTGTCCTATGCGCGCATCGTGCAGGGCGCGGCGCCGTCGGCGGCCGTGAGCGCGGCGATGGTCGCGGCCAGCGTTGTGCTGGCCTGGCTCACCTACCGCACGGTGGAGCGCGCCGTCCGGACGCGCACGCAGCCCGCCACCCTGCGCGTGCTGGGCGGCAGCGCCGTCGCGGTGCTCGCCGTGGCGGTCGCGGTGCAACTGGGCCTGCCCGCGCCGCGGCACGACAACCCGATGCTGCAGACGCTGAGCAACGCGTCGTCCGACGGCGAGTACTACGAAGGCCTCGCGTCGGAGACGCTCGACGGCCACTTCGTGCGCCGCATCGGCGAGGGCGCGCGCAAGGTGCTGGTGATCGGCGACAGCCATATCTCGCAGTACGCGCCGCGCGCGCGCGCGCTGGCACGCAGCGCGCCCGATGCGATGTCGACCACCTACTTCTTCGAATACCCGGCCTGCGCGCCGGTGCCGGGCATGGTGGTGGCGATCAATCCAGGCTGCGCGCCGCGGCGCGCGCAGATGCTCAAGTCCGCCTTCGATCCGAAGATCGATGCCGTGATGGTCGGCGCCTGCTGGAACTGCTACTTCACCGGCAACTTCTACATGCCCTATGTGTTCCAGGACGGCGCCTCGGCGCTGCCGATCAACGACGGCGGCCCCGGCATCGAGCCGGCCCTTGCGTCGCTGCAGAAGCTGCTGGGCGAACTCGCGCGCCACAAGACGGTCTACCTGCTGCTGGACAACCCGATGGGCAGCGATTTCGAACCGGGCCGCATGATCGCGGGCAGCCGTCTCGGCACGATGACCGTGCTCGCGACGGCAGGCAGCGCGGTGCTGCCGCCCGCGCAGGAGCGCTTGAACGACCGGCTGCGCGCGATCGCGCTGGCCGCCGGTGCCGAGCCGATCGACGCGGTCGGACAGCTGTGCCGGGAAGGCCGGTGCCTGCGCACCATGCCCGACGGCGCGCCGGCCTATCTCGACAGCAACCATCTGCGTCCGGCCTACATCCGTGACCACGCGCGCTACGTCGATCCCGTGTTCCTCGCACCCGCCGCGCCATCGCGCGCCGGCAACTGAAAGAACGGCCCGGAGGGGCACCGATGCATCCCAAGTACCGTCCCGACATCGATGGCCTGCGCGCCGTGGCCGTGGCCTCGGTGGTGGCGTACCACGCCTTTCCGAAGGCGCTGCCCGGTGGCTTCGTGGGGGTGGACATCTTCTTCGTGATCTCGGGCTTCCTGATCACGACGATCATTCTTCAGAGCCAGGCGGCGGGCGACTTCAGCTACCGCGACTTCTACGCACGGCGCGTGCGGCGCATCTTCCCGGCGCTGATGCTGGTGCTGGCGGCGACCCTGGCCTTCGGCTGGTACGTGCTGCTGAACCGCGAGTTCGTGGAGCTGGGCAAGCAGGCCGCGGGCGGGGCGGCCTTCATCGCGAACTTCGTGTTCTGGGGCGAGGCGGGGTACTTCGACACGGCGGCGGAGACCAAGCCGCTGCTGCACCTGTGGTCGCTGGGGATCGAGGAGCAGTTCTACATCTTCTGGCCGCCGCTCTTGGCGCTGGCGTGGCGCAGGCGCTGGCCGATGCTGCGCGTGCTGTGGGCGCTGGCGGTGGTGTCGTTCCTGATCAACGTGCTGACGATCCATCCGTTCCGCACGGCGGCGTTCTACTCGCCGCTGTCGCGCTTCTGGGAGTTGATGGCGGGCGGGATCCTGGCGTGCATGCGGTTGAGGGATGCCGGGGCGACGAAGCCCGCGTGGCGCAGCCATGTGCAGTCGGTGCTGGGCGTGGGGCTGATCGTGCTGGGGCTGGTGATGATCCGGGCCGACAAGGCGTTCCCGGGCTGGTGGGCGCTGCTGCCGGTGCTGGGTGCGGCGAGTTGCATCGCGGCGGGGCCGCAGGGGGTGCTGAACCGCTACCTGCTGTCGAACCCGCTGATGGTGGGCATCGGGCTGATCAGCTATCCGCTGTACCTGTGGCATTGGCCGCTACTGGTGTACCCGCGCATCCTCAATGGCGGCTGGGAGCCCTCGGCGGGCGTGCGCACCGGCGCGGTGGTCGCGGCGGTGCTGCTGGCCTGGCTGACCTACCGCTTTCTCGAACGTTTCACGCGCACCCGCGCGGGCGCGCCGCTGCTGCGCGGCCTGGTCGGCATCGGCTGCGCGATCGTGCTGGCCGGCGTGATGGTGGTGGCCGGCCTGCCGGCGCGCAACGGCGGCGAGATGCTGCAGAAGGTGACCGACGCGACCGTGGACGACGGCTACTACGACGGCTTCACGCCCGAGAAGGTGGGCCCGCACCTGGTCTACCGGGTCGGCCGCGGCGAGCGCAAGGTGCTCTTGATCGGCGACAGCCACATGCAGCAGTACGGGCCGCGCGCCAAGGCGCTCGAGCGCCTCGCGCCCGAGCGCATGGCGACCGCCTACTTCTACACCTGGGGCGCCTGCGCGCCGATTCCCGGCATGTTCGCCGAGGGCAACCCGGCCTGCGGCGAGCAGCGCGACGGCATGCTGCAGCTCGCACGCGCGCCGCAGATCGACACCGTGGTGTTCGGCGGCTGCTGGAACTGCTACTTCAGCGGCGACTTCCCGCTGGCCTACGAGTACCGCGAGGGCCGCGCGGTCTACCCGGTGAACAACGGCGGGCCCGGCATCGCGCCGGCGCTCTCGATGCTAGGCCACACCATGGCCGAGCTCGTGAAGCAGAACAAGAAGGTCTACCTGCTGCTCGACAACCCGAGCGGCATGGACTTCCAGCCGCAGCGCATGATCGCGGGCAGCCGGCTCGGCACGATGACGGTGGTGCTCGATTCGCCGACGGCCCCGGTGCCCGCAGCGCAGGCCGAGCTCAACGCACGGCTGCGGCAGATCGCGCTGGACAGTGGTGCGCAGGTGGTCGAGCCGATGGCCTCGCTGTGCAAGGACGGCCAGTGCCTGCGCGTGACGGCCGACGGCAAGCCGGTCTACAAGGACGGCGAGCATCTGCGGCCCGTGTACACGCGCGCGCACGCGGACTATGTCGACAGGATCTTTCTCGCAGAGGCGGCGCCGGCCGCCGCGGGCGGCAAGTAAGTCGGCCCACGGATTTCCGCGGGCCGATCGTCTACTGCTGCGCCTTGGGATCGCCGAAAGGCTCGTCGTCGGGCGGGGCTTCGGCCGGCATCCTGAACTCCTCGCTGGCCCAGGCACCGAGGTCGATGCCCTTGCAGCGCGCACTGCAGAACGGGCGGTAGGGGTTGCGTTCCGAATAGACGCTGTCGCCGCCGCAGCTCGGGCAGCGGACGATGCGTTCGCCCTCGCGGGGCTCGATGCGCTCTTCGCCGGTCATGCGCACAGGGTGAGTTCGAAGGGGGTGTCGTCGCTGCTCTGGTGGAGGCGGTCGTCGCTCTCGTGGCGCATGAGCCGCACCGAGACCATGAGCCGGTTGCCGCTGATCTCGGGGATCAGGCCGAGCTTGGGATCGATGCGCAGGCGCAGCAGCTGGAAGCTGCGTCCCTGCGGCAGGTTCTGCTGGAACTGCCCGTTGGTGGCGATGACCTTGTAGGGCACGTCGGCGTCGCGCAGCAGCTTGAGCAGCAGGTAGATCGACTCGGCCAGCGGCGCCAGCGTGCCCGACCAGCGTTCGAGGTCGGCGCGGCGGCTCTGGGTGCTGCGGTGCTGCCAGGCGTAGTAGGCGGGCAGGTCGAATTCGCAAGTGCCGCCCGGAATGCTCGCGCGGCTGCGGATGCTCATCAACCACTCGTTCTCGGTCAGCGACTGGCCGGCCTTGCCCGCGATGCCGTTGAGCGTGTTGAAGTTGCGCTCGAGCTGCGCCACCACCTGGTCGAGCGCGGCCTCGGAGATGTTCGGATTGCCGCGATAGGCATTGAAGGCGGACTTGTGCTTCTCGAGGTCGCGCATGACGTCGGCCTTGAGGTCCGCGCGCGCGGCCACGTCCATGATCTCGAAGATGGTGACGAGCGCGAAGTGGTGGGACAGGGGCGACTCGGCAGGCACCAGCTCGCCGAGGCGGCGAAACAGGTGCTCCAGTCGCAGATAGGTCCGGATGCGCTCGTTGAAGGGGTACTCGTAGAGGATCACGCGGGCTCGGTCTCCTGACGAGGCGATGATAGCCTCATGGCGTGCGTGACGGGGGCTCGGGCACGATCTTGCGCACCTCGCCGAGCATCAGCTCGCCGAGCGCGAGCTGGCCGTGCATCGACAGATGGGTGTCGTTGGGGAAGTAGAAGTCGCGGATCCGGGTCTTCTTTTCCTGCGTGAAGGCGAACAGGTCGGGGCCCAGGCCCGAGGTCTTGAAGGCCTCGACGAAGGCCTTCGAGTGCGAGGGATCGATGTAGGTGGTGGTCTTGTTGGGGATCACCATCCAGAGCATCGGGAATGCGGTCTGCGACTTGGTGAAAGCCTGCATCGCGGCCACGTCCGCGGCCGGCAGCTCGCCGTTCTCGTCGTCCTCGCCGAAGAACAGGGCCTTGTTGCACAGGCGGTGACTGAACATTTCGCAACCATTGACCACCGCGCGGGCCTTGGTGCGGTCGGTGGAGACGGTGTCGGCCGTGGTCGCCTTGGCGGCACGGGTGTACTTGAGCGTGTCCAGGCCCGAGGTGAGCTTGGCACCCCAGTTGAGCGCGAAGCCGGGCACGTGCTCGAGCGGCACCGCGAAGGGCTCGGTGCGCGCGGCGAAGGGCCGCTTCATCGTCTCGCAGCTGCGCGTGTAGCGCATGCGCTCCTGCAGGATGCGCTCCACGCTCTCGACGATCACCAGCTTGCCCTTGAAGCCGGCGCGCGCGAGCCAGGCGTCGAAGTCGCCGCACAGGCGCTCGTCGAACTGCCCCCAGAAAGCCGTGGTGACCTTGTAGCCGGCCTTGACCAGCACCGACTGCCAGCGGTGTGTCATCGAGAAGCTGTCGCCGATCACGACGATGTCGGCCTGGTCGAGCGGCACGGCATGCAGGTACTCGGGCGCGACCTTCGGCGGCTCCTGGGTCCAGCCGAACTCGCGGTCGGACATCAGGCCGATGCGGCTCAGGTCGCCGTAGGGAATGGGCGTCGCGAGCGTGAGCACCAGCAGCGACGAGATGACGAGGAATCCGGCCACGAAGATCCGCAGCCACAGTTTTGCGGGCGTCATGTCAGAACTGGAAGTAGAGGAAGGGGCTGTAGGTGCCCAGCTTCGAGATGCAGATGCCGAGCAGCGTCACGGTGAACAGCGCCATCGCGGCCGTGAACAGCCTGTTGAGCGCCGGCCGGCCGGCCAGCGCCGCGGCCTGCGGCACCCAGCGCTGCAGCGTGATGGTGGGCGGCAGCGCGAGGCAGATGATGATCGCCACCAGCATGGTCTGGAAGAACTCGGGCTTGCGGTAGGGCACCGCGAGGAACTCGCGGAATGCGGTGCCGGGCACGCCGTGCAGGCCCAGCATGCCACGGTAGATGTCCATGGCGGCGTGCAGGCTCTCGGCGCGGAACATCACCCAGGCGATCATCACGCACAGGAAGGTCAGGAACCAGCCGAGAACGCGGCCGGCGATGCTCGGCGGGCCCTTGCGGCGGAAGGTGGTGGTCCAGATGTGGTTGATCATCAGGAAGATGCCGTGCAGCGCGCCCCAGATCACGAAGGTCCAGGCCGCGCCATGCCACAGGCCGCCGAGCACCATCGTGAGGAACAGGTTCACGTGGCGGCGCTTCGGGCCCTTGCGGTTGCCGCCCAGCGGGATGTAGAGGTAGTCGCGCAGGAAGGTCGACAGCGAGATGTGCCAGCGGCGCCAGAACTCGATGATGCTGGTCGACTTGTAGGGCGAGTTGAAGTTCAGCGGCAGCTGCACGCCCAGGCACAGCGACAGGCCGACCGCCATGTCGGAGTAGCCCGAGAAGTCGAAGTAAATCTGCAGCGTGTAGGCGAGCACGCCGAACCACGCGGTGTAGAGCGTGGGCTCGATGCCGTTGTGCACGCCGTTGAAGACCAGGTCGGCGTACTGGCCCATCGGGTCGGCGATCAGCAGCTTCTTGGCCAGGCCGAAGGTGAAGATGGCCAGCCCGAGCGCGATCTTGTTGGGGTCGGCGCGGTAGGTCGCGGGGTTGGCGAACTGCGGCATCATCTGCGCGTGGTGCAGCACCGGGCCCGCGATCAGGTGCGGGAAGTAGGTGACGAACAGCACGTAGTGGATGAAGCTGCGCTCGTGCACCTTGCCCTGCCAGCAGTCGACCAGGAAGGCGATCTGCGTGAAGGTGTAGAACGAGATGCCGATCGGCAGCACGATGTGCAGCAGCGGGATCGGCGCGAGGCCCGCAGCGCTCAGGCCGTCGTTGACGTTCGAGACGAAGAAGTTGGCGTACTTGAACACCGCCAGCACCACGAGATTGACGGTGAGCGCCGTGATCAGCAAGGTCTTGCGCCGGCGGTCGTCGCGCCCCGGTGCCGGCGTCAGGCGCAGGCCGAACCAGTAGTTGACGCAGATCGAGGCCAGCAGCAGCGGCAGGGCCTGCACGCTCCACCAGCCATAGAAGAACAGCGAGGCCAGCGCAAGAAACCCGGCTGCGGCCCGGATGTTGCGTTTGCCGATCAGGAAGAACCCGAGCAGCACCAGCGGGAAATAGACAAAGATGAAGGAATACGAGTTGAACAGCATCTCGAGAGGAGGCGCTGCTGCGAGCGCCCTTTTGTCGTAATCGTGGTGCAGCCGCCGCTGCGGCTAACCGGTGATTATCGCGTGCTGGCCGAGGTCCACCGTTTCCAGAGACCCCGCACCTGCACGGCGAGTTCCTCCAGGGTCAGGCTTTCGTTGTCGATGACCGCGTCGGCCGCGGCCCGGCGCAGCGCCCGCGGGGCCTGTTGCGCGATCACAGCGCGCACCGCTTCGGGGGCCCAGCCCGAGCGCGCGACCACGCGTCGCAGCTGGGTTTCTTCGCTGGCGTCGACCACCAGCACGCGCTCGACCAGCGCGCGCCAGCGCCCCGATTCGACCAGCAGGGGGACGTCGAAGACGATGGTGGCATCGGGACCGGCGGCCGCGGCTTCGCGCCGGGTTTCGGCGCCGATCAGGGGATGGAGGATGCCTTCGAGGGCGCGCTTGGCCTCGGGGTCCTGGAACACGAGTTCGCGCATGCGGGCGCGGTCGAGGCCGCCGTCCGGCCGCAGCACCGCGGCGCCGAAGCGGGCCTCGAGCGCGGGCATCGCGATGCCGCCGGGTTCGGCGATGCGGCGCGCGATGGCATCGGTGTCGACCAGCACCGCGCCCTCGGCGACCAGCAGGCGCGCGACGGTGCTCTTGCCGCTGCCGATGCCGCCGGTGAGGCCGATGCGCCGGATCATTGAAAGCTTCCTGGCCTCAATGGAGCCAGGGGCCGAGCGGGAAAGCGAAGGGCGCCCATTGCTTGACGACGCCCGGACCGATGACGAGGCAGACCAGGCCCGCGCCCGCGAGGAAGGGGCCGAAGGCGATCGGAACACCCTTGTCCAGCTTGCCGCTGAAGCGCATGCCCAGGCCGAGGACAGCGCCCACGATCGAGGAGATCAGGATGATCGCGATCAGGTAGTCGGCGCCGAGCCATGCACCCAGTGCTGCCAGCAGCTTGAGGTCGCCTTGGCCCATGCCTTCTTCCTTCATGACGAACAGGTAGCCATGGTAGACCAGCCAGAGGCTGAGGTAGCCGAACACCGCGCCCCAGACCGAGAGCTGCAGCGAGGTGCCGGTCCAGCCCGCGGCCGCGCCGATCAGGCCGAGCCACAGCAGCGGGTAGTTGAGCGAGTCGGGCAGGAACTGGGTGTCGAAGTCGATCAGGAACTGGCAGACCAGCAGCGCCGCGAAGGCGGCCCACAGCGCGCCCGTTGGCGTGAGGCCGAAGCGGTGGCCGCAGAGCGCGAACAGCGAGGCGGTGGCCAGTTCGACCAGCGGATAGCGCGGGCTGATCCGGGTCTTGCAGGCGCCGCAACGGCCGCGCAATGCGAGGTAGCTCAGCACCGGGATGTTCTCGTACCAGCGGATCTCGTGGCCGCAACTGCCGCAGCGCGAGCCGGGCCGCATGAGGTCGAAGCGTGGCAATTTCTCGAGTTCGACGGCGGCCTTGTCGGCCGCAGCTTCGAGGCCGGCCGGGGGCTGCGCCTTGGAGCCGAAGACCAGCGACCAGAGCGAGGGCATGTCCTTGACGCTCATGAGGTTCGCGACCGCGTCGTTCAACCAGTCGCGGTACATCATGACCGGCGTGCGGTAGATCACCACGTTGAGGAAGCTGCCGATCAACAGACCGAGGACGCCGGCCAGTGCGGCGTCGAATCCCTGCGACACCGGCATCAGACGACCTGGCCGAGCTTGAAGATGGGCAGGTACATCGAGACCACGATGCCGCCGATGATCACGCCGAGGAAGACGATGATGATCGGCTCCATCAGGCTCGAGAGGCCGGCGACCATGTCGTCGACCTCGGACTCGTAGAAGTCGGCCGCCTTGCCGAGCATGTGGTCGATGGAGCCCGACTCCTCGCCGATGGCGGTCATCTGGATCACCATCGAAGGGAACAGGTTGACGTTGGTCATTGCATTCGTGAGGCTGGTGCCGGTCGACACCTCCTGCTGGATCTTGGCCGTGGCGTCGCCGTACACGGTGTTGCCCGAAGCGCCGCCGACCGAGTCGAGCGCCTCGACCAGCGGCACGCCCGCGGCGAACATGGTGGCCAGCGTGCGCGTCCAGCGTGCGACGCAGGACTTCTCGATCAGCGCGCCGAAGATCGGCACCCGCAGCAGCAGGCGGTCCATGACCCGCTGCACGCGCTCGTTGCGCTTCCAGGCCTGGAAGAAGAAATAGAGGCCGCCGCCGATCACGCCGAAGATCAGCCACCAGTACGCCACGAAGAACTCACTGACCGCCATCACGAACAGCGTGGGGGCGGGCAGGTCGGCGCCGAAGGAGGTGAACACCTGCTTGAAGGCCGGGATCACGAAGATCATGATGATGGCCACCACCACGAAGGCCACCACGACCACCGAGGTCGGGTACATCAGCGCCGACTTGATCTTCGACTTGATCGCCTCGGTCTTCTCCATGTAGGTCGCCAAGCGGTCGAGCAGGTCTTCGAGGATACCGGCCGCTTCGCCGGCCTCGACCAGGTTGCAGTAGAGGTTGTCGAAGTACTTCGGGAACTTGCGGAAGGCCGACGACAGCGAGGTGCCGGTCTCGACGTCGCTGCGGATCTCGTTGAGCAGCTTGGCGACGCTGGGGTTGGCATTGCCGCGGCCCACGATGTCGAAGGACTGCAGGAGCGGCACGCCGGCCTTCATCATGGTCGCTAGCTGGCGCGTGAAGATCGCGATGTCCTTGGGCTTGATGCTCTTGCCCGAGCGGGTGCGGCGCTTCTTGATCTTGCTGGCGAGCACGCCCTGGCGCCGCAACGCGGCCTGCACCTGGTTCTCGCCGGCGGCACGCAGTTCACCGCGCACCAGCTTGCCGTTGCGATCCTTGCCTTCCCATTCGAAGACGAATTCCTTGACGTCGCGCCGTTGCCGGTTTGCCGTCGATGCTGCTGTGGCCATTCGGTTCGATCTCCGCTTCCAGTGTGTTCGTTATAGGTTGGTGACCGCCACCACTTCCTCGAGCGAGGTCAGGCCCTGCATCACTTTTCGCAGGCCCGACCGGCGCAGCGAGCGCACGCCTTCTGCTTCCGATTGCTGCGCGATGTCGAGCGCGCTGCCGTCACGCAGGATGATTTCCTGGATCGCCTCGGAGATCGGCATCACCTGGTAGATGCCCACTCGGCCCTTGTAGCCGCCGGTACAGGCCGCGCAGCCCACGGGCCGGTAGGGCTTCCAGCTGCTGTCGATCTCGTCGTCCTGGAAGCCCGCTTCGAGCAGTGCTTCGCGCGGGATGTCCACGGGCGCGCGGCAGGCCATGCACAGCCGCCGCGCGAGCCGCTGGGCGGTGATCAGGATCACGCTCGACGCGATGTTGAAGGGCGCGATCCCCATGTTGCGCATCCGCGTGAGGGTGGTGGGAGCGTCGTTGGTGTGCAGCGTCGACAGTACCAGGTGGCCCGTCTGGGCGGCCTTGATCGAGATGTCGGCGGTTTCGATGTCGCGGATTTCGCCGACCATGATGATGTCGGGATCCTGCCGCAGGAAGGCCCGCAGCGCGGCCGCGAAGGTCAGGCCGGCCTTCTCGTTCACGTTGACCTGGTTGACGCCCGGCAGGTTGATTTCCGACGGGTCCTCGGCGGTCGCGATGTTCACGCCCGGCTGGTTCAGAAGGTTGAGGCAGGTGTAGAGCGACACCGTCTTGCCCGAGCCGGTCGGCCCGGTGACCAGCACCATGCCGTAGGGCCGGCTGATGGCGTGCAGCAGGCGTTCCTTCTCGTCGGCGTCGTAGCCCAGCGCATCGATGCCCATGCGCGCGCTGCTGGGGTCGAGAATCCGGACCACGATCTTCTCGCCGAACAGTGTGGGCAGCGTGCTCACGCGGAAGTCGATCACCCGGTCGGGACCGATCTTGAGCTTCATGCGCCCGTCCTGGGGCACCCGTTTCTCGGAGATGTCGAGCCGCGAGATGACCTTGATGCGCGAGGCCAGCTTGTCCTTGATCACGGTCGGTGGGCTCGCGACCTCGCGCAGTTCGCCGTCGACCCGGAAACGCACGCGGTAGTGGTGCTCGTAGGGCTCGAAGTGGATGTCCGAAGCGCGCATGCTGACCGCGTCGAGCAGCATCTTGTGCAGGAAGCGCACGACCGGCGCGTCCTCGACCTCGGCGATCGCCTGCTCGTTGGCGTCGCCCGCGGTGTCGGCGCTGACGTCGTCGAACTCGAATTCGGTGCCGACGATGCTGTTGATGGTTTCGGCCGCGCTGGCCGCGGCGGCCTCGACCATGCGCGACAGCTTGTCGTACTCGGCGATGACCCAGTCCACGCCCATCTGCGAGGCGAACTTGATCTTCTCGGCGGCCTGCTGGTCGGACGGATCGGCCGTGGCGACGATCAAGCGGTTGTTGCGCTTGCTGAGGACGACGATGCGGTAGGCCTGGCAGAGCTTGGGATCGAGCAGATCCTTCGGCAGGCGCTGGTGGTCGATGGCGTCGAGGTCGAGCAGCGGGGCGCCGAAGGCATTCGAGAGCGTGTGGGCGAGGTCGGCGGCCGAGACGGCGCCAGTGCCCGTGAGTTCGGCGATGAAGCTGGAGCGGCTGCTCAGCGACTTCTGATAGAGATCTTCCGCAGTTTTCGCGGGCAGCTTGCCGGCCGAGACCAGCGCGCGTGCAAGCCCTGGCAAGGCGACTTGCGGGTTTTCTTTAACGGGAAGTTCGGCTGCAGCCATCAGCGAATGCAAGAGATGTGAGAAATTGCTTCACGATCATCGCCGAACACTCCTGTGCTGTAAATCGCTGTACAGCAACAGAAAATGGCATTCTGATGGTTTATGCCAGTCTCGAAAAGACTGGTCGGGGTGAGAGGATTCGAACCTCCGGCCTCTACGTCCCGAACGTAGCGCTCTACCAGGCTAAGCTACACCCCGATGGTGCGAAAAGTCAGTCGTCCTTGGCCAACTCGTTAGAGGTGTCAGGCACGCCGCTCAAGCAGCTGAGCCGCTAATTGTAGCAAACCTGAAGCGTGCGAATTCGTCGCGAAGCCGTCGAGCGCAGAAATTGCGCGTTGTGCTTCGGCCGCGGCCGCCGCGCGCGATGCATCCAGGGCACCGGTTTCGCGCACGATCTCGACGATCTTGCCCAGTTGGGCAGTGTCGCCGGCCTCGATGGCCGCGCGCACCAGCGCGCTCTGGGCCGCGGTGCCGCGCTGCATCGCAAAGATCAGCGGCAGCGTGGTCTTGCCTTCGCGCAGGTCGTCGCCGAGGTTCTTGCCGGTTTCGCTGGCGTCGCCCGCGTAGTCGAGCACATCGTCGATCACCTGGAAGGCCGTGCCCAGCGCCTGCCCGTAGGTGGCACAGGCCTCCTCGACTTCGGACGTCACGCCTGCCAGCACCGCGGCCAGGCGCGTGCTGGCTTCGAACAGCTTGGCGGTCTTGGAGCGGATGACGCGCAGGTAGGCCGACTCGTCGAGCGAGGCGTCGTGCATGTTCATCAGCTGCAGCACCTCGCCTTCGGCGATCACGTTGGTCGCTTCGGCCAGGATCTGCATCACGCGCATGTTGTTGGCATCCAACATCATCTGGAAGGCGCGCGAATAAAGGAAGTCGCCGACCAGCACGCTGGCGGGATTTCCGAAGGATTCGTTGGCGGTCGGGCGTCCGCGGCGCAGCGTCGATTCGTCGACCACGTCGTCGTGCAGCAGCGTGGCGGTGTGGATGAACTCCACCACGGCCGCGAGATTGAAGCGCTGTTCGCCGGTGTAGCCGAGCGCGCCGGCCATCAGCAGCAGTAGCGCCGGCCGCAGGCGCTTGCCGCCCGCGGAGATGATGTACTTGGAGACTTGGCTGACCAGCGGCACCCCGGTGTCGAGGCGGTTGGAGATCACGCGGTCGACTTCGACCATGTCACCGGCGATCAGGCCGAGGACTGCGGCGGTGGGGGAGGTGTCGGCGGCGGGAACTGACAAAGCGTGGGCGCTGGGCGCTGCTGAATACAGAGGATGGCGCGGACGCCGGAAGGCGCCGATTATAGGGAGCGGGAAGCGGCCACCGGCCTCGGCAGGTGGCCCGGCCATGTGAGCATGCGCAAACCGTGCTATAGTCTTGGGCTCTGCGGAATTCGCCGCGGAGACTCAATTCCTAAGAGGTTCACATGTACGCGGTCATAAAAACCGGTGGCAAGCAGTATCGCGTTGCTTCCGGCGAGAAAATCAAAGTAGAACAGATTGCTGCGGACGTTGGCCAGGAAATCGTGATCGACCAGGTTCTGGCCGTCGGAAACGGCGCTGAAATCAAGGTTGGCACGCCCCTGGTGTCCGGTGCAACGGTGACGGTCACGGTGCTGTCGCACGGCAAGCACGACAAGGTTCGCATCTTCAAGATGCGCCGTCGCAAGCACTATCAGAAACGTCAAGGCCATCGCCAGCAGTTCACCGAGCTGCAAATCGGCGCGATCGCCGGTTAAGGAGCAGACTCCATGGCACAGAAAAAAGGCGGCGGCTCCACGCGAAACGGGCGCGATTCCAAGCCCAAGATGCTCGGCGTGAAGGCCTTCGGCGGCCAACTGATCAGCGCCGGCTCGATCATCGTGCGCCAGCGCGGTACCCAGTTCCATCCCGGCGTGAACGTCGGCGTGGGCAAGGACCACACGCTGTTCGCCCTCGTCGACGGCCACGTGTCGTTCGGCTTCAAGGGTGCGCTCAACAAGCACATGGTCAATGTGACGCCGGCGGCCTGAGCCTCCAGCCACTTCGACTGTCTCGGAGCCCCGCTTTGCCGGGGCTTCTTCATTTGTAAACTGGACATCCCATGAAGTTCGTCGACGAAGCCTTCATCGACATCGCCGCCGGCGATGGCGGCAACGGCTGCGTGTCGTTCCGCCATGAGAAGTACAAGGAATTCGGCGGCCCCAATGGCGGCGACGGCGGGCGCGGCGGCCATGTGTTCGCCGTGGCCGACTCGAACCTCAACACGCTGGTGGATTTCCGCTATTCGCGTCGGCACGAAGCCAAGCGCGGCGAGCACGGCATGGGCTCCGACATGTTCGGCGCCGCGGGCGACGACATCACGCTGAAGATGCCGGTCGGCACGATCATCACCGACGCCGAAACCGGCGAGGTGCTCTACGAATTGCTCACGCCCGGCGAGGTCATCACCATCGCCAAGGGCGGCGACGGCGGCTTCGGCAACCTGCGCTTCAAGAGCGCCATCAACCGCGCGCCGCGCCAGAAGACGCCCGGCTGGCCCGGCGAGCGCAAGAGCCTCAAGCTCGAACTCAAGGTGCTGGCCGACGTGGGCCTGCTGGGCATGCCGAACGCCGGCAAGTCGACGCTGATCAGCGCGATCTCGAACGCGCGCCCGCGCATCGCCGACTATCCGTTCACCACCCTGCACCCCAACCTCGGCGTCGTGCGCGTCGGCCCCGAGCAGAGCTTCGTGGTGGCCGACCTGCCCGGCCTGATCGAGGGTGCTTCCGACGGTGCCGGTCTCGGCCACCTGTTCCTGCGCCACCTGCAGCGCACCCGGCTGCTGCTGCACGTGATCGACCTCGCGCCCTTCGACGAGACGGTCGACCCGGTTGCGCAGGCCAAGGCGATCGTGGGCGAGCTCAAGAAGTACGACGCGCAGCTCTACGAGAAGCCGCGCTGGCTGGTGCTCAACAAGCTGGACATGATCCCCGAGGAAGAACGCGCCGCGCGCGTGAAGGACTTCGTGAAGCGCCTGCGCTTCAAGGGCCCGGTGTTCGAGATCTCGGCGCTCACGCGCGAAGGCTGCGAGCCGCTCGTGCATGCGATCTACCGCCAGGTCAAGGCTCAGCAGGTGGCCGAGCAGCCGCCGGCCGAGATCGATCCGCGCTTCGTTGAACTGCCGCCCGAAAAGCCTTGAGCGAGGGCCTTCGGCCCGGCCCTGCAATGCTATTGATTAAATAGCATAATCGTCAGTCTTCACGCCAGCTACAGCCTTCAATGACCTCGAATACCGGATCCACAGCCCTGCGGGACGCCCGCCGCATCGTCGTCAAGGTGGGCTCGAGCCTCGTGACGAACGAGGGCCGCGGCCTCGACGAGGGCGCCATCGGTGAGTGGTGCCGGCAGCTCGCCGCGCTGGTGCGCGACGGGCGCGAGGTGGTGATGGTCTCGAGCGGCGCCATCGCCGAGGGCATGAAGCGCCTCGGTTGGAAGACCCGGCCGCACGAAGTGCACGAGCTCCAGGCCGCCGCGGCTGTCGGCCAGATGGGCCTGGCCCAGATGTACGAAACCAAGCTGCGCGAGAACCGCATCGGCAGCGCGCAGGTGCTGCTCACGCACGCTGACCTGGCCGACCGCGAGCGCTACCTCAATGCCCGTTCGACCCTGGTGACGCTGCTGCGCCTCGGCGTGGTGCCGGTCATCAACGAGAACGACACCGTGGTCAACGACGAGATCAAGTTCGGCGACAACGACACGCTCGGCGCGCTGGTCGCCAATCTCGTCGAGGCCGATGCGCTGGTGATCCTCACCGACCAGCGCGGCCTCTATTCGGCCGACCCGCGCAAGGACCCCGACGCGAAGTTCATCCACGAGGCCGCCGCGGGCGACCCGGCGCTCGAGGCCATGGCCGGTGGCGCGGGCTCGAGCATCGGCAAGGGCGGGATGATCACCAAGATCCTCGCGGCCAAGCGTGCGGCCGGCTCGGGCGCCTCCACCGTGATCGCCTGGGGGCGCGAGCCCGACGCGTTGCTGCGGCTCGCGCAGGGCGACGCCATCGGCACGCTGCTGGTGGCGCAGACCGCGAAGCACCAGGCGCGCAAGCGCTGGATGGCCGACCATCTGCAACTGCGTGGCGCCGTGATCGTCGATGCCGGCGCGGCCGCCAAGGTGCGTGCCGAGGGCAAGAGCCTGCTGCCGATCGGCATGACGGGCGTGTCGGGCGAGTTCTCGCGCGGCGACGTGATCGCGGTGCGCGATGCCGAGGGCATCGAGCTGGCGCGCGGCCTCGCCAACTACTCGAGCGTCGAGGCGCGGCTGCTGTGCCGCAAGCCCTCGGCCGAGTTCGAGCGGCTGCTGGGCTACGCGGCCGAACCGGAGATGGTGCACCGGGACAACATGGTGCTGATGCCGGTCTGAGGCTCGCCTCGACCCGCGCCAAAGAAAAAGGCCCCGATCGGGGCCTTTTCTCATCGTGCCGGTGTGCCGCTCACTGCACTTCGCGCACCGGATTGCGGATGTACTGGACGATCTCGCTCGCCGTCGAGCGCGGTGCGCTGTCGCGGCACAGGCCCTGGGTCGCGATGGCCCAGGTGTAGCGCGAGTTGAGGTCGGTGATGCGCTTCCACTCGGGCGCCTTGGCCAGCTCCCAGGCATTGCCGCTGTAGCGCGCATAGCTCTTCATCTCGCCGGTCTTGCAGCGCACGCCGTCGTAGAAGGCATTGACCGTGCCGCCCGCCTTGCTGCTCGCCACCACCACGTAGCGCACGATGCCGTCGGGCGTGATCGTGATGGTCTTCGGGTCGATGCCGAACTTCAGCGTCATGTAGGGCGGCATCTCGATCGGCACCAGGCTGTTCTGGTCGAAGGCCGGTGGCGGCGGTGCCGCGGACTCCTGCCACTCGGCATCGGACTGCGTCGTCTTGGGCGGGGGCGGCATGCCGCTTTGCGCCCAGTCGGGGTTGTCGGTGTCGTGCTTGGCCGAGCCGCAGGCCGCCAGCAGCAGGGCACTGGCGAGAACGAGCGCCGGGCTAACGCGGCGTGGGAGGTTGCGCAGCGGATGCGGACGGAAAGACGGGGCCGTCGGAAGAGTCGGTCGCAGATTTGACATTGGGATCCGGGTCGAAGCTCGCGCCCGGAGGCAGTTCGAAGTTGGCGTCGTGGCCGCCTGCGGAGGGATGGCGCTCGAACTCTCGGGCGCGCACGTTGCTGCGCAGGAAGCGGTTGCGGAAATCCTGCCGTGGCAGGTAGCGAGCAAGCTCGGTGAGCGCCATCTCGTAGACGCCCCGTTTGAATTCGACGACGACGTCGAGCGGCACCCAGTAGTCGTGCCAGCGCCAGGCGTCGAATTCGGGATGGTCCGTGGCACGCAGGTTGAGATCCCAGTCGTGGCCGACCAGTTGCAGCAGATACCAGATTTGTTTCTGGCCCTTGTAGTGACCTCGTGCGTCTCGTCGGATGAACCGATCCGGCACCTCGTAGCGCAACCAGTCGCGGGTACGGGCCACGATACGCACGTGCTCCGGATGGAGACCCACTTCCTCATGCAATTCCCGGAACATGGCTTGCTCGGGACTTTCGCCGCGGTCGATGCCGCCTTGCGGAAACTGCCAGGAATGCGTGCGGATGCGTTTGCCCCAAAAAACCTGGTTTTTCTGGTTGAGCAGGATGATGCCGACGTTGGGCCTGAAGCCGTCCCGGTCGAGCATAATCAAACCCCAATTTTTGAACTGAGTCGATTATGCATGCCGGGTTGCACTCGGCAAGCGACCGGTTCCGGGCTCTCAGGGTCTCTACGGGGGCCGTCGTCCGTCTCGTTTCACTCCGAACCAGCACCGCATTTCCGATGAAAGCATCCCGTTTCTTCGTCTCCACCCTCAAGGAAGCGCCGGCCGATGCCGAGGTGGCGAGCCACCGTCTCATGATGCGCGCGGGCATGATCAAGAAGGTCGGCACCGGCATCTACACGTACATGCCCATGGGCCTGCGCGTCATCCGCAAGGTCGAGGCGATCGTGCGCGAGGAGATGAACCGCGCCGGCGCGGTCGAGCTGACGATGCCGGTGGTGCAGCCCGCCGAGCTCTGGCAGGAGTCGGGCCGCTTCGACAAGATGGGCCCCGAGCTGCTGCGCATCAAGGACCGCCATGACCGCGACTTCGTGGTGCAGCCCACCAGCGAAGAGGTGGTGACCGACATCGCGCGCCAGGAGATCCGCAGCTACAAGCAGCTGCCGAAGAACTTCTACCAGATCCAGACCAAGTTCCGCGACGAGCGCCGTCCGCGCTTCGGCCTGATGCGCGGGCGCGAATTCATCATGAAGGACGCCTACAGCTTCGACCGCGACCTCGACGCGGCCAAGGCCAGCTACCAGGCGATGGCGCAGGCCTACCGCAACATCTTCGACCGCTTCGGCCTGCGCTACCGCGCCGTGGCGGCCGACAGCGGCGCCATCGGCGGTGACCTCAGCGAGGAATTCCAGGTCATCGCCGCCACCGGCGAGGACGCGATCGTCTACTGCCCCGACAGCGACTACGCGGCCAACATGGAAAAGGCCGAGGCGCTGGCCCCGGCCGGCCCGCGTCCCGCCGCCGCCAATGCGCTCGAGAAGACGCCCACGCCCGGCAAGAGCACCTGCGAGGACGTCGCCGTGCTGCTCGGCGTGCCGCTCGCCACCACCGTGAAGTCGCTGGTGCTGGCCACCGACATCGTCGACGAGGCCGGCAACATCACGGGCTCGCAGGTCTGGCTGCTGTTGCTGCGCGGCGACCACGAGATGAACGAGATCAAGGTCGCCAAGCTGCCCGGCCTCGACAAGGGCTTCCGCTTCGCGACCCTGGCCGAGATCGACGCGCACTTCGGCTGCAAGCCGGGCTACCTCGGCCCGCTGAACCTCAAGAAGCCGGTGAAGCTGGTGGCCGACCGCGAAGTGGCGCTGATGGCCGACTGGATCACGGGCGCCAACGAGGTCGACTTCCACATGACCGGCGTCAACTGGGGCCGTGACCTGCCCGAGCCCGAGCTGGTGGCCGATCTGCGCAACGTGGTCGCGGGCGATGCCTCGCCCGACGGCAAGGGCGTGCTGGCGATCGAGCGCGGCATCGAGGTGGGCCATGTGTTCGTGCTGGGCACCAAGTACAGCAAGGCCATGAACGCCACCTTCCTCGACGAGGCCGGCAAGCCGCAGTTCCTCGAGATGGGCTGCTACGGCATCGGTGTCACGCGCCTGCCTGCCGCCGCCATCGAGCAGAACCACGACGAGCGCGGGATCATCTGGCCCGACGCGATCGCGCCGTTCACCGTGGTGGTGTGCCCGATCGGCATGGACCGCAGCGCCGAGGTCAAGACCGCAGCCGAGGCGCTCTACGAAGAGTTGCTCGCCAAGGGCGTCGACGTGCTGCTCGACGACCGCGGCGAGCGCCCGGGCGCGATGTTCGCCGACTGGGAACTGATCGGCGTGCCGCACCGCGTGGTGATCTCCGACCGCGGCCTCAAGGAAGGCCAGCTCGAATACCAGCATCGCCGCGACACCGCCGCGACCAAGGTGCCGGCCGCCGGCATCGCGGACTTCATCGCCGGCAAGCTCGCGGCATGAGCCTGCAGGGCGGCTTCTCCCGGCGCCATTGCATCGGTGCCGCGGCGGGCGCCCTCGCGGCACTGTCGCTGCCGCGCCCCGCACTGGCCGGCGCGCAGATCGAGGAACCGCTGATCGACTCGGTGCGCACCGCGCTGAGCTCGGCCATCCACAACAAGGCACCGCCGGTGCCGCAGTTCGCGAACACCGAGGCGCGCCTGGCCTACCTGCGCTGGCTCGGCGAGATGAGCGAACGGCTCAAGAAGAAGATCGCCGACGCGCCCTCGCGCATCGAATTCCTGCAGACGGTCTGGTACGAGGCCAAGCGCTCGGGGCTCGACGTGAGCCTGGTGCTCGGGCTGATCCAGGTCGAGAGCAATTTCCGCAAGTTCGCGGTCTCGAGCGCGGGTGCGCGCGGCTACATGCAGGTCATGCCGTTCTGGACCCGCGTGATCGGCGACAGCGATCCGGCCAAGCTGTTCCACATGCAGACCAACCTGCGCTTCGGCTGCGTGATCCTGCGCCACTACCTCGACCGCGAGAGCGGCGACCTGTTCCTGACGCTGGGCCGCTACAACGGCAGCCGCGGCAAGGCGCCGTATCCGAACGCGGTGTTCTCGAACCAGCGGCTGTGGGCCTGGGCCGACCGCGAGCGCGAGATCGAGCGCAAGGAACAGGACAAGGCCCGTTCCGCGGCCTGACCCGGGCGCGGGCGGTCAGGTCTTGGTGACCATCACCTGGTCGATCCGGTAGCTGTCGACGTCCATCACCTCGAAGGTATAGCCCGCCCAGCTCACGCTGTCGGTGCGCTTGGGAACGCGGCGCAGCATCACCATCAGGAAACCCGCGAGCGTCTCGTACTCGTCGGCATGCGGCAGCTCGTCGATCTGCAGCGCGCGCTGCACGTCCTGGATCGGCGTGATGCCGTCGATCAGCCAGGAGTTCTCGTCGCGGCGCACGATCTGCTCCTCGTCGGGCGTGGACACCAGGTCGCCCATCACCGTGCTCATCACGTCGTTGAGGGTGATCACGCCCACCACCAGGCTGTACTCGTTGACGATGATCGCGAAGTCCTCATGAGCCTGCTGGAACTGCTCGAGCACCTCGGTCAGCGACAGCCGGTCGGGAATCACCAGCGCCTTGTGCAGCGGCAGCCCCTGGTCGAAGGCCAGCGGCTGGCCGCTGAGCACGCGCTGGAACATGTCCTTGGCATCGACGTAGCCCAGCACGTGGTCGATGTCGCCGTCGCACACCGGGTAGGCCGAGAAGGGCTCGGCCACGATGCGCGCGCGCAGCACCGACTCGGGGTCGTCGTGCAGGAACCAGGCGATGCTGTCGCGCGCGGTCATCACGCTGCTCACGAGCCGCGTCTCGAGCTCGAACACGTTGGCGATCACCTGCTGCTCGCGTACCGCGAGCACCCCGGCGCGCGCGCCGGCCTCGGTCATCGCGAGGATGTCGGCCGAGGTGATCTTGTCGTCGCGCGCCATCGGCATGCCCAGCAGCTTGAACAGCAGGTCGGTGCAGGCGGTGAACAGCCACACCAGCGGCTTGAAAGTGGTGATCAGCAGCTGCATCGGCTTGGCGATGCGCACCGCCAGGCGCTCGGGGTCGTTCATGCCCAGCCGCTTGGGGAACAGGTCGGCGAACACCAGGAACACCGCGATGATGGTCACGAAGGAGCACAGGAAGCCCGCGCTCTGCGCGCCCTCGGGGCCGAGCCAGCCGGTGAACAGGCGCGCGAAGTAGGGACTCAGCGCGCCTTCGCCGACCACGCCGCCCAGGATCGCGACCGCATTGAGGCCGATCTGCACCACGGTGAAGTAGTAGCCCGGCTGCTCCTGGATGCGCAGCACGAGGTCGGCGCGCGCGTCGCCGTCGTCGGCCATCTGGCGCAGGCGCAGCCGGCGCGAGGCGGCCAGCGCGATCTCGGCGAGGGAGAAGAAGGCGCTCAGCGCGATCAGGAGCGCGATGACGAGCAGGCTTTGGGTCAGGGTCATGGTGTTCACCAGCAGACCCCGATGGTGCCATGGCGCAGGGTGCGCCCGCCACGGGCGCGACCCGCGGGAGAAAGGGCGCTCAGACCCCGCCGTGCGGGTGGGTCGGGTCGACCCACAGCACCGACTCGGGCTTCTCGACCGGCTCGATGTCGAGGTTCACCGCGACGGCCTCGCCGTCGCTGCGGCACAGCACGCACTCGAGCGTCTCGGTCGGGCTGGCGTTGATTTCCTGGTGCGGCACGTAGGGCGGCACGTAGATGAAGTCGCCCGGTCCGGCCTCGGCCGTGAACTCGAGCTGCTCGCCCCAGCGCATGCGCGCGCGGCCGCGCACGACGTAGATCACCGATTCGAGGTGGCCGTGGTGGTGGGCGCCGGTCTTGGCGTCGGCATGGATGGTGACCGTGCCGGCCCAGAGCTTCTGCGCGCCGACGCGCGCGAAATTGATCGCCGCGGCCCGGTTCATGCCGGGCGTCTGGGCGGTGTTGGCGTCGAGCTGGTTGGCCGCGATCACCCGTACGCCGTCGTGCTTCCACGCCGGGGCCGCAGCCTCGTCGTGCGGATGCCCGTGGTCGTGATCGTGGCCGTGGCTCATCGCCGGGCCCGGATCAGGCAGCGTCGCCGGCCAGCACCTTCTGCAGTTCGCCCGACTCGTACATCTCCATCATGATGTCCGAGCCGCCGACGAATTCGCCCTTGACGTAGAGCTGGGGGATGGTGGGCCAGTTGCTGTAGTCCTTGATGCCCTGGCGGATGCCGTCGTCCTCGAGGACGTTGACGGTCTTGAGCGACCTGGTGTCGACGCCCACGGCCTTGAGGATCTGGATCGCGCGGCCCGAGAAGCCGCACATGGGGAAGCTGGCGTTGCCCTTCATGAAGAGCACGAGTTCGTTGGATTTGACGAGGTCGTCGATGCGTTGCTGGGCGTCGGACATGGGGGCTCCTGAAAAGTAGGCTGGAGGGATTATTTCACCGTGCGCCGGATTCCGCCCGAGCAGCGCGCGATGCCTGCCAGGTCGTCGCGGCTTTGCACCTCGGCGAAGCCGTGGGCGGCCAGCAGCTGCCGCACGGCGGGGGCCTGGTCGTGGCCGTGTTCCAGCAGCAGCCAGCCGCCTTCGGCCAGGTGCGCGGGCGCGTCGGCGACGATGCGGCGGATGTCGTCGAGCCCGTCGGCGCCGGCCACCAGCGCCGAGACGGGCTCGTGCTGCAGCGCCGGCAGGTGCGGGTCGCCGGCGGCGATGTACGGCGGGTTGCTGGCGATCAGCGCGTAACCCCGGTCCGCGCCCGCGAGCCAGTCGGCCTGGGCGAAACGCACCGGCAGCTTCAGGCGCTCGGCATTGGCGCGGGCCACCGCGAGCGCGTCGGCGCTGGAATCCACGGCATCGACCTGCGCATCGGCCCGCGCATGCTGCAGCGCCAGCGCGATCGCGCCGCTGCCGGTGCCCAGGTCGAGCACGCGCGGCGCGGCCTGGCCTTCGAGGCATTCCAGCGCCCAGTCGACCAGCGTCTCGGTGTCGGGCCGCGGCACCAGCACGCGCGGGTCGACGCGCAACTCGAGGCCGTGGAATTCCTTCTCGCCCAGCAGATAGGCCACCGGCTCGCCCGCGAGGCGGCGAAGCAGCCGCGCCGACAGTGCGGTCCACAGCGGCTCGGGCAGCGCGTCGGTGTCGTGCGCGAGCAGCCAGGCGCGGTCGTGCGGCGGCCGACCCAGCGCGTGCAGCAGCAGCAGCTGGGCATCGAGCCGGTCGACGCCCAGCCGCGCGGCCGCGGCCAGCGCCTGGGTCACGGTAGAAGGCGCGAGCGGCTCGGTGCTCATGAGGGCAGGCTCGATTCGAGCTCGGCCAGCTGCTCGGCCGCGCGCGCCGCGCGCAGCGCCTCGAGCACGTCGCCGAGGTCGCCTTCCATGATCGCGAGCAGCTTGTAGAGCGTGAGGTTGATCCGGTGGTCGGTGAGCCGGCCCTGGGGGAAGTTGTAGGTGCGGATGCGGTCGGAGCGGTCGCCGCTGCCGATCAGGCCCTTGCGCAGCGCGGCGTCCTTGGCGGCGCGCTCGCTGCGCTCCTTCTCCTGGATCCGCGCCGACAGCACCTGCAGCGCCTTGGCCTTGTTGCGGTGCTGGCTGCGGTCGTCCTGGCACTCGGCCACGATGCCGGTCGGGATGTGCGTGATGCGCACCGCCGAATCGGTCTTGTTGATGTGCTGGCCCCCGGCGCCGCTGGCGCGGTAGGTGTCGATGCGCAGGTCGGCCGGATTGATCTGCACGGCCTGCGCCTCGTCGGGCTCGGCCAGCACCGCCACCGTGCAGGCGCTGGTGTGGATGCGGCCCTGCGTCTCGGTGGCCGGCACGCGTTGCACGCGGTGGCCGCCCGATTCGAAGCGCAGGTTGCCGAACACCTCGTCGCCCGAGATGCGCACCACCACTTCCTTGTAGCCGCCGAGCTCGCTCTCGTTCTCGCTCACGATCTCGCAGCGCCAGCCGGCGCGCTCGCAGTAGCGCGTGTACATGCGCAGCAGGTCGCCCGCGAACAGCGCCGATTCGTCGCCGCCGGTACCGGCGCGGATTTCGAGGAAGGCGTTGCGCGCGTCGTCGGGGTCCTTGGGCAGCAGCAGGCGCTGCAGCTCGTCTTCCAGCTGCGCGAGCTCGGCCTCGGCCTCGGCGATTTCCTGCGCGGCCATCTCGGCCATGTCGAGGTCTTCGAGCATTTCCTTGGCGCCCGCGATGTCGGCCTCGCGCTGCACGTAGCGCGCATAGCGGCCGGCCACCTGTGTCACCTCGGCATGCTCGCGCGAGATGGTGCGGTACTGCGCCATGTCGCCCATGATGTCCTCGCGTGAGAGCAGGAAGTCGAGTTCGCCGAGGCGGGCGGCATAGCGTTCGAGTTGGTGACGGAGGAAGGGCTTCACGGCGGAGGGATTCAAAAAAGAGGGGAAGTGCCGCGGCACGGCGGCAAGGCGCATGGAGGCCGCGGCACGCCGTGCCGGGCTCGCGGACGAGCGCCGCTAACGCTCTTTGCGCAGGAACAGGCGCGAGATGGTCTGCGCCGTCTGCTCGCGCGAGGCGGCATCGCCCGCGTGCAGCTCGGCCAGCGCGCCGTGCAGCATCTTCTGCGTGAGCCCGCGCGACAGGGCTTCGAGCACGGCGTCGACCGATTCGCCCTTGGCGAGCAGCTTGCGCGCGCGCGCCAGTTCGGCGGCACGCCATTCGTCGGTCTGCGCGTTGAGCTGCTGGATCAGCGGCACGGTGCCGCGCTGGCCCAGCCAGTGCATGAAGCTCTGCACGCCGGCGTCGATGATGACCTCGGCCTGCGCCACCGCGGCCTGGCGGTTGGCCTGACCCTGCTGCACCACCTGGGCGAGGTCGTCCACGGTGTAGAGGTAGATGTCCTCGAGCGCCTTCACCTCGGGCTCGATGTCGCGCGGCACGGCCAGGTCGACCATGAACATCGGGCGGTGCTTGCGCGACTTGAGCGCGCGTTCCACGGCGCCCAGGCCGATGATCGGCAGCGTGCTCGCGGTGCAGCTCACGACGATGTCGAACTCGGCCAGCCGCGCAGGCAGATCCGCCAGCCGCATCGCCTCGCCGCCGAAGCGCGAGGCCAGCTTCTCGCCGCGTTCGAGCGTGCGGTTGGCGATGGCAATGGACTTCGGTTCCTTGGCCGCGAAGTGCGTGGCCGCGAGGTCGATCATCTCGCCGGCGCCGACGAACAGCACGCGCGTCTGGCGCAGGTCCTCGAACAGCTGGCCGGCCAGGCGCACGGCGGCGGCCGCCATGCTGATCGAGTGCGCACCGATCTCGGTGGCGGTGCGCACTTCCTTGGCGACCGCGAACGAGCGCTGGAAGAGTTGGTTGAGCGTGCTGCCCAGCGCGCCGGCGGTTTCGGCGGCGCGCACCGCGTCCTTCATCTGGCCGAGGATCTGGGCTTCGCCGAGCACCATCGAATCGAGGCCGCTGGCCACGCGGAAGGCATGGCGCGCGACGTCGCCGTCGTGCAGGGTGTAGGCATGCGAGCGCAGCAGCGCGGGGGCCACGCCGCCGCTCTGGGCCAGCCAGCCGACCGTGTGGTCGATCGCGGCATGGTCGGCGGCGCAGTAGATCTCGGTGCGGTTGCAGGTCGAGATGATGGCGGCCTCGACCTGCGGGTGGCGGCCGCTCGAGAACGAGCTGCGCAGGCTCTGCAGAGTGGGAGCGATCTGGTCGAGCGCAAACGCGAAACGACCGCGCAGATCGAGCGGCGCGGTCGTGTGGTTCAAGCCAAGAGCCCAGACAGACATGCAGCGATTATAAAATTTGCGGAGCCCGTCCCGGCACCGTGCTGTCTATGACCTCCATAGCGGCTGGCGGATGACGCTTCCGCCCCTTCCCGAATGTCCGCGCTCGCCCTGCTCAACCACCTCCTCAACTTCGCGCTGCCGGCCGTCTTCGTGGCCGGGGTGCTCGCGCTGTGCGGCCGCTTCCTGATGCCGCGAAAGCCCGGAACGCCCGCCATCTGGGCGCAATTCGCTATCAATACGATAGCTGGCGTGCTGGTGCTGCTGGCCGGGCTGGTGGTCACGGGCCATGACGGCCGCATCGCGAGCTATGCCGCGCTGGTGGTGGTCTGCGGCACCGTGCAGTGGCTGCTGCAGCGCGGCTGGCGGCGCTGAGCGGCGGTCTTCAGGCCCGCACCATGTAGTGCGCCGGTGCGGGATAGCTCGCCAGGCGCGCCTGCTGCGCCGCGTCGGCCAGCGCATGCACCGCGTAGCCGTGGCGCTCCCAGAAGCCCAGCGAGGATTGCACCGACACCAGCGCCGAGCGCCGCCAGCCCGCCGTGTCGGCGAAGGCCAGTGCATGCCGCACCAGCGCCGGTCCCAGGCCATGGCCCGAGGCGGCCGGATCGACCGCGAGGTCGTGCAGGTAGAGCGCGTCGGCCTGCGCCTCGGGCAGCACTTCGAAATCGCCGTGCAGGGCCGTGAGCTTGCCCACGCGCGAGGGATAGGCCGCGAGGTAGGCGGCCACCCGTCCCGCGTGCTCGACCACCCAGCCGGTGCGCGGCGCCGCGGCGAGCCGGCGCACGATCAGCGCCCCGTCCTCGACGAAGCCCGTGCCGTAGCAGGCGAGCTGGATCGCCAGCACGGCCTGCAGGTCCTCGGGCCGCATCGCGCGCACTGCGGTCATGCCAGCAGCAGCTTGTCGTCGTCGAGCTTCTCGCCGCGCGTCTGTTCGAACATGCGCAGCAGGTCGGGTACGTCCAGGCCCGAGCGCTCGGGGCCGGCCACGTCGAGGATCACCTGGCCCTCGTGCAGCATCACCGTGCGCGATCCGTAGTCCAGCGCCTGGCGCATGCTGTGCGTGACCATCATCGCGGTGAGCTTGCTCTCCTCGACGATGCGCGCCGTGAGCTCGAGCACGAAGGCCGCGGTCTTCGGGTCGAGCGCGGCCGTGTGCTCGTCGAGCAGCAGGATGCGCGAGGGCTTGAGCGAGGCCATCAGCAGGCTCACGGCCTGCCGCTGGCCGCCCGACAGCAGGCCGATGCGGTCGGCCAGCCGGTTCTCCAGCCCGAGCTTGAGGATCGACAGCTTCTCGCGGAACAGCTCGCGCAGCCCGCGGTTGAGCGACAGGCCCAGGCCGCGCCGCTCGCCACGCTTCCAGGCCAGCGCCATGTTCTCCTCGATGGTCAGCGCCTCGCAGGTGCCGGCCATCGGGTCCTGGAACACGCGCGCCACCATGCCCGAACGTTGCCAGGCGTTGAGCCGCGTCACGTCCTTGCCGTCGATCTCGATGCGGCCCTTGTCGACGATCAGGTCGCCGCTCACCGCATTGAGGAAGGTCGACTTGCCGGCGCCGTTCGAGCCGATCACGGTGACGAACTGGCCGGTGGGAATCTCCAGGCCGAGCCCGCGCAGCACGCGGTTCTCGATCGGCGTGCCCGGGTTGAAGGTCATCTCGAGTTGTTCGGCGCGCAGCATCAGTTCTTCCCCTTGAAAAGCCCGGCGAGCTTGCGCTTGTAGGCGGGCACCAGCAGCGCGAAGGCCACCAGCACGGCGGTCACCAGGTTCAGGTCCTGCGCCTGCAGGCCCATGAAGTCGGTGTTCAGCGCCATCGCGATGAAGAAGCGGTAGAGCAGCGCCCCCAGGATGCAGGCCAGCGTGGTGATCACCATGCTGCGCGCGGGCATCAGCGTCTCGCCGATGATCACCGCCGCCAGGCCGATCACGATCGTGCCCACGCCCATCGAGATGTCGGCCGTGCCCTGGCTCTGCGCGAACAGCGCGCCGGCCAGCGCCACCAGCGCGTTCGACAGCGCCAGGCCCGCCATGGTGTGGAAGTCGGTCGAGATGCCCTGGGCGCGCGCCATGCGCGCATTGCCGCCGGTGGCGCGCATCGCCAGGCCGGCCTCGGAGGCGAAGAACAGGTCGACCACGATCTTCGCGGCGATCACGATCAAGAGCAGCAACAGCGGCTTGGCCCACTGCTCGGGCATGCCGCCGAAGCTGGCCATGCTGAACACGGTGGGCTCGGTGATCAGTGCCACGTTGGGCTTGCCCATCACGCGCAGGTTGATCGAGTAGAGCGCGATCATCACCAGGATGCTCGCGAGCAGCTGCATGATCTTGAGCTTCACGTTGAGCCAGGCCGTGACCCAGCCCGAGACGGCGCCCGCGACGCAGGCCACCGCGGTGGCGGCCACGGGGTTCCAGCCGGCCACGATCAGCGTGGCGGCCACGGCGGCGCCGAGCGGGAAGCTGCCGTCCACCGTGAGGTCGGGGAAGTTGATGATGCGGAAGGACATGAAGACGCCCAGCGCGACCAGCCCGAATATCAGGCCGATCTCGATGGCGCCCAGCGAGGCGATGAGGGACATGAGGAAGAAGCTCCCGGCGAAAACGAAAAGACGGGCCGCCCGCAGGACGACCCGTCGCTGGCGATGAAGCCGGGACTTACTTGGTGCTCACGACCTTGGCGGTCTTCAGCAGCTCGTCCGACAGGGTCACGCCCTGCAGCTTGGCCGCACCCGGGTTCACCACCAGCTCGAAGTTGGTGCTGGTCTGCGAGGCGATCGTGCCGGGCTTCTCGCCCTTGAGGATGCGCACCACGATCTTGCCGGTCTGGCGGCCGATGTCGGTGTAGTTCAGGCCCAGCGCCGCGACCGCGCCGCGCTCGACGGTCGCGGTGTCGGCCGCCACCACCGGCAGCTTGGCCTGCTGCGCCACCTTCACGATGCCCTCGAAGGCCGACACCACGTTGTTGTCGGTCGGCGTGTAGATCGCGTCGGCCTTGCCGACCAGGCTCTGGGCGGCGGTCGGCACGTCGACGGTGCGCGCGGCGGCGGCTTCCACCACCGTCATGCCGGCGGCCGCGGCGGCCTTCTTGAGGTCGGCCACGATCGCCACCGAGTTGGCTTCGCCGGGGCTGTAGATCACGCCGATGCGCTTGGCGGTCGGTACCACCTGTTTGATGAGGGCGATGTGCTTGTCCAGCGGCGACAGGTCCGACACGCCGGTCACGTTGGTGCCGGTGGCGTCCCAGCTCTTCACCAGCTTGGCGGCCACCGGGTCGGTCACGGCCGAGTAGACGACCGGAATCGTCTTGGTGGCGGCCAGCGTTGCCTGGGCCGAGGGGGTGGCGATCGCGACGATCACGTCGGGCTGGTCGCCCACGTACTTGCGCGCGATCTGGGCCGCAGTGCCCACGTTGCCCTGTGCGCTCTGGTAGGTGAACTTGAGGTTCTTGCCCTCTTCGTAGCCGGCCGCCTTCAGCTCGGCCTTGACGCCGTCGCGCACGGCGTCGAGCGCCGGGTGCTCGACGATGGCGGTCACGGCCACCGACTTGTCGGCCGCGAAGGCGGGCGCGGCGGCGAGCATGCCGAGGGCCAGGGCGGCGGCGACAGGGGTGCGAAGCAGGGCGAATTTCACGTGGGATCTCCGGAAAGAGGGAACGGGACGGGTCCGACGCCACGGCATGCACCGGGGCAGGGAATCGATGGCACGGAAATGCGGCATGCACTTCCAGAGCCTGAAGTCTAGAGCGTGGTTTGCACAATTAAGGTGCATCCCACGCCAGTGCTTACCCCGCTTTGAGAAATATGATTGCGGTCATTGGCACTTGAAGGAGACGAAATTGCACGAGATCACGCTCGACCGCATCGACAGGAAGATCCTCGACCACTTGCAAGCGCATGGCCGTGCATCGAACCTCGAACTCTCCGAAGTGGCCAACCTGTCGCCGGCCCAGTGCCTGCGGCGGCACCGGCGGCTCGAGGAGATGGGCTTCATCAGCGGCTACGCGGCCCGGCTCGACGCGCGCCAGGTGGGGCTCGGCGTGATCGCCTTCATCCACGTGACCATGGCCCGCGGCCACATCGGCGAGCTGCCGAAGTTCCAGGACCTGGTGGCCGACCTGCCGCAGATCCTCGAGTGCTACTCGGTCACCGGCGACTTCGACTACGTCATCAAGGTGGTCGCGCGCGACCTGCACTCGCTGTCGCAGTTCCTGATGGACACGCTGATGCACATGCCGGGCGTGTCGGCGGTGCGCTCGAGCGTGTGCCTCAACGAGGTGAAGTGCACGACCACCCTGCCGCTGAGTTGAGTCGGGCGCAGCCGGCCCTCAGCCCTGCACGCCCGGCAGCGGCGAGGCCGGCGAGGAGGGCACCGGCGAGGGCGCGGTCGAGAGCGCCGAGGGTGCCGCCGGCGCGGCCGCCATCACCAGCGTGGGCGTGGCCATCGGCAGGTCGGCCTGGCGCAGCGCGTCGAGGATGGTGAACAGCAGGTCGCTGCGCACGCCGCCGGCCAGCCGCGGGCTCGCCACGTAGGCGATCGCCTGGAAGATCAGCAACCCGTTCTCGATGCCCTCGAGCGTGAGCGAGGGCGCCGGCGTCTCGAGCACGCCCTCGTGCGCCTTGCAGGCCTCGAGGATCAGGTCGCGCACCTTCTGCGCGTCGGTGGTCAGCGGCATCGGCAGGCGGATCAGCACCCGGCCCTCGGCGTTGGCCAAGGTCATGTTGCGCACGGTCTTGGTGATGAATTCCGAGTTCGGCACGATCAGCGTGGAGCGGTCGCCGAGCTGGATCTCGGTGGCGCGCACGTTGATGCGCCGCACGTCGCCCTCGGCCGTGCCCAGCACCACCCAGTCGCCCACCTTCACGGGCTGCTCGGCCAGCAGGATCAGGCCCGAGATGAAGTTCTGCACGATCGCCTGCAGGCCGAAGCCGATGCCCACCGACAGCGCGCTCGCCACCCACGCGATGCGCTCGACGCCGATGCCCAGCGCCGAGAGCGAGAACGCGATCACCAGGATGCCGCCCACGTAGCCCAGCAGGGTGCTGATCGAGCTCTGCATGCCGGGCTCGAACTTGGTGGTCGGCAGGTAGCTCGCGGCCAGCCAGCGCTTGAAGATGCGCAGCATCACGAAGCCCACGGCCAGCACCGCCACCGCGCTGAGGATCGCGCCCGGCACGAGCTGGAACTCGCCGATCTTCACGCCGGTGCCGAACTTGCCGCTGCGCTGGAACACCTCGCCGGGGCTGGTGCCCAGCGGCGCGGCCAGCGCGATCAGCATGTAGAAGAACAGCGCCACCCGGCTCAGGCCCGACAGCACGGTGGCGATCTGGTCCAGCGTCTGCGGCGCCAGGCCGAAGCTCTTCTGCAGCCGCTGGCCGAAGCCGCTGCGCGACGACACGGTGGCCATGAACACGTCGTCGGCGAACTTGAACAGCACGTAGAACGCGGTGGCGACGATGCCGCTCCAGGTCAGCTGCGAGGCCAGGAAGCTCGCGAGCGCCACGTAGCCCACGGCCACCAGCACCCAGATCACGATCATCAGGATGGCGATCAGCGCCACCAGGATGCCGACCCACATCGGCCGCTCGGGCAGGTCCTCGCCGGGCGCGCCGGCGCGCAGCGCCTTGAGCCGGTAGAGCACCGCGCCGACCAGCGCGGTCAGCAGCAGCGCGGTCAGCACGTGGGTGGCGACCACGGCCGAGAGGCTGGCGTCGACCAGCGCGTTGATCTCGGCCGGTGCCCAGGCCAGGGCCGCCACCAGCGCCACCAGCCAGGGCAGGGCCGCGAGGCGCGCGGCCATGGCGTCGGGAATCGGTGGCAGCCGCCACGACGGCCGGCCGGTGGCCAGCAGCGCGCGGCCCAGGCCGATCACGAAGGCCATGAACACCAGCGCCTGCGCCAGCGACAGCATCGCCTTGCGCGCCTGCGGCGCCCAGCCCGCGTGCTGTTCGAGCACGTAGACGAAGCCGTGCGCGGCCAGCGCCACCAGCAGCACGTGAGCCGCGACGATGGCGATCACCAGCAGCGAGCGCCGCAGCCGCCCGGCGGGCAGCAGCTTCACCGCGAGCCGGGTCAGGCCGTGCTCGGCGGCCCAGACGCCCGCGAAGGCCAGCAGCAGCGCGCCGATCAGCGCCGCGATCACCAGCGTGCGGCCCGCGCCGCCGATGGCGGTGGCGAGGCCCGTCTGCACGCCCGCGACCATGGCCTGCAGCCGGTCGAGGTCGTCGGGCCAGGCCTCCTGCAGGTCGCTCCAGAACTCGCCGGTCAGCGGCGAGGCCGCGCGCTCGGTGAGCTGGGCCTCGAACACCGCGCGGCGCTGCGTCAGCAGGTCGGTGCCGCGCTGGCGCACGTCGATCGCCAGCAGCTTGGCGAGCCGGATGTCGGCATCGAGCGCATTGCGCTCCTTGGTCAGGCGCGCGCGCTGGCGCGTGATGTCGGGGTCTTCGCTGGCGCCGGCCGCGGGCGGGTTGCCGAGCTCGCCCAGGCGCGCGTTGAGGTCGTTGAGCTCGCCGGTGCGCGCCGCCACGAACTTGTCGGCCTGCGCGCCGATCGCGTTGATCTGGGTCAGCCGGCTGCGCGCATCCTCGGCCGAGTCGGTGCTCTGGTCGATCTTCGCGAGCAGCGCGCGCAGCTCGGCCACGGTGGGCGCGGGCGGCGCGGCCGCGAGATCGGGGTCCTGCTGCGCGAAGGCGGTGCCGCACAGCAGCAGGGCGGCCATCAGGAAGGCCGCGAGACGGGAGGTCCAACTCATGGACGCATCATAGAAGCCGCACCTGAAGGCCCGGCTTCGCGGCGCGTCACAGCATGTGACGGAGGCGCGTTCAGCGCGCGGGGCTGAACAGGTCGACGCGGTCGGTGATGATGCCGTCCGTGCCCAGGTCGATCAGGCGCTGCGCGGCCCAGTCGTCGTTGACCGTGTAGCTCAGCGCGCGCAGGCCGGCGCCGTGCACCTGCGCCACCACCGTGGCGTCCCACAGCGCGTGGTTGCAGACGATGGCCACGCAGCCGAGCTCGCGCGCGGTCTCGAGCCAGCCGTTCCAGAGCGTGTCGAGCAGCAGGCCGCGCGGCAACTCGGGCGCCGCGGCCGCCGCGCCCTTCAGCGCATCGACCTGGAACGAGGTCAGCAGCGGCGGGACGGCCGCATCGCGCCACAGCGTCGCGGCCTGCCGCGCCACCGCCTCGCCGGTCTCGCGCTCGGTGCCGGGCGTGGGCTTGATCTCGATGTTCAGCAGACAGTGGTTGGCCAGACAGAAGCGCGCGAGGTTCTCGAGCGTGGGCAGCGGCTCGCCCGCGAAGGCGCGCGAATGCCAGCCGCCCGCGTCGAGCTGTGCCAGTTCGCTCCAGGGCTTCTGGCCGCCGATGCCGCGGCCGCTGGTGGTGCGTTCCAGCGTGGCGTCGTGCATCAGGAACACCACGCCGTCCGCGCTGAGCTTGGCATCGCACTCGAACATGCGGTAACCATGCGCGGCGCCGAAGCGGAAGGCCGCGAGCGTGTTCTCGGGCGCGAGCTTGCCGGCGCCGCGGTGGGCGATCCAGCGCGGATAGGGCCAGGGGGTGCTCATTCCGCGCTCATTCCGCGCGCTTGCCGGAGCCGGCGTCGAACCAGTGGAGCTTGTCCTCGCGCGCGGCGATCTTCACGGTGTCGCCCGCCATCGGCGGCTGGTCGGCCTCGTCGGTGCGCATGATGATCTGCTCGTCGCCGATGCGGCCGTAGACCAGGCGCTCGGCGCCCAGCAGCTCGACCTGCTCGACCTGCACCGACCAGCCGCGCTCGTCGAGCGCCATGTGTTCGGGGCGGATGCCCAGGATCTGGCCCGGCCGCACGCCCGGCGCATGGCGCAGCAGGTTCATCGGCGGCGAGCCGATGAAGCTCGCGACGAAGGTGGTGGCGGGGCGCGAATAGACCTCCTCGGGCGTCGCGAACTGGTCCATCACGCCGCCGTTCATCACGATGATGCGCTGCGCCAGCGTCATGGCCTCGACCTGGTCGTGGGTGACGAACAGCGAGGTGATGCCGAGCTCGCGGTGCAGCTTCTGGATCTCGAGGCGGGTCTGGGCGCGCAGCTTGGCGTCGAGGTTCGACAGCGGTTCGTCGAACAGGAACACCTGCGGCTGGCGCACGATCGCGCGGCCCATGGCCACGCGCTGGCGTTGGCCGCCCGAGAGCTCGCGCGGCTTGCGTTCGAGCAGGTGGCCCAGCTCGAGGATCTTCGCGGCCTTGTCCACGCGCACCTTGATCTCGGCCACCGGCACCTTCGCGATCTTCAGGCCGTAGGCCATGTTCGCGAACACCGTCATGTGCGGATAGAGCGCGTAGTTCTGGAACACCATCGCGATGTCGCGCTCGGAGGGCTCGAGCTGGTTCACCACCTTGTTGCCGATGGCGATCTCGCCGGCGGAGATCTCCTCCAGGCCGGCCACCATGCGCAGCAGCGTGGACTTGCCGCAGCCCGAGGGGCCGACGATGACGACGAACTCGTGGTCGGCGATCTCGGCGCTCACGCCGTGGATGACCTGGTTGGCCTTGGGGCCGTGGCCGTAGCGCTTGATGACGTTGCGGAGGGAAATGGCAGCCATGTTTTCAGTTCAGCGTTTTATTTGTCGGTATCGACCAGGCCCTTGACGAACCACTTCTGCATCAGCACCACGACCACCGCGGGCGGCAGCATGGCCAGCACGGCCGTGGCCATCACCACGTTCCAGTCCACCGGCGACTCGCCGTTGCCGATCATGGCCTTGATGCCGACGACGATCGGGTACATGTCCTCGCTGGTGGCGGCGATCAGCGGCCACAGGTACTGGTTCCAGCCGTAGATGAACTGGATCACGAACAGCGCCGCGATGCTGGTCTTCGACAGCGGCAGCAGGATGTCCTTGAAGAAGCGCATCGGTCCGGCGCCGTCGACGCGCGCGGCCTCGACCAGCTCGTCGGGCACCGTCAGGAAGAACTGCCGGAACAGGAAGGTGGCGGTCGCCGACGCGATCAGCGGTATCGAGAGGCCGGCGAAGCTGTTGATCATGCCGAGGCTGGCCACGACCTGGTAGGTCGGGCCGATGCGCACCTCGACCGGCAGCATCAGCGTGATGAAGATCAGCCAGAAGCACAGGCCGCGCAGCGGGAAGCGGAAATACACCACCGCGAAGGCCGACAGCAGCGAGATGCTGATCTTGCCGAAGGTGATGACGAGCGTGATGACCGTGCTCACCCAGATCATCCGCGCCACCGACACGTTGGCGCTGGTGCGCCCGCCGCCGGTCAGCGCCGCCTTGTAGGTTTCCCAGAAGTTGCTGCCGGGCAGGATCGGCATCGGCGCCTGCATGATCTCCTGCGGCGTGTGGGTGGAGGCGATGAAGGCCAGGTAGATCGGGAACATCACCAGCAGCACGCCGATGATCATGATCACGTGCGCGAGGATGCCCAGGGAGGGACGGCGCTCAACCATGGCGGGCCTCCGTGGCGTGGGCCGCGCGGCAGGCGGGGAAGAAGGGTGGCATGGGGGCGGTCATCAGTACTGGACCTTCTTCTCGACGTAGCGGAACTGCACCACCGTCAGCGCGATGACGATCACCATCAGCACCACCGACTGGGCCGCGGCGCCGCCGAAGTCCATGCCGCGGAAGCCGTCGAAGTACACGCGGTAGACCAGCGTGGCGGTGTCCTTGCCGGGGCCGCCCTGGGTGGTGGCGTCGATGATCGCGAAGGTGTCGAAGAAGGCGTACACCATGTTGATCACCAGCAGGAAGAAGGTGGTGGGCGTCAGCAGCGGGAACTGGATGGTCCAGAAGCGGCGCATCGGGCGCGCGCCGTCCATGGCGGCGGCCTCGATCAGCGACTTCGGGATCGACTGCAGCCCCGCGAGGAAGAACAGGAAGTTGTAGGAGATCTGCTTCCAGACCGAGGCCATCACGACCAGCGCCATGGCGTGGTCGCCGTTGAGCAGATGGTTCCAGTTGAAGCCCATCTTCTTGAGCCAGTAGGCCACGATGCCGATCGAGGAGGAAAACATGAACGACCACAGCAGGCCGGTCACGACCGGGGCGACCGCGTACGGCAGGATCAGCACGCTCCGGTAGAAGCGCGTGCCGCGCACCACGCGGTCGGCGAACACCGCCAGCACCAGGGCGATGCTCAGGCCCAGGACCGTCACCAGCACCGAGAAGACGATGGTTGTATGGAACGAGGCCATGTAGGTGCTGTCGTTCCACAGCGCCTCGAAGTTGTCCAGCCCCACCCAGGTGATCGAGTTGCCGAAGGCATCCTGCTGCTGCAGCGACTGCACCAGCGCCTGGCCCGCGGGCCAGAAGAAGAAGACGCCGACGACGATCAGCTGCGGCGCCAGCAATGCCCAGGGCAGCCAGTTCGAACGAAAGATGACGCGTTTTTCCATGGGGCAGGGCGTTCAGGTCACGGACACACTAAATAAGCAAACAGCCAGGACTGCACGGGTCAGCCTGGCTTGTGGCGGGTCAAACGAACCGAAACGAACATTCGTTCGCGCCGATCCGGGTGCGGAGCTTACTTGTTTGCGGCCTGGAATTTCACCAAAAGTTCGTTTCCGCGCTTCACGGCGCTGTCCAGCGCTTCCTTCGGGGTCTTCTTGCCGGTCCAGATCAGCTCGGTTTCCTCGTCCTCGATGGCGCGGATCTGGGGCAGGTTGCCCAGGCGCACGCCACGCGACTTGTCCGTGGTCTTCTTGATCATCTGGTTCACCGCGACGTCGGTGCCCGGGTTTTCCTTGTAGAAGCCGGCCTTCTCGGTCAGCTCGTAGGCTGCGGTGGTGATCGGCAGGTAGCCGGTGCGCATGTGGCTTTCGGATTGCACCTTGGGGCTCGACAGGAAGGTGAAGAACGCGGCCACGCCCTTGTAGCTGGCGGCCGGCTTGCCCGACATCACCCACAGGCTGGCGCCGCCGACGATGGTGTTCTGCGGCGCGCCCTGCACGTCCGGGTAGTAGGGCAGTGCCGATTCGGCGAACTTGAACTTGGCGTCGCGCTTCACGCTGGCGTAGCTGCCCGACGAGCCGATGAACATCGCGCATTCACCCGAGGTGAACGAGGTGATCGGCTTGCTGGCGCGGCCCTTGTAGACGAACAGGCCCTGCTTGGACATGTTCGACAGGTTCTCGAAGTGGCGCACGTGCAGCGGCGAGTTGAACTCCAGGCGGGCGTCGAGGCCGCCGAAGCCGTTGTTCTTCGAGGCGTACGAGGTGTTGTGCCAGGCCGAGAAGCTCTCGAGCTGGGCCCAGCTCATCCACGAGGTGGTGAACGGGCACTGGCTGCCGCTGGCCTTGAGCTTGGCGGCCGCCGAGACCACTTCGGGCCAGGTGGCGGGGGCCTTCTCGGGGTCGAGGCCGGCGTTCTTGAAGGCGTCCTTGTTGTAATAGAACACCGTCGTCGAGCTGTTGAACGGGAACGACAGCATCTGGCCATTGGGGGCGGTGTAGTAGCCGGCCACCGCGGGGATGTAGGCCTTGGGGTCGAACTTCTGGCCGCCTTCCTTCATGACGTCGGCCACGGGCTTGATCGCGCCCTTGGAGTACATCATGGTGGCGGTGCCCACCTCGAACACCTGCAGGATGTCGGGCGCGTTGCCCGAGCGGTAGGCCGCGATGCCGGCCGCCATCGACTGGTCGTATTCGCCCTTGTAGGTGGGCACGACCTTGTAGTCCTTCTGGCTCTCGTTGAACTGCTTGGCGAGGTCGTTGACCCAGTCGTTGAGGGCGCCGTCCATCGAGTGCCACCACTGGATCTCGGTCTGGGCCTGGGCGAGGGCTGGCACGGCCAGAGCGGCAGCCAGCGTAGAGGCGATGGCGAGCGTCTTGAAGCGCATTAAGACTCCTGTAGGGAAAAGTAAGTAAAACCGGCGATGTTAGGTTACATACGTGACGGTTCTGCGGCTTTGTCGCACGGAGTGCACACGGCAAGAAACCCGGGGAAACCCCCTTGGCCGACAGGGCGCTCGCGCCCCGGGCCCCTGCTTGCTGCGCTGCACCATGCTAGCATCGCCCTCCCTTTTTCGGCCTAGCCTGTTGCCATGGCCGGGGCTACCGCGAGCAGCAGCATGAGCAGCAAGACCTCCCTCGACAAAAGCAAGATCAAGTTTCTTCTGCTCGAGGGTATCCACCCCTCGGCCGTGGAGGTGCTCCATGCGGCGGGCTACACCAACGTCGAGTCGCTGCCGGGCGCGCTGTCCGACGAGGCGCTCAAGGCCAAGATCGGCGACGTGCACTTCCTCGGCATCCGCTCGCGCACCCAGCTGACGGCGGAAGTGTTCGCGGCCGCCCACAAGCTGGTGGCCGCCGGCTGCTTCTGCATCGGCACCAACCAGGTCGACCTCGAGGCCGCGCGCGAGCATGGCGTGGCGATCTTCAACGCGCCTTACTCCAACACCCGCTCGGTGGCCGAGCTGGTGCTGGCCGAGGCGATCCTGCTGCTGCGCGGCGTGCCCGAGAAGAGCGCGGTGGCGCACCGCGGCGGCTGGCTCAAGTCGGCCGACAACGCCTTCGAGATCCGCGGCAAGACGCTGGGCATCGTGGGCTACGGCTCGATCGGCGCGCAGCTGTCGGTGCTGGCCGAGGCGCTGGGCATGCACGTGGCCTTCTACGACGTGGTCACCAAGCTGCCGCTGGGCAATGCGCGCCAGGTGCGCGACCTGCACCAGCTGCTGGCGCAGAGCGACATCGTGACCCTGCACGTGCCCGAGACGCAGGCCACGCAGTGGATGATCGGCGCGGCCGAGATCGCGGCGATGAAGTCCGGCTCGATCCTGATCAACGCCTCGCGCGGCACCGTGGTCGAGATCGACGCGCTGGCCGGCGCGCTGAAGGAGAAGAAGCTGCTGGGCGCCGCCATCGACGTGTTCCCGGTCGAGCCGCGCAGCAACAAGGACGAGTTCCAGTCGCCGCTGCGCGGACTCGACAACGTGATCCTCACGCCCCACATCGGCGGCTCGACGATGGAGGCGCAGGCCAACATCGGCCTCGAGGTGGCCGAGAAGCTGGTCAAGTACAGCGACAACGGCACCTCGACCTCGTCGGTCAACTTCCCCGAGGTGGCGCTGCCCGCGCACCCGGGCAAGCACCGCCTGCTGCACGTGCACCGCAACGTGCCGGGCGTGCTGTCGGAGATCAACAAGATCTTCTCGGACAACCACATCAACATCTCCTCGCAGTTCCTGCAGACCAACGAGAAGATCGGCTACGTGGTGATGGACATCGACGCCGCCTCCTCGGACCTCGCGCTCGAGAAGCTCGCGAAGGTGCAGGGCACGATCCGCAGCCGCGTGCTGTTCTGATCGCGTCGCGCTGAGGCCGGCCGGCGCGCCGGCAGTGCCAGAGGGACACGCGTCGGCGCCAGGGCACGAACCCTGGCCCTGACCTAAAATCCCCACCCCGGCTATGGACGCGTGGCGCCCGGCCGAGGCCCCACCCCGATGAATGCTCCGACCGCGTTGAACGCGCTGCTGTCGCAGGCCGCAGAGCCTGCACGACTGCGTGAGATCCCCTACAACTACACCAGCTTCTCCGATCGCGAGATCGTGATCCGCCTGCTGGGCGAGCGCGCCTGGGAATTGCTCCAGACGCTGCGCGCCGAGCGCCGCACCGGCCGATCGGCGCGCATGCTCTACGAGGTGCTCGGCGACATCTGGGTCGTTCAGCGCAACCCCTACCTGATCGACGATCTGCTCGACAACCCGCGCCGCCGCGGCCTGCTGGTCGATGCGCTGCGGCATCGCCTGGCCGAGGTGCAGAAGCGCCGCACGCCCGACAGCGACCTGCCGCGCGACCAGCTCGTGGGCGAGCTCACGGGCCGCGTCGGCGAGGCCGTGCAGGCCTTCGACACCCTGTTCCGCGACGTCGCCGCGCTGCGCCGCAAGGCCACCCGCGTGCTGGGCCGGCTCACCGCCAAGGACAACATCAAGTTCGACGGCCTCTCGCGCGTGGCCCACGTCACCGACGCCACCGACTGGCGCGTGGAGTACCCCTTCGTCGTGCTGTGCCCCGACACCGAGGCCGAGATGGCGCTGCTGGTCAAGGGCTGCATCGAGCTGGGCCTGACCATCATCCCGCGCGGCGGCGGCACCGGCTACACCGGCGGCGCGATTCCGCTGACCTGGAACAGCGTGGTCATCAACACCGAGAAGCTCGAGGCCATGACCGAGGTCGAGCTGGTCGCGCTGCCCGGCCTCGAGGCGCCCGTGCCCACCATCTGGACCGAGGCCGGCGTGGTCACGCAGCGCGTGGCCGACGCGGCCGAGCGCTCGGGCTACGTGTTCGCGGTCGACCCGACCTCGGCCGAGGCCTCGTGCGTCGGCGGCAACGTCGCGATGAACGCCGGCGGCAAGAAGGCCGTGCTGTGGGGCACCGCGCTCGACAACCTGGCCTCGTGGCGCATGGTGACGCCGCAGGCCGAATGGCTCGAGGTCACGCGCATCGGCCACAACCTCGGCAAGATCCACGACGCCGAGAGCGCGCTGTTCGAGCTCCAGTACTTCGCGGCCGACGGCAAGACGCCGCTGCGCACCGAGCGCCTCGATATCCCGGGCCGCACCTTCCGCAAGGAAGGCCTGGGCAAGGACGTGACCGACAAGTTCCTCTCGGGCCTGCCGGGCATCCAGAAGGAAGGCTGCGACGGCCTGATCACGAGCTGCCGCTGGGTGGTGCACCGCATGCCGGCGCACACGCGCACCGTCTGCCTCGAGTTCTTCGGCAACGCCAAGGACGCGGTGCCCAGCATCGTCGAGATCAAGGACTTCATGTTCGCCGAGCAGAAGCGCTCGGGCGTGCTGCTGGCCGGCCTCGAGCACCTCGACGACCGCTATCTGAAGGCCGTGGGCTATGCCACCAAGTCGAAGAAGCACGGCGGCCTGCCGAAGATGGTGCTGTTCGGCGATATCGCGGGCGACGACGCCGACGCGGTGGCGCGCGTCACCTCCGAGGTGGTGCGCATCGCCAACTCGCGCAGCGGCGAGGGCTTCATCGCCATCAGCCCCGAGGCGCGCAAGAAGTTCTGGCTCGACCGCAAGCGCACCGCCGCGATCAGCCGCCACACCAACGCCTTCAAGATCAACGAGGACGTGGTGATCCCGCTGCCGCGCATGGCCGAGTACAGCGACGGCATCGAGCGCATCAACATCGAGCTCTCGCTGCGCAACAAGCTCGCGCTGGTCGACGAGCTCGAGAAGTTCTTCGTGCACGGCAACCTGCCGCTGGGCAAGACCGACGACGCCAACGAGATCCCCTCGGCCGAGCTGCTCGAGGACCGCGTGGCGCAGGCCGTGGCACTGCTGCAGGAGGTGCGCGCGCTGTGGGCCGGCTGGCTCGACGAGGTCGATGCGCTGTTCCCGCAGCTGCAGGACCATTCGCTGCGCGCGAGCTGGAAGACCCAGCTGCGCCAGCCGCTGTCGGCGATCTTCGCGGGCGCGGCCTTCGCGCCGATCCTGGCCGAGTGCACGGCGATCCACAAGCGCGTGCTCAAGGGCCGCGTGTGGGTCGCGCTGCACATGCACGCGGGCGACGGCAACGTGCACACCAACATCCCGGTCAACAGCGACAACTACGAGATGCTGCAGACCGCGCACGAGGCGGTCGCGCGCATCATGAAGCTGGCGCGCCGGCTCGACGGCGTGATCTCGGGCGAGCACGGCATCGGCATCACCAAGCTCGAGTTCCTGTCGGACGAGGAACTGCGCCCCTTTGCCGAATACAAGCAGCGCATCGATCCCGAAGGCCGCTTCAACAAAGGCAAGCTGCTGCGCGAGCCGGGTGCCGGCGCGCAGTCGCTGCATGCCGACCTGACCAACGCCTACACGCCGAGCTTCGGCCTGATGGGGCACGAGTCGATCATCATGCAGCAGAGCGACATCGGCGCCATCGCCGACAGCGTCAAGGACTGTCTGCGCTGCGGCAAGTGCAAACCGGTGTGCGCCACCCACGTGCCGCGCGCCAACCTGCTCTACAGCCCGCGCAACAAGATCCTCGCGACCTCGCTGCTGGTCGAGGCCTTCCTCTACGAGGAGCAGACCCGGCGCGGCGTGAGCATCAAGCACTGGGAGGAGTTCGAGGACGTGGCCGACCACTGCACGGTGTGCCACAAGTGCCTCACGCCCTGCCCGGTGAAGATCGACTTCGGCGACGTGTCGATGAACATGCGCAACCTGCTGCGCAAGATGGGGCAGAAGAGCTTCCGTCCCGGCAACGCGGCCGCGATGTTCTTCCTCAACGCGACCAATCCGCAGACCATCAAGACGGTGCGCGCGGGCATGGTGGGCATCGGCTTCAAGGCGCAACGCATGGCCAACGATCTGCTGCGCGGCCTCGCGAAGAAGCAGACGGCGGCGCCGCCGGCCTCGCTCGGGCCGGCGCCGCTCAAGGAGCAGGTGATCCACTTCATCAACAAGAAGATGCCGGGCAACCTGCCGAAGAAGACGGCGCGCGCGCTGCTCGACATCGAGGACGCCGACTACGTGCCGATCATCCGCAACCCCAAGGTCACGACCTCGGAGACCGAGGCGGTGTTCTATTTCCCGGGCTGCGGATCGGAGCGGCTGTTCTCGCAGGTCGGGCTCGCGACGCAGGCCATGCTCTGGCATGCGGGCGTTCAGACGGTGCTGCCGCCGGGCTACCTGTGCTGCGGCTATCCGCAGCGCGGCAGCGGCCAGTTCGACAAGGCCGAGAAGATGATCACCGACAACCGCGTGCTGTTCCACCGGGTGGCGAACACGCTCAACTACCTCGATATCAAGACCGTGGTGGTGAGCTGCGGCACCTGCTACGACCAGCTGCAGGGCTACCAGTTCGACAAGATCTTCCCGGGCTGCCGGATCATCGACATCCACGAGTACCTGCTCGAGAAGGGCATCACCCTGGGCGACGCCGGCGGTGCCGGCTATCTCTATCACGACCCCTGCCACACGCCGATGAAGCAGCAGGACCCGATGAAGACGGTGAAGGCGCTGGTCGGCGACAACGTGCTCAAGAACGACCGCTGCTGCGGCGAGTCGGGCACGCTGGGCGTGTCGCGGCCCGACATCTCGACGCAGATCCGCTTCCGCAAGGAAGAGGAACTGAAGAAGGGCGAGGCCGCGCTGCGCGACGGCGGCAAGATCGGCGCCGGCGAGAACGTGAAGATACTCACCAGCTGCCCGAGCTGCCTGCAGGGCCTGTCGCGCTACGGCAGCGACCTGAACAACGGCCTGCTCGAGGCCGACTACATCGTGGTCGAGATGGCCAACAAGATCCTCGGCGCCGACTGGATGCCCGAGTACGTGGCGGCCGCGAACCACGGTGGCATCGAACGGGTGCTGGTGTGAGCGGCGAGGCGGCGCGCGTGGCCGGCTGCGTGTTTTGCGAACAGGCGGGCGGACGCCTGGTGTTCGAGGGCGCGAGGCTGCGCGTGATCCACGCGGTGGAGGCGGGCTTCCCGGCCTTCTACCGCGTGGTCTGGAATGCGCACCGGCCCGAGCTGTCCGACCTGTCGCGCGAGGAGCGCGCGCACTGCATGGACGCCGTGGCCGAGGTCGAGCAATGCCTGCGCGACACGCTCGCGCCGACCAAGATCAACGTCGCCGCCCTCGGCAACATGGTGCCGCACCTGCACTGGCACGTGATCGCGCGCTTCGACTGGGACAGCCATTTCCCCGCGCCGTTCTGGGCCGCCGCGCAGCGCGCGGCACCGGCCGCGCGCGTGGCCCAGGTCGAGGCGTTGCTGAGCGCGGCCGAGGCCGCGATGGCCACGCGCCTCGCGGCGCTGTAGCCGGCGCGGCATACTGCGCCGTCTCCCTGCATCCTCTTTCCTCCACTTCGAACGGACACTCCCCATGGCAGGCTTGCAAGCCGGCGCGCCGACGCCGCAGTCGATCACCGTGCACGGTCGCTCGCGCGTGCTCGAGGTGGGCTTCTCCGACGGCGCCACCTTCCGCATTCCCTTCGAGCTGATGCGCATCTATTCGCCCTCGGCCGAGGTGCAGGGCCACGGACCGGGCCAGGAAACGCTGCAGACCGGCAAGCGCGAGGTCGAACTGGTCGCGCTCGAGCCGGTGGGCAACTATGCGGTGCAGCCCCGCTTCAGCGACGGGCACGACACCGGCATCTACTCGTGGGACCTGCTCTACCAGCTGGGTTCGCAGCAGGCCGAACTCTGGGCCGCCTACGAGCAGAAGCTGGCCGAAGCGGGCGTCGATCGCGACGCACCGATGGCCGAGAAGGGCGGCCACGCCTGCGGCAGCCATTGACTGGCGTTTGCTATTGAAAGCATAGCTTCGTCGGTAGACGTGACGGGCGTTACAAGACCTCAGCGTTTGCAGAAAAAGCAACAAATGACCGCCGGTACAGCGGGGTCGTCGTCTTGATGCGAGGACGAACGGCCTAACATCGGTCGCATGACCACCACCCATTTCGGCTTCGAGAAAGTCGACGAGAGCGAGAAGGCCGGCCGCGTGCGCGGCGTGTTCGACTCGGTCGCCACGCGCTACGACCTGATGAACGACCTCATGTCCATGGGGCTTCACCGCGCATGGAAGGCCTACACCGTCATGGTCGCGAACGTGGGCGAAGGCTCGCGCGTGCTCGACATCGCGGGCGGCACCGGCGACCTCGCACTGGCCTTCGCGAAGAAGGTCGGCGCCAGCGGCCAGGTGGTCCACACCGACATCAACGAAGCCATGCTGCGCACCGGCCGCGACCGCCTGCTCGACGCCGGCGTGGTGCTGCCCACCACGGTCTGCGACGCCGAGAAGCTGCCGTTCCCCGACGACCACTTCGACGTCGTCACCGTCGCCTTCGGCCTGCGCAACATGACGCACAAGGACGTCGCGCTCAAGGAGATGAACCGCGTGCTCAAGCCGCGCGGCAAGCTGCTGGTGCTCGAGTTCTCGAAGGTCGCGAAGCCGCTCGAGAAGGTCTACGACTGGTACTCCTTCAACGTGCTGCCGCGCCTGGGCAAGGTGGTGGCGGGCGACGACGCGAGCTACCGCTACCTGGCCGAATCGATCCGCATGCATCCGGGCCAGGACGAGCTCAAGTCCCTCATGAAAGAGGGCGGTTTCGGGCATGTGGACTATCACAACATGACGGGTGGCGTGGTCGCCCTCCATGTTGGAATCAAGTGTTGATCAGACGAGATTTCGTTCGAGAGGAGACCTTATGAAGAGTTTGAGTACTTTGCTTCTGGCCGGCGCACTCGCGCTGGTCAGCATCCAGGCCGACGCGGCGCGCATGGGCGGCGGTAAATCCGTCGGCCGCCAATCCTCGAACGTGACGCAACGCCAGGCCACGCCGCCGGCCGCGCCCGCGCAACAGAATGCCACCAACGCGGCCGCCAAGCCCGCCACGCCGGCACCCGCCGCCGCGGCACCGAAGCGCCCCTGGGGCGCCATGCTCGGCGGCCTGGCCGCGGGCCTGGGCCTCGCATGGCTCGCGAGCTCGCTGGGCCTGGGCGCAGGTTTCGGCAACATCCTGCTGATCGGCCTGCTGGTGCTGGCCGCGGTGTTCGTGTGGCGCATGATCAAGTCGCGCTCGCAGCCCGCCGGTGCACGTCAGGGCGGCTTCGCGTTCCAGGGCGCGGGCGGTCCGGGCAACCCGGCAGCGCCGGCGCAGTACAGCCCGAGCAACGTCGGCAACGACGCCTCGGCCCGTCCGTGGGAGCGCAACGCCACCAACTTCGATGCCACGCCCGCCGCGACCTCGCACGGCAGCAGCCTCTCGTCCGCGGGTGCCGCGGCCGGTGGCGGCAGCATGATCGGTTCGGCCCTGGCCGGCTCGCAGAGCTGGGGCATCCCGGCCGGCTTCGACGTCGACGGTTTCCTGACCGCCGCCAAGCGCAACTTCGTGACCCTGCAGGATGCCTGGGACCGCGCCGACATCACCATGCTGCGTTCGATGATGACCGACGAGATGATCGAGGAAATCCGCAGCCAGCTCGCCGACCGCGCCAGCCACACCGGTGGCGCGTCGAACAAGACCGAAGTGGTCATGCTCGACGCCAAGCTGCTCGGCATCGAGGAACTGGCCGATGCCTACATGGCCAGCGTGGAGTTCTCCGGCATGATCCGCGAAGACGCCTCGGCGGGCCCGGGTCCGTTCCGCGAAGTCTGGAACATGACGCGTCCGACCACCGGCGGCAACGGCTGGCTCGTGGCCGGCGTGCAAGCCCTGCAATAAGCAGCGGCTTCGAAGGCGGCCCGGCCGCCTGCAGAAAGGATAATGGGGACCATGGCCACACCATCGTCCCCTTTTTCTTTGCTCGGCGATCTGTTCAATCGCGTCGGCGAGCGCCTGCAGCCGCCGCCCTGGGCCGTGCACGAGATCCAGCACCGCGCCGTGCTGTTCCTCAACCACGTGCTGCAGCAGGAGCCCGAGGCCCAGCAGCGGCTGGTGCGCCAGCAGGGCCGCGTGGTGCGCTTCCAGTGGCGCTTCGTCACGATGGAGCTGGTGGCCACGCCCGCCGGCCTGCTCGACCTGGCGCCGCCGGGCTCGCTGCCCGAGCTCACGCTGTCGGTCACCGATGACAACCCCTTCGAGATCGCGCGCGCCACGCTGCGCGGCGACAAGCCCTCGGTGCAGATCGTGGGCGACGTGCAGCTCGCGGCCGAGGTCAACTGGCTGGTCGACCATGTGCGCTGGGACGTCGAGGACGACCTCGCGCGCGTGATCGGCGATGTGCCCGCGCATGCCATCGGCAATGCGGTGCGGCGCGTGGTGGGCGCATTGCGCCAGTTCGTGGGCAACCGCGCGGCGGCCGGCAGATCCGGTATCGGTTCGGCGGGCACCGCCGAATGAGCCGCTTCTATCGCAGCCTCTTCATCGTCTGGGTCGCGCTGCGCTACGGCCTCGACGAGCTCGTGCTCACGAGCTTCCAGAAGCCCTGGCTGCGGGTGGTCGCACGCATCGTCTCCTTCGGCCGCCGGCTCGACGCACCGCGCGGTCAGCGCCTGCGCGAGGCGCTCGAGCGGCTGGGCCCGATCTTCGTCAAGTTCGGCCAGGTGCTCTCCACGCGGCGCGACCTGCTGCCACCCGACATCGCCGACGAGCTGACCTTCCTGCAGGACCGCGTGCCGCCGTTCCCTTCGGCGGTGGCCGTGGCGACCATCGAGCGCGCGTTCCGCCGGCCCGTCAGCGACGTGTTCGTGCAGTTCGACGAAACGCCGATCGCCAGCGCCTCGATCGCGCAGGTGCACTTCGCGACCATCCGCACCGGCGACGGCCAGCTGCGCGAGGTGGCGGTCAAGGTGCTGCGCCCCAACATGCGCGGCGTGATCGAGAAGGACCTCGGCCTGATGGCCATGATGGCCGGCTGGGTCGAGAAGCTCTCGCCCGACGGCAAGCGGCTCAAGCCGCGCGAGGTGGTGGCCGAGTTCGACAAGTACCTGCACGACGAGCTCGACCTGGTGCGCGAGGCCGCCAATGCCGCGCAGCTGCGCCGCAACATGGCCTCGCTCGATCTGGTGCTGATCCCCGAGATGTTCTGGGACTTCTGCCATCCCGAGGTGATCGTGATGGAGCGCATGAACGGCGTGCCGATCGCGCAGCTCGAGCGGCTGCGCGCCGCGGGCGTCGACATCCCGAAGCTCGCGCGCGACGGCGTCACCATCTTCTTCACCCAGGTGTTCCGCGACGGCTTCTTCCATGCCGACATGCACCCGGGCAACATCCAGGTCAGCCTCGAGCCCCAGACCTTCGGGCGCTACATCTCGCTGGACTTCGGGATCATCGGAACGCTCACCGAGTCCGACAAGGAGTACCTGGCGCAGAACTTCGTGGCCTTCTTCCGGCGCGACTACAAGCGCGTGGCCGAGCTGCACCTCGAGAGCGGCTGGGTGCCCGAGGGCACGCGCATCGACGAGCTCGAGGCCGCGATCCGCACCGTCTGCGAACCCTACTTCGACCGGCCGCTCAAGGAGATCTCGCTCGGCATGGTGCTGATGCGGCTGTTCCAGACCTCGCGCCGCTTCCACGTCGAGATCCAGCCGCAGCTGGTGCTGCTGCAGAAGACCCTGCTCAACATCGAGGGGCTGGGCCGCCAGCTCGATCCCGAGCTCGACCTCTGGCACACGGCCAAGCCCTTCCTCGAGAAGTGGATGGTCGACCAGATCGGGCCCAAGAAGCTGTTCCAGCAGCTCAAGGACGAGGCGCCGCGATACGCCAAGCTGTTGCCGGAATTGCCGCGCCTGCTGCACGATTTCCTGGAGAATCGGCCGCCCGACCACCGGCGCGAGCTGCTGGAGCTGCTGGCCGCGCAGAAGCGCACCAACCGGTTGCTCCAGTCCATCGTCTACGGTGGCATAGGTTTTGTATTGGGTCTGCTGGCCATGCAGCTGCTGGTGCGCGTTCGGATTTTCTGAACCGCGGCGCTGGCCGCCACGGCCCGGAAAAGATGGGCGTGCTGCCTTGGAATCGAGGAAAGAGGAGAACCTGACGTGCTGCTGACCCTGGTCATCGTCTATCTGTTGCTCACCATCGCCATCGGCCTGTATGCGGCCCGGCGCGTGAAGAACACCACCGACTTCGCGATCGCCGGGCGGCACCTGCCGCTCTTCATGATCGTCACGACCACCTTCGCGACCTGGTTCGGCTCCGAGACGGTGCTGGGCATCCCGGCCAAGTTCATCGAGGGCGGCCTCAACGGCGTGGTCGAAGACCCGTTCGGCGCCGGCACCTGCCTGATCCTCGTGGGCCTGTTCTTCGCGGGCAAGCTCTACCGCATGACCTTGCTGACCATCAGCGACTACTACCGCGAGCGCTACGGCCGCGGCGTGGAGGTGGCCTGCACGCTGATCATCATGCTGAGCTACCTGGGCTGGGTCTCGGCGCAGGTCACGGCGCTGGGGCTGGTGTTCAACGTGCTGTCGGGCGGCGCCATCGGGCTGTCGACCGGCATGGTGATCGGCGTGGTCTCGATCCTGGCCTACACGCTGTTCGGCGGCATGTGGTCGGTGGCGGTCACCGACTTCATCCAGATGATCATCCTGGTGGCCGGCCTGGCCATCATCGCGATGTTCGCGGGCAACATGGCCGGCGGCGCCGACAAGGTGGTCGCCTTCGCGGTCAGCAAGGACCTGTTCAAGTTCTGGCCCGAGCCCAACTGGCACGACATGGTCTTCTTCTTCGCCGCCGCCATCACCATGATGCTCGGCTCGATCCCGCAGCAGGACGTGTTCCAGCGCGTGATGTCGGCCAACAGCGTCAAGGCCGCCACGCGCGGCCCGGTGATCGGCGGCCTGGCGTACATCCTGTTCGCCTTCGTGCCGATGTTCCTCGTGGCCAGCGCGCTCCTGATCATGCCGGAGCAGACCGCCACGCTGCTCAAGGAGGATCCGCAGAAGGTGCTGCCCACGCTGGTGCTCGAGAAGATGCCGTTCGTGATGCAGGTGCTGTTCTTCGGCGCGCTGCTGTCGGCCATCAAGTCGACCGCCTCGGCCACCTTGCTGGCGCCCAGCGTCACCTTCACCGAGAACATCTGGCGCCAGTTCCGCCCCGCGGGCACCGACCGCGAGAACCTCCGGACCATGCGCATCACGGTGCTGCTGTTCAGTGCGGCGGTGCTGGCCTATGCGATCCGCATGCAGGGCACGCCGATCTACGAACTGGTCTCGGGCGCCTACCAGGTGCCGCTGGTCGGGGCCTTCATCCCGCTGGTGTTCGGCCTCTACTGGAAGCGCGCCACCACCCAGGGCGCGATCGCCGCGATCCTGTTCGGCATCGGCACCTGGCTGCTGTTCATGGCGATGCCCTGGGGCGCGGTGTTCCCGGCCCAGCTCGCGGGCGTGCTGGCCTCGTTCGCGGGCATGGTGCTCGGCTCGCTGGCGCCGCAATGGGTGGTGAACACTCACACGCCGCACCGCCCGCTGGCGACCGAAACGGCCTGAATCTCGCGCCAGGCGCAATTCCCGGGGCGCCGGCCGGCCGGGGGGCGCCCGTATAATCGAGGGCTTTGCGAGCGGCCGCCCGGCCGCTTTCCCCACTCGATTTCCCATGCCCATCTACGCCTACAAGTGCAGCGCCTGCGGCTTCGCCAAGGATGCCCTGCAGAAGATGTCCGATCCGCCGCTCACGGTGTGTCCGGCATGCGGCGCGAGCGCATTCGAAAAGCAGGTCACGGCGGCCGGATTCCAGCTCAAGGGCTCGGGCTGGTACGTCACCGACTTCCGTGACGGCGGCGGCAAGAAGTCCGAAGCCGCCACCGCGCCGGCCGCCTCGGGCGACGGCGCCGCCAAGTCCGCCGATGCACCCGCCGCCGCGCCCAGCCCGGCTCCCGCGCCGGCCCCCGCGCCCGCGCCGGCCGCCAAGAGCGCCGACTGAGGCGCCGAACCGCCCGTCGCTCTCCAGAGAAGAAACCTCCCGATGCTCGCCCTGCGCAAATGGTTGCTGTCCGGCCTGCTGGTGATCGTGCCGCTGGTCATAACGCTCGGCGTGCTGAACTGGATCATCGGCACGCTCGACCAGACGCTGTGGCTGCTGCCCGAGCAGTGGCAGGTCTGGCTCAGCGACCACCGGGTGCGCGGCCTGGGCGTGCTGCTCACGCTGGCGATCCTGCTGGTGGTGGGCGCCGCCGCGAGCAATTTCGTCGGCAAGCGCCTGCTCGGCTGGGGTGACGCCGTGGTGCGCCGCATCCCGGTGGTGCGCTCGATCTACTCGAGCGTCAAGCAGGTCTCCGACACGCTGTTCTCCGAGAACGGCAATGCCTTCCGCACCGCGGTGCTGGTGCAGTGGCCGCGCGAGGGCGTGTGGACCATCGCCTTCGTCACCGGCGCGCCCGGCAACGAGGTCGCGGAACACCTGGGCAACGAGGAATTCCTCAGCGTCTACGTGCCCACCACGCCCAATCCCACGGGCGGCTACTTCGTGATGCTCAAGCGCAGCGACTGCATCGAGCTCCTGATGAGCGTGGACGAGGCGCTCAAGTACATCGTCTCGATGGGGGTCGTCGTTCCCGGCAGCCCCGCCAGCATCGCGACGACCAAACCGTCCAACCCATAAAAACGAACGCGCCGCAACGGCGCCGGAATCTAGCCATGGCCATGCGTACTCACTATTGCGGTCTCGTGACCGAAGCCCTGTTGGGCCAGACCGTCACCCTTTGCGGCTGGGTCAACCGTCGCCGCGACCACGGCGGCGTGATCTTCATCGACGTGCGCGACCGCGAAGGCTACGTGCAGGTGGTGTGCGACCCCGATCGCGCCTCGACCTTCGCCGTCGCCGAGAACCTGCGCAACGAGTTCTGCGTGCAGATCACGGGCCTCGTGCGCGCACGCCCCGAAGGCACCACCAACGACCAGCTCAAGAGCGGCAAGATCGAAGTGCTCGCGCACGAGCTCAAGGTGCTCAACCCCTCGGTCACGCCGCCGTTCCTGCTGGACGACGACAACCTGTCGGAAACCACGCGCCTCACGCACCGCGTGCTGGACCTGCGCCGTCCCGCGATGCAGCGCAACCTGATGCTGCGCTACAAGGTGACGATGGAAACGCGCAAGTTCCTCGACGCCAACGGCTTCATCGACATCGAGACCCCGATGCTCGGCAAGTCCACGCCCGAAGGCGCGCGCGACTACTTGGTGCCCAGCCGCGTGCACGACGGCAGCTTCTTCGCGCTGCCGCAGTCGCCGCAGCTGTTCAAGCAGCTCTTGATGGTGGCCGGCTACGACCGCTACTACCAGATCGTGAAGTGCTTCCGCGACGAGGACCTGCGCGCCGACCGCCAGCCCGAATTCACGCAGATCGACATCGAGACCTCGTTCCTCGCCGAGGAAGAGATCCGCGAGATGTTCGAAGGCATGATCCGCAACGTGTTCCGCAACGCCGCGGGCATCGAGCTGCCGGTGTTCCCGACCATGACCTACGGCGAGGCGATGTTCAAGTACGGCTCGGACAAGCCCGACCTGCGCGTGAAGCTCGAGTTCACCGAACTCACCGAGCTGATGAAGCGCGTGGAATTCAAGGTGTTCTCGAACGCCGCCACGATGAAGGGCGGCCGCGTGGTCGCGCTGCGCGTGCCGGGCGGCGGTGCCGAGGGCGGCCTGTCGCGCGGCGAGATCGACGCCTACCAGGAGTTCGTGAAGATCTACGGCGCCAAGGGCCTGGCCTACATCAAGATCAACGATGCGGCCGCCGGCCGCGAGGGCCTGCAGAGCCCGATCGTGAAGAACCTCGACGACAACGCGCTGGCCGAGATCATCGCCCGCACCGGCGCGCGCAACGGCGACATCCTGTTCTTCGGTGCCGACAAGGAGAAGGTGGTCAACGACGCCATCGGCGCGCTGCGCGTGAAGATCGGCCACAGCGCCTTCGGCAAGAAGAGCGGCCTGTTCGACGACCGCTGGGCCCCGCTGTGGGTGGTCGACTTCCCGATGTTCGAGTTCGACGAGGAAGGCCAGCGCTGGAGCGCCGTGCACCACCCGTTCACCGCACCGAAGGACGGCCATGAGGACCTCATGGACACCGCGCCCGAGAAGTGCATCGCCAAGGCCTACGACATGGTGCTCAACGGCATCGAGATGGGCGGCGGCTCGGTGCGTATCCACCGCGAGGAAGTGCAGAGCAAGGTGTTCCGCGCGCTGAAGATCAGCGCGGAGGATGCGCAGCTCAAGTTCGGCTTCCTGCTCGACGCGCTGCAGTACGGCGCGCCGCCGCACGGCGGCATCGCCATCGGCCTGGACCGCCTCGTCATGCTGATGACCGGCGCCGAGTCGATCCGCGACGTGATCGCCTTCCCGAAGACCCAGCGCGCGCAGGACCTGCTGACGCAGGCGCCGAGCCCGGTCGACGAGAAGCAGTTGCGCGAACTGCACATCCGGCTGCGCAACGTGCAGCCGCAGCAGGCGGCCTGATCGGCGACAGGGCACTCGATGAGTGCCCTTTTTTTCTTGTCAGCTTCCTTGCGAAGCCGATGACACGAAGGAGCCTCGCCCCATGCGGCCTTTCAAGATCCCCCAATCCGTACTGGTCGTGATCCACACGCCCGCCCTCGACGTGCTGCTGATCCGCCGCGCCGACGCCGAGACCGAGTTCTGGCAGTCGGTCACGGGCAGCAAGGACGCGGAGGACGAGCCGCTGGCGCTCACGGCCGCGCGCGAGGTCGCGGAGGAGACCGGCATCCTGTGCGGGCAGGGCAGTGCGCTCGCGGCGCAGCTGGTCGACTGGGGCCTGCGCAACGTCTACGAGATCTATCCGCGCTGGCGTGCGCGCTATGCGCCGGGCGTGACTCACAACACCGAGCACCTGTTCGGCCTGTGCGTGCCCGAGCGCGTGGTGCCGGTGCTGGCGCCGCGCGAGCACACCGACTGGCGCTGGCTGCCGTACCGCGAGGCGGCCGATGCCTGCTTTTCCCCATCGAACGCCGAAGCCATTCTGTTGCTGCCAGAATTTGCGCGATGAACTCGCAGACGCCCAACTTCCGGGTCGCCACCTACAACATCCACAAGGGGGTGCAGGGCATCGGGCCCGCGCGGCGGCTCGAAATCCACAACCTCGGCCATGCCATCGAGCAGCTCGACGCCGACATCGTCTGCCTGCAGGAAGTGCGCAAGATGAACCGCCAGGCCGCGGTGCGCTTTCCGCGCTGGCCCGAGCTGCCGCAGGCCGATTTCCTCGCGCCCGAGGGCTACACGGCGGTCTACGAGACCAATGCCATCACGCGCCACGGCGAGCACGGCAACGCGCTGCTCACGCGCTGGCCGGTGCTGCGCACCAATCACCAGGACATCTCCGACCACCGCTTCGAGCAGCGCGGCCTGCTGCACGTGGTGATGGAGGTCGAAGGGCGGCCGGTACACGCCATCGTGGTGCATCTGGGGCTCATCAAGGGCAGCCGCGTGCGGCAGGTGGCGCGGCTGCGCGAATTCATCGAGCGCGAGGTGCCGAACGGCGAGCCGGTGGTGGTGGCCGGCGACTTCAACGACTGGGGCGCGCGCATGCGCTACGCGATGAATGCCATGGGTCTGCGCGACACCAGCGACCTGCGCGGCCCGCGCACGCTGACCTATCCCTCGCGGCTGCCGGTGGCGCAGCTCGATTTCATCTACGGCCGCGAGATCGAACCGCTGACCAGCAGCGTGCCGCGCGGCCCGATCTGGGCCCGCATGTCGGACCACCTGCCGCTGGTCACCGACTTCTTGCTGCCGAATTGATAGCAAGGCCCGCAGAAGATACGGGCATTCGCGGCCCGAACGGCGGGCATGCATTCACTGGTACGATGGCCCGATGCTGAGGAAAACCGAAGTGGACACGCTCCCCGTTCCCAAAGACGACGACGAGGGCACGCCCGTCTCCGTGAAGATCCGCGAACGCCTGCACGCGGCGCGCCGGCGCTTCAACGCCAACGACAACATCGCCGAGTTCATCCAGCCCGGCGAACTCGAGGCCCTGCTCGACGAGGTCGAGGTCAAGATGAAGGGCGTGCTCGACAGCCTGGTGATCGACGTCGAGAACGACCACAACACCGACAACACCGCGCGTCGCGTGGCCAAGATGTACGTCAACGAGGTGTTCCGCGGCCGCTACGTGCCGCCGCCCTCGCTGACCGAATTCCCCAATGCCGAGCACCTCAACGAGCTGATGATCGTCGGCCCGATCACGGTGCGCAGCGCCTGCTCGCACCACTTCTGCCCGATCATCGGCAAGCTCTGGATCGGCGTGATGCCCAACGAGCACACCAACGTCATCGGCCTGTCGAAGTACGCGCGCCTCGCCGAATGGGTGATGGGCCGTCCGCAGATCCAGGAAGAGGCCGTGGTGCAACTGGCCGACCTGATCCAGGAAAAGACCCAGCCCGACGGCCTCGCGCTGGTGATGGAGGCCGAGCACTTCTGCATGGCCTGGCGCGGCGTGAAGGAAATGGACAGCAAGATGATCAACTCCGTGATGCGCGGCGTGTTCCTCAAGGACCCGAGCCTGCGCCGCGAATTCCTCTCTCTCCTGCCCCGAAAGAGCTGACATGCTGGTCCGACTCCTCTACGCCAGCCGCGCCGTCGACACCAGCCCCGCGGCCATCGAAGCGATCCTCACGCAATCGCGCTCGCACAACACGACCTGCGGCATCACGGGCATCCTCTGCTACGGCGGCGGCACCTTCCTGCAGGCGATCGAAGGCGGCCGCATGGCGATCAGCGAGCTCTACGGCCACATCCAGCGCGACGCGCGCCACAAGGACGTGGTGCTGCTGCACTACGAGGAAATCTTCGAGCGCCGCTTCGGCGGCTGGACCATGGGGCAGGTCAACCTCTCCAAGCTCAACGCCTCCACGCTGCTGAAGTACTCCGAGAAACCCGAGCTCGACCCGTACAAGGTCTCGGGCAAGGTCTCGCTGGCGCTGCTCGAGGAGCTGATGGCCACGGCGGCCATCGTCGGGCGCCACTGAAATGCGTCGGGGGCTTCGGCCCCCTTTTTTGTTGCCTGCCGGCCGGTGGGCGAGCGACTTCCCTGATCTGATCCCGTGCCTCTTTCCGCATTCGCGCTGATCCTGCTTGCAGGGCTCATCCACGCGGGCTGGAACATCGTCGCCAAGAAGGCCAACGGCGACGTGCGCTTCAGCTTCCAGACCAGCGTGTTCAACATGCTCATCTGGGCGCCCGTGGGCATCGTGCTGGGCTGGAACGTGGTGCCCCACTGGGGCGCGACCGAGTGGGGCTTCGTCGTGCTCAGCGGCGTGCTGCACATCTTCTATTTCATCGTGCTGCTGCGCGGCTACCGCAAGTCGGACCTCACGGTGGTCTATCCGCTGGCGCGGGGCTCGGGGCCGCTCTTGTCGTCGCTGGTGGCGGTGCTGTTCCTCGGCGAGAAGATCAGCCTCGTGGGCGTGGCGGGCATCGTGGGCGTGGTGGGTGGCGTGTTCCTGGTCGCCGGTGGCCCGAAGCTCTGGCACAAGGCGCACGACCCGGCGCAGCGCGATCGCGTGCACAAGGGCATCCGCTACGGCGTGCTGACCGGCGGCTTCATCGCCGCCTACACCGTGGCCGACAGCTACGCCGTCAAGTTCCTCGCGATGTCGCCGATCCTGCTCGACTACTTCGGCAACCTCGTGCGCCTGGTGCTGCTGCTGCCGGCCGCGCTGCACGACCGCGCCACCACCGCGCGCATGTGGCGCGCGCAGTGGAAGTACGCGCTGGTGGTGGCGGCCGTGAGCCCGGTGTCGTACGTGCTGGTGCTCTACGCGGTGCAGCAGGCGCCGATCTCGCACGTGGCGCCCGCGCGCGAGGTGTCGATGCTGTTCGCGGCGCTGATCGGCGGCCACCTGCTGCGCGAGGGCGACCGGCTGCTGCGCCTGCTGGGCGCGCTCTTCATCGCCGCGGGCGTGGTGGCGCTCGCGCTGGGTTGAGCCATGAAGCGGATGCGCCCGGGCCCGCTGTTGTTCGGCTGCGACTTCTCGAGCGCGCCGACCGCGCGCAAGCCGATCGTGATCGCCACCGGCGAACCGATGCCCGATGGCGCCGTGGCGCTGCACGAGTTGCGGCGCTTCACCGCGCTCGATGCCTGGAGCCGCTGGCTGCACACCACGCCGGCCTGGGTCGGCGGTTTCGACTTCCCGTTCAGCCTGCCGCGCGAACTGGTCGAGCACCTGGGCTGGCCCGTGCGCTTCGAGCCGCTGATCGCGCATTACGCCGCGCTCACCCGCGCCGAGATCCGCGAGACCTTCGCGGCCTTCTGCGCCGCGCGGCCGGTGGGCGGCAAGTTCGCGCACCGCGCCACCGATGCGCCCGCGGGTTCCAGCCCGTCGATGAAGTGGGTCAATCCGCCGGTGGCCTTCATGCTGCACGCCGGGGTGCCGCCGCTGCTGTCGGCCGGTGCCCATCTGCCGGGGCTGCGCGCGGCGCGGCCGGCCGATCGGGTGGCGCTCGAGGCCTATCCCGGGCTGCTGGCGCGCGAGCTGGTCGGCCGCCGCAGCTACAAGAGCGACGAGCTCGCCAGGCAGACGCCCGAGCGCCGCGCGGCGCGCGCCGAACTGCTGGCCGCGCTCGAGGCCGGCCGCACGCGGCTCGGCCTGCGCCTCGTGCTCTCGGCCGGGCAACGCCGCGAACTGCTCGACGACCCGCGCGGCGACGACCTCGATGCCGTGCTGTGCCTGGTGCAGGCGGCCTGGGGCCTGCAGCGCGCGGACAGCGCGGGCCCCGGCTACGGCCTCCCGGCGGACATCGATCCGCTCGAGGGCTGGATCGTCTCCGCCTGACCCCGGCCGGGCCCGGTTGTCCTACAGCGCTTCGAGCCGCCGTCGCGGCGCCATCGCCCGATCCCGTCGCTAGATTGACGTCATGGGCCGCCGGCCCATGCGCCCGACCTCCGGGTGCTTCGTGACCGAATCAGGAAGGACATCGCAATGAACAAGGATCAAGTGGCAGGCCGCGTCGACCAGGCCAAGGGCAAGCTCAAGGAAGTCGCCGGCAAGGTCGTGGGCAACGAGAAGCTCGAAGGCGAGGGCATTGCCGACCAGGCCGCCGGCAAGGTGCAGAGCACCTACGGCGACGTGAAGGAAAAGGCCAAGGACGCGATCAAGTCCGGCGCCGATAAGCTCTGATGCGACATGGCTGCGGCCCGCGGGCGCGCAGCCTTTTTTCTTTTCATTCCATCGATGTGGAGGTTCCCATGACCATTTCGATACAGTCGCCCGCTTCGCGCACGCGCACCTGGCTCGCCGTGCTGGCGATCGCCGGCGGCAGCCTCGCGCTGGCCGCCTGCGACAAGAACGATGGCCGCACCGCCGGCGAGAAGCTCGACAGCGCCGTGGCGCGCACCGAGCAGGCCGTCGACACCGCGCGCGACAAGACCGTGAAGATGGCCGAGGAGGCCAAGACCCGGATCGACTCGCAGAGCGTGAAGGATGGTGCCGCCAACGCGAAGGAAGCCGTGAAGGACGCCGGCAGCGCCGTCGCGAACACGGTGGACGACGCGGCCATCACCGCCGCCATCTCGGCCGGCCTGGCGAAGGATCCCGACCTCAGCGCCATCAAGATCGATGTCGACACCAAGGCCGGTGCCGTGAGCCTGCAGGGGCCCGCGCCGAGCGCCGCCGCCAAGGAGCGCGCAGAACAGATCGCCAAGGGCGTGCAGGGCGTGACCTCGGTCGACAACCGGCTCGAGGTGAAGGGCTGAGTTTTTCGAGTCTTCGGACTCGTTTCCTCCCGCCCCCAAAGAAAAAGCCCGGCATGTCCGGGCTTTTTCTTGGGCGGTGGCGGGTGTCAGTGGCCCAGCCAGTCCTTCAGCTCGTCGGCGTGCTCTTCCTCGTCCGAGAGGATGTCCTCGAGCATGCGGCGGGTGGTCGGGTCCTTGTCGCCGATCAGGTTGATCATCTGGCGGTACGACTCGACAGCGATGCGCTCGGCCACGAGGTTGGCGCGCACCATGGCCTGCAGGTCGGTCGATTCGTCGTAGCCGGCATGGCTGCGTTCGCGCAGGTGATCGGGCGCGAAATCGGGTTCGCCGCCCAACTGCACGATGCGTTCGGCGATGCGGTCGGCATGGCCCGATTCCTCGTTGGCATGCACCAGGAATTCGTCGGCGATGGCCGGCGACTCCACGCCGTTGGCGGTGAAGTAGTGGCGCTTGTAGCGCAGCACGCAGACCAGCTCGGTGGCGAGCGCGTCGTTCAGCAGCTTGACGATGTCGTCGCGCCACGGGCCGTAGGCCGGGGTGACGGCGCCGTCGTCGAGGCTGTGGGCTGCGGCATCGAGGCCCTTCTGGTCCAGCACCAGGTGCTGGTGGTCCTTCGCCGGAGTGGAGGCATTGGCTTTCATGGGGGATCCTTTCGTGGGGGAGTTGTTTTCTGCTGCATGAGCGTGTTCACGATGTCGGCCAGGTCGGAAGTCTTGAGCACCGCGGCCAGCACTGCCGTCACCGACAGCAGCCGCCAGGGCCTGACCAGCACCACCACCGCGCCGGTGGCCGCGGCAATGGCCATCAGCTTGGCCGGTTCCTTGCGCGCGTAGCGCTCGAGCAGCGGCCGGGCGAGCTGGCCCGCCGCATGCGCCGGATGGCGGCGCCACCAGCGCTCGGCCATGCTGCGCGCGACCGAGGCCCAGACGCGGGCATTGCCGCCGCGGCCATCGCCCGCATCGTGCGCGCGCTGGCCTTCGAAGGCGGCGCCGGCATCGTCGGGGTCGGACTGTGCGAAGGCCGCTTCGGCATCGCGCCGGGCGCGTTCCTGCTGCGGCGTGCGCGGTTCCGACTCGGGTTCGCGTCCGCCGTTGAGTTCGCGCACCAGGGCGCGGCGCGACAGCGCCAGCCGTTCCTTCGGCGTCAGCAGGGCGCGGGGATCAGTGCCGGCCATGGCGGCCTCCGGCTTCATGAAGGGCCTGCAGGTCGGCGTCGACCTGCGCACGCAGATCGTCGAACCCATGGGCGATGAAGGGACGGGATGCGATCCAGGCGCAGATCGCGGCGATCGCCAGCGCTACGCCGGGAACCGCGATCAGCACCCAATGAAAACTGCCGTGCAGCACGCCCAGCAGCACCGCCACGCCGATGAGTCCCAGCGCCAGCACGAAGGTGGCTGCGGCCAGGATGCCCGCGACGATGCGGGCGATCAGCCCGCGGGCCGCAGTGCCCGATTCCTGCCGGACCAGGGCCGCGTAGTTGGCGATGTGTTCGGCGATGAGCTCCGGGTGCCCGAGCACCGTGGAAAAGATCGGATGAAGCATGGTGCTGCGGAGCGGGGCCGATGCTTCAGGCGATCAATAGTCGTCCCGACGGCGGCTGGCCAGCACGATCAGTGCGGTGATGGCGGCACCGGCCGCGGCGGCGATCAGCACCGAGCGCACGGGCTGGTCGGAGATGTAGCGGCCGGTCGAGTCGGCGGCCTGTTCGAGGCGGCGCTGGGCGCGGGCGCTGGTGGTCGATGCGGCATCGAGGCCGCGCTGCACGGCCTGCTGCACGCGCGCTGCGAGCTGTTCGACCGCCGGTTCCGCGTCGCGACGCAGCTCGCGGACCTTTTCGCCCGCCGCATTCACCGCATTCTGTGCATAGGCACGCGTGGTATCGACAGCGTCGTTGGCGGTCTGGCGTGCGTCATCGGCGAGTTGCTGGGGGGTCTTGGTCGTGTTCATGAAAAGTCCTTTCCGGGAATGATTTGCGAGAGCCTGTGAATCGTACCGACGCTACTTGCTTCGTAGCAAGCCGGCCAGGAAGCTCGCGATGGCGAGCACGGCGAAGATCACGAAGAGGATCTTGGCGATGCCGACGGCGCTGGCGGCGATACCGCCGAAGCCGAACAAGGCGGCGATCAGCGCGATGACCAGAAAGACCACTGCGTAGTGCAACATGCGGAACTCCTTGGAGGCTGCCCTCGTTGTCGGAAAAGCCGCGTGTCCGATGGGGAGGAACACGGCATGGACAGACCTTAAGGGTCGGCCCATGGCGGACCTGTCAGTGGCAGGGGGGGCGGGGCGTAGGAGATGGCCGAGTCCGCCCGGCCACCCGTGAAATCGCGTGAAATCCGGCACGAATGCGCCGGCACGCCGCCGGCACGCGAGGCAGGGCGTCGGGCCTACGCCACCGGCAGCATCGCCGCGATGCGCGTGCCGTGCCCGGGCGTCGATTCCACCGTGAGCTTGCCGTGCGCCGCTTCCACGCGGTGGCGCATGCCGGCCAGGCCGTGGGTCGACGGGCGCATCTTCAGGGCGTCGAAGCCCTTGCCGTTGTCGACCACCTCGACCACCACGTGCGTGCCGTGGTCCTTCATCGAGATCGTGGCCTCGGTGGCCTCGGCGTACTTGCCGATGTTGGTCAGGCTCTCCTGCACCATCCGGTAGATGGTGAGCTGGCGCGACTCGTCGGTGCTGACCGGCTCCAGCTGCATGTCGACGTGGATGCCCGAACGTTCGCCGAACTCGCGCCCGAGGATCTCGAGCGAGGCCACCAGCCCCAGGTTGGCCAGCGAGGACGGGCGCAGGTCCTCGATGATGCGGCGCTTGAGCGCGATGCCGCTGTTGAGCAGCTCGGTCAGATGCTGCAGCCGCTGGATCGCATCGGGCGAATCGGCCAGCCGCGACTTCAGCCGCGCCACGTCGAGCTTGGCGGCGGTCAGCAGCGAGCCCAGCTCGTCGTGCAGCTCGCGCGCCAGGAAGCCGCGCTCGGTCTCGCGCACGTCCTGCAGGTGGGTCGCCAGTTCGGCCAGCGAGGTGGTGCGCTCGCGCACTTCGTCCTCCAGGGCATTGCGCTCGCGCTGCAGGGTCTCCTGCTGGCGCTCGCCGATCGAGCGCAGCACGTGCGTCTGGCGCAGGTACAGGAAGAAGGCGAACAGGGCCGCCAGCGCCACGATGCTGGTGCCGAAGCGCGCCAGCCGCAGCGACAGCATCACCTGGGTCTGGCTGTCGTGCAGGGTCTTGTTGCTGAGCTCCACCAGGCCCCGGGCCTTCTCGCGGATGGAATCCATCTCCTCGCGGCCGACGTCGGTGGTGATGACGAACTTCCAGGCGTCCTCCTTGCCGTCCGAGCGCAGGCGCACGCTCATGTCCATCTCGGACACCTTGCGCAGCACGTGTTTCGACAGCTCGGCCAGCTGGGCCGTCTCGGCCGGCCGGCCGGCATACTGCTGGCGCAGGCTCGCCAGGTTGCCGTCGATCTGCTGGATGGCGTTGTCGTAGGGTTGCCGATAGGCGGCTTCCCCTGTCAGCAGATAGCCGCGCTGGCCCGTTTCTGCATCGAGGATGTTCTGCAGCAGCTGGTTGAGCACGCTGCGCACCTTCTGGGCGGCGTCGATCTCGGCCAAGGCGATACTGGACTGCCGGTAGCCCGCCTCGTTGATGCCGACGAGCGCCAGCGCCGCCAGTGCCGCGAGCAGCAGGCTCAGGGCCATTTTGGGGAAGGCTAGCCAACGCATGAAACTATTGAGTCCGCTTTCAAGACAAGATCGTGAATAATTGACAACGATCAGGGAACCGGCATGTTGCGGCCCGCGGACCGGCAACACAACGACGAAAGTAACAGATGATCAAAATTGGAATTGTGGACGACCACGCCATCGTGCGATCGGGCCTCAGGCAGTTCTTCTCCGAGCACGTGGATCTGCGCGTGGCCGGCGAGGCCGCCAGCGGTCGCGAGGCGATCGAACTCGTGCGCACGACCGAACTCGACGTGCTGGTGATGGACCTGTCGATGCCGGGGCAAAGCGGGATCGATGCGCTCGCCATGATCCGTGCCAAGGCGCCCGACGTCGGCATCCTGATCCTGAGCGGGTACCCCGAGGAGCACTACGCGATGAACCTGATCCGGCAGGGCGCGAGCGGCTACCTCAACAAGGAGTGCGATCCGATGGAGATCGTCAACGCGATCCGCACCATCGCGCTGGGCCGCCGCTACATCACCCCCGCCGTCGCCGAACTGCTGGCCCGCCAGCTCGACCGCAAGGACGACGCCGCGCCGCACGAGCAGCTCTCGGAACGCGAGTTCCAGGTGTTCCTGAAGCTGGCCAAGGGCGAGACCGCGGGCGACATCGCCAAGACGCTGTCGCTGTCGGTGAAGACCGTGAGCACCTACCGCACGCGGCTGATGGAGAAGATGAACCTCTCCTCCAACAGCGACCTCACGTACTACGCCCTCAAGAACAAGCTGATCGACTGAGAGAGCCACCGTTCGCGCCGGGGCTCAGCCCGGCCCCGGTGGCTGCGCCGCCACCGCGCGCAGGCAGAAATCGACCAGTGCGTCGATCTCGTTGGACTTGTCGAACACCGCGTCCACGCCGAACTGCGCACAACGCCTGCGGATGTCGGGCGTCGCATAGTTGCTGAGCACCACCACCTTCTGTTCGGGGCGCCGCTCGGTGCAGGCCTTCAGCACACCCAGCCCGCTGCCCTGCTTGAGGAACAGATCGACCACCGCGAGGTTCCATTCGGCGGCATGGGTGCGCAGCCATTCGATCGCGTGGTCTTCGGTTTCCGCATAGCCGACCACCACGGTGCGCGCCAGTTCTTCCAGGGTGCCGATGAGGTTTTCACGGATCGTGAGGTTGTCCTCGACGATGTAGGTCTTCAATCTGGAATCCATGACGAACCGCGCTTCCTCCGACGTTGCCCGAATGATGTGTGCCGCGCTGCCGGCGCTCTGAGACAGAGGGCTGGTGTTGGCTGGACCGGGCTCTGGACGATGAGGCCTCCCTGCCGCGCATCATGCAGGGTTCAGTGCGAGGCATCTGTAGGCGGGTTCCGACGCACCCGCAGGCGAGGGCCCTGGCGTCGCTCGGCGCGCGGTAGGTGATGCCGTACGCGGGTTGCGGCCCTGCGCCGACCTGGACGGCGCGCGCGATGCAGTCATCATGCAGGCATGGCGATGGATCACACCCGCACCCTCCCGCGCAGATTTCCGCTGTGGCAGAAGCTGATCGTGCTGCTGCTCGCGCTGTTTGCGGCGCTGGTGATCGCCATCCTGTTCTTCCCCTGGGACGTGCTGCGCGAGCCGGTCAACCGCTACGTGAGCGAGAAGACCGGCCGCAAGTTCGAGATCACGCGCCGGCTCGACGTCGATCTCGGCTGGCGCCGCGCCACCGTCAAGTTCGACGGCATCGAGTTCGCCAACCCCTCGTGGGCGCGCGATCCCTACCTCGTGAAGGCTGAGCGCGCCGAGTTCGACATCCGCCTCTGGCCGCTCATCTCGCGCCGCATCGACATCCCGCGGCTGGTGCTCGCCTCGCCCACCGTGGGCCTGCAGATGGAAGCCGACGGCCGGCGCACCTGGGCTTTCGGCAAGGACACCTCCGACGCCGGCACCGCGCCCGTGATCGGCACCATCGAGATCGACGGCGGCGCCATCGACTTCCTGGCCAAGCACCTGGGCGTGGACATCCATGCCGACGTCAGCTACGACACCGCGCGCGGCGCGCTGCCGGTGCACTACCGCATCAAGGGCCGCTACAAGGGCCAGCCGCTCACGGCCCAGGGTCGCACCGGCAACGTGATGCAGATCAACGCGGCCGGCGCGCCGCCGTTCCCGCTCGAGATCGACGCGGCCGCCGGCCAGACCAAGCTCAAGGCCAGCGGCACCGTGGGCTCGCTCGCTGACCTCGACGGCATCGATGCCAAATTCGACATCCGCGGCCAGACGCTGGGCGCGCTGTTCCCGCTGCTGGGCATCGCGTTGCCGCAGACCTCGCCCTACGCGGTGCGCGGCACCCTGAGCAAGCGTGGCACGCTGTGGGAGGCCAAGGCGCTGCAGGGCAAGCTGGGCCTGTCCGACATCGGCGGCGACATGCGCTTCGACCAGGCCGCCCAGGTGCCCTATCTCGCGGGCGAACTGCGCTCGAAGGTGATGGACATGGACGACCTCGGCCCGCTGATCGGCCTGCCGCCGACCGCGCGCACCGCCGCCACCGTCGAGGGCGTGGCGCCGCCGCCGACCGTGACCCAGGTCAAGCGCCCGGGCGGCAAGGTGCTGCCGACCGCGCCGCTGGACTTCGAGCGCCTGCGCGCGATGAACGCCGACGTGAAGTACACGGCCGAGCGCATCCGCAACGTGCGCGAGGTCCCGCTCGACAGCGGCAGCGTGCAGGTCAAGCTCAAGGACAGCGTGCTCACGCTCGACCCGCTCGAGCTCGGCGTGGCCGGCGGCAAGCTGGCCGGCGCGATCCGCATCGACGGTTCGAAGAACCCGGCCGACATCCGCGCCGCGCTCGACGTGCGCGCGATGCAGCTCGCGCGGCTGTTCCCCAAGCTCGAGACCACCGGCAACAGCCTGGGCCGGCTCGACGGCCGCATCAACCTCTCGGGCTCGGGCAGCACCGTGGCCAACTGGCTCGGCGGCGCCTCGGGCGACGTCGCGGTGCTGGCCGGCCGCGGCCAGTTCGGCAACCTGCTGCCGGTGTTCGCCACGCTGGTGGGCGGCGACATCCTCAAGTTCCTGCTGCGCGGCGACCGCGACGTGGAACTGCGCTGCGCGGCCGTGGCCTTCGACGTGAACAAGGGGCTGGCGACCGGCCGCACCCTGCTGGTGGACACCACCAATGCGCTGTTCACGGCCACGGGACAGGCCAATTTCGCCACCGAGGGGCTGGATTTCGTGATCCACCAGGAGCCCAAGAGCAAGAGCCTGCTGTCGATCCGCACGCCGCTGGTGGTCAGCGGCAGCTTCGGCGATCCCAAGGGCGGGCTGCAGGTCGGGCCGCTGGCGGGCCGTGGACTGGCGGCCCTGGCGCTGGGCGCGGTCAACCCGCTGCTGGCGCTGGCCGCGACCATCGAGACCGGCCCCGGCGAGGATTCCGACTGCAAGGCGGTGCTGGCCCAGGCCAACAAGCCGACCGCCGGCGCCGCCGCCAACGGCGCGGCGCGGGCCAAGGGCGCGAAGCAGCAGCCCTGACCCCGAGCGAGGCTAGGGCGCGGCGCGCTGCGCCGCGCAGACGCCGCAGTGCGGATCGCGCGCCACGCGCAGGGTGTCGAACGAGGCGCTGCGTCCGTCGAACATCAGCAACCGGCCCGCCAGCGACGGCCCGATGCCCGCGAGCAGCTTGAGCGCCTCGAGCGCCTGCAGGGTGCCGATGGTGCCGACCACCGGCCCGAACACCCCGAGCACCGCGCACAGCGTCTCCTCGAAGGCCGCGTCGGGCGGGAACAGGCAGGCATAGCAGGGCGAGGCCGGATCGCGCACGTCGTACACGCTGAGCTGCCCGTCGAAGCGGATCGCGGCCCCCGCCACCAGCGGCTTGCCGTGCGCTACGCAGGCGCGGTTGACGGCCTGGCGCGTCACGAAGTTGTCGGTGCAGTCGAGCACCACGTCGGCCGCGGCGACCAGTGCCGACAGCTGGTCGGCGTCGGGGCGCAGCACGTGGGTCTCGATGGCGATGCCGGGATTGATGTCGCGCATGGCCTGCGCCGCCGACGCCACCTTTGGCTGGCCCACGCGCGCCTCGGTGTGGGCGACCTGGCGCTGCAGGTTGGTGAGGTCGACCTCGTCGTCGTCGACCAGCACGATGCGCCCCACACCCGCCGCCGCGAGGTAGAGCACGGCCGGCGATCCCAGCCCGCCGGCACCGATCACCAGCACCCGGCCGGCGCTCACGCGCGCCTGGCCATCGATGCCGAATTCCTCGAGCAGGATGTGGCGCGAGTAGCGCAGCAGGTCGTCGTCTTCGTTCATGGCGGGGGAGAAAGCAAAAGGGACCGGTCTGGCCGGTCCCCTGCGGTGGGATGCGAAGTCGGAGCGTCCGGAAGGGGCTCGCGCCCCGGCCGGTCAGTTCTCCTTCTTCTCTTCCTTGTTGTCGACGATCACCTGCGTCTTGCTGACCAGCACCGGCTGGCCCTTGAGGCGGTTGAGCGCCTGCACCAGCGGGAAGTCCTTGTCGGAGCCGAACTCGGGCACCTTGCGGTCCTGCGGCGGCTTCTTGGCTTCTTCCTCGAGGCGCTTGCGGGCCTCGTCGCGGGCCTTCTCGCGCTCGGGGTCCTTGACCTCGGGGCCCTGGCCGCTGGCCAGGTGCTTCTCGAGGTCGGCCTCGCGCATGCGCAGCGCGGCGAAGGGGCTGCCCTCGGCGCTCTCGTCGACCAGCACGTTCGGCACGATGCCCTTGGCCTGGATCGAGGTGCCGCTGGGCGTGTAGTAGCGCGCGGTGGTGATCTTCAGGCCGGTGTCGGGGCCGAGCGGACGCACGGTCTGCACCGAGCCCTTGCCGAAGGTCTGGCTGCCCATGATGGTGGCGCGCTTGTGGTCCTGCAGCGCGCCCGCGACGATTTCGCTGGCCGAGGCCGAGCCTTCGTTCACGAGCACCACCAGCGGCACCGACTTCAGCGAGGCCGGCAGGCTGCGCAGCGGGTCGCTGCCGGAGCGGCGCTGGTAGAACTCGGGCGCCGCCTTGTAGACCGCCTTGCTCTCGGCGAGCTGGCCGTCGGTGGTGACCACCGTGGCGTTCTCGGGCAGGAAGGCCGCCGACACCGCCACGGCCGCGTCGAGCAGGCCGCCCGGGTCGTTGCGCAGGTCGAGCACCAGGCCCTTGAGGTTCGGGTCTTCCTTGTACAGGTCGTCGATCTTCTTCACGAAGTCGTCGACCGTGCGCTCCTGGAACTGCGACAGGCGGATCCAGCCGTAGCCCGGCTCGATCATCTTGCCGCGCACCGATTGGGTGCGGATTTCCTCGCGCGTGATCGTGACCGGGAAGGTGCGGCTCTCGTCCTTGCGGAAGATCGTCAGCAGCACCTTGGTGTTGGCCTCGCCGCGCATGCGCTTGACCGCCTCGTTGAGCGACAGGCCGCGCACCGCGGTGTCGTCGATCTTGGTGATCAGGTCATTGGGCTTGAGGCCGGCGCGGAACGCGGGCGAGCCCTCGATCGGGGAGACCACCTTGATCAGGCCGTCTTCCTGCGAGATCTCGATGCCCACGCCGACGAAGCGGCCGGTGGTGCCTTCCCTGAATTCCTTGAAGGACTTCTTGTCGAAGTACTGGGAATGCGGGTCGAGCCCGGCGACCATGCCGGAGATGGCGTCGGAAATCAGCTTCTTCTCGTCGACCGGTTCGACGTAGTCGCTCTTGACCATGCCGAACACGGCAGCGAGCTGCTGCAGTTCCTCGAGCGGCAGTGGCGCGAGCGAGCCGCGCGCGACGGTCTGCAGCGAGGCGGTGGTCAGGACGCCTGCAACGGCGCCGGCGGCGACCCAGCCGGTGATCTTGAGTTTCTGGCCCATGGGTAAGTGTCCTTGTCGGCTGTCGAACCAATATACACAGCTTGGAAACAAATTGCCCGCCGGGGTTCCACGGGTGGAGCGGCGGGCACGGTTTTTCTACAGCGCGGCTTCAGCCTTTGCCTTGCGAGGCGACCGCGGCGGCGGCTTTCTCGGCGGCGGCGGCATCGCCCAGATAGTAGTGCCGCAGCGGCTTGAGATCGTCGTCGAGCTCGTACACAAGGGGAATGCCGTTCGGGATGTTCAGGCCGACGATGTCGTCGTCCGAGATGCCGTCCAGGTACTTCACCAGCGCGCGGATCGAGTTGCCGTGCGCCGCCACCACGAGGCGGCGGCCGGTGCGGATGGCCGGGGCCATCGACTCGTTCCAGAACGGCAGCACGCGCGCCACCGTGTCCTTCAGGCATTCGGTCAGCGGGATCTGCTCGGGCGAGAGCTTGGCGTAGCGCACGTCGCTGCGTTCGCTGCGCGGGTCGTCTGCTTCCAGCGGCGGCGGCGGCGTGCTGTAGCTGCGGCGCCAGACCAGCACCTGCTCGTCGCCGTACTTCTTGGCCGTTTCGGCCTTGTTCAGGCCCTGCAGGCCGCCGTAGTGGCGCTCGTTGAGGCGCCACGAATGCACCACCGGCAGCCAGGTGCGGTCGAGCTCGTCGAGCGTGTGCCACAGGGTGCGCGTGGCGCGCTTGAGCACGCTGGTGTAGGCCACGTCGAAGTCGTAGCCCTCGGCCTTCAGCAGCCGGCCCGCCTGCTTGGCCTGCTCGACGCCGGTCTCGGTCAGGTCGACGTCGGTCCAGCCGGTGAAGCGGTTTTCGAGGTTCCAGGTCGATTCGCCGTGGCGGATCAGTACCAGTTTGTGCATGTCGGAGGCCTTTGGCAGCGCTTTGTAAACCCGACATTCTAAAATCCCGGGTTTGCCTCTCTCCAAGGAACCCTCGTGAAATTGATCGAATTCGTCACTGCGAACTGGATGCTGGTCCTGATCGTGCTCAGCTCGGGCGCCATGCTGGCCTGGCCGCTGATTCGCGGCGCGGGGGGCGGCACGCTGACGGCCGACGCGGCGGTGCACCTCATCAACCGCGAGCGCGCGGTGCTGGTCGACCTGCGCGATCCCGAGGAATTCGCCGCCGGCCACATGATCGGCGCCAAGAACGTGCCGCTGGCCCAGCTCGAGGAAAAGCTGGCCTCCACGGTCAAGAACAAGAACGTGCCGCTGCTGCTGGTGTGCGAGAACGGCTCGCGCGCGCAGCGCGCGGTGGCCGCGGCCAAGAAGCTGGGTTACGAGCAGGCCCAAGCGGTGTCCGGCGGGCTCAAGGCATGGAAAGCGGCTAATCTGCCGGTTGAAAAGGCCTGAACCCCACCGAGATACGAACCATGCAAGCCGTCAAGATGTACACCACCGCCGTGTGCCCCTACTGCACACGCGCCAAGCAGATCCTCAAGTCCAAGGGCGTCGAGCAGATCGAGGAGATCCGCATCGACAGCGATCCCCAGGCGCGCATCGCCATGATGGAGATCACCCAGCGCCGCACGGTGCCGCAGATCTTCATCGGCGACACCCACGTGGGCGGTTGCGACGACCTGATGGCGCTCGACAGCCGCGGCGGGCTGGTGCCGCTGCTGCAGGGCCAGCCGGCCTGATCGAGGCCCGGCCGACCGCCGGTCCGAAGCCGTCACATCGCCGGGCGATAATCGTCCGTTCACCCATCTGCGGCCCGCCGCGGGAAACCATCCCCCGGCGGGCCTTGTTTTGACCCTCGAAAGTTCAGCCATGGCCGACCAGCAAGCCCAAGATCCCGTGTTCCAGATCCAGCGCGTCTACCTCAAGGACCTGTCGCTCGAACAACCCAACTCGCCCGCGATCCTGCTGGAACAGGAACAGCCCACCGTCGACATCCAGCTCGGCGTGGACGCCCAGCCCGTGGCCGACGGCATCTTCGAGGTGTCGGTGTCCGCCACCGTGCAGACCAAGATCGGCGACAAGACCGTGTTCCTGGTCGAAGCCAAGCAGGCCGGCATCTTCGAGATCCGCAACCTGCCCGAAGACCAGATGGGCCCGATCCTCGGCATCGCCTGCCCGCAGATCGTCTACCCCTACCTGCGCGGCAACGTGGCCGACGTGATCCAGCGCGGCGGCTTCCCGCCCGTGCACCTGGCCGAGATCAACTTCCAGGCCATGTACGAGCAGCAGCAGGCTCAGGCCGCCGGCCAGCCGTCGCCCATCATCACGCAGTAAGCCCGACGGTACGCAACGCCGCGACGCCGATGAAGATCTGCGTTCATGGCGCCGGAGCCTGGGGCACGGCGGTGGCCGTCAATGCGGCCGCCCGCCACGAGGTCACGCTGTGGGCCCGCGACGCGGCCCAGGCCGAGGCCATCTCCCGGGCCCGCGAGAACACCCGCTACCTGCCGGGGCTGGCCTTGCCGGCTTCGCTCGCGGTGCGCGCGGGCGGCATCGGCCAGGCGCAGGCCGGCGCCGACCTGGTGATCGTGGCCACGCCCATGGCGGCGCTGCGCCAGCAGCTCGAGACCCTGCGCGACAGCGGCACCCGCGTGCCGGTCGCCTGGCTCTGCAAGGGCGTCGAGCCCGCGCAGGCCGCGAACACCTCCGCTTCCTCCTTTGGCCTGCTGGCCCACGAGATCCGCGCGCAGGTCGCGCCCGATCTGTTGGCCGGCGTGCTCAGCGGCCCGAGCTTCGCGCAGGAAGTGGCCGAGGGCCGCCCCACCGCGCTGGTCGCCGCCAGCCCGCATGCCGCCGTGCGCGACGCGCTGGTCGATGCCTTTCATGGCCCCGCGCTGCGCGTCTATGCCAATGACGACATCGTCGGCGTCGAGGTCGGCGGCGCGGTCAAGAACGTGCTGGCGATCGCCACCGGCCTGTGCGACGGCCTTGCGCTGGGCCTCAATGCACGCGCCGCGCTGATCACGCGCGGCCTGGCCGAGATGACCCGCTTCGGCCTCGCGCTCGGCGCCCGCACCGACACCTTCATGGGCCTGTCGGGCCTGGGCGACCTGGTGCTCACCGCCACCGGCGACCTGTCGCGCAACCGCAAGGTCGGCCTGCTGCTCGCCCAGGGCCGTACCCTGGCGCAGGCGGTCGATTCGCTGGGCCACGTGGCCGAGGGCGTTTACTGCGCCCGCACCGTGGTGCAGCGCGCGCGCGGGCTGGGCGTGGAAATGCCCATCGCCGAGGGCGTGGTCGCGCTGCTCGACGGCCGCGTGAGCCCGGCCGATGCCGTGGCCGCGCTGACCGGGCGCGACCCGGTGCCCGAATCGGTCCGGCCGCCCCCATAACAACATCCGGAAGACAAACCGCCCCATGCGTTCCCGTTTCGATTTCTCCGCGCCGGCCATCGCCGCGCTGGCCCAGGCCGATGCGGCCCGCGCACTGCAGGAGGACGTCGCCGACGGCGACCTCACCGTCTCCCTGGTCGACGCCGGCCGCCGCGCCCAGGCGCGCGTGCTGGTGCGCGAGCCGGCCGTGCTGTGCGGCGCGCCCTGGGTCGAGGCCACGCTGGCGCAGCTCGATCCGCAGGTGCGCATCGACTGGCGCTGCGCCGAGGGCGGGCGCTGCGAGCCGAACCAGGTCGTGCTCGAGATGGAGGGCCCGGCCCGCGCGCTGCTGACCGCCGAGCGCACCGCGCTCAACTTCCTGCAACTGCTGAGCGCCGTCGCGACCAAGGCCGCGCTCTACAGCGACATCGTCGCTGGCACGCGCGCGCGCATCGTCGACACGCGCAAGACGCTGCCGGGCCTGCGCCTGGCGCAGAAGTACGCGGTGCGCACCGGCGGCGGCCTCAACCATCGCATCGGCCTGTACGACGCCGTGCTGATCAAGGAAAACCACATCGCCGCGGCCGGTGGCGTGGCCGCCGCGCTGCGCGCCGTGGCCCCCGCGGCAGCGCGCGCCGACTTCGTCGAGATCGAGGTCGAGACCCTGGCGCAGCTGCAGGAAGCGCTCGCCGCCGGCGCGCGCATGGTGCTGCTCGACAACATGGACCTGCCGACCCTGCGCGAGGCGGTGCGCATCAACGACGCCGCCGGCGAAGGCCGCGCGGTGCTCGAGATATCGGGCGGCGTCACGCTCGACGGCCTGCGCGAACTGGTCGAGACCGGCGTCGACCGGATCTCGGTCGGCGCGCTGACCAAGGACGTCAAGGCCATCGATTTCTCGATGCGCTTCCAGGACCGCTGAGGGAGACGCACATGGCTTCCTCCGCCGTCATCGATGTCGAGTACGAACAGCCGGCCGAAGGGAGCGTCTGCGACACCCGTCGCGCCTGGGCCCGCGTGCCGCCCGAGCCCACGCCCACCGAGCGCGAGGCGCTCAAGGAGCGCATCCGCCGCCTGCTGCGCGAGCGCAACGCGGTCATGGTGTCGCACTTCTACGTCCACCCCGACCTGCAGGACCTGGCCGAGGAAACCGGCGGCATCGTGAGCGATTCGCTCGAGATGGCGCGCTTCGGCCGCGACCATGCGGCCGGCACGCTGGTGGTGTCGGGCGTGCGCTTCATGGGCGAGACCGCCAAGATCCTGTCGCCCGAGAAGCGGGTGCTGATGCCCGACCTCGACGCCAACTGCTCGCTCGACCTGGGCTGCCCGGTCGACGAGTTCAGCGCCTTCTGCGACGCGCATCCAGACCGCACCGTGGTCGTCTACGCCAACACCAGCGCCGCCGTGAAGGCGCGCGCCGACTGGCTCGTCACCTCGAGCTGCGCGCTCGACGTGGTGGGCGCGCTGCATGCGCAGGGCCGCAAGATCCTCTGGGGCCCCGACCGCCACCTCGGCGACTACATCCAGCGCCAGACCGGCGCCGACATGGTGAGCTGGAACGGCGCCTGCATCGTGCACGACGAGTTCAAGGCGCTCGAGCTCGAGCTGCTCAAGCAGGCGCATCCGCGCGCCAAGGTGCTGGTGCATCCCGAGTCCTCGGCCGAGGTCATCGCGCTGGCCGATGCCGTGGGCTCGACCTCGGCGATCCTCAACGCCGCGCGCCAGCTCGACGCGACCGAGTTCATCGTCGCGACCGACAACGGCATGCTGCACAAGCTGCGCGCGCTCAATCCCGGCAAGACCTTCATCGAGGCCCCCACGGCCGGCAACGGCGGCACCTGCAAGAGCTGCGCGCATTGCCCGTGGATGGCGATGAACGGGCTGGCCGACCTCGCGAACGCGCTCGAGACCGGTGCCGGCGAGATCCACGTCGACCCGGCGCTGGGCCTGCGCGCGCGCGTGCCGATCGACCGCATGCTGGCCTTCACGGCCGGCCTGAAGAACGGCATCGCACCGGGCAGCCTGGTGGCCGGGATCGGCGCGGCCTGACGAAGCCCCTCAGTGCCCGTCCCAGGCGGAACGGGTCGCTGCCTTCCTGAACAGCTGGCGGTTGGCGTCGTTCGCCGGCGGCTCCGAGTCGCCGAAGATCGCGGCCATCCAGTGGCCGTCGGTCGGGTTCGGGAACAGCACGTACTTGCGGCCGAACTGTTCGCGGTCGGCTTCCATCGCCTGGATCCGCTGGTCGACGTTCTTCACGTAGTACTTGCGCCGGAAGTCATTGAGGTTGTCGCCGAGGTAGACCACCACGTCGAACTGCTGCGCGATCTGCTCCTGCCGCGGCTGCTTGTTGCTGCTGTCGCGCAGCACGGTCAGGTGCTCCTTGTCGGCATAGGGCGCGCCCAGCACCTTGAGGTGTTCCATCGCGTACTCGTAGGTGCGTTCGCCCTGTTCGCGGCTGGTCACGTAGAACACCTCCACGCCGTTCTCCCGGCAGAAGCGCAGGAACTCCTGCGAGCCGGGCGAGGGCACGATCTGGTTCTTCGGGATCCACGCGTCCCACTTCGGATCGTCGAAGAAATCCTGGCCCTCGTTGATCAGGTAGCCCCAGTAGGCCAGCGGCAGCAGGATCGTGTCGTCCATGTCGGTCACCACCGCCAGCGGCTTGTCGCCCGGGCGGCGCTTCTTCAGCGCCGCCTCCACGTGCATGCGCGCCACGTTGAAGCCCTGGTGATAGAGAGCGCGGTACTCGGCCGCGGTCTGCTTCCAGGCCACGGCGCCGATCAGCAGGTTGTTCGTGCCGGCACCCGCGGCAGCGGGCGGGGCCTGCGTCTGGGCGCAGCCCGCGGCGAGCAGGAGCGCGGCCGTGACGCCGGCGATGGCCGCGAAGCGGCGTGAGGTCGAATGGGGTTTCAAGCTGCAATCCTCCCTGGATCGTGTTGTAAAAAAAGGTGCGACCGCCGTTGTATCAAACCGGCTTCGTCGTCCGGCTTTTCTTGCGCAGCGGTTCTCATCCATGGCCCTCGGGCTTGCGGATGCGGTCGGTCACGGCGCCGCGCGGGAGCGCTGAGTCAGAACTCCAGCGTGCAGGAATCGCCGAGCGCCTCGCGCCACACCCGCACGCGCGCCAGCGAAGCCTGAAGTTCGCCCAACGCCTCGGCGATGAACAGGCACAGGTTCTCCAGCGTGGGCGGTTGCAGCCCCGGCACCTCGTCGAGCAGCCGGTGGTCGAGCTGCTCGCGCACTGCCTCGAGCCGGCGCCGCAGCAGGCCCAGGTCGATCACCATGCCGGTCGCGGGATCGCGTTCGCCCGCGAGCCAGACCTCGGCGTGGTAGGTGTGGCCGTGGATGCGGCGGCTGCCTTCGGCCTCGATCTCGCGTTTCAGGGTGTGGGCGGCGTCGAAGAAGAAGCGTTGGCTGATCGTGAATCGCATGGGGAACGGAGGAACGGGGAAGCGGGCATCAGCGGATGCCGGTGAACTTGTGGGTCTGCACGCTGAGGCGCCAGCGCGGCTGGCGCAGGCAGGCATCGATGCACAGCGCGGTGTTGGCGGCCTGCCGCGGGCCGTCCATGGGTTGCAGGAAGCGGTGCGCGAACTCGCCGCTGCGCGCCATCGCGTCGAGGTCGATGCCCTCCTGCGGCCACACCAGCTTGAGTTCCTGGCCGCGCCGCTGCACCCAGGGCGCGCCGGCCTTGGGGCTGATGCAGAGCCAGTCGATGCCCTCGGGCGCGGCCACGGTGCCGTTGCTCTCGACGGCGATGCGGAAGCCGCGCGCATGCAGCGCATCGATCAGCGCGGCGTCGACCTGCAGCAGCGGCTCGCCGCCGGTCAGCACCACGAGGCGGTGGCCGGCATCGTCGGCGGGCCACTGCGCGGCGATGGTGTCGGCCAGCGCATCGGCCTCCTTGAACTTGCCGCCCAGCGTGCCGTCGGTGCCGACGAAATCGGTGTCGCAGAAACGGCAGACGGCGCTGGCGCGGTCGACCTCGCGGCCGCTCCAGAGGTTGCAGCCCGCGAAGCGGCAGAACACGGCCGGCATGCCGGCCTGGCCGCCTTCGCCCTGCAGCGTGTAGAAGATCTCCTTGACGCTATAGCTCATGGCTTTGCCGCCCAGGGCTCGATCTCGAGGTTGTCGATCAGCCGCGTGCTGCCCAGGCGCGCGGCCGCGAGCGCCACCAGCGGCTCGGCGCCGTCGAGCGCGGCCGGCGGCTGCAGGTCGAGGCGGCGGCGCACCGTCAGGTAGTCGGGCTGCCAGCCGCGCTGCGCCAGCGCCTGCATCGCGCGTCCCTCGATCGCCGCGAGCTCGCCGCCGCCGCGCACGGCCTCGGCGATCTCCTTGAGCGCGCGCGAGAGCTGCACCGCCTCGGCGCGCTCGCCCTCGCTGAGGTAGCCGTTGCGCGAGGAGAGCGCGAGACCGTCGTCGGCGCGGCGCGTCTCGCCGCCCACGATCTCGATCGGCAACGCGAACTGCCGCACCAGGTGGCGGATCATCATCAGCTGCTGGTAGTCCTTCTTGCCGAACACCGCCACGCGCGGCTGCACGCAGCTGAACAGCTTCATCACCACGGTGCACACGCCGACGAAGAAGCCGGGCCGGAAGTGGCCCTCGAGGATGTCGGCCAGCGCCGGGTCGGGATGCACCTTGCAGGTCTGGGGCTCGGGATAGAGCGCCTTCTCGTCGGGCGCGAACAGCACGTCGCAGCCGGCGGCTTCCAGCTTGGCGCAGTCGCTGTCCCAGGTGCGCGGATAGGTGTCGAAGTCCTCGTGCGGCAAAAACTGCAGCCGATTCACGAAGATGCTCGCGACGGTGGCGTCGCCCAGCGGCTTCGCCTGCGTGACCAGCGCGATGTGGCCGTCGTGCAGGTTGCCCATGGTCGGCACGAAGGCGGGGCGCTCGAACCGTGTCAGGTGGTCGCGCAGTTCGGGGATGGTGCGGGCGATGAACATGGAACGGTTCTCCTTGGAGTGAGGAAGGAAAGAAAAAACGGGGTGGGTTACCAGGCGTGCAGCCGGTCGTCGGGAAAGCTGCCGTCCTTGACGGCGCGCACGTAGGCCGCGAGCGCCTGCGGGATGCCGCCGGCGCCGTCCATGAAGTTGCGCACGAACTTCGGCATGCGGCCCAGGTTCAGGCCCAGCATGTCGTGCAGCACGAGCACCTGGCCTGCGGTGCCGCGGCCGGCCCCGATGCCGATGGTGGCGCAGCGCGTGAGTTCGGCCGTGAGCGCGGTGGCCAGCGCGGCCGGCACCATCTCGAGCACCAGCATCGCGGCGCCCGCGTCCTGCAGCGCATGCGCCTCCTCGCGCAGCCGGGCCGCGGCGACGTCGCCCTTGCCCTGCACGCGGTAGCCGCCGAGCGCATGCACGGTCTGCGGCGTCAGGCCCAGGTGCGCGCACACGGGGATGCCGCGTTCGACCAGGAAGCGCACGGTCTCGGTGGTCCAGCCGCCGCCCTCGAGCTTCACCATGTGGGCGCCGGCCTGCATCAGCACGGTGGCGCTGCGCAGCGCCTGTTCGCGCGACTCCTGGTAGCTGCCGAAGGGCAGGTCGGCGATCAGCCAGGCCGTGCCCTGCACGCGGCGCAGCCCGCGCGAGACGCTGTCGGTGTGGTGGCGCATGGTCTCGAGCGTGACGCCGACAGTGCTCGAGAGGCCCTGGCAGACCATGCCGAGCGAATCGCCGACCAAGAGGCATTCGACGCCCGCGGCATCGGCCACGGCGGCGAAGGTGGCGTCGTAGGCCGTGAGCGTCGCGATCTTCTCGCCGCGCGCATGCAGCTCGGCCAACCGCGGCAGGCTCAGCGGCTTGCGCGTGGCGGGCTGCGAGGCCGGCGGCAGCGTGCCGTAGGGCGTGGCGGTGGTGGCTTCGTTCGGGGTGGAGGCGTTGGACATGGTTGGGTTTCTCCCTGCGGGCGTCGGTGGCCGGGCATCCTGGGGTTGAAGAAGGCGGGAACGGGTGGGGCTATCGGTCGGCCGGTACCAGCACCGTGGGTGCGGTGGGCTCGGCGAGCGAAGGATAGTCGCGGCTGAAATGCAGGCCCCGGCTCTCGTGGCGGGCCTGCGCGGAACGCACGATCAGCTCGGCCACCTGCACCAGGTTGCGCAGTTCGAGCAGGTCGCGCGTGACGTGGAAATTGGCATAGAACTCATGGATCTCGGCCTGCAGCAGCGCGATGCGGTGGCTCGCGCGCTCCAGGCGCTTGTTGGTGCGCACGATGCCCACGTAGTCCCACATGAAGCGGCGCAGCTCGTCCCAGTTGTGCGAGATCACCACCGCCTCGTCGGCATCGGTCACGCGGCTCGCGTCCCAGGCCGGCAGCGCCACCGGCGCGCGTGCCGGCGCGGCGCCGATGGCCGCGGCCGCCGCGCGCGCGAACACCATGCACTCCACCAGCGAATTGCTGGCCAGCCGGTTCGCGCCGTGCAGCCCGGTGCAGGCGGTCTCGCCGATCGCGTAGAGGCCCGGCAGGTCGGTGCGGCCGGCCAGGTCGGTCACCACGCCACCGCAGGTGTAGTGGGCCGCCGGCACCACCGGGATCGGCTCGCGCGTGATGTCGATGCCGAGCTCGGCGCAGCGCGCGAGGATGTTCGGGAAGTGCGCCCGCAGGAACTCGGGGCTCTGGTGCGAGATGTCGAGGTGCACGCAGTCCAGGCCGTGCTTCTTCATCTCGAAGTCGATCGCGCGCGCCACCACGTCGCGCGGCGCGAGTTCGGCGCGCTCGTCGTGCCGCGGCATGAAGCGGGTGCCTCCCGCCGATTCAGGCAGTTTCAGCAGCCCGCCTTCGCCGCGCACCGCCTCGCTGATCAGGAAGGACTTGGCATGCGGGTGGTAGAGGCAGGTCGGGTGGAACTGGATGAACTCCATGTTCGACACCCGGCAGCCCGCGCGCCAGGCGGCGGCGATGCCGTCGCCGGTGGCGGTGTCGGGGTTGGTGGTGTAGAGGTAGACCTTGCCCGCGCCGCCCGTGGCCAGGATGGTGTGCGGCGCGCGGAAGGCCAGCACCTCGCCGCTGGCGTCGTCGAGCGCGTAGAGGCCCGCGCAGCCCGCGTCGGGCGCACCGAGCCGTTCGCCGGCGACCAGGTCGACCAGCGTGTGGTGCTCGAACAGCGTGACGTTGGGCGTGCGGCGCACGCGCTCGATCAGCACCTGCTGCACGGCCGCGCCGGTGGCGTCGGTCACGTGCACGATGCGGCGCTGGCTGTGGCCGCCCTCGCGCGTGAGGTGCAGGTCGCCGTCCTCCTCGGAGAAGGGCACGCCGAGCTCGCGCAGCCAGCCGATGGCCTCGGGCGCGTGCTCGACCACGAAGCGCGTGGCGGCCGCATCGCACAGGCCGGCGCCGGCCACCAGCGTGTCGTCGACATGGGCGTCGAAGCTGTCGCCCGCAGCCAGCACCGCCGCGATGCCGCCCTGGGCCCAGGCGCTGGAGCCGTCGGCCAGCGCGCGCTTGGTCAGCACCGCCACGCGGTGCGTGGGCGCCAGCAGCAGGGCCGCGGAGAGCCCGGCGAGGCCGCTGCCGACGATGAGGACGTCGAAATCGAGGGAGGAGGCCATGGCGCGCGGGAAGGGACGAGGGTCAGGATCGGTGGTGCGGCAGCGCACCGGTCCGGCCCGACGGCAGGGTGAGAGGGAGGTGCCGCGCCGCCGGGCGGCGCGCGAAGGAGGTGGGCCGCATGGAACTCAGGCCGGGGAGTAGGCCAGCCGCACGTAGATCGGCGCGAAGGCCTCGGCCTGCGTGATCTCGATCAGCGTTTCCTTGGCCAGCTCGAGCATCGCGATGAAGGTCACGACCATCACCGGCGCGCCGCGCGAGATGTCGAACAGCTTCTCGAACTCCACGAAGCGCTGGCCCTGCAGGTGGCGCAGCACGATGCTCATGTGCTCGCGCACGCTGAGTTCCTCGCGCGAGATCTTGTGGTGCTGCACGAGCTTGGCGCGCTTCATGATGTCGGCCCAGGCATCGCGCAGGTCGACCACCGCCACCTCTGGGAAGCGCGGCTTGAGCGACTGCTCGATGTAGACCTGGGCGCGCCAGAAGTCGCGCCCGTAGGTCGGCATCGCGTTGAGCGAGGCGGCCTGCAGCTTGGTCTGCTCGTACTCGAGCAGCCGGCGCACGAGCTCGGCGCGCGGGTCCTCGGCTTCCTCGCCCTCGGCCGCCTTCTTGGGCGGCAGCAGCATGCGCGACTTGATCTCGATCAGCATCGCGGCCATCAGCAGGTATTCCGCCGCGAGCTCGAGGTTGGTCTGGCGGATCTCGTCGACGTAGCTCAGGTACTGCCGCGTCAGCGCGGCCATCGGGATGTCGAGGATGTTGAAGTTCTGCTTGCGGATCAGGTACAGCAGCAGGTCCAGCGGGCCTTCGAAGGCCTCGAGGAAGACCTGCAGCGCCTCGGGCGGGATGTACAGGTCCTTCGGCATCGCGAACAGCGGCTCGCCGTAGAGCCGGGCGAGCGCGACCTGGTCGACCACCTCGGGCATGGCCACCACCAGCGTGTCGCTGTCCTCGTCGCGCGGTCCGCTCATCGGGCGGGCGCTATCGAAAAGGTAGCGCCGTGCCCAGCATTGGCGGGCGACGGATGCCGCATCGGCATCATCTTCTTACTTGGCCTGGGTCTGGTAGACGTAGGGCTGCTGCGGCACGCGGGCTTCCGCGTATTCCTCGAGCAGGCCGCGGTCGAGGTGCTTGTCCCAGAGCAGGGCGCGGCCCGCGCGCTGTTCCGCCTCGAGCGTCGGCTTCTTGGTTTTCATCTCGTCGATGAAGCTGGTGATCTCGGAGGTGTAGTGGGGGCGGCGGAAGATGGACATAGACTGAACCTTTGTGGGCGCGAATTTTACCGGGGGACGGCATGGGGCAGGTACGAGTCTGGCGGATCGGGGTGGCGGCCGTGTGGCTGGCGGCGGTGGCGGCCCTCGTCACAGGCTGCGATTCGCAGCGCATCGAGCAGCTCGAGGAGGGCGTGTCGACCGAGGCCGACGTGCGCGCGCGCTTCGGCGAACCCGAGAACGTCTGGGATGCGCCCGGCGGCCGGGTGTTCGAATACAACCGCCAGCCCCAGGGCCAGAAGAACTACATGGTCACCATCGGCGCCGACGGCAAGATGAGCGCGCTGCGCCAGGTGCTCACGCCCGAGAACTTCGCGCGCGTGACCAACGGCATGGCGATGGAGGACCTGCGCAAGATGCTCGGCAAGCCCGCCAAGGTCACGCCCTATCCGCTGCGCCGCGAGTACGAATGGGAATGGCGCTGGCTGCAGCCGCCCAATTCGCCGATGGTGTTCACCGCGGTGCTCAACGACGACCAGCGCGTGGTGCGCAGCGGCTCCTCGCCCGACCGAGGCACCGAGGCGCCCTGAGAACGTGTTCATGGTCTTTTCATGGTGCCCGTTGCCCCGCAAAGCTGGCAGGTGCAAGGCGCAAAGCGCAGCCGGGCTGGTGGCCCGGCGAGCATTTGCAACGCCGCAGATGCCAGCTTTGCGGGGCAACCCGAAGGGCAAGGCGGCAAAGCGCCGCACTCGTCGTTGCGCACCTTGTCCAGGCATCAGCCTGGACGGCGGCGCGCGCCTAGATTGCGGCGCTTTGCCGCCTTGCGGGCACCATGAAAAGACCATGAACACGTTCTGAGTCCGCGAACGCGCCCCGGTCACCCCATGAAAATGGGGGGCGCGAAGCGCGGGGCGCCGACTAAGCTCGGCGCCACCCCATGCCCGACGCCGCCACCCCCGCCGCTTCCATCTCCGCGCTGCGCTGGCGCGTCGCATTGCTCGAGGACGATGCCGAGGTCCGGCATTTCTTCGAGGCCTGCATCGCCGCCCATCCCGAGCTCGAGCTGGTCGCCTCGCTGGGCCTGATGGCCGAGGCCGTGGCCTGGTTCGACAGCCACCAGGCCGACATTCTGCTGACCGACCTCGCGCTGCCCGACGGCCATGCGCTCGAGCTGCTGCGCCAGGTGGTGCGCAGCCAGCCGGCCTGCGAGGTGCTGGTGGTCTCGGTCTTCGGCGACGAGGACACGGTGCTCGACTGCGTGCGCGCGGGCGCGGTGGGCTACATCCAGAAGGATTCCTCGCCGGCCGACATCGCGCAGGTGATCGTCGACATCAAGCACGGCGCCTCGCCGATCTCGCCGATGATCGCGCGCAAGCTGCTGCTGCACGTGCGCGGCGGCGAGGCGAAGCCCGCCGCATCGGCCGCGCCCGACCCGGCCGCCGCCATGATGCTGACCCCGCGCGAGACCGAGGTGCTGGAGCTGATCTCGCGCGGCTACTCGTACGGCGAGATCGCGCGCCTGCAGGGCGTGACCAAGCACACGGTGCAGGGCCACATCAAGAACCTCTACAGCAAGCTCGCGGTGCATTCGCGCGGCGAGGCCGTGTTCGAGGCCAGCCGCATGGGGCTGCTGGGGCGCATGCTGGGCTGATGCGCCGCCTGCTGCTTGTCGTCCTCGCGCTGGTCGCCGCGTTGCTGGCGCCTGCCGCGGCAGGGGCCGCCAACGAGGTGCTCGCGCTCGACCGCGGCGAACTGCAGTTGCGCTTCGTCGGCCGCCCTTCGCCGCCGCCGGCCGAGGTCACGCTGCCGCTGCACTGGGACGCCCACTGGCCGCGCGCCGTCGGCTGGGCCCAGGTGCGCATCCGCTTCGCCGCACCCGCGGGCCATGCCGACGAGCCGCAGGCGCTGCTCGTCAGCCGCATCGGCAATGCCTACCGCGTGAAGCTCAACGGCCAGGTGATCGCGGCCGCCGGCAAGCTCGAGCAGATCAACGACGGCTGGTCGAACCGCCGCCCGCTGTGGCTGCGCGTGCCGCCCTCGCTGCTGCGCGACGGCGAGAACCTGCTCGAGATCGCGGTGCGCGCCGATCCCTCGCGCCGCGCCGGCATCGCGCCGGTGCGCCTGGGCGCCGAGCGCCTGCTGCAGCCGCAGTGGGACGCGCTCGAATGGCGCCATGTCACCCTGCCGCGCGTGATCACGCTGTTCAGCCTGCTGGTGGCGGTGTTCTGCCTGATGCTGTGGGCGCAGCAGCGCGAGGCCGTCTACGGCTGGGCCGCGCTGTGCGAGGCACTGTGGAGCCTGCGCATCGCCGCCACCTGGTGGGAGGAGGGCCTGCTCGCCTGGCCGAGCTGGTTCAAGGTGGTGCTCGCGGTGTTCTGGCTCGGCCACATCGCCACCTACCTCGTGATCCGGGAAGTCTGGCACGGCCGGCCGCGGCGCGAGCAATGGCTGGTCTGGGGCGTGCTGGGCCTGGGCCCGGTGGCGCTGGCGCTCGGCACGCTGCAGCAGACGCAGAACTGGGTGCTCGGCTGGATCCTGCTGCTGGTGGCCGGCTGGTTGGCGCTGTCGCTGCGGCTGGGCTGGGAGACCTGGCGCCAGCGGGCCGGCGAGCGCGCCTGGATGCTGCTGATCCTGGTCGCGGGCTGGGTCGCGCTGGTGCGCGACAGCGTGATCGCACGGCTGCTGGTCGAGCGCTTCGACGAGGCCGGCTGGACCAAGTTCGCGGCCGTGCTGGTGAGCCTCGCGATCCTCGCCATCGTGGGCATTCGCTTCCAGCGCACGCGCGAGGAGCTGCGCCAGCTCCATCTGTCGCTCGAGGACCGCATCCGCCTGCGCGAGTCCGAGCTGGCCGACAAGCATGCCGAGCTGCGCCGGCTCGAGCATGCGAGCGCGGTCGCGGCCGAGCGCGCGCGCATCCTGCGCGACATGCATGACGGCGCCGGCGCGCACCTGATCACCGCCATGCTGCAGCTCGAGCGCGGCGTGGCCACCAAGTCGGAAGTGATGCAGACCCTGCGCGAATCGCTCGACCAGCTGCGGCTGTCGATCGATGCCATCAACCTGCCGGCCGGCGATGCCAACGCGCTGCTCGCGAGCATGCGCTTCCGGCTGCAGCCGCGCATCGAGGCGGCGGGGCTCGCGCTCGACTGGTCGGTGGCGAACCTGCCGCGCTGGCGCTGCGATTCCGACGAGGCCACGCGGCACCTGCAGTACATGCTGCTGGAGGCGATCTCGAACGTGCTGCAGCACGCACGCGCACGCGTGCTCGCGGTCAGCGCGGCGGTCAGCACGACGGTCGGTGGCGATGCCATCGAGATCGTGCTGCGCGACGACGGCTGCGGCCTCGGCGAGGCGCGCGGCAACGGCCTGCGCTCGATGCGCCAGCGCGCCGCGCAGGCCGGCGTCGAGCTGCGCATCGAGAAGGCCGAGCCCGGCACGCGCGTGGTGCTGCGGCTGCCGCTCGCGTAGCGACCGCCATCTTTATGGGGCGCGCCGCGCGCCCCGTTTTCCTAGATTCGAACGCAGCCCCCGCTGCGCATCGCACAGGCCCGCCAGGCCCCGCGCGCACGGGTCGTTCCACCCCTTTGCGCCTCCTCGCCATGACACCTGTTCTTCGGCCGCGTGCCGTCTTCACGCCGACCCTGATCGCCGCCGCCGTCGCCGGCCTGGTGTGCGCATCCGCCTTGCCACGCGCCGTCGCGCAGAGCGCGTGGACCTCCGCGCCGCCCTATGCCGACATGGCGCGCGCCGACTGGTTCAACGCCGCCAACTGGAGCGCGGGCGTGCCGCGCGCCGGCACGGCCGTGACCGTGAACCTCGTGCCCGGCACCGTCGTCGGCATCGTCTCGGGCCCGGCCAGCGCGGCCTCGGTCGATGCCTCCAACGGCACGCTGATGGTGGTGGAGGGCGCGGGCCGGCTCGATACGGGCCTGTTCAACCTCGGCAGCAGCGACGGCCGCGACGTGCAGACCCTGCTGCGCATCGGCAGCGGCGGCATCGTGAATGCCGCGCGCTTCGTCTCGCAGGGCGGCGGCGGCACCGAGAACACGGTGTCGCTGAGCGGCGCGGGCAGTGCACTGAACGTCGCGGGCGAGCTGCAGATCGGCCGCAGCGGCACCGGGATGATGCAGCTCGACGAGGGCGCGCGCGTGAGCGCGGGCACGCTGCAGATCGGGCAGGCGGGCACGGCCGACGGCCATGTGCTGGTGATCGGCGAGACCCCGGTCGACGCGCTGGTGGCCCAGCGCATCGTGCTCGCCACGCCGGGCTCGACGCTGGAAATCTCGCGCGCCGGCACGGCGCCGCTGGTGCTGGGCGCGGCGATCTCCGGCCCGGGCCGCTTTGAGGTCTCGAGCCCGGTCACGCTGACCGGCGACAACACCCAGAGCGGCGACATCGTGCTGGGCAGCACGCTGCGCGTGGGCGACGGCGCGAACGCCGGGTCCATCGCCGGCAACCTCTCGGGCTTCGGCCGCGTGGTGTTCGACCGCGGCCCGGGCCGCGTGGCCTACGACGGCGCCATCGGCGGCAGCATCGCGATCGACAAGGAGAACGCCGGCACCCTGGCGCTCGGCGGCGCGCACGACACCGACGGCCGAACGCGCGTGCTCGGCGGCACGCTGCTGGTCAACGGCGCGCTGCCGCGCAGCACGGTCGAGGTGGCCGGCGGCGCCACGCTGGGTGGCCTCGGACAGGTGAAGGCGGCCACGGTGCGCGCGGGCGGCACGCTGGCGCCCGGCGACAGCGGCGTGGGCACCTTCGCCGTGCTCGGCGATCTGGCGCTCGACCCCGGCAGCCGGCTGCACTACGACCTCGGCACGCCGGGCGTGCCGGGGGCCGGCGACCTCGTCACCGTGGCCGGCAACCTCACGCTCGACGGCAGCCTCGACGTCAGCGAGCGCGTGGGCTACGGCAACGGCGTGCAGACCCTGATGCGGGTCGACGGCAGCATCGCCGACAACGGCCTCGAGCTCGGCGCCATGCCCACGGGCTTCACGCACGCGGTGCACGTGCGCGGCTCGACGGTGGAGCTGGAGGTCAGCGGCGGCGCGGTCGGCACCAACCAGTTCTGGGACGGCGGCGGCACGGCCGGCGACGGCGTGGTCGCGGGCGGCGACGGCAGCTGGCGCTACCTCGAGCCGCAATGGACCGACATCGCGGGGCGCAACGCGGAGGCCTGGAACGGCAACATGGCGATCTTCCAGGGCCGCGCGGGCGCGGTCACCATCGACGGCCTGTTCGACTTCAAGGGCATGCAGTTCCGCAGCGACGGCTACCGGCTCGAGGAGGGCTCGCACGCAGAGGGCTCGCTGCCCGGGCGGCTGGTGCCGCAGCTGGACGAAGCGCCGGTGCGCGTCGACGCGGGCGTCACCGCCACCTTCAACGTGGGGATCGAGGGCCCGGGCGGCATCCTCAAGACCGGCCCCGGCACGCTGGTGCTCGCGGGCCGCAACGACCACAGCGGCCTCACCGCGGTCGACGAGGGCGTGCTGCGCGCGGGCCGCGCCAACACCTTCAGCGAGGCCTCGCACCACGACGTGCGCCGCGGCGGCACGCTCGACCTCGCGGGCCATGACCAGACCGTGGCCGGCCTCACGGTGGCGGGCACGGTGTCGCTGGTCGGCACCGAGCCCGGCACGCGGCTGACCGTGCGCGGGCCCTATGTCGGGCAGGACGGCACCTTGCGCCTGGGCACCCGCCTCGGCGACAGCGGCAGCCTCAGCGACCGGCTGGTGATCGACGGCGGCGTCCGCGAGGAGACCCGCGCCCTGAAGGCCGGCACCGTGAGCGCCACCGCGACCGGCCTGCGCGCCAACGCCGCCGCCAGCGTCACGGGCCGTACCCAGGTGCAGATCGTCAACCTCGGCGGCCTGGGCGCGCTGACCACCGGCGACGGCATCGAGGTCGTGAGCGCGATCAACGGCGCCACCACCACCGCGCAGACCACGCGCGACGCCTTCGCGCTCGTGGGCGGCCACGTCGACGCGGGCGCCTTCGAATACCGGCTGCACGCGGCCGATGCGCAGGGGCTGGGCGAGAACTGGTATCTGCGCTCGAGCGTGGGGGTGACGCCACCGCCGCCACCCCCTCCGCCTCCCGCGCCCCCGCCGGCGCTGCCGCCGGCCCCCGCGCCGGTCGAGCGCCCTGCCTACCGCGTGCAGGTGCCGATGCTCGCTGCGCTGCCCGCGCAATTGCGCGAGAGCGACCTCACGATGCTGTCGAACCTGCACCAGCGCAGCGGCGCGCCGCAGGCCGCCGGCGACGGCCCGCCCATGCGCCGCGCCTGGGGCCGCGTCATCGTGGCCGACCCGACGCTGGCGCAGCGCGGCGCGGTCGACCCGCGCAGCGAGATGCACCTGAGCGGCTTCCAGGCCGGCACCGACCTCTGGGCCGGCAGCGCATGGCGCGCCGGTGTCTACGTCGGCCAGCTCGAGGGCAAGGCGCAGGTGCAGGGCTTCGCGAGCGGCCTGTGGGGCGCGATCGGCCGCACCGACCTGCGCAGCCGCTACCTCGGCGGCTACGCCACCTTTGCCGAGCCCGGCGGCTTCTATGCCGATGCGGTGCTGCAGTTCGGCCGCCACGACTACACGGCGCATCCGCTCGCCGCGCTGCCGATCGAGGGCAAGGGGCGCAGCACCGTGGCCTCGCTCGAGATCGGCCAGTCCTTCGAGCTCGGCGCGGGCTGGGCGCTCGAGCCGCAGCTGCAGCTGATCCACCAGAGCCGCTCGATCGACGAGGCGCTGATCCCGGCCGCGGTGGTGTCGCAGGACAGCGCCAACGGCTGGATGGCGCGCGCCGGCCTGCGGCTGAAGGGCCGCATCGCCGCGGGCGAGGGCGTGGTCGAGCCCTATGGCCGGATCAACCTCTACCGGATGGCCGCGGGCGCCGACATCGCGCGCTTCGCGGGTCCGGCCGCGTCCACCGACATCGCGAGCGGCGCCAGCGGCAGCGCGGCCGAACTCGCGGGCGGTTTCTCGTGGCGCCTCGGGCCCGCGGTCAGCGTCTACGGCGAACTGGGCCGCCGCTTCGCGCTCGGCGGCGGCCTGCGCTCGCGCGCCTCGGTGCAGGCGAGCGCGGGGATCAACGTGCGCTGGTGAAAGCTCAGGCCGCCGCGTGCAGCGCCGGCCGCCGCGCGCTCCAGGGCATCGCCTGCTCGAGCTGCGCCGCGAGTTGCAGCAGCGTGGCCTCGTCGCCCATCGGCGCCATGCACTGCACGCCGATCGGCAGGTCGTCGGCCATCGCCAGCGGCAGCGAGATCGCCGGCTGGCCCGTGAGGTTGGCCAGCGGGGTGCAGGCGGCGTAGTCGAACAGGTGGTCGAAGAAGCCCTGCGCATCGCGCGCGGCGTCGTCCTGGTCGAGCACGCCCAGCGCCACGGGCGGGGTGCGCATCGTGGGCGAGAGCAGGATGTCGTGCCGCGCGAAGAAGGGCGCGACCTCGCGCGACACCGCGTTCATCTGCATCAGCGCCAGTTCCAGGTCGAGCGCGCTCAGGCGCAGCCCGTGCTCGGCGGTGGCGCGCGTGCAGGCCTGCACCTGGGCCAGCGCTTGGTCGACGGTGATCTGCAGCGCCTGCGCCACCCCCGCCACGCCGGCCGCGAGGAACGAGGACCAGAATGTGCGCGTGGCCGCGAGGAAGGCCTCGTGCGCATAGGCGGGCGTGGCCCATTCCACGACGTGGCCCAGGTCGGCGAGCACCGCCGCCGTGGCCTCGACCGCCTCGACGCAGGCGCGCGCGGCCGGCTGCGTGCCCGGGAACTGCGTCGTGACCGCGATGCGCAACCGGCGCGGCGGCGTGCCGATGGCCTGGGCATAGGGCTGCGCGGGCGGCGCCATCAGGAAGGGATCGCCGAGCTCGGGGCCGTGCATCGCGTCGAGCGCGCCGGCGGCATCGCGCACCGTGCGGCACACCACGCCCTCGATGCCCAGCCCCATCAGCGGCAGGCCGTAGCCCGGGCCCGCGCTGACGCGGCCGCGGCTGGGCTTGAGCCCGACCAGTCCGCAGGCCGCGGCCGGGATGCGGATCGAGCCGCCGCCGTCGTTGGCATGCGCGACCGGCACGATGCCCGCGGCCACCGCCGCGGCCGAGCCGCCGCTGGAGCCGCCCGTGCTGTGCGCCGGGTTCCAGGGGTTGCGCGTGGCGCCGCCGAAGGCGCTCTCGGTGGTGGCGTTGAAGCCGAACTCGGGCGTGTGCGTGCGCCCCAGCGTGGCGAAGCCGGCGCGGCGGAAGCGCGCCATCAGCGCGCTGTCGGCGGGCGCGGGCAGGCCCGGGCCGAACAGCCGGCTGCCGGCCTGGCAGCGCACGCCCTCGGCCTGCAGCACCAGGTCCTTGATGAGGAAGGGCACGCCGCCGAACGGACCCTGCGCCTCGTGCGCGAGCGGTGCGTCGAACAGCTCGATGATGGCGTTGAGCCGCGGGTTCAGCGCGGCCGCGGCCTCGCGCGCGCAGCGCTGCGCCTCGGCGGCGGTGGTCTCCTTGCGGCGGATGGCGTCGGCGAGCGCGGTGGCGTCGAGGCGGCTGTAGTCGGCGAGATGCATGGCGGCGGGGTCCTGTGTCTTCGTTGGAGTGAAAGGCCGCCTGCAGCGTAGGTGGGCCTCGGCAATCGCGGCAGTCGTTCAGATGAACGATGCGGGAATCTCCGTGCCCCGCGCGCACGGCGCGCGCCTAAGATCGCGCCGCATGGCGCAGCAGGCTTTTCCGTCGGTGTCGGGCGTTCCCGCCGAACAGCTCGGAGCGATGCTGCTCGGCCTCTATCCGCTGGCCGCCGAGCCCGAGCGGCTGGGCGCGGGCGCGCTGCTCGACTGGCTGGCGCGCCACATCGCCTTCGACGGCGCCTGGTTCGGCCGCTCGCTGTTCGAGTCCGGCACCCTGCGGCCGCAGGGCGGCCACACGCGCGGCCTGGCGCCCGATTTCGTGAACGACTGGTGCCGCGTGCGGCACATCGATCCCGTGGTGCCGGCCGCCATGGCGCAGCCCGGCCATGGCGTCGCGCTGGCCGCGCACGAGCTGCCGCCCGTGGCCTCGATGCGCGCCTTCGCGGCCGACCATGGCATCGGCCAGGCGCTCAGCGTGATCGTGCCCGCGCCCGGTTCGCCGTGGTGGATGCACCTGTCGCTCTACAGCCGCGAGGCGGCCGGCCTCGGGGCGCGCGCGCAGGCGCTGGTCGAGCTGCTGATGCCGCACCTGGTGCTGGTGCAGGGGCTGGGATTGCACGAGGCGCCGATGCCGGCGCCGGCTGCCCTCACGCTGCTGAGCCGCCGCGAGGCCGAGGTCGCGCGGCTGTTCGCGCAGGGGCAGAGCTACAAGATGGTGGCGCGCACGCTCGGCAGTTCGCCGGCCACGGTGCGCCATCATCTGCGGCAGGTCTATGCCAAGCTGGGCGTCACGAGCAAGGTGCAGATGGCGCGGCTGGTGGGCGCGCAGGCCGCATAGGCCCGAACGCGGCGCCTACTTGCCGCTGTCCGGAATCACCGCATCGGCCGCCGCGCCCACCGCCTTGCCGGTGATGCGCGCGGTGCCGATCGCCGCGTCGGCCGCGAGGCCCACGGCGCCCGCGGTCACGCTGACCGCGGTGCTCGCCACCGAGACCACCGCGCAGCCGCCGAGCACGGCCAGCAGCGCCGCCGCGAGGGTGGCGCGAAAGAAAGTCGGCAGCGGTGTCGTCATGGCGGGACCTCTTCGGGGGAACGCGGGATTCAGCGCACGCGCATGCCGGGCGTGGCGCCGGGCCAGGGCTCGAGCACGTGGATGCCCGGCTGGGCCTTCTCGTCGGCGTGGCTGGCGGCGAGCACCATGCCTTCGCTGATGCCGAACTTCATCTTGCGCGGCGCGAGGTTCGCGACCAGCACCGTGAGCTTGCCCACCAGTTGTTCCGGCTGATAGGCCGAGGCGATGCCGCTGAACACGTTGCGCGTCTTGCCCTCGCCGGCGTCGAGCGTCAAGCGCAGCAGCTTGGTCGAGCCCTCGACCTTCTCGCAGGCCACGATCTTCGCGATGCGCAGGTCGATCTTCACGAAGTCGTCGATGCCGATGGTGGGCGCGATGGCCTCGCCGCCGGGCAGCGCATCCGCCGCGGGTGCGGCGGCGGGGGCGGCCACCGGCTCGGGCGCGTCGAACAGCTGGTCGACCACCTTGGCGTCGGCACGCTGCATCAGGTGCTTGTACTCGCCGATCGCATGGCCCGCGGGCAGCGCCTGCGCGGCATCGGCCCACTCGAGCGGCGCGATCTTGAGGAAGGCCTCGACGTTCGCGGCCAGCGCCGGCAGCACCGGCTTGAGGTACAGCGTGAGCAGGCGGAAGGCCTCGATGCAGACCGTGCACACGTCGTGCAGCCGCGCCTCGGCGCCTTCCTTCTTGGCCAGTTCCCAGGGCTTGTTCTGGTCGACGTACTCGTTGACCTTGTCGGCCAGCGCCATCACCTCGCGCAGCGCGCGCGCATAGTCGCGGCCGTCGTAGAGCGCATGGATCTCGCCGGCCGCCTCGCGCAGCGCGAACAGCAGCGCGTCGCCATCGGCCGACACCTCGCCCAGCTTGCCGCCGAAGCGCTTGCCGATGAAGCCGGCCGCGCGGCTCGCGATGTTGATGTACTTGCCCACCAGGTCGCTGTTGACGCGCGCGACGAAGTCCTCGGGGTTGAAGTCGATGTCCTCGTTGCGGCCGTTGAGCTTGGCCGCGATGTAGTAGCGCAGCCATTCGGCGTTGAGGCCCAGCGACAGGTACCTGAGCGGGTCGATGCCGGTGCCGCGGCTCTTGCTCATCTTCTCGCCGCTGACCGTCAGGTGGCCGTGCACGTAGACCGCGTCGGGCGCCTTGCGGCCGCTGAAGTGCAGCATCGCGGGCCAGAACAGCGTGTGGAAGGTGATGATGTCCTTGCCGATGAAGTGCACCTGCTCGAGCTCGGGGTCGGCCATGTACTCGGTGTACGAGATGCCGTCGCCGCCCAGTTCGATGCAGCGCTTGTCGAGCAGGTTCTTGAGCGAGGCCAGGTAGCCCACGGGCGCGTCGAGCCAGACGTAGAAGTACTTGCCCGGCGCATCGGGGATCTCGATGCCGAAGTAGGGCGCGTCGCGGCTGATGTCCCAGTCGCCGAGGCCGCCCTTGCCCTCGTCGTCCTTGTAGAGCCACTCGCGGATCTTGTTCTGCACCTCGGGCTGCACGTGGCCGGGCGCGGCGGTCCATTCCTTGAGATAGGCCTCGCAGCGCGGGTCGGACAGCTTGAAGAAGAAGTGCTCGGAGCTGCGCAGCTCGGGCTTGGCGCCCGACAGCGCCGAGTAGGGGTTGATCAGCTCGGTGGGCGCGTAGACCGCGCCGCAGACCTCGCAGTTGTCGCCGTACTGGTCCTTCGAGTGGCAGTTCGGGCACTCGCCCTTGATGAAGCGGTCGGCCAGGAACATGCCCTTCTCGGGGTCGTAGAACTGTTCGACGCTCTTGGTGCTGATCAGGCCGTTGGCGCGCAGGTCGCGGTAGATGTCCTGCGCCAGCTGGTGGTTCTCGGGGCCGTCGGTCGAGTGCCAGTTGTCGAAGGCGATGTGGTAGCCGTCGAGGTACTGCTTGCGGCCCGCGGCGATCTCGGCCACGAAGGCCTGCGGCGTCACGCCGGCCTTGTCGGCCGCGATGGTGATCGCCGCGCCGTGCGCGTCGTCGGCGCAGACGAAGTTGACGTCGGCACCGTTCATTCGCTGGTTCCGCACCCAGATGTCGGCCTGGATGTACTCCATCATGTGGCCGATGTGGAACTTGCCGTTGGCGTACGGCAGGGCGGTGGTGACGAAGAGCTTGCGCGGGGCGGACATCGGGGGAGGCGCTTTCGGAGTTGCGGGAGCGTCGGAAGCGACGCAGCGGGAGAACCGGGCATTTTAGGTGGCGCCGCGTTCCGGCGGGTTCGATGGCAGCATCGACCCCATGCCGCACCCCGCCGATTCCGATCTTCTCCAGGCCCACGTCGCCACCCTGGCCGCCTCGCCGCTCGCGCCCTGGGCCGCGCTGGCGCCCTGGGCGCTGCCGCCGCAGGCGCCGGCCATCGTGCGCCGGCTGCTGGCGGCGCTGCCGGCCGCCGACTATGCCATCGACGGCGACGTGGCCGTGCACCGCAGCGCCACCGTCGAGCCGGGCGCGGTGCTCAAGGGCCCGCTGGTCGTGGGGCCGGGCTGCTTCATTGCCGCGGGTGCCTACCTGCGCGGCGGCAACTGGCTCGATGCGCGCTGCAGCATCGGGCCGGGCGCCGAGCTCAAGTCCTCCTTCGTGTTCGCGGGCACCGCGCTCGCGCACTTCAACTTCGTCGGCGATTCGGTGCTGGGCGCGGGCGTCAACCTGGAGGCCGGCAGCATCGTCTGCAACCACCGCAACGAGCGCGCCGCCAAGGAGATCCTGGTGCGCGGCGCGGACGGCGCGCTGCGGCCCACGGGTTGCGAGAAGTTCGGCGCCCTGGTCGGCGATGGCGCGCGCATCGGTGCCAACGTGGTGATCGCGCCGGGCGCGCTGCTGGCGCCGGGGCGGGTCGTGGCGCGGGCGTCGCTGCTCGACCAGGAGATCGCGCCATGAACGCGTCCGCCCGCCACCTGCTGCTCGTCCACGGCCCGGCGCGCATCGTCGAATGGACCGATCCGCTGACCGATGCCCGCGAGGCCACCGACGTGGTCGGCGCCTGCTTCGAGCACGACACCGACCGCGTGCTGCTCGACGAGGCCGTGCTGCCGCCGGCCTTCTTCGCGCTGCGCACCCGCTTCGCGGGCGAATTCCTCGAGAAGCTGCAGACCTACCGCCTGCGCGCGGCCGTGGTGGTGTCGCCCGCGGCCGAGCATGGCGAGCGCTTCGCTGAATACCTGCGCGAGGCCCGCCAGGCCGCTACTGCCGCTTCCTCGACAGCCGCGAGGAGGCGCTGGCCTGGCTGGCCCGCGAATGACCCTCGCGGCGCCGGGCCTCGTCAAGGCGGTGCCATGGGCCCGGCGTTATTCTTCGGCCTCCGCGCGCCCCGGCGGCCGCGACTCCCCATTCCTCGACCAAGGGCGCCCCTCATGACCACCCCCATTCCCGCAACCCTGATCCCCGGCGACGGCATCGGCCCCGAGATCGTCGACGCCACGCTGGCCGCGCTCGACGCGCTGAAGGCGCCCTTCGAATGGGACCGCCAGATCGCCGGCCTGGGCGGCGTCAAGGCCTCGGGCGATCCGCTGCCCGCGGCCACGCTCGACAGCATCCGCCGCACCCGGCTCGCGCTCAAGGGCCCGCTCGAGACGCCCTCGGGCGGCGGCTACCGCTCGTCGAACGTGCGGCTGCGCGAGGAGTTCGAGCTCTACGCCAACCTGCGCCCGGCGCGCACCATCATCCCGGGCGGTCGCTTCGACAAGATCGACCTGATGGTGGTGCGCGAGAACCTCGAGGGCCTGTACATCGGCCACGAGCACTACGTGCCGATCGACGGCGACCCGCATGCCGTGGCCATGGCCACCGGCATCAACACGCGCCAGGGCAGCCGCCGCATCCTCGAGTACGCGTTCCAGACCGCCGTGGCCACCGGCCGCAAGAAGGTCACGATCGTGCACAAGGCCAACATCATGAAGGCGCTCACGGGCATCTTCCTCGAGACCGGCCTCGACCTCTACGAGAAGAAGTACAAGGGCCAGTTCGAGCTCGACACGGTCATCATCGACGCCTGCGCGATGAAGCTGGTGCTCAACCCGTGGCAGTTCGACATGCTGGTCACCACCAACCTGTTCGGCGACATCCTGTCCGACCTGGTGGCGGGCCTGGTCGGCGGCCTGGGCATGGCGCCCGGCGCCAACATCGGCACCAATGCTGCGATCTTCGAGGCGGTGCACGGCTCGGCGCCCGACATCGCGGGCAAGGGCATCGCGAACCCGATCGCGCTGATGCTGGCGGCCGCGCTGATGCTCGATCACTGCAAGCTGCCCGAACTCGCCACGCGCCTGCGCCAGGCCATCGACGAGACGCTCAACATCGACCAGGTGCGCACCGGCGACCTGGGCGGCAGCGCCGGCACCGAGGCCTTCACCAAGGCGCTGGTGGCGCGCATCCAGAACGCCTGAGGCACGCCGCACCGGCGACGATTCCGATGCCCAGGCGCCTGCTGTGGCTGTCGATGCTGGTGGCGGGGCTCGTGCTGGGCCTGGCCGCGTCGGCGCGCGCCGAGCCGGCGCGCTACACGGTGGTGCGCGTCGACCTGCGCAAGGACCGGCTCTCGCTGTTCCTCAACGACGACAGCGGCATCGCCTTCAAGCGCTTCGACCGGCTGCAGTCCTGGCTGGCCGAGCGCGGGCGCCGGCTCGACTTCGCGGTGAATGCCGGCATGTACCACGCCGACTTCGCGCCCGTGGGCCTGCTGGTGCGCGAGGGCCGCGAGGAGTCGCCGCTCAACCTCGAGGCCGGCACCGGCAATTTCTTCCTCCGGCCCAACGGCGTGTTCCTGGTCTCGGACGAGGGCCCGCGCGTGATCGAGTCGTCGGAATACCCGGCGCTCGCGCCGCGGCTGCGCGGCCTGTCGATCGCCACCCAGTCGGGCCCGCTGCTGCTGCGCCATGGCGCGGTGCATCGCTCGTTCATCGTCGACTCGCCCTCGCGCAAGATCCGCAACGGCGTCGGCGTGTCGGGCCACACGGCGATCTTCGTGCTCAGCGAGACGCCCGTGAACTTCCACGAGTTCGCGCTCTACTTCCGCGACGTGCTGCACTGCCGCGACGCGCTCTATCTCGACGGCACCGTCTCGGCCCTGCATTCGACCGCGCTCGGGCGCAGCGACTTCGTGCGCGAGCTCGGGCCCATACTCGCGGTCGTTTCGCCCTGAATCCCGTTCCCCTTCGTTTTCCTGCCGAGCCATGACCACTGCGCTGCCCGTCCTGTCCCTTGTCGAAACCCGCGTCCTCGGCGTGCTGGCCGAAAAGCAGCGCACCGTGCCCGACAGCTATCCGCTGACGCTCAACGCGCTGGTGTCGGGCTGCAACCAGAAGACCAGCCGCAACCCGGTGCTCGAGCTCAGCGAGTCGCAGGTGCAGGCCGCGATCGACAGCCTCAAGGGCTACAGCCTGGTGGCCGAGACCAGCGGCGGTCGCGCCTGGCGCTACGAACACAACATCGACCGCGTGCTGCGCATTCCCTCGCAGTCGGTGATCCTGCTCACGGTGCTGATGCTGCGCGGCCCGCAGACCGCGGGCGAGCTGCGCATCGCCTGCGACCGCATGCACAACTTCGCCGACATCTCCTCGGTCGAAGGCTTCCTCGACGAGCTGTCCGAGCGTTCGGCCGGCGCGCTGGTGGTGAAGCTCGCACGCCTGCCCGGCGCGCGCGAGAGCCGCTGGGCGCACCTGCTGAGCGGCACGCCGGCCGAGGAGGCCGCGCCCGCGGGCGGCTACGAGGCGCCGCGCGCCGCGCACGATGTCTCGCTGGGCGAGGTGGCGGCGCTCAAGGCCAACGTGGCGCGGCTCGAGGCCGAGGTGGCGCAGCTCAAGGCGCTGCTCGGGCGGGTGTGCTCGGAGCTCGGGATTTCCGACGCGGGCTGAACGGCCGGCGCTCAGGCCGCCGTCGATTCCGGTTGCCTCGCCTCCTCCCAGCCGAAGAAGCGCAGCACCTCCTCGCGCTGCCGCATCGCATCGGCATGCCCGAGCGCCATCAGCTCGCGCGTGTAGCCCGACTCGAACAGCAGGTAGCTCGCGAGCGCGCCGCCCTTGACGTCGGCCGCGACCTGCGAGCCGCCGAGCAGGTGGCGCACGGCGCCGGGCAGGGCGTCGACGTGGCGCGCGGCGATCACGTCGAGGCGTTCCGAGGGCGAGATCACCAGCAGGTCGATCGGGCGCAGCGCGCTCGCGGCGCGTGCCTCCTCGGGGATCAGGCCCAGCGTGTGGTTGATGCGGCGCAGGCGCTCGATGTCGACCGCGAGCGCGTCGAGGAAGATGCTCGACAGCGCATGGCCCGCGATCTGCGCCATGGTCGGGTAGCCGCTGTGGGTGTTGGGCGCGGGCGCCTCGCGCGGCTCGTGCATGCGGCCCGCGCCGATCACCACGATGCGCTGCGCGCCCAGGTGGATGGCCGCGGCGATCGGGGCCGACTGACGCATCGAGCCGTCGCCGAAGTACTCGGTGTGGCCCTCCATCGGCAGCGCCGTGGCCGGGAACACGAAGGGGATCGCGGCCGAGGCCAGCAGGTGGGCGTGCGAGATGCGGCAGCCCACCGACAGCCGCTGCGAGCGCACCCAGGGCTCCATCGGCGTGCCCGATTCGAAGAAGGTCACGTGCTCGCCCGAGCTGTAGCTCGAGGCCGTGACCGCCAGCGCCTGCAGGTGGCCCTGCTGCATCAGCTTCGGCAGGCGGTCCAGCGGCACCATGCGCTCGAGCATCTCCGACAGCGGCGTGTTGTCGAGCAGCGAGCGCGGCTTCACGCGCATCCAGTTGGCCGCGAAGCGACCCAGGCCCAGCAGCATGCGCCAGCGCGCGCCGCTGCCGATGACCGAGAGCGAATCGGCGCGATAGACCTGGCCGGCGCGAAACTCGCCCCAGAACTGCGCGATGTGGGCCACCACGGCATCGAAGTCGTCGGCGCCGCAGGCCAGCACGGCCGCGTTGATGGCGCCGGCCGAGGTGCCGGTGATGACCGGGAAGGGGTTGCCGCCACCGGCGGCGCCGGCCGCGCGCCGGATCTCGGCGATGGCCTGCAGCACCCCCACCTGGTAGGCGGCGCGGGCGCCGCCGCCGGTGAGCAGCAGGCCGGTCGTCGCGGGGCTTGTCTCTGGCATTTTTCGGTTATTCGAAGCGTTGGGAGTCGGCCCCGACGGGGCGCACTAGACTACCCGCCTTCCAGGAGTTAGATCAATGGCCATCACCCCCGAGGCGATCTCGAACGCCCTCCAGAGCGTCGCAGACCCCAACACCGGCAAGGACTTCGTGTCCACCCGCGCGCTCAAGAACCTGCAGATCTCGGAGGGCGACGTGTCCTTCGACATCGAGCTCGGCTATCCCGCGAAGAGCCAGCACGCGGCGCTGCGCAAGGCGCTGGTGGCCGCGGCCAAGACGGTGCCGGGCGTGGACAACGTGTCGGTCAACATCACGACCAAGGTCATCAGCCACGCGGTGCAGCGCGGCGTGCAGCTGATGCCCAACGTGAAGAACATCGTGGCCGTGGCCTCGGGCAAGGGCGGCGTGGGCAAGAGCACCACCGCGGCCAACCTGGCGCTGGCGCTGGCGGCCGAGGGCGCGCGCGTGGGCCTGCTCGACGCCGACATCTACGGCCCGAGCCAGCCGATGATGATGGGCATCGAGGGCCGCCCCGAAAGCACCGACAACAAGACCATGGAGCCGCTGGAGAACCACGGCGTGCAGGTGATGTCGATCGGCTTCCTGGTCGACGCCGACCAGGCCATGATCTGGCGCGGCCCGATGGCCACGCAGGCGCTCGAGCAGCTGCTGCGCCAGACCAACTGGAAGGACCTCGACTACCTGATCGTCGACATGCCCCCGGGCACGGGCGACATCCAGCTCACGCTGAGCCAGCGCGTGCCGATGACCGGCGCGGTGATCGTGACCACGCCGCAGGACATCGCGCTGCTCGACGCCAAGAAGGGCATCAAGATGTTCGAGAAGGTCGGCGTGCCGATCCTCGGTCTGGTCGAGAACATGGCGGTGCACGTGTGCTCGAACTGCGGCCATGTCGAACACATCTTCGGCGCCGATGGCGGCAAGAAGCTGGCCGAGCAGAACGGCATGGCCTACCTGGGGGCGCTGCCCTTGTCGATCGACATCCGTCTGCAGGCCGACAGCGGCAAGCCCACGGTGGTGGCCGATCCCGAGGGCGAGATCGCCGGGCTCTACCGTGCCGTGGCGCTGCAGGTGGCGGTGGGCATTGCCGAGAAGGCCAAGGATTTCTCGGCGAAGTTTCCGACGATCACGGTCAGCAAGAGTACCTAGGATGGGTTGCGGGGGCTTGGTGGGTTGTGCTTCTTTTCGGTGGAGCTACGTGCGGGAGCGGGCTCACGCCGACGGGGTACTCCCCTCCGCGAATGTCCCCCGGCCTGCGGCCTCCTCCTTGATTTCGCTGCGGGGAGTACCCCATCGACGTGAGCCTGAGGCAGGGCGGTTGAACCGGCCCGCACAACGACTGCGCCCACGTGCACAGGGCAGTGGGTGCTTCCCGCAGCGAAATAAAGGAGGAGCCGAAGGCGGGGGACATTCGCGGAGGGAAGTACCCGCTGTCCTGTGCACGCGCCCCGACCCTTCACTCCCAAGAGCAAGGACAGCGAGATGAACCTCCTCGCCTCCATGCGCTATCTGGTCGCGCTCAGCGAACACAAGCATTTCGGCCGCGCCGCCGCCGCTTGCCACATCACCCAGCCCGCGCTGTCGAACGCCCTGCGCGCGCTCGAATCCGAATTCGGCGTCGTCATCGTCAAGCGCGCCCGCGTCTACGTCGGCCTCACCCACGAGGGCGAACGCGTGCTCGCCACCGCGCAACGCATGCTGCGCGACAACGAAGTGCTGCTGCAGGAATTGCGCAGCGAGGCCGGAGAACCGCGCGGCAGTCTGCGCATGGCGGCCGTGCCCACGGCGATACCCATGCTCTCGCGCTTCGCGGCCATGCTGCACCAGCGCCATCCGGGCATCGTGCCCGGCGTCATCTCCATGAGTTCGCAGGAGCTCGAGACCGGCCTCGAGAGCCTCTCGGTCGATCTTGCGCTCGGCTACACCGAACGCATGCACATGCCCGGCATCAAGCTCACCGCCTGGCCGCAGAGCATCGAGCATTACTTTCTTCTGCGCCGCGCCGCCGTGCCCTCCGACGACCAGCTGCGCATCGGCAAGCCCCTGGCCTGGGCCGAGGCCGCGAAGCTGCCGCTGTGTTTGCTCACGCCCGACATGCACAACCGCGCCATCGTCGACCAGGCGCTGCGCGAGGCCGTCGGCACCGTCGTGGCGCCGGCCATCGAGACCAACTCCGTGCTTGCCCTCGTGCTGGCCGTCATCGCCGGCACGGTCAGCAGCGTGCTGCCTGGCGCCATGGTCGCGGCCGTGCGCAGCTACCGCGAACTCGAGGCCCTGCCGCTGGTGGCACCCGAGGTTCTCACCCCGATCGGCTTCATGACCCAGGATGGCGTGCGTGCCTCGCGCGCCCTCGAGGCCGCGCTGGCCTTCCTGCAGACGCTCGAGTGGCTTGCCCAGGCCGCGCTGCACAGCGGCACGCTGGGCGAATAGCGCGAATAGCGCGGATGGCGCGGATGGCGGTCGCCATTTAGTTCTTGAATCGGCCCATGCGCCGATCGAATTTGACGGCGCATGGCCGTGCCGCCCACACTCCGCCGCCGGAAATTTTCAACAGTCCGTTTTTCCAGATCCGGCAATTTAGGAGTGATATGGCAGGTTCAACTGCAGGCGTTCTCGAGGGAGATCGCATCCAAGGCTCGGGCGCCGCGCCCGGCTTCCTCGACAAGGAACGCATCATCGCCGGCCCCGGCTACAACCGCTGGCTGGTCCCGCCTGCAGCATTGGCCATCCACCTGTGCATCGGCATGGCCTATGGCTTCTCGGTGTTCTGGCTGCCGCTGTCGAAGGCGCTCGCCACCGCCGGCACCGGCGCCCAGGCCTGCGCGCGCGAGATGAGCTTCTTCGCCGAGCTGTTCGCCACGAACTGCGATTGGCGCGTCGCCACGCTGGGCTGGATGTACACCCTGTTCTTCGTCTTCCTCGGCTGCTCGGCGGCCCTGTGGGGCGGCTGGCTCGAACGCGCGGGTCCGCGCAAGGCCGGTGTGGTGTCGGCCCTGTGCTGGTGCGGCGGCATGCTGCTGTCGGCGCTGGGCATCCACCTGCACCAGTTCTGGCTCATGATCCTCGGCTCGGGCGTCATCGGCGGCATCGGGCTGGGCCTGGGCTATATCTCGCCGGTCAGCACCCTGATCAAGTGGTTCCCCGACCGCCGCGGCATGGCCACCGGCATGGCCATCATGGGCTTCGGCGGCGGCGCGATGATCGGTTCGCCGCTCGCGGTCGACCTCATGAAGCGCTTCTCGGACGCCCACGACGTCGGCGTGATGCAGACCTTCGTCGTGATGGCGATCGGCTACTTCGTCTTCATGATGGCCGGCGCGCTCGGCTACCGCGTGCCGCCCACGGGCTGGAAGCCGGCCGGCTGGACGCCGCCGCCCGCGCAGACCAGCAACGCCATGATCACGCAGCGCCACGTGCACGTGAAGAAGGTCTGGGGCATTCCGCAGTTCTGGCTCGTGTGGCTGGTGCTGTGCATGAACGTGAGCGCCGGCATCGGCGTGATCGGCATCTCCTCGCCGATGCTGCAGGAAGTGTTCGGCGGCGCGCTGATCGACCTGCCGGGCAAGTTCGGCGAACTCGACAAGACCCAGCTCGCGGCCATCGCGGTCGTGGCCGGCGGCTTCACCGCGCTGCTGTCGCTGTTCAACATCGGCGGGCGCTTCGTCTGGGCCAGCCTGTCCGACAAGCTCGGCCGCAAGCTCACCTACACCGTGTTCTTCGTGCTCGGCGCGGTGCTCTACGCGAGCATTCCCTCGTCGGCCGGCGCGGGCAGCAAGCTGCTGTTCGTGGGCGCGTGCTGCGTCATCGTCTCGATGTACGGCGGCGGCTTCGCCACGGTGCCGGCCTACCTGGCTGACCTGTTCGGCACCCAGTTCGTCGGCGCCATCCATGGCCGCCTGCTGACGGCCTGGGCCACGGCCGGCATCCTCGGCCCGGTGGTCGTGAACTACATGCGCGAGTACCAGCTCGGCCTGGGCCTGCCGCGCGAGCAGGTCTACAACCAGACCATGTACATCCTCGTGGGCATGCTGGTGATCGGCTTCATCGCCAACCTGCTGGTGCGCCCGGTGGCCGACAAGCACTTCATGAGCGATGCCGAACTCGCCATCGAGAAGAAGCTCGCGCACGAGAAGGCCGCGGCCTCCGAAGTGGGCGAGGGCTCGGGCCGTGCCGACACGGTGAGCCCGGCGGTCGTGGTGCTGGCCTGGGCGGCGGTGGGCATTCCGCTGGCCTGGGGCGTCTACAAGACGCTGATCAGCGCGGCCAAGTTCTTCCACTGAACCCCGCCGGGGCCCGCGGCCCCGGCTTCGTCGTCAGCGCCCCGAAGGCTGCGCCGCGAACACCTCGATCGCGGCCAGCCGCGCCACCGAACGGCCCGGCTTCTGGTCGCCGGCCACCACCAGGCGCGCCGCGCCGTTGCGGCCCAGCGGCGTGCCGTTGCGGGCATAGGCCAAGAGCGCCGTCCTGTTGCCGAACTCCGGCGAGATTTCCCCCAGCGACACCACCGCGCGGTAGCCGTCGCTGCCGATGGCCACCACGTACATCGACAGCAGCGGGTTGCGCAGGCGCGCATCGGCCTGCAGCCCGACCGCGGGATCGTTGAGCAGCGACCACAGGCTCACGCCCGTGTAGGTGTCGGCACCGACCGTGAGCGTGGTCGCGGGCATGGCGCGCAGCTCGGCGAGATCGAAGCGCGCGCGCTTGAGTACCGTCCCCGAGACCGTGAAGGCCGGCGAGGCCTCGTCGCTGGCCGAGGGGCCATGGCCCGTGGCCGCGGCCGGTGCGATGGGCGGCGTGCCGGCGCAGCCCGCGAGCAGGGCGACGATCGCGGCGATGCCGAGCAGCCGGCGCGCGGCGCTGCCGGGGGCTTCGAGGGACAGGGGGCGCATGGTTCGATTCCTCATCCGATGGCCAGCCGGCGTGGGCCGGCCCTGGCGCTGTGTTCATTCTGACATGACGACTTCGACGGGCGAGGCCGCGCCATCGGGTAATCCGGCGGCCGGCCCGGTCGCCGCATCGTTTACCCTTCTCGCCCACGTCCGCGCTTTTTCCGTCCGCCATGAAATCCAAAGTCCAGTTCCGCCTGCGCGTCTACCGCGACGACGTCATCGCCATCGGCCCCGGCAAGATCGCCGTGCTCGAGGCCGTGGCCGAGACCGGCTCGATCTCGGGCGCGGCCCGGCTCCTGGGCATGTCGTATCGCCGTGCCTGGATGCTGATCGACGAGATGAACCATGCGCTGAGTTCGCCCGCGGTGAACACCGCGGCCGGCGGTTCGCACGGCGGCGGCACCGCGCTCACGCCGGTGGGCGAGGAGATCGTCAAGCACTACCGTGCGATCGAGAATGCCGCGCGGCTGGCCACGGCCGCCGACATCCGCGCGCTCACGCGGCTGCTCGCGCCATGAGCGCCGAAGCGCGCGACGAGATCGTGCTGCGCCCCGTGGGCGTGGTGCGCAGCCGCTTCACCGAGGCCACCGGCATGCCGATCCAGACCGCGGGCGCGCCCGAGGAGACGGGCCGCGTCGAGGTCCACCCCGAATTCGCGCCGGGGCTGCGCGACATCGAGGGCTTCGACTACCTGATCCTGATCACGCGGCTGCATGCCTGCGAGAACGAGAAGCTCGAGGTCGTGCCCTTCCTCGACGATGCCTCGCACGGCGTCTTCGCCACCCGCGCGCCCGCGCGGCCCAACCGGCTCGGGCTGTCGATCGTGCGGCTCACGGCGGTGGAGGGCCGCATCCTGCATTTCAGCGGCAACGACATGATGGATGGCACCCCGGTGCTCGACATCAAGCCTTACGTGCCGCGCTTCGACGTGCGCGAGACCGAGCGCGTGGGCTGGTTCGGCGCGCGGCTCGAGCGCTTGCCCGAGACCCGCTCCGACGACCGGATGCGCTAGCCGGCTTCCGGCGGCGGCGGTAGCGCGCCGGGCGACGCCACCCACGGCGCCTCGCCCTGCCAGCACGACCACACGTTCTGCGACAGCGTCTCGCGCGGCTGCGGCGGTGCTTCCGCGATCGTGCCCACGCTGATGAAGCCGACCAGCTCCTCGCCGGGCTGCACGCCGAGCTGGCGTGCCAGCGTCTCGTCGAAGCAGCGCTCGCCGCTCAGCACGATCGCGCCGTAGCCGAGCTGGTGCGCCGCGCTCAGGATGTTGCCGAGCGCCGCGCCGGCACTGAGCCACTGCTCGCGCGCGGGCACCTGGCTGCGCGGGCGCGGCGAGACCACGAAGGCCAGCAGCAGCGGCGGCCGCAATGCGTGTTCGCGCGCGCGGCGCAGGTCGACCGGGCTCGCGAGCGGGTCGCGGCGCAGCTTCTCCTGTTCGAAGCAGTCGGCCAGCGCCTCGCGGCTCGCGGGCCTGAACTCGATCACGCGCCAGGGGTGCAGCGCGCCATGGTCGGGCGCGCGCAGGCCGGCCTGCAGCAGGCCGTCGAGTTCCTCGGGATTGGGGCCGGGCGGCCGCAGCCGGCGCGGCGAGACCGAACGCCGCGTCAGCAGCACTTCGAGGATGCGCTCGGCACCCGTCATGTGGCGCCACCTCATGGTCAGCGCTGCGGTTCCCCGTGTTCGAGCCGCTCGACCCAGGCGGCCTTGCGGCGCAGCACCTCGCCGATGTCGTGCGCGTCGGCCTGGCCGACCAGGAAGGACTGGCTCTCGCCGCCCGGCGCCACGATCGACAGCACCACGCCGCCGTCGTCGTCGAGCGTGCGCTCGACGCGCCATTCCTGGACCTGCGTCACCTGGCGCAGCTCGGGCCGGCCGGAGATCGAGCGGACAACGGTGTCGTGGGCGGAGGCGCGCATGGTCGGCGGTCGGTCGGGGTCCTCGTGGGACATGGGGTGGATCTGGCGCCGCGGCCCCGGGGGTAAAGGTCTGCGACGCTGTATCTGCCAGTATATGGAGGAGCCTTGGGATGTGCACCCTTCGCACCCTCGATGCACACTGGATTTACCCTAATAAAACCTGGAACCCGTGTTCCATCGCCGAGCCGTGCCGGCGCGTCATGCAACAATTACGCCGTATCTTCATGAACACGACGCAATCGCTCATCACGCAGACCGACTGGCATCCGCTGGTGCTGTCGATCCAGGTCGCCAGCGTGGCGACGGTGCTCGCGCTGGTCGTCGGGCTGGCGCTGGGCTGGCTGTTCGCGCGCAAGCGCTTCTGGGGCCACAGCGTGCTCGAGGCGGTGTTCATGCTGCCGCTGGTGCTGCCGCCCACGGTCATCGGCTACGGCATCCTGGTGGTGGCGGGCCGGCGCAGCCCGCTCGGGGCCTGGCTGCGCGAGCACTTCGACTACACCATCATCTTCAGCTGGCACGGCGCCGTGGTGGCCTCGGCCGTGGTCGCGCTGCCGCTGGTGCTCAAGTCGGCCAGCGCCGCCTTCGCGGGCGTCGACCGCTCGCTCGAGGCCGCCGCCAGCACCCTGCGCCAGTCGCGCTTCTCGGTGTTCGTGCGCGTCACCCTGCCGCTGGCCTGGCCCGGCATCCTGGCCGGCACGCTGCTGGCCTTCGCGCGCGCCATGGGCGAGTTCGGCGCCTCGCTGATGGTGGCCGGCTCGATCCCGCAACAGACCCAGACCCTGTCGATGGCGATCTACGACGCCGTGCAGGCCGGCCACGACGACCTCGCGCTGCTGCTGGTGATCGTGACCTCGCTGCTGTCGATCACGGTGCTGGTGCTGTCCAACCGTTTCTTTTCCCTTCGCTGATTCACCCAGGAGCTTCGCATGCGTTCCATCCGCGCCTTGTCGTCCCTCGCCCTCGCTTCCGTCCTCGCCCTCGCGATCCCGCTGGGCGCCGCCGCGCAGCAGATCACCGTCTCGGCCGCGGCCAGCCTGACCGACGCCTTCAAGGAGATCGGTCCCAAGTTCGAGGCTGCCAAGGCCGGCACCACGGTGCGCTTCAATTTCGCCGCCTCGGGCGTGCTGCTGCAGCAGATCGGCCAGGGCGCGCCGGTCGACGTGTTCGCGAGCGCGGACCAGGAGACCATGAACCGCGGCGTCGAGCAGAAGCACATCGACACCGACACGCGCAAGAACTTCGTCAGCAACAGCCTGGTGCTGATCGAGCCGTCGAAGGACGGCGTGGGCGTCAAGAGCCTGCAGGACCTGGCCGGCCCGGCCGTGAAGAAGATCGCCGTGGGCAAGACCGCCACCGTGCCGGTCGGCCGCTACACCAAGCAGGTGCTCGACGCCGCCAACCTCTGGACCACGCTCGAGCCCAAGTTCGTGCAGGCCGACAGCGTGCGCCAGGTGCTCGACTACGTGGGCCGCGGCGAGGTCGAGGCCGGCTTCGTCTACCGCACCGACGCGGCCGTGATGGGCGACAAGGTCAAGATCGTGCTCACGCCCAGCGGCAACAGCCCCGTGACCTACCCGATCGCCGTGGTGGCCGAGAGCAAGCAGAAGGCCGTGGCCAAGGATTTCATCGATTTCCTCTCCAGCGACGCGGCACAGGAGGTGCTCACGCGCTATGGTTTCGGCAAACCATGATTGATGTCGATCTGAAGCTCACGGTCACCGACGGCAGCCGCCGCTTCGACCTGGCCGCGCGCTTCTCGACCGACGTTCCCTTCGCCGCGCTCTACGGTCCCTCGGGCGCCGGCAAGTCGCTGACCCTGCAGGCCATCGCCGGCCTGCTGCGCCCCGCGGGCGGCCATGTGCGGCTCGACGGCCGCACGCTCTACGACGCCGCCGGCGGCATCGACGTGCCGGCCTCCGAACGGCGCGTGGGCTATCTGTTCCAGAACTACGCGTTGTTCCCGCACCTCTCGGTGCGCGAGAACGTGGCCTTCGGCCTGACCTCCTGGCGCCGCCGGCGCCTGCCGAGCGAGGAGGCCGACAACGTGCAATCGCTGCTCGATCGCTTCGGCCTGGCCGCGCTGGCCGACAGCCGGCCGCAGAAGCTCTCGGGCGGCCAGCAGCAGCGCGTGGCGCTGGCGCGCGCGCTGGCCTGCCGGCCGCAGGTGCTGCTGCTCGACGAACCCTTCGCTGCGCTCAACCCGATGCTGCGCGCCGAGCTGCGCGAAGAACTCGCCGAGGTGCGCCGCGCCTGGGGCATCCCGGTGCTGATGATCACGCACGACATCGAGGACGTGCTCGCGCTGGCCGACGTGGCTTTCGTCTACAAGGACGGCCAGGTGGTGCGCGAGATCGACCTGCACACGGCCGAGAGCCGCGAGATCTCGCTGCGCGAGGCGGCGGGCGTGCCGGCGGTGGCGGACACGCCGCTGCGCAGCAAGCTGCGCGGGCTGCTGATGCAGGACGCGCCGGGCGCCTGAGCTGGCTCAGCCGGCCACGAGCTGGCGCACCACGTCCTCGAGCGTCACGCGCCCCTTGCGCACCGAGGCATCGTCGCCCTCGAACGCAATCCAGCCCTCGTTGAAGCCGTCGAGCATCTGGATGCGCGGCACCGGGTCGCGCATGCCCTGTTCGCGGAACAGCGCGCCCCAGGTCTGGCGCGGCACGGCCTCGGCCTGCACCGGCCGGCCGAGCACGCGCGCGAAGGTGGCGGCGATCTCGTGCTGCGTGACGCGCGCCGGGCCCTCGAGCTCGACCACGCGCCGGCCCTGCCAGTCCTCCTGCAGCAGTTCGGCCGCCACGCGGCCCACGTCGAGCGTCGAGACCATCGGCACCGGCCGCTCGAGCGGCTGCAGGAAGCCGGGCAGCACGCCGCGCTCGCGCGCCGGTGCCACGTCCCAGGCCAGGTTGTCGAGGAACCAGGCCGGCCGCAGCAGCGCGAGCGGCAGCGGCAGGGGCGACAGGCCTTCCTCCATCAGCGAGCGCTGGCTCAGCAGGTTCGGCTGCGTGGCCTGCGCGCCGACGGTCGAGAGGCAGACCACGCGCGCGGGCCGCGCCGCCTCGAGCGCCTGGCGCACGGCCGCGATGACCGCGCGCGCCTCGGGAAAGCCCGGCAGCGGATCGAAGCACGGCGGCGGCAGCACGAACACGCCGGTGCAATCGGCGAAGGCGCGCGCCAGCGCGTCGGCGTCTTCCATCTCGGCGACGGCGACCTCGCAACCGAGCGCGGCCCAGGGCCGGGCCTTGTCGGCATCGCGCACGACGGCGCGGACTTTGTGGCCCGAAGCGAGCAGGGCGCGCGCGGCGGCGCCGCCGACCTTGCCCGTGATTCCAGTGATGGCGTGCATGTGATTTCTCCTTGAACGAATGCGACGGGGTGAATGCTAGGAATCGCAAGCCTTTGAGTAAATGCCGTGCAGCTCATATCATTCGTGACTCCAAATCACGGATGAATCCATGGCTCTCGACGGACGACTGCTTTCCAACGTCAGCGTGCTCGCCGCCGTCGTCGACAGCGGCAGCTTCGCCAAGGCGGCCGATGCGCTGGGCGTCACGCCCTCGGGCGTGAGCCGGGCCATTGCGCGGCTCGAGGCGCGCATCGGCGTGCGGCTGCTCGACCGCACCACGCGCTCGCTGGGCCTGACCGACGAGGGCCGCGAGCTCTACGCCAGCATCAATCCGCTGGTGCTCGGGATCGAGGACGCGGTGACGCGCGCCAGCGGCTCCGCGGGCGCGGTGCAGGGCCGGCTGCGCGTCAACGTCGACGCCTTCACCTCGCGGCTGCTGCTGGCGCCGCACATCCACCGCTTCGTCGAGCGCCATCCCGATCTCTCGCTCGAGCTCATCGCGCGCGACCAGCTCGGCGACCTCGTGGGCGAGGGCTTCGACATCGCGCTGCGTTTCGGCACGCCGCCCGCCTCCTCGCTGGTGGCGCGCAAGCTGATCGAGACCCGCGTGGCGACCGTGGCCGCGCCCGGTTACCTCGCGCGCCATGGCCGGCCCGCGAAGCCGGCCGAACTCGCCCGGCATGTCTGCATCCAGGTGCGCGATCCGCTGACCGGCCAGCCCTTCGCCTGGGAATTCCGCCGCGGCCGTAAGGCCATCGAGGTGCCGACCGCGGGCCGGCTGCTGCTGACCGATCCCGGCACCATCCTCGGCGCCTGCGTCGCGGGCGCGGGCATCGCGCAGATCAAGGCGCTGGGCATCCAGGAACTGCTCGATGCCGGGCAGCTGGTCGACCTCTTTCCCGACTGGCCCGACGAGCGCTTCTCGCTGCACGTGCTCTATCCCTCGCGCCACCTGCCGGCCGCCAAGGTGCGCGCCTTCATCGGCTTCGTCGAGGAGCTGCTGGCGCCGCGCGCTGCGGGCTGAACCGGCCCGGTGCGGGCCCCGTCATTTCCGTTTTGAATCGGAGCATGTCCCGATTCAATTTGACGCTCCCGGCGCGCGCGGCGAACACTCGGTCGCATGAGCATTGGCGATATCGGCGAACAGAAGATCGAGTTCTACAAGGGCCCCGCGGGCGGCTGGGGCGCGCTGCGCAGCGTGAAGAACACGCTGCTGCGGCAGGACATTCCCCTCAAGGGTGCGAAGACCCTGCTGTCGGCCAACCAGCCCGACGGCTTCGACTGCCCGGGCTGCGCCTGGCCCGACCGCAACCACGCCTCGACCTTCGAGTTCTGCGAGAACGGCGTGAAGGCCGTGGCGGCCGAGGCCACCGCGCGCCGCGCCGGGCCCGAGCTGTTCGCGAAGCACACGGTGGCCGAGCTGATGCAGCAGAGCGACTTCTGGCTCGAGGACCAGGGCCGGCTCACGCACCCGATGGTCTACGACCGCGCGAGCGACAGGTACCGCCCGATCGAATGGGACGCGGCCTTCGAACTGATCGCGCGCCACCTGAACGCGCTGCCCGATCCCAACCAGGCCATCTTCTACACCTCGGGCCGCGCCAGCAACGAGGCCGCCTTCCTCTACCAGCTGTTCGTGCGCGAGTACGGCACCAACAACTTCCCCGACTGCTCGAACATGTGCCACGAGCCCAGCGGCAGCGGCATGCGGCCGCAGATCGGCGTGGGCAAGGGCACGGTCACGCTCGACGACTTCGACAAGGCCGACGCGATCTTCATCTTCGGCCAGAACCCCGGCACCAACCATCCGCGCATGCTCGGCGAGCTGCGCGCGGCCTCCAAGCGCGGCGCGCGCATCGTGAGCTTCAACCCGCTGCGCGAGCGCGGCCTCGAGCGCTTCCAGGATCCGCAGAGCAAGATCGAGATGGCCACGCTGGGCTCGACGCCGATCAGCACCCACTACTACCAGCTGCGCGTGGGCGGCGACTTCGCGGCCCTCAAGGGCATGATGAAGCACGTCATCGAGCGCGACGACCAGAGCATCGCCGCCAGCGGCGCCTCGCTGCTCGACCGCGAGTTCATCGCCACCCACACCACCGGCTTCGAGTCGCTGGCCGCCGACCTGCGTGCCGAGTCGTGGGAACTGCTCGAACAGGAATCGGGCCTGTCCGAGGCCGACATCCGCGCCGCGGCCGAGGTCTACCTGGGCGCCAGGCGCGTCATCGCCTGCTGGGGCATGGGCATCACGCAGCACCAGCATTCGGTGGCCACGATCCAGATGATCGTCAACCTGCTGATGCTGTGCGGCCACATGGGCCGCGAGGGCGCGGGCGCCTGCCCGGTGCGCGGCCACAGCAACGTGCAGGGCGACCGCACCATGGGCATCTGGGAGAAGCCGCCGGCCGCGCTGCTCGACCGGCTGCAGCAGGTGTTCGGCTTCGAGCCGCCGCGCGAGAACGGCTTCGACACGGTGGAGGCGATCCAGGCCATGCTCGACGGCAAGGGCCGCGTGTTCTTCGCGCTCGGCGGCAACTTCGCGGCCGCCACGCCCGACACCTACCAGACCTGGAAGGGCCTGCGCCAGTGCGACCTGACGGTGCACGTCGCGACCAAGCTCAACCGCAGCCACATGGTGCACGGGCGCGAGGCGCTGATCCTGCCCTGCCTGGGCCGCACCGAGATCGACATGCAGGCCGCCGGCGCGCAGGGCGTGACGGTGGAGGACTCGATGAGCATGGTGCACATCTCGATGGGCATCAACCCACCGGCCTCGCAGCAGCTGCTGTCCGAGCCCGCCATCGTCGCGCGCCTCGCGGCCGCCACGCTCGGTGCGCGCAGCCGCACGCCGTGGCTCTGGATGATCGAGGACTACGCGCGCATCCGCGACAAGATCGAGGCCGTGTTCGACGACTTCGCGGACTTCAACACGCGTGTCGCCACGCCCGGCGGCTTTCGCCTGCGCAACACCGCGAGCGAGCGCGTGTGGAACACGCCGCAGCACAAGGCCGTGTTCTTCACCCATGCGGTGCCGACCGACACGCCGGTGCACCGCGCCCGCGCGCGCCACAACCGCAAGGGCGACGCGAAGGTCTTCACCCTGCTGACCACGCGTTCGCACGACCAGTACAACACCACCATCTACGGCATGGACGACCGCTACCGCGGCGTGTTCGGCCAGCGCCGCGTGGTGTTCATCCATGCCGAGGACATCCGCGCGCTGGGCTTCAAGGACGGCGACTGGGTCGACATCCTGACGGTGTGGGACGACGGCCAGGAGCGGCGCGCCGACCGCTTCAAGCTCGTGGCCTACGACATCCCGCGCGGCAACCTCGCGGCCTACTACCCCGAGACCAATCCGCTGGTGCCGCTGTCCTCGGTGGCCGAGAACGCGGGCACGCCGACCTCGAAGTCGATTCCCGTGATGCTGGTGGCGCACCTCGCGCAGGCCGAGGAAGGCCCGGCCTCGGTCACGGGCGAAGAGGTCGCGGCCTGAGGCTCGCGCGCCCCATGTCCGACGAAGCGAACGACGCCCTCCCGCTGCCCGCCGCGATCCTGCTTGCGCTGGCCGAGTTCGAGGCCGAGGGCCTGGAGAGCGTCTCGCTGCCGCGCCTGGGCAAGCGGCTGGGCCAGGGCGCGAGCGTGCTGATGCGCCAGCTCGCGCTGATGGGCGACGCGGCCCTCGGCGGCGTGCCGGGGCCGGGCTGGGTCGTGGTCGAGCGCGACGGCGAGCGCTGGCTGGCGCGCCTCAGCGACGCCGGCCGCGCGCTGGCCGAATCCCTCGTCAGCGACGCGCCCGCCGCCTGAACGCCTGGCCCGCCGTGGCGGGCAGGCCCACAATAGGCGCCCACTCCTTCGCTTCCGCGCCATGTCCACCGACACCGAACTCGCACCGCTGCCCTCGATCTCGCGCCTGGGCGTGCGCGTCTACGGCGAGGCCGGTGCGCCGCCCGCCGGCATCGCGCGCGAGGACACGCTGGCGGCCGAGGTGCCGGTGGCGCTGGTGTTCAACGGCATCTCGCATGCCGTGATGATGGCCACGCCGCAGGAGCTCGAGGACTTCGCGCTGGGCTTCGCGCTCAGCGAGGGCATCCTCGACAGCGCCGACGACTGCCGCGGCATCGAGGTCGAGGCGGTCGATGCGCACGATGCCGGCCTGCCCGAGGGCATGCCCGGCGTGGAGGTGCGGCTCGAGATCTCCACGCGCGCCTTCGAGCGCCTCAAGGGCCGCCGGCGCAGCCTCGCGGGCCGCACCGGCTGCGGCGTCTGCGGCGTCGAGAGCTTCGCCGCGCTCGACCTCGCGTCCGAACGGCTGCCGGCGCACGACTGGTTGGCGCGCATCGACCTGCCCACCGTGCTGCGCGCCTTCGCGGCGCTGCCCGCGCGCCAGCTGCTCAATGCCAGCGCCGGCGCGATCCATGCGGCGGGCTGGGCCACGCTCGAGGGCGAACTGGTCGAGGTGCTCGAGGACGTGGGCCGCCACAACGCGCTCGACAAGCTGCTGGGCCGGCTCGCGCGCACCGGTCGCCTCGGCGAACCGGGCTTCGTGGTGCTGTCGAGCCGCGGCAGCCACGAGCTGGTGCGCAAGTGCGCGCGACTCGGCATCGCGGCCATGGCCACCATCTCGGCGCCCACGGCAATGGGCGTGCGCATGGCCGAGCTCAGCGGGCTGCGGCTGTGGGGCTTGTGCCGCGCGCCGCGCGGCGTGCTCTATGCCGACGGGCTGGCGCCGCCCTCGAGCGCGCGCACCGCATCGGCCAGCGCCTCGATGCCCTGATCGCCGAGGTCGGCCGCGGCCACGCGGCGCCGGGTGGCCCAGGTCTTGAAGTGGCGCTCCTGCGACTTCTCGTAGTGCGGGTCGTAGTGCAGCGCCATCAGCTCGGCGAAGAGCAGCGGCAGCTGCGCCTCGTGCGCCCACTGCTGCCAGCGCGCCACCGTCTCCTTGCCCTGCAGTTCCTTGAGCAGGCCGAGCTGGCCGGCCAGCGCCGCGCGGTCGTCGCCGAGGTAGGCGTAGTCGCGCAGCAGGTAGGCCAGCCGCGCCTCGGGCGTGGCCACCACCTCGATGCAGGGCGCGGTGCGCATCTTCGCCACCAATGACAGCGGCAGCGAGAGCCGGCCGATGCGGATGCTCTCGCCCTCGACGTACAGCGGGCGCTGCAGGTCGATGCCTTCGAGCACCGTCGCGATGCGGGTCTCGAAATGCTTCTGCGAGGGCTGCGCCACGCCCGGCAGCGAACCCAGCAGCGAGCCCTTGTGGTGCGCGAAGTCCTCGAGGTCGAGCACCTGCTCGCCGCGCGCGGCCAGCGCATGCAGCACGCGGGTCTTGGCGCTGCCGGTGGCGCCGCAGACCACGCGCAGGTCCAGCCGCGGCGTCAGCGCATCGAGCTGCGAGATCACGTGGCGCCGGAAGCTCTTGTAGCCACCCGCGAGCTGCTGCGCATCCCAGCCCACCAGCCGCAGCCAGGTCACCATCGAGCCGCTGCGCATGCCGCCGCGCCAGCAGTAGACCAGCGGCTTCCACTTCTCGGGCCGGTCGGCCAGGGTGTCGCGCAGATGCCGCGCGATGTTGGCCGCGACCATCGCGCCGCCGATGCGCCGCGCCTCGAAGGCGCCGGTCTGCACGTAGACGGTGCCGACGATGTGGCGCTCCTCGTCGTCGAGCACGGGGCAGTTGATGGCGCCGGGGATGCGGTCGAGCGCGAACTCGGCCGGCGAGCGGGCGTCGATGATCGTGTCGAAGGCGTGGCGATCGGCGACCCGCACGGGCTGGCGGTGACTCATGGCGGGAACCTCATGCCCCCGATTGTCGCCTCCGACGGATTCAGGCGTAGGCGGGCCCGAGGCCCCGGCGCAAGCGAGCGCTCGCGAAGTCCACCAGCGTGACCAGCACGAACATCGCGAGCAGCACCGTCATCGCCTGCTGCTGCTGGAAGATCGAGAGGTGGAAGTACAGCAGCTGCCCGAGCCCGCCGCCGCCCACGAAGCCCAGCACCGCGGCCATGCGGATGTTCATCTCCCAGCGGTAGAGCGTGTAGGCCACCCACTGCGGCAGCACGATCGGCAGGCTGGCATAGCTGAAGGCCGCGACCGGGCCCGCGCCCGAGAGCGTCAGCGCGTGCTCGGGCTCGCGCGGCGCGTTCTCGAGCGCCTCGGCGAACAGGCGGCCCAGCACGCCCGTGGTGTGCAGCGCCAGCGCCAGCGCGCCCGCGAAGGGCCCGATGCCCGCGGCCAGCACCATCAGCGCGGCCCAGACCAGCTCGGGCACGCTGCGCAGCAGGTTGAGGACGAAGCGCGCCGTGTGGCGCGGCAGCCAGCCGGCGCGGCCGGAAGCGGGCAGCGCGAGCAGCGCGCCCGCCAGCGCCGCGAGCACGGTGCCGAGCGCCGACACCGCGAGCGTCTGCAGCGCGCCATGGACGACCTTGGCGAGGAAGCCGCCCGAGAGGTCGGGCGGGAAGAACTCGGCGATGAACTTGCCCATGAGCGCGAGCGACTCGGGCGAGCCCAGCGCGCGGTAGTCGATGCCGAGGTAGACGAAGCTCGCGACCACCGCCGCCGCGATCAGCAGCAGCGCGATCCGGCAGCGCAGGCAGGGCGGAGGACGCGGCGGCAGGTTCATGCCAGCAGCCTGCGCAGCGCGTTGCTCAGCACGTCCGCCAGCAGCACCAGCAGCAGGAACACCAGCAGGATGCTGCTGGCCTCGCCGCCGTTGAGCATCTTCATCGACTGGTCCATCAGCTGGCCCAGCCCGCCCGCGCCGACGAAGCCCATCACCACCGAGGCGCGCACCGCGCACTCCCAGCGGTACACGGTGTACGAGGCCAGCTCCTGCGCCGTGTGCGGCAGGAGGCCATAGCACAGCGCCGCGAGCCGCCCGCTGCCGGCCTCGAGCAGCGCGCGCGCGGGGCGGGTGTCGGTCGATTCGAGGATCTCGGCGTAGACCTTGCCGAGCATGCCGCCATAGGTGATGGCCAGCGCCAGCACGCCGGCCGCGGGGCCGAGGCCCAGCGCGCGCACGAACAGCAGCGCCCAGACGATCTCGGGGATCGCGCGCAGCACCATCAGCAGCCAGCGCGCCGCCTGCCGCACGAGGCCCGCGCGCACGCGGCCCGGCCCGGGGCCGATGCGCGAGATCGACAGCGCGCGCGTCGTCACGAAGGCCAGCGGCGCGCCGATCAACAGCGCGAGCGCGGTGCCGGCCGTGGCCATGGCCAGCGTCTCGAGCGTGGCCTTGGCGAGCAGCGCGAGAAAGGCGGGCGAGCCATCGGGCGGAAGAAAGCCCGCGAGAAAGCCGCCGATGACCGCGAGGTTGCCGCTGCCGAACAGCGCCCACGGCTTGAACTCGGCCAGCGTCAGCATCGGCCAGGCGACGACCAGCGCGGCGAGCCCGAAGCCGAGCCGGCGCCGCGCCTGCGGATCGCGGTGGACGGCGCTCGCGCTCAAGCGCAGCCCGGTCGCTGGAAGGCCGCCTCGGCTGCCTCGGCTGCCTCGGCTGCGGCGGGTTGCGGCGTGCGCTGCAAGGCCACGCCGCCCTCGCTGGCATAGAGCGCGTCGAGCAGCGCGGGCGTGAGCTCGGCGGTCGGCAGGTCGAACATCAGCTGCCCGTTGCGCATGCCGACCACGCGCGGAAACCAGCGCAGCGCCAGGTCCACCGCATGCAGCGAGGCGACCAGCGTCGCGCCCGTGCTTTCGCTCTGCGCGACCAGCTGGCCCACGGCGGCATCGGCCAGCGTGGGGTCGAGCGCCGAGACGGGCTCGTCGGCCAGCAGCAGCGCCGGCCGCTGGTAGAGCGCGCGCGCGATGCCCACGCGCTGCAGCTGCCCGCCCGAGAGCCGGTCGCAGCGCTCGAACAGGCGGTCCTCGAGCGACAGGCGCGCCAGCACCTCGTGCGCGCCGGCCATGTCGGAAGGATGGAACAGCGAGGCCAGCGCGCGCCAGCTCGACCACTGGCCCAGCCGGCCCGCGAGCACGGCCGTGACCACGCGCAGCCGCGGCGCGATCGGCGGTGCCTGGTGCACGGTGGCGATGCGCGCGCGCAATTGCTTCAGCGCACCGGCCGGCAACTGCCAGGGGCGCGCGTCGAGCGTTCGCACCTCGCCTTCGCCGGGTCGCAGCGCGGCCCCGAGCACGCGCAGCAGCGTGGTCTTGCCCGCGCCCGAGGGCCCGATGACCGCGAGGCGCTCGCCGTCGCGCGCCGCGAGCGTCACCCCGGCCAGCGCGCGCTGGCCGTTGGGGTGCACCACGCCCACGCCGTCGAGCGAGAAACCCATGCGCGCTGTCCCTCTGTCTTGCTTACTTGATCAGGCCGGCCGATTTGCCCGCCGTCTCGATGCCGTCGTAGTTCGACGACTTGGTCGGGATGAACTTGCTCGCGCGCTGCAGCGCCATGATCTCCTTGTGCGCCGGGTTGGCCGGATCGAGCTTGAGGAAGGCGTCGGTGAGCTTCTTCGTGAGCGCCGCATCGAGGCCCGGGCGCACGGTCCAGTTGTAGTCGTAGTAGGTCGGCGTGGTCGCGAGCACGCGCACCTTGAGCGCATTCGGGTTCTTGGCTTCCACCAGCTTGTCCCACACCGAGGCGTTGAGCACGCCGGCCTCGGCGCGCGAGGCGGCCACGAAGGCCACGGTGGCATCGTGCGCGCCCGAGAACGCGACCGTCTTGAAGTCCTTCTCGGGGTTGATGCCGGCCTGCAGCAGGAAGTAGCGCGGCATCAGGCTGCCCGAGGTGGAGGAGGGCGCGCCGAACGCGAAGGTCTTGCCCTTGAGGTCCGCGAGCGTCTTGGCGCTGCTGTCCAGCGGCACGATGAACTTGCTGGTGAAGACCTCGTCCTCGGCGCGCTGCACGATCGGCACGGCGCCGCCGTTGGTGCGGATGCGCGCCTGCACGAAGGTGAAGCCGCCGAGCCAGGCGAGGTCGATCTTGTTCGTCGCCAGGCCCTCGACCACGGCGGCATAGTCGGTCACGGGCGTGAACTGCACGTCCATGCCGGTTTCCTTCTTGAGGTAGTCGCCCAGCGGCGTGAACTTGCGCTGCAGTTCGGTCGGTGCCTCGTCGGGAATGGCCGAGACGCGCAGCACGCCCTGCGCGAAGGCGCCGACGGCGGCGAGGGACAGGGTGAGCGCGAGCGCGAGACGCAGGGGCTTTTTCATGGAAAGACCTTCGGTTCGGGTGGGGGAAAAGGGGTGTGCGGCGGGCAGGGAGCGGGGCGGCGCGGGCGCTTCGATAATGACGCCTGCTCCATCCTCGACGGACTTCGACATGACCGATCCTGCCTCGACTTCATTGCTGAATCCGCTCGCGCCGCTGCGGCTCACGAGTTTCTCTCATGGCGGCGGCTGCGGCTGCAAGATCGCGCCCGGCGTGCTCTCGCAGATCCTCAAGAACCATGGCGGCGGCCTGATCCCGCCCGAGCTCATGGTGGGCATCGAGACCGCCGACGACGCGGCCGTCTACCGCCTCAACGACGAGCAGGCGCTGATCGCCACCACCGACTTCTTCATGCCGATCGTGGACGACCCCTACGAGTTCGGCCGCATCGCTGCGACCAACGCCATCAGCGACGTCTACGCCATGGGCGGGCGGCCGATCATGGCGCTGGCCATCCTCGCGATGCCGATCAACCAGCTGCCGGTGGAGGTCATCGCCGAGATCGTGCGCGGCGGCCAGGACGTCTGCCGCGCCGCCGGCATCCCGATCGCGGGCGGCCACACCATCGATTCGGTCGAGCCGATCTACGGGCTCGTCGCCATGGGCCTGGTGCATCCGAAGCGCGTGCGGCGCAATGCCGACGCGAAGGCGGGCGACGTGCTGGTGCTGGGCAAGCCGCTGGGCGTGGGCGTGCTGTCGGCCGCGCTCAAGAAAGAGCAACTGTCGGAGGCCGGCTACCGCCAGCTGATCGAGAACACGACGAAGCTCAACACCCCCGGCATCGCGCTCTCGGCGCTCGAGGGCGTGCATGCGCTGACCGACGTCACCGGCTTCGGCCTCGCGGGCCATGCGCTCGAACTCGCGCGCAGCGCCAGGCTCTCGGCCGTCGTCGAATGGTCGAAGGTGCCGCTGCTCGACCGCGTCGAGGCCATGGCCGCCGAGGGCTTCGTCACCGGCGCCTCGGGCCGCAACTGGGCCGGCTACGGCGCCGAGGTCGAACTCGCCGCGGGCCTGCCGCCGACCGCGCAGGCGCTGCTCAGCGATCCGCAGACCTCGGGCGGCCTGCTCGTGAGCTGCGCGCCGGAGGCCGTCGATGCCGTGCTGAAGGTGTTCGGCGACGAGGGCTTCGACCGCGCCGCCGTCATCGGCCGCGTGGAAGCGAACGGCCCGTCGCTGCGTGTCGTTCCCTGAACCCCGGTCTTTCTCCCTCCCCCTCTGGGGGAGGGCCGGGGTGGGGGCACGCGCCCGTCGATGAAGCACGGTCGTCTCGCCAGCGCCGTCAGCCCCCATCCCAGCCTTCCCCCAGAGGGGGAAGGAGCAAGACAAGAAAGGCGGAAAGGGGAAGGAGTCGAACCTTCCCGGCGACGACTGGCGCCACCCACCGGGTTTGAAGCCCGGCCGCCCCACCAGGGACGATCCCCTCCCATGTGCACGGCCCTTCACGGCCGTGCCTCGAACAGCACCGTGTCGGGCCGCAGCAGGTGCGTGTCCTTCACGCGCCGCGTGAAGCCGACCCGGTCGAAGAACTCCAGCAGCTGGATCGCGCGCTTGCGGCCCAGCCCGGTGGCGTCCCGGAAACTCGCGGCCTGCAGGCCCTCGGGCCCCTGCAGGCAATCGCGCGCGATCGCCGCCAGGCGTTCGACCGTCGCCTGCGGATAGTACAAGTCCTTGACCACCTGGAAGGCCTCGCCGCGCCGCGCGAGGCTCGCGAGCGTCTGGCGCACCACGGCCTCGCTCGCGCCGCAGTCCTTGGCGAGGTCGCGCACCCAGGGCGGATCGAAGCCGCCATCGGCCAGTTTCGGCAGCAGCTTCTGCGCGAGCTTCTGCTCGGCTTCGCCGAGCCGCGCCGCATGGTCGGGGCGGTGCAGCCAGGTGCCGCTGCGCACCAGCGCGCCGCGCGCCACCAGCGACTCGACCGCATGCCGCCACAGCGCGTCGTCGGTGCGCGGGCCGGCCAGGCGCTTGAGGCGGCGCGCATCGGGGCCGACCTCGTCGGGCGCATCGCGGTGGAAGTCGTCGAGCCGCGCCACGATCCGGGCCTCGAGCGCGTCGAGCTGTTCGCGCGCGATGGCGGTGCCGGCGACGCGCTGCGCATCGCCGGTCAATGGCAGTGCGGCCTCGTCGGCCAGCGAGAGGGCGCGCGCCACCTGCGCGGTCTCCAGGCCCAGCGGCGCATGGCGCAGCAGGGCCGCAATGCGCTCGCCGCGCGCCGCGAGGCGCCAGGCCGCGAGCGTGTCCAGCCGCTCGGGCGTGCGCCGGTAGCGCACCGGCGCGAAGGGATCGAGCACGCGCGCGCCGGCCATGGTGCGCGTGGCCGAGGCATCGCGCAGCACGCCGCGGTCGCCGTGCCAGGCGGCGATCTTCTCGCGCAGCACCAGCTGCGCGAGCGCGGTCTCGCCGGGCTGCAGCAGCTCGCGGTCGAGCAGCGCGAGCGAGGCCATGGTGTCGCTCGCGCCCAGGTGGGCATGCACCGTGGTGCCCGAGCGCAGCGCCTTGGCCTCGCCGGGCCACAGGCTCAGTTCGATGTCGATGCGGTCGGTGGCCAGCGCGATCGAGGGCGCGCAGATCCACTCGCCGCGATGCACCTCGTCCTTGGCCACGCCCGCGAGCGCGAGCGCGCAGCGCTGGCCCGCCTGCGCGAGCTCGGCCTGCCGGTTCTGCGCATGGATGCCGCGCACCCGCACCACGCGGTCGCCGGGCGCGATGCGCAGTTCGTCGCCCACGCGCACCTCGCCGCTGAAGGCGGTGCCGGTCACCACCGTGCCGACGCCCGCGAGCGTGAAGGCGCGGTCGACCGCGAGGCGGAAGGCCAGGCCCGGCTCGCGCGCGCGCTCGTCGCGCGCCACGGCCACGAGCCGGGCGCGCAGCGCCTCGATGCCCTCGCCCGTGATGGCCGAGACCGCGAACACCGGCGCGCCCGCCAGCGGCGTCGGCGCCAGCAGCGCCTCGACCTCGGCGCCCACCTCGGCCAGCCGGGCCGCGCGCTGCGCGGGGTCGACGCGGTCGATCTTGGTGATCGCCACCGTGGCGCCGCGCACGCCGAGCAGCGCCACCACCGCAAGGTGCTCGCGCGTCTGCGGCATCACGCCGTCGTCGGCCGCCACCACCAGCAGCGCATGCTCGATGCCGGTGGCGCCCGCCAGCATGGTGTGCAGCAGGCGCTCGTGGCCCGGCACGTCGACGAAGCCCAGCGACACGCCATCGGGCGCGTGCAGGTAGGCATAGCCGAGCTCGATCGAGATGCCGCGGCGCTTCTCCTCGGGCAGCCGGTCGGTGTCGACGCCGGTCAGCGCGCGCACCAGCGAGGTCTTGCCGTGGTCGATGTGGCCTGCGGTTCCGATGATCATGGCGCGAGCATCACATGAAATTGCGCGTGTGCAGTTCGGACAGCCGCTCGGCCTCGGCGCGCTCGAAGCCCAGCCGCGCGAGGCGCGCGCGCCGGCCCGCCGCCATGTCGCGCTGCAGCTGCTGCACGGCCGCGTGGCCGCGCGCGATGGCCACCGGCGAGAGCGCGCCCGCGGCCAGCAGCACGAGTGCGTCGAAGACTTCCTCGTTGAGGCCCGCGGTGGCGGCCAGCGCGTCGTAGCGCAACTCGATCGCATTGCGCAGCCGGGCCTGGAACTCGGGCTGCACCGACAGCCGGTATTCGAGGTGCGCCATGCCGAAGGCCACGTGGCGCGCCTCGTCGCGCGCGGCGAGCCGCGCGATCTGCCGCGTCACCGGGTCGGGCGCATGCGCCTGCAGGAAGTTGAGCAGGTTGACGAAGCTGCCCTCGCCGAGCACGGCCAGCAGGAAGGTGGCGATCGAGAAGTCGGGCGCCTCGAACAGCGTGCGCAGCGAGGCCTGGCCGCCGGCCGTCGACAGCGCGGGCTCGTGGCCGCGCAGCGTGGCGCGCCGCGTGAAGACCTCGATGTGCCGCGCCTCGTCGGCGCATTGCAGCGCCAGCAGCTGCAGCACCTCGCGGAAATGCGGATGGATCTGGCCCAGGTGGCGCGCGGGCACCAGCAGCGCGGCGTTCTCGTTCTCGATCAGGTAGGTCATCACCTGCACCACCGCGGCCTCGATGGCCGGCGGCAGTTCGAACGGCGCCGCCCAGTCGATGGCGGTGGCCGGGTCCCACTGGGCGGCTGCGGCCTGCGCGTAGAGCTCGCCCGCGGTGGCAGCCCAGAGCTCGTGGCGCTGGTGCAGCGAGAAGAAGAAGTCGGGGCTGCCGGCCTCGACCGTGGCGCCGCGAGCGGCCAGACCCCAGCCCGGCAGGGCATCGGCCTCGGTGTCGCCGCGCGCATGGCCGGTGGGCTGCGCGCCGCGCCAGCGGCCCTCGGCATGCGGGCCGCGCGTGATGCGGGCGAGCGTCATGCCCGCGTCGTCCTGCTCGAAGCGCAGCGGATGGCCCTGGCCGCGGCACCAGGCCTCCAGGTGCAGGTCCCAGGCCGGCGCCGTGCCGCGCACGCGCAGCTCGCCGCCCACGGGCCGCTCGGCCAGCGCGCGGCGGATGAGCAGCAGGGCGCCCTGGTCGAGGCCCAGCGACTCAATATCGATAGCCGGTGGCGATGATGCGGCCATCGCCGTCGTAGAAACGCTCGTCGTCGACCGCGCGCTCGAGCAGCGCATAGCCGCTGGTGCGGCCCGCGCGCCATTCGCGCAGGCCCTCGAGCTCGAGCAGCGGACGCACCTGCGGGTCGTCCCAGCGCATCGCCATCAGCAGCGCCACGAAGCGCTCGATGAGCGCGGCGGGCGCATCGGGACTGGTGGTGAAGTTGCAGTGGTCGTAGGCGCCGGTGCGCGCCAGCACGCGTGTGCTGCCCGCTGGCAGGGTGCTGTCGAGGCCGAAGGCCAGCAGGTTGCCGTCGATCAGGCAGCAGGCGTCGATCTCGCCGGCGCGCAGCGCCACGGCCGCGTCGCGTTCGCCGCCGATGTGGTCGCCATGCTTGCCGCCGAGCACGTCGAACAGGCGGGGCTGGAAGTCGCGCGATTGCACCAGGCCCGCGCCGCGCAGGTGGTCGAGCGGAATCAGCGTGGCCTGCGGCGAATCGGCCGCGCCGAAGCCGATGGTCTTGCCGCGCAGCTGGTCGAGCGACTGCACCGGGCTGTCGGCGCGCACCACGATGGCCGAGCGCAGGTCGCAATCGGTGTCGCGCATGGCCACGGCGCGCACCTGCTGGCCGCGCGCACGTGCGATGCGATCGGCGCGCACCCAGGCCAGCGGCGAGTTCCAGGCCAGGTGGATGCTGCCGTCGAACTGCGCCTCGACCTGGCGCTCGTAGTTCGAATACAGCAGGTAGTCGAAGGCCAGGCCGTGCTGCGCGAAGAAGGCCTTGAAGCCTTCCCAGATGGTGACGACCTTGGGCGCGTAGGCCACGGCGCCCATGATCAGCGTCGGTTCGGACACGGGCAGCTCCTCAGAACAGCGGCAGGCCGGTGATGGCCTTGCCGATGAAGTCGTAGAGCACGTCGGAGGTCGGCGCCATCACGCTCGAGGCGCGCGCGTCGCGGAACAGCCGCTCGATGCCCGCCTCCTTGCGGAAGGCCGCGCCGCCGCACACGCGCATCGCGGTGTCGGTCACCGTCAGCGAGGACTCGGCCGCGGCGGCCTTGACCTCGAGCACGCGCAGCATGGTGTCGGCACGGCCCGCGCCGATGGCGGCGATGGTGTCGTCGAGCAGGGCCTGCGCCATGTCGGCCTGGATGCGGGCGCGCGCAAGGTAGGCGCGGATGGTGGGCAGGTCGGCCAGCGAGCTGTCGAGGTGCACGTGCTTCGTCTGGCTCACGTGGCCGATGGCGCGCGCCAGGGCGCCGTTCATCAGGCCCACCGAGCAGGCGGCGCTGAGCACCGAGAACCAGGGCAGCACCACGCCCATCATGGTGTCGAAGCCCTTGCCGTCCTCGCCGAGGCGATCGCTCGCGGCGACGCGCACGCCCTTCGCCGCGATCGGCGTGGAGGCGTTGCCGCGCAGGCCCAGGCCGTCGAAGCGTCCGGGCTGGCTCAGCCCCTCGGCCTTGGCGCCGACCAGCCACAGCGTGCTCGCGCCTTCGGCCGCGAGCGGCTTGCTCGACCACACATAGCTGTCGGCCTCGAAGGCCGAGGTGACCCAGCTCTTGCGCGCATCGAGCAGCACGCCGTCGCCGTCGGCGCGCGCGGTGCCGGTGGGGGCCCAGAAGTGGCTACGCGAGTCGGCCTCGGAGAAGGCCAGCGTGCTCAGGTGGCGGCCTTCGGCAACCGCTTTGCGCACGGCCTCGGGGCCCTGCTGCTCGAGCACCGCGGTGGCGCAGTAGTGCATGCAGACCACCATCGCGGTGGAGGGGCAGGTCTGCGCGAGCTGCGCGACCACCTGCGCGGCTTCCTTGAGGCCGAGGCCCTGGCCGCCCACCGCGGTGGCCGAGACCAGGCCGAGCAGGCCGGCCTTGCCGAGCGCCTCGATCGCTTCGCGCGGGAACCGTGCCTCGGCATCGGTGCGGGGGGCCAGCGGCTGGAGGACTTCCTTGTCGATATCGGCGAGCGCGTCGAGCGGGTTCATCGCATTCTCCTGAGGTCGGGGTTGAGGTAAATCACTGGAGCCGCTCGCGCAGCAAAGCGAGCTGGGCCGAGAAGGGGGCGCTGTCTTCCAGGCAGCGCAGGTCGAGCAGCAGCCGGTCCTCGGCGATGCGGCCGATCACCGGCAGGGGCAGGCCGCGCAGCGCGGTGGCGAGCGCATCGAGCGCGGTGCCGAGGCCTTTCTTCGCGGTGCCGGCCGGCGCCAGCGCGAGGCCGGCCGAGGGCAGGCGCTCGATGGGCAGCGAGCCCGAACCGATCTGCCCGAGCAGCGGCACCACCTCGACCGTGAAGCGCGGCGCCACGGCCTCGCGCACGGCGGGCAGCAGCGCCTGCGCCAGCTCGCGGATCGCATCGGCCGGGCGCGTGAGCAGGCGCAGCGTCGGCAGGTCCCTGGCGAGGCGCTCGGGCCGCAGGTAGAGCGACAGCGTGGCCTCGAGCGCGGCCAGCGGCAGCTTGCTCATGCGCAGCGCGCGCTTCATCGGGAACTTGCGGATGCGGCCCACGGCCTCCTTGCTGCCGACGATGAGGCCGGCCTGCGGGCCGCCCAACAGCTTGTCGCCCGAGAAGGTGACCACGTCGCAGCCGGCCGCGAGCATCTCCTGCGGCAGCGGCTCGCGCGGCAGGCCGTAGTGCGCGAGGTCGATCAGCGAGCCGCTGCCGAGGTCGGTGGCCAGCGGCACGCCGCGCGCATGCGCGATGCCGGCCAGCGTGGCCTCGTCGACCGCGGCGGTGAAGCCCTGCACCGCGTAGTTGCTGGTATGGACCTTCATCACGAGCGCGGTGCGCGCGTTGATGGCGCGCTCGTAGTCCTGCGGATGGGTGCGGTTGGTGGTGCCGACCTCGATCATCTGCGCGCCCGCGCTGGCCATCACGTCGGGCATGCGGAAGGCGCCGCCGATCTCGACCAGCTCGCCGCGCGAGACGATCACCTCGCGCTCGCGCGCCAGCGCCGCGATGGTCAGCAGCACCGCGGCCGCGTTGTTGTTGACCACGGTCGCGGCCTCGGCGCCGGTGATGGTGCGCAGCAGGTCTTCCACCAGCGAGTCGCGGTCGCCGCGGCTGCCGGTGGCGAGGTCGTACTCGAGGTTGTTGGGCGAGGTCATGACCTCGAGCAGCCGCTGCAGCGCGGCATCGGCCAGCAGCGCGCGGCCGAGGTTGGTGTGGATGACGGTGCCGGTGAGGTTGAGCACGCTGCGCATGCGCGGCGCGAGGCGTTGCGCGATGCGCTGCGCGAGCGTGGTGTCGAGCGCGCCGGCCTGCACCTCGGCGGCGGGCAGCTGGCCGGCCAGGGCACGCGCGCGCAAGGCATCGAGCAGTGCGCGGGCCTCGCCGGCCACCAGCGTGTGGCCATGCTCGGCCACGAGGGCCTGCGCGGCGGGTGCGCGCAGCAGTCGATCGACAGAAGGCAGATCCTGGGGCCTTGCCGTCGAGCCGTGGACCACGGACTCTTCGGGCGCCGCCATCAGCCGCCTCCGCCGTCGTCGGGGATTTCGGGGTCGCCGAACAGCAGCATCAGGTTGTGGCCGCTGCGTTGGTGGCCGTTCTCCGACACCAGCAGGTCGAGCGTGACGCTCGCGAGGTCGTCGGCCACCGGTTCGACCTCGGGGTCCTTCTCCATCGCGATCTGCTTGAGGTAGTGGCCGCAGGTGTCGCAGCACTCGGCCTTGACCGCGCCCTCGCGCGCGCCGGTGGCCGGCAGCGCGACACCGGGCTCGGGCGTCAGCGATTCGAAGTGGATGCCCTTGGTGCTCTCGCAATGCGTGCACTTGATGCGCACGTAGTGCCACTCGGTGCCGCACAGCGCGCAGTGCAGGTAACGGAAGCCCGCCTCGTCGGCGCCGATGCGCGTGATGCTCGCGGTGGGCGCGCTGCCGCAGCAGGGGCAGAGGTTGCCGGGGTCGGTGCGGCCGAAGATGTTCTCGCCATGCCGTTGCGCCACCTGCAGCACCAGCTGTGTCCAGTAGACCTGCAGGCCGGCCGCGATCAGCGGCGCGGCCGCGAGGTCGAGGCCGAACATGATGCGGCGCGACAGCCGGTCGGCCTGCTGTTCGAGCCAGTCGTCGTCGGCGGCCGTCACGCGGTCGAGCGTGTCGCGCGCCGGGCCGTCGGACAGCCGCGCGCGGAACAGGCCGAGCAGGCGGCGCAGCTCGGCGCGCCAGACCGGATCGCGCGGCCAGCCGAAGGCCGGCAGCGGCGGCTTGAGCGCGCGCGACGCGGCCTCGAGCGCCTCGGCCTCGGGCAGCGCGACCGGCGCGTGGTCCTGCAGCACCTGGTGCTGGGCCTGCGCGAGGTCGGCGATGAAGATCAGGTACTCGCGCATCGGGTGCGAGGCCGCGAGCTGGCGCAGCCGCAGCTGCCGGTCGGAGAAGGCGGCGGCGCGCACCGGCAGCCGCAGGAAGGGCATCTGCCGCCCCGCCTGCATGGCGATCTGCTCGGGCTCGAGGACGCGCGTGGTGCGGATCGGTGGGCTGCTGCTCATCCGGACGACTCTACAGCGAATCGCCCGGATCGCAATGCAGGGTGGATGCTCATTCGCCGCGCGTCATCTTGCGATGCCACAGCGGATGGTTGAGCTTGGCCCAGCCTTCGGTGACGGTGCCGCGCGTCATCGCGCGCAGGGTGCCCTTGACCCAGATCGCGGCATAGATGTGCGTGATCACCGAGAGGATCAGCACCACGGCCGAGGCCGCATGCACCACCACCGCGATGCGCCGCACGAGGATCGGGAAGAAGTGGACGAACCACGGGCTCCAGAACATGAAGCCAGTGACCAGCAGCAAGAGCAGGCTGATGCCGAAGGCCCAGAACACCAGCTTCTGGCCCGCGTTGTACTTGCCCACCGGCGGCATGCTCGACTTGTCGCCCTTGAGCATCTTCGGCGCGTTGGCGATCCACTCGCGGTCGCCGCGGTCGAGCATGTTCTCGCGCCACATGGTGAAGAACAGGAACGCGAAGCCCAGCACCATCAGCACGCCGAGGAAGGGATGCAGGATGCGCGTCCACGGCCCGCCGCCGAACAGGTTGGTGAGGAAGAACAGCGCCGGATGGAAGAAGGCCAGCCCCGAGAGCGCGGCCGCGAAGAACATGATCGCGACGAACCAGTGGTTCATGCGCGTGGCATCGCGGTAGCGGCGAAGGTAGTAGCGGGTCATCGCGTCTCTCCTCGGGTCTCTACTCGGGCCGATGCCGGCGGTTCCTCGATCACCACCACCTCGTCGGGCTTGCCGTCGAGGTCGGCGTCCGGATGGTCTTCCTTGGGCTCGATCGGGCCGGTCTTCATGTAGTGGAAGAAGCTGCCGACCACGGCGCCGATCATCGCCACCATGGCGAGCGGCTTGGCCACGCCCTTCCACAGCGAGACCAGCGGGCTGATCTGCGGATCCTTCGGCAGGCCGGCATAGAGGCCGGGCCGGTCGGCATGCTGCAGCACGTACATGACGTGCGTGCCGCCGACGCCGGCCGGGTCGTAGACGCCGGCATTCGAGAAGCCGCGCTCCTTGAGGTCGACGATGCGTTCCGAGGCGTACTCGTGCATGTCCTCCTTGGTGCCGAAGTGCAGCGCGCCCGTGGGGCAGGCCTTCACGCAGGCCGGTTCGAGGCCCACGCCCACGCGGTCGGAGCACAGCGAGCACTTGTAGGCCTTGTTGTCGGCCTTGCTGATGCGCGGCACGTCGAAGGGGCAGCCGGTGACGCAGTTGCCGCAGCCCACGCAATGCTCGCTGATGAAGTCGACGATGCCGTTGGCGTACTTGACGATCGCGCCCGGCGAGGGGCACGACTTCAGGCAGCCGGGGTCGTCGCAGTGCATGCAGCCGTCCTTGCGGATCAGCCACTCGAGCTTGCCGGCCTCGGGCTCGACCTCGGAGAACTTCATCACCGTCCATGACGAGGGCGTGAGGTCGACCGGGTTGTCGTAGGTGCCGTGCGTGGTGCCGACCTCGTCGCGCAGGTCGTTCCACTGCATGCACGCGACCTGGCAGGCCTTGCAGCCGATGCAGGTCGACACGTCGATCAGCTTCGCGACCTGCTGGACCTGCGGGCGGTTGCGGACCTCGGGCGACGGGGTCGTCGTCGCCGAGCGGGCCAGGATGTCTAGGGTTTGAAGAGAGGACATCGGTCAGGCCTTCTCGATGTTCACGGTGAAGGACTTGTATTCCGGGGTCTGCGTGTTCGCATCGCCCACGAAGGGGGTCAGCGTGTTCACGAGATACCCGGGCTTCGCGATGCCGACGAAGCCCCAGTGGTTCGGCAGCCCCACGGTGTGGACCGTGCGGCCGTCGACCTGCAGCCCGACGATGCGTTTGGTGACGACGGCCACGGCCTTGATGAAGCCGCGCTTGCTCGACACCTTGACCATGTCGCCATGGCCGATGCCCTTCTCCTTCGCGAGCTCCTCGCCGATCTCGACGAACTGCTGCGGCTGGATGATGGCCGAGGTGCGCACGTTCTTGGTCCAGTAGTGGAAGTGCTCGGTGAGCCGGTAGCTGGTGGCCACGTACGGGAAGTCCTTCGGCACGCCGAGCCGTTCGAGGTCGCCCTTGAAGATGCGCGCGGCCGGGTTGGCGCGCGCCTTCTCGTTGTTCGGGTGCATCAGGTTGTTGACCAGCGGCGACTCGAAGGGCTCGTAGTGCTCGGGCAGCGGACCCTCGGCCATGCCGGTGGGCGCGAACAGCCGCGCCACGCCCTCGGCCGTCATGATGAAGGGCCGCACCGCGTCGGCCTCCATCGGGTTGGCGTCGGGGCGGATGTCGGGCACGTCGGCGCCGGCCCACTGCTTGCCGTTCCATGCGACCAGCGGCCGCTTCGCGATCCAGGGCTTGCCGGTGGCCGGGTCGGTGGAGGCGCCGTTGTAGAGGATGCGCCGGTTCGCGGGCCAGGCCCAGGCCCAGTTCTGCACCATGCCGATGCCGAACGGGTCGGCGTTGTCGCGCCGCGCCATCTGGTTGCCGGCCTGGGTCCAGGCGCCCGCGTAGATCCAGCAGCCGCTGGCGGTGCTGCCGTCGTCGCGCAGCAGGCCGAAGCCCGCGAGCTGCTCGCCGGCCTTGGCCGTCGGCGGCTTGGTCGGGTCCTTCGGGTCGAGCAGGTCGGTCAGCGCGCGGCCGTTGTATTCCATCGCCAGTTCCTGCGCGGACGGCGAGTGCGCAATCTTGTAGGGCCAGGTCAGCTTGACGATCGGATCGGGGAAGGCGCCGCCGTCCTTGATGTAGGCCTGGCGCATGCGGTTGAAGATGCCGGCCACGATCTCGATGTCGCCCTTGGCCTCGCCCGGCGGCTCCGCGCCCTTCCAGTGCCACTGCAGCCAGCGGCTGGAGTTGGTGAGCGAGCCGTCCTCTTCCGCGAAGCAGGTGGAGGGCAGGCGGAACACCGTGGTCTGGATGTCGGTGGTCTTGACGTCGTGGAACTCGCCGAAGTTGCGCCAGAACTCGCTGGTCTCGGTCTGCAGCGGATCGATGGTGACCAGGAACTTGAGCTTGGAGAGCCCGTCGACGATCTTCTTCTTGTCGGGGAACGAGCCCACCGGGTTGAAGCCCTGGCAGATGTAGCCGTTGAGCTTGCCCTGGTTCATGAGCTCGAAGGCCTGCAGCACGTCGTAGAGCTTGTCGATCTTCGGCAGGTAGTGGAAGGCCCACTCGTTGTCGGCCGTGGCCGCGTCGCCCCACCACGATTTCTGCATGCTGACGAAGAACTTGGGGTAGTTCTGCCAGAAGCTCATCTGGTTGGGCCGCAGCGCCTTGAGCGCGCGGGTCTTGTAGTAGTCGGGCAGGTTCTGCTCGCTGTCACGCGCGAGCGACATGTAGCCCGGCAGCGAGTTCGACAGCAGCCCCAGGTCGGTCAGGCCCTGGATGTTGCTGTGGCCGCGCAGCGCGTTCATGCCGCCGCCCGGCACGCCGATGTTGCCCAGCAGCAGCTGCACGATGGCGCCGGTGCGGATCATCTGCGAGCCCTGGCTGTGCTGCGTCCAGCCCAGCGCGTACATGATGGTCATGGTGCGCGTGGGCACGCTGGTGCTCGCGATGTACTCGCAGACCTTGAGGAACTTGTCCTGCGGCGTGCCCGTGATGCGGCTCACCAGCTCGGGCGTGTAGCGCGAGTAGTGCCGCTTCATCACCTGCAGCACGCAGTTCGGGTCCTGCATGCTCATGTCGACCTTGGCCATGCCGGCCTCGTCGAGCGCGTAGCCCCACGACTTGGGGTCGTAGTTGCGCTTCTCGGCGTTGTAGCCGCTGAACAGGCCGTCCTCGAACTTGTAGTCGGGGCCGACGATGAAGGGCGCGTTGGTGTAGTTGCGGACGTACTCGGTCTGGATCTTGTCGTTGCTCAGCAGGTAGTTGATGACCCCGGCGAGGAAGGCGATGTCGGACCCCGCGCGCACCGGCGCGTAGTAGTCGGCCATCGCGGCCGAGCGCGTGAAGCGCGGATCGACCACCACCAGGCGGGCCTTGTTCTGTTTCTTGGCTTCGATGACCCACTTGAAGCCGCACGGATGCGCCTCCGCGGCATTGCCGCCCATGATCAGCACGACGTCCGCGTTCTGGATGTCCTGCCAATGGTTGGTCATCGCGCCTCTGCCGAACGTCGGGGCCAGACTGGCCACCGTCGGTCCGTGTCAGACGCGTGCCTGGTTGTCGAACACCAGCATTCCGGTCGAGCGGAATGCCTTGTGCGTGATGTAGCCGGTTTCGTTGGACGAGGCCGAGGCACAGAGCATGCCGGAGCTGGTCCATCGGTTGACGGTCTTGCCGTCGGCGTTGGTGGTCTGGAAGTTGGCGTCGCGGTCGGCCTTGAGCAGCTTGGCGATGCGATCGAGCGCCTCGTTCCAGCCGATGCGCTTCCACTCGGTGCTGCCGGGCTCGCGCACCTCGGGGTACTTCAGCCGCATCGGGCTGTGCACGAAGTCGAGCAGGCCCGCGCCCTTGGGGCACAGCGTGCCGCGGTTCACGGGGTGGTCGGCATCGCCCTCGATGTGGAGGATGTCGGACACCACGTTCTTCGCCTTGTCGCCCAGGCTGTACATGATGAGCCCGCAGCCCACCGAGCAGTAGGGGCAGGTGTTGCGGGTCTCGGTGGTGCGCGCGAGCTTGAAGTTGCGGGCCTCGGCCAGCGCGGCGGTCGGCGAGAAGCCGAGCGCCACGATGCTGGAGCCGACCAGCCCCGCGCTGCTCACGCGGAAGAATTGCCGGCGGTTCATGTCCATGACGGAACCTCCGGCGACGCTGAAGTGAGTTGTCGTTTCATCGTGGTCTTCTTCTGTGGGATAGGGAGCGAAAGCGGATCTTCTTTTCTTATTTGGGTGCGGCGCCGTCACCGCCCGTCGGAGGTGGAGTACCGCCCCCCGATGAGCCGCCGCCCTGGCCGCTCATGCCGCCGATGGCCGCGCCGCCTTCGGACGGGCCCTTGTGGGCGGAGGAGGCATCGACCGCATCGCCCGACGCGGCGGGCGTGACGCCCGTGGGGCTGGCACCGGAGGCTGCGGCGCCGGGTGCGGCGCTCGCACTGGGCTTGGGATCGCAGGCGGCGAGCAGCACGCCCAGCGCGAGGCACAGGGCGAGAGTGGGCAGACGCTGACATCGTGTCATCGAGACTCCTTGGGGGAAGGGGGTCCGGCGATGGATTCTTCTTGTTCCGGCCGGCCCGGACCTGGCGCCATTGCCGGTCCGTGGAGGCTGGATGTTTGTTGCATCATGCTTCAGCAACTGTCCGCGATCAAGGCCGCGGCGGGTAGGAGAGGGCCGCAATAACCCTCGGATGCGCGGCCCGCCGGGTCGCTGGGCTATCGTCGCGCCCATGAACGCTTCCCTCCGCCTGGGTTGGCGCACGCTCTGGCGCGACCTGCGCGCCGGCGAGCTGCGCCTGTTGATCGTCGCCGTGCTGCTGGCCGTGGCCGCGCTCACGGCCGTCGGCTTCTTCGCCGACCGGTTGCAGGGCGGCCTGAAGCGCGATGCGCGCCAGCTGCTGGGCGGCGACGCGGTGATCGTCAGCGACAACCCGACGCCCGAGGCCTTCGTGGCGCAGGCGCGATCGCTGGGGCTGCAGTCCGCGGGCACCTACGGATTTCCGACCATGGCGCGGGCCGACGACGCGCAGGGCGGCGCGAGCAAGCTGGTGGCGCTGAAGGCGGTGGCCGAGGGCTATCCGCTGCGCGGCAACGTGCAGACGGCCACGGCCCTCGGCGCGCCGGGCGCGGTCACGCGCGACGTGCCGGCGCCGGGCGAGGTCTGGGTCGATGCCTCGCTGCTCGACTCGCTGGCGCTCAAGGTCGGCGACACGCTGCTTTTGGGCGACACCGGCCTGCGCGTCGGTCGCGTCATCACGCTCGAGCCCGATCGCGGCGCGGGCTTCATGAGCTTCTCGCCGCGCGTGATGCTCAACCAGGCCGACGTGCCGCGTACCGGCCTCGTGCAGCCGGCCAGCCGCGTGGGCTACCGGCTCGCGGTGGCGGGGCCCGATGCGGCGGTGAAGCGCTTCGTCGACTGGTCCGAGGCGCAGATCAAGAAGGGCGAGCTGCGCGGCGTGCGGCTCGACTCCTTCGAGAGCGGCCGGCCCGAGATGCGCCAGACGCTGGACCGCGCCGAGAAATTCCTGAGCCTGGTGGCGCTGCTGGCGGCACTGCTGTCGGCCGTGGCGGTGGCGCTGGCCGCGCGCGGCTTCGCGGCCAACCACCTCGACGACTGCGCGATGCTGCGCGTGCTGGGCCAGAGCCAGCGCACCATCGCCTGGGCCTATGCCTTCGAGTTCGCGGTGGTCGGGCTGGTGGCCAGCGCGCTCGGCGTGGCGATCGGCTTCGGCGTGCACTACGTGTTCGTGCTGCTGCTCGCGGGCCTGGTCGAGACCGCGCTGCCCTCGGCCACGCTGTGGCCCGCGGCCTTCGGCCTCGGCATGGGCCTCACGCTGCTGTTCGCCTTCGGGCTGCCGCCGGTGCTGCAGCTGGCGCGTGTGCCGCCGCTGCGCGTGATCCGGCGCGACGTGGGCGGGCTCAAGCCGGCTTCGCTCGCGGTGCTGGGCATCGGCGTGGCGGGCTTCGCGGCGCTGCTGATGGCGGCCAGCAGCGACATCAAGCTGGGCCTGATCGCGGTCGGCGGCTTCGCGGGCGCGGTGGCGGTGTTCGCGCTGCTGAGCTGGCTCGCAGTCAAGCTGCTGCGGCGCAGCGTCAACGAGACCACCGCGCCGCGCTGGCTGGTGCTGGCCACGCGGCAGATCTCGGCGCGGCCGGCCTATGCGGTGGTGCAGGTCAGCGCGCTCGCGGTCGGCCTGCTGGCGCTGGTGCTGCTGGTGCTGCTGCGCACCGACCTGGTGGCGAGCTGGCGCAAGGCCACGCCGCCCGATGCGCCGAACCGCTTCGTCATCAACGTGATGCCCGACCAGAGCGAGGCCTTCCAGAAGGCGCTGCGCGGCGGCGGCGTCGACAAGTTCGACTGGTACCCGATGATCCGCGGCCGCCTGATCGCGATCAACGACAAGCCCGTGACGCCCGACGACTACAGCGAGGACCGCGCCAAGCGGCTGGTGGACCGCGAGTTCAACCTCAGCAACAGCGCCGAGGCGCCCGCGCACAACAGCATCGTGGCCGGCCGCTGGACGCCCGGCGCGCAGGGCGAGGCGAGCGTGGAGGAAGGCCTGGCCGAGACGCTGGGCCTGAAGCTCGGCGACCGCCTGCGCTTCGACATCGGCGGCATGCAGAACGATGCGCGCATCACCTCGCTGCGCAAGGTCGACTGGGGCTCGCTGCACGCCAACTTCTTCGTGATGTACACGGTGCCCTCGCTGCCCGACGTGCCCACCACCTACATGGGCGCCTTCCGCGCGCCCGAGACCAAGGGCTTCGACAACGCGCTGGTGCGCGCCTTCCCGAACGTGACCAACGTCGACATGAGCGCCACCATCAACCAGGTGCAGACGGTGCTCGACCAGGTGATCCGCGCGGTCGAGTTCCTGTTCGGCTTCACGCTCGCGGCCGGGCTGGTGGTGCTGTTCGCGGCCGTCACCGCCACGCGCGAGGAGCGCGCGCGCGAATTCGCCGTGATGCGCGCGGTGGGCGCGCGCGCCAGCCTGCTGCGCCAGGTGCAGCGCGCCGAACTCGCGGGCGTGGGATTGCTCGCGGGCTTCCTCGCGAGCATCGTGGCCTCGGTGATCGGCTGGGGCCTGGCGCGCTTCGTGTTCGAGTTCACCTGGACCGCCTCGCCGCTCGTGCCCGTGGCCGGCGCGCTGGCCGGTGCGGTGCTCGCGCTGGGCGCGGGCTGGTGGGGGCTGCGCGAGGTGCTGCGCCGGCCCGTGGTCGAGACGCTGCGGCGCGCGGCCGAATGAGCTGAGTCGCCAGCAAGGCATCGCGCCGATTTTTTTCGCGCGCCGATCGGAAAGGGGCCGGGAGTGCACTACATTCCCCGGCCCTGCTTTTTTGTGAATCGACTTTCCCGCATGCGCCTGGCGTCCTTCCAGATCACCCACTTTCGCTCGATCAACGACAGCGGTCCCATCGAACTCTCCCGGATCACCACGATCCTCGGCCGCAACGACACCGGCAAATCCAACCTGCTGCGCGCGCTGCACAGCCTGAACCCGGCCGAGGGGCCGGTGAGCGCGCTGAGCCCGATCAAGAACTTTCCGCGCCACCGCCGCCTGAGCGAGTGCACGGCCGACACGCCCGTGGTCCACACGCGCTGGCGCCTCGAGCCGCAGGAGCAGGCCGAGCTGGTGCGCATGCTGCCGCGCGCCTCGGGCGTGAGCCACGTGACCGCGGGCCGCGGCTATGGGCCGGCGCGCTGGGCCGGCCTCGAGGGCCTGGGCGACCTGTCGATCGACGTCGGCGATGCCAAGGGCAAGATCCGCAAGATCGTGCCGGCCGTGAAGGCCGCGGCCGAGAAGCTGGCCGACGAACTGCGCGCGCCGCTCGAGCAGGCGGCCGATGCCTTCGACGGCGCGATGATCCTCAACCCCGACCTGCTCAAGTGGTCCGAGGGTGCGCAGCTGGCGCTGGCAGCACTGCGCCAGGCATTGGCCGCGGCCGGTGCCGAGCTGGCCGACAAGCCCGCGCAGATGGTGACGGAGCTCGAGGAGCTGTCGCTGTCGATCGTCAGCGACGGGCCCGCGCTCGCGCGCGCCAAGGCGTGGATCCTCGAGCGGTTGCCGCGCTTCGTGTTCGTCGACGAATACCCCGCGCTGCAGGGCCGCCAGAACATCGCCGACTACCTCTCGAGCGAGGCGCGCGACCATCTCTCGAGCGCGCAGCGCAGCTTCGGCACCCTGTGCCGTGCCGCCGGCCTCGATCCGCGCGAGCTGCATGCGCTGCACGAACGCGGCGACCAGGCCACGCGCAACCAGCTCGTGAACCGCGCGGGGGCGGCGATGACCGCCGAGATCCGCCGGCTGTGGAAGGACCGGCCGCTCAAGGTGCGCTTCAACCTCGACGGCGACGAGTTCGACACGCTGGTGTCGGACCCGGGCGGTGCCTACGAGGTCGAGGTCGGGCTCGACGAGCGCAGCCGCGGCTTCCAGTGGTTCTTCGCGTTCCACGTGGCCTTCTTCGCGGGCCTGCGCGGCGAGGCCGGCGAGCAGGGCGACGGCGGCATCGTGCTGCTGCTCGACGAGCCCGGCCTGCACCTGCATCCGCGCTCGCAGGCCGACCTGCTCGCGCACTTCGAGCAGGACTTCGCGCAGCAGATTGTCTACACCACGCACTCGCCCTTCATGGTGCCGGCCGGCGAGAAGGCCTCGGTGCGGATCGCGCAGCTCGAGGGCGGCGCGGGCACCACGCTGAGCAGCCGCGAGCTGGCGGCGATCGGCGGCAATGCGCGGATCGGCGCGCTGTTCGATCTGGCGCAGGAGCCGCCGGCCGCTGCGGCCTCAGCGGCAGCAGTGACGGTGACGGCCGAGCCGGCGGTGGCCGCCGCGGCCGCCTGAGTCAGTCCCGCCTGTCGCCTTCGTCGGTCGGCGGCGGAAACATCCGCTCGACCGCGAAGTCCACGAAGGCGCGCACCTTCGGCGACAGCTGCCGGCTCGACGGCCACAGCGCCGAGAACTGGCCGCGGTGCGTGACGTGGGGCGCGAGCACGCGCTGCAGCTCGCCGCGCGCCAGCGCATCGCGCGCGAGGAAGTCGGGCATGAAGCCGATGCCGAGCCCGGCAATGGCGGCGCCGAGCATGGCCTCCATGTTGTTGCACAGCATCGTGCAGGGCAGGCGCTCGGGCAGGCCCGGCAGGGTCCAGTCCTCGATGCGCGTACCGGTGACGAACTTGTAGCGCAGGCAGGCATGGCCGGCGAGTTCGGCCGGCTGCTGCGGCACGCCATGGCGCGCGAGGTAGGCCGGCGCGGCCACCAGCAGGAAGCGGAACGGCCCGAGCCTGCGCGCCACCAGCCCCGAATCGACCAGCTCGCCGCTGCGGATCGCCACGTCCACGCCCTCGGCGATCACGTCGACCAGCCGGTCGTTGAAGTCGAGGTCGAGCTCGATCTGCGGATAGCGGGCCTGGAAGTCCGGCAGCATCGGCAGCAGGAAGCGGTAGCCGATGGTCGGCAGGCTCACGCGCAGCCGGCCGCGCGGCTGGGCCACGGCGTCCTGCATCATCGCGCGCGCATCGTCGAGTTCGTCGAGGATGCGGCGGCAGCGCTCGTGGAACATCGCGCCTTCCTGCGTGAGCCGCACCTGGCGCGTGGTGCGGTTGAACAGCCGCAGGCCCAGCTGCTGCTCGAGCCGCGCCACGTTCTTGCCGACCGCCGAGGCGGAGATGCCGAGCAGGCGCCCCGCCTTGGCGAAGCTCAGCAGGTCGGCCGCCCGCACGAAGGATTCGAGGCCGCTGAAACTGTCCATCGATTGGCAACCTCAGGTTGGGAGTGAGTGGAGCAATACGCCCATTTTCTTTGCATTCAATCATTTTTATCTTCTCTTCACGCCGAGGAGGGCGTCGGCCGGGTCTCCGGGCCGGCGCCGCCCGGCCCTGTCTTCGGTCCTGCGTGAAGGGTGTCCATGTCTTCTTCCTTGTCTTCGTCGGCGTCTTCGTCTTCCCCGGCGCCGCATCCGTACTGGCTGCTCGCCGCCGTCTGCCTGGCCGCGATCGGCATGCCGCTGAGCTTCACCGGCCCGGCCGTGGCGCTGCCCGCGATCCATGCCGCGCTGGGCGGCAGCCCGGTGCAGCTCAATTGGGTCACCAATGCCTTCATGCTGAGCTTCGGCGGCACGCTGATGGCGGCCGGCGCGCTGGCCGACGCCTACGGGCGCAAGCGCGTGTTCGTGCTCGGGCTGCTGCTGATCCTGCTCGGCAGCCTGTTCGCGGTGTGCGCGCCGGGCATCGTGTGGTTCGACCTCGCGCGCGCCGCGCAGGGGCTCGGTGCGGCCGCGGCCTTCGCCGCCGGCACCGCCGCGCTGGCGCAGGTCTTCGACGGCGCGGCGCGCACGCGCGCCTTCAGCCTGATCGGCACCTCGTTCGGCGCCGGCCTGGCCTCGGGCGCGCTGCTCGCGGGCTGGCTCGGCGAGCGCTTCGGCTGGCAGGCCGTGATGTGGAGCCCCGCGCTCGTGAGCCTGGTGGCGCTGCTCATCGGCGCGGCGTGCATGCGCGAGTCGCGCAACCCGCAGGCCATGGGCCTCGACCTGCCCGGCACCCTGAGCTTCACCGGCGCGCTGAGCCTTCTGACCCTGGGCGTGCTGCAGGCGCCCGACAGCGGCTGGGGCAGCCCCTGGGTGATCGGCGCGCTGGTCGGCGCCGTGCTGCTGGGCGTCGTCTTCGTCGCGATCGAGCGCCGCGTCGCGCATCCGATGCTCGACCTGACGCTGTTCCGCTATCCGCGCTTCGTCGGCGTGCAGCTGCTCGCGAGCGCGCCGGCCTACGCCTTCGTCGTGCTGCTGGTGCTGCTGCCGATCCGCTTCGTCGGCCTCGAAGGGCGCGACGTGGCCGAGACCGGCCGGCTGATGCTCGCGCTGTCGGGGCCGATCCTCGTCGTGCCGACCCTGGCCGCGTGGCTCGCGCACCGCTTCCCGGCCGGCGCCATCTCGGCCGTGGGGCTGCTGGTCTGCGCCGTCGGCCTGTACGCGCTGGGCCGCTGCGCGCCGGGCGCGGCACCGCGCGAACTGCTGCTGCCCCTGCTGCTGATCGGCGGCGGCATCGGCCTGCCCTGGGGCCTGATGGACGGGCTCGCGGTCGGCGTCGTGCCGCGCGAGCGCGCGGGCATGGCCTCGGGCATCTTCAACACGGTGCGCGTGGCGGGCGAGGGCATCGCGCTGGCGCTGGTGGGCGCGGCGCTGACGGCGCTGGTGGCGTCGCGGCTGGCGCACCTGCCGGGCATCGGCGCCCTGGCCTCGGGATCGTCGGCCGCCTCGCAGGCCGCGCAGCAGGTCACGACCGGCGGCCTGCAGCAGGCGCTCGCGCTGCTGCCGGGCCTGGACCGTGCCGCCGTGCTGCAGGTGTATGGCGATGCCTTCGCCACGCTGCTGCTGGGGCTCGCGGCCGTGACGGTGCTGACGGCGGTGGTGGTGTTCGCGTTCCTGCGCGGCGAGGAGCAGGCGCGGGGGGCGGAGGCGGCGTTGAACTGCCCGGCGTCCTAGCTAGCCGCCACCTTCGTGAAGCCGTCGCGCGGGCGTCACAGCGCGGCCGCCTCGAACACCTCGCGCAGCCACTGCGTGAACACGCGCACGCGCGCCGACAGCTGCCGGTGCTGCGAATACAGCACCGACACCGGCATCGGCGGCGGCGCGAAGCCGTCGAGCACCACCTTCAGCCGCCCGTCGGCCAGCTCCGCGGCCACGCGGTAGCGCGGCACCTGCACCAGCCCCAGGCCCGCGACGGCCGAGCCGGTGTAGAGGTCGGTGCCGGTGACCGACACGGTGGCCGGCAGCTGCAGCGTGCTCACGCGGCCGTCGACGGTGAATTCGAGCGGCACCGGCTTGCCGGTGGCGCTCGAGAGGTAGTCGACCGCACGGTGCGTCGAGCCGGGCGCGGCCAGCGCCGCGGGATCGGCCGGCTCGCCATGCCGCGCCAGGTAAGCGGGGCTCGCCACCGTGACCTGCGGCAGCAGCGCGATGCGGCGCCCGACCATCGAGGAGTCCTGCAGCGTGCCCGCGCGCAGCACGCAGTCGACGCCCTCGCGCACCAGGTCGATCAGCCGGTCGTCCTCGCCGATGTGCAGCGTCAGCTCGGGATGGCGCGCCAGGAAGTCCGGCAGCGCCGGCACCACGAAATGCCGCGCCAGCGTGCCCTGCAGGTTGACGCGCAGCAGCCCCTTGGGCGCCGTGTCGCGGAACAGCCCCTCTGCCTCTTCCACGTCGGCCAGCAGGCGCACGCAGCGGCGGTAGTAGGCCTCGCCGTCCTGCGTGAGCCGCACGGTGCGCGTGGTGCGCTCGAGCAGCCGGGTGCCGATGCGCTGCTCGACGCGCTTGATCAGATTGGTGACGGTGGCGCGCGGAATCCGAAGGTCTTCCGAGGCCTGGGTGAAGCTCTGGCGCTCGGCGATGCGCACGAAGGCCTGCATTTCCTGGAAGCGGTCCATGGCGGTGCCATTGGTCTATTGTTGAAGTAGATGGAATGGTAATGGCGATTTGTCGGTGATTATCTTTTGGACGGAACGATCGAAGATTCGTCTCACCAACCACCCACCGCAAGGAAACACGCCATGAACCAGTCCTCCAACCCCAAGGTCGCGATCGTCACCGGCGCATCGCGCGGCATCGGCGCCGCCATCGCGCAGCGCCTGTCGGCCGATGGTTTCGCCGTCGCCGTCAACTACGCCTCGAGCCCGGCGCTGGCCGAGGCGCTGGTCGCGCAATTGCAGGCCGCGGGCGGCCGCGCCATCGCCGTGCGCGCCGACGTCGCCAGCGCCGACGAGGTGCGCCGCATGTTCGACACCGTCGAGCAACAGCTCGGCCGCGTCGACGTGCTGGTCAACAACGCCGGCATCCTCAAGACCGTGCCGCTGGCCGAGCACGACGACGCGCTCTACGACCAGGTCTTCGACATCAACGTGCGCGGCACCTTCAACACGCTGCGCGAGGCCGCCAAGCGCCTCGCCGAGGGCGGCCGCATCGTCAATTTCTCGAGCACCACGCTGGCGCTGAACATGCCCGGCTACGCGATCTACAACGCCACCAAGGCCTCGGTCGAAGCCTTCACGCATGTGTTCGCGAAGGAGCTGCGCGGCCGCAACGTGACGGTGAATGCGGTCGCGCCGGGCCCGATCGCCACCTCGCTGTTCCTCGACGGCAAGACCGAGGAGCAAATCCAGGCCTTCGCCAAGATGCCGCCGCTGCAGCGCCTGGGCCAGCCCGAGGACATCGCCTCGGTGGTCTCGTTCCTCGCCGGTCCCGACGCGGGCTGGGTCAACGGCCAGATCCTGCGCGCCAACGGCGGCCTCGCCTGATCCCTTCCATCCTTCGAAGGAGAACCCTCATGAACAAGCAGATCATCCTCGTCACGGGCGCCGGCACCGGCATCGGCAAGCTCAGTGCCCGGTCGCTCGCCGAGGCGGGCCACGTCGTCTACGCCTCGATGCGCGACATCGCGGGACGCAACGCGCCGCGCGCGGCCGAGCTGCGCGCGCTGGCGGCAGCCAGGGGGCTCGAGCTGCATCTGCTCGAGCTCGACGTGCTGTCGCAGGACTCGGCCGATGCCGCCGCCGCGACGATCGTGCGCGAGCAGGGGCAGCTCGACGTGGTGATGCAGAACGCCGGCCACCTGGTGGTCGGCCCGACCGAGGCCTTCACGCCCGAGGAGATCGTGAAGGTGTTCGACACCAACGTGCTCGGCGCGCAGCGCGTCAACCGCGCGGTGCTGCCCTACCTGCGGCGGCAGGAGTCGGGGCTGATGCTGTGGATCAGCAGCACCACCACCAAGGGCGGCTTCCCGCCGTTCATGGGCCCCTACGGCGCGGCCAAGGCGGCGATGGATTCGCTCGCCGTGACCCTGGCCTACGAGATCGCGCGCTTCGGCATCGAGACCTCGATCGTGGTGCCGGGCGCGTTCACGCGCGGCACCGACCATTTCCCGAGCGCGGGCCGGCCGGCCGACGCGGCCACGGCCGCAGCCTATGGCCGCTACGACGGGCTGATGGACCAGATCGGCGCCAAGCTCTCGGCGCTGACGCCCGACCATGCCGATCCGCAGGCGGTGGCCGACGAGATCGTGCGCATCGTGGGCCTGCCCGCGGGCCAGCGGCCGATGCGGCCGGTGATCGACTTCGTCAACGACGGCGCGGCCGAGGTGTTCGAGGTGTCGGAGCGCGTGCGCATCGAGTTCGCGCACCGCATCGGCATGGCCGACCTGCTCGAAGCGAAGGTGCGGCGCTGAGCCATGCGGCAGGCCCGGGCCGGCCGCATGGAATCGTCACGAAACCGTGGCCGGTCTTCCTGTCCAATAGCACCATGGAACATTCGCCCCACGACGTCACCGAGCGGCTCGACGCGCTCGAGATCAAGGCCAGCTATGCCGAGGACCTGCTCGAGCAGCTCAACCTCACGATCTACCGCCAGCAGCAGCAGATCGACGGTCTGCTGGCCCAGCTGGGGCAGCTGCGCGAACAGGTGCAGGCCGCGGGCCAGGGCGGCGCGCCGCGCAACCTGCGCGACGAGCTGCCGCCGCATTACTGAAGCCGAAGCGCCAGCTCAGCCGTGCGCGTGCCAGAGCACGGCGAAGAAGTGGCAGGTGCTGCCCGCGAGCACGAACAGGTGCCAGACGAAGTGGGCGAAGCGCACCTTGGAATCGAACAGGAAGACCACCGCGCCCGCGGTGTAGAACAGGCCGCCGGCCACCAGCCAGCCCAGGCCCGCGCCCGACATGCGCTCCACCAGCGGCACCGCCGCCATCAGCGCCATCCAGCCCATCGCCACGTAGAGGCCGGTGGACCACAGCGGATGCTTGAGCCGGTCGAACAGCTTGGCGCCCACGCCCAGCGCCGCCGCGGCCCAGATCGCGCCGAACAGCGTCCAGCCCCAGGGGCCGCGCAGCACGCCGAGCACGAAGGGCATGTAGCTGCCGGCGATGAAGAGATAGATCGCGGCATGGTCGAAGCGGTTGAACCAGGCCTTGGCGCGGCCCATCGGCAGCGCGTGGTACAGCGTGGAGATCAGGTACAGCACGATCGCGGTGCCGGCGAACAGGCTGGCGCCGACGATGCCGGCCGCGGTGCCCTTCTGCGCCGCGCTGTAGACCAGGATCGGCAGCGAGGCGATCGCCAGCAGCAGCCCGAGGCCATGGCTCAGCGCGTTGAAGATCTCCTCGAGCGTGGTCTGGTCGCGCACCACGGGCGCGGCGCGGCGGGCGGCGACAGGGGCGGGCGTTGGTGTCGGGTGCATGGTCATCCCAAGAAAGAGTGTCGGTGCTTGCCGTGGGTTCCTCGATGTCGCGCCGCCGGGGCCGTTACTTGACCTGCTGCTTGCCGAGCTTGCGCGCGAGCGTTCGCCGGTGCATGCCGAGCCGGCGCGCGGTCTCGGAGATGTTGAAGCCGGTCTCGGCCAGGGTCTCGTGGATGCGTTCCCATTCGAGGGTCTTGATCGAGGTCGAGCGGTTGGTCAGCTCGACCTCGGTGGTGCCGACCGCGCGGCCGAAGGCGGCCTCGATGTCGTCGGTGTTCGAGGGCTTGGCCAGGTAGTGGCAGGCGCCGAGCTTGATCGCCTCGACCGCGGTGGCGATGCTCGCGAAACCGGTCAGCACCACGATCAGCGTCTTGGCGTCGTGCCGGTGCAGCGTCTGCACGCAGGCCAGGCCCGAGGCCTCGCCGTTGAGCTTGAGGTCGACCACCGCGTAGCCGGGCGCATGGTGGCGCAGCAGGTCCTCGACGTCCTCGAGGTTGCTCGCGTGCAGCACGGTGTAGCCGCGGCGCTCGAACGAGCGGCCCAGCGTGCGCGCGAAGGCCGCGTCGTCCTCGACGATCAGCAGCTGGCGTTCGGCCTCGGCCTCGGCGCCGGTGTCAGTGGGGGATTCCGTCATGGCCATGCATCCCGATGTTCTCTTCCTCGTCGTCCTCTTCTTCCAGCACGATGGCCGAGAGCGGCAGCGCCAGCGTGACCGCGGCGCCGCCCTCGAGCCGGTTGCGCGCGGCCACGCGGCCGCCCACGGTGCGCGCCACGTTGACCACCAGGAACAGGCCCAGGCCGCCACCGGGGCGGCCCTTGCTCGACTGGTAGGGCTTGCCGAACTGCGCCAGCATCGCGGGCGCGAAGCCCGGGCCGGCGTCGGTGACGACCAGCTGCAGGTCGTCGCCCTCGTGCGCCACCTCGAGCCGCACCCAGTGCGGCGAGGCTTCGAGCGCATTGTCGAGCACGTTGCAGATCATCTGCTTGAGCGCCGAGTCGGAGACCATCGGCAGGTCGCGGCCGAAGCGGTTGTCGTAGACGAAGGTGCCGACCGGCCGCGTGGTGCGCCACTCCTCGACCAGGTCGTCGAGGAAGGTGCTGACCGTGGTCTCCTCCGACGACTCGCCGCGCGCCTCGCCGGCCGACAGCAGGATGCCGCTGACGATCGACTTGCAGCGCTGGATCTGGATCTCCATCTCGCTGACCTCCTGCAGCAGCTCGGGGTCGGAGCTGAAGTGCGGCAGCCGGCGCCAGTCGCCGAGGATCACGGCCAGCGTGGCCAGCGGCGTGCCGAGCTCGTGCGCCGCGCCCGAGGCGAGCAGGCCCATGCGCACGATGTGCTCCTCCTCGGCGGCGCGCTGGCGCAGGCCCGCGAGCTTGGCGTCGCGCTCGCGCAGGTTGCCGCTGATGCGCGTGATGAACACCACCAGCAGCGCCGCGTTGAGCGCGAAGCACACCAGCGTGCCCTGGATGTAGGGGCTCCACAGGCCGCGGTCGTGGTCGGGAGGCAGCGAGAGCGGGCGCGAGAACAAGGCCAGCCCCGCGAAGCACAGGGTGGTGACGCCCACCACGGTCCAGGTCGACCAGGGCTTGAGCAGCACCGCGCCCAGGATCACCTGCAGCAGGTAGAGGAAGACGAAGGGGTTGCTGGCACCACCGCTCAGGTAGAGCAGCGAGGTCAGGATCGCCACGTCGACCAGCAGCGCGAGCATCAGCTCGCCGTTGGTCACGCGCCGGTGGGTGCGCCAGCGCAGCAGGCTCGCGAGGTTGAACAGCGCCAGGCAGGTCAGCGCCTGCAGCATCTGGTTGAGCGGCAGGTGGATGCGGTAGCCGTAGTGCACCACCAGGATCGTCACCACCTGCCCCACCACGGCGAACCAGCGCAGCTGGATCAGCTGCTGCATGTTCTTGTGGCCGGTCGCGTTGTCCAGGCTGGCCACGCCCGCGCGCGGGGCCTGCAGCGCGCCGGCGACCGCGACCGCGTCAGCCGCGGTCGGCATCGCGATGGGAAGCGGGGGCGGCGTGCGGCTGTCCGTCGGCATGGCGCGCATTGTCGCTGCCGCGGCGTCGGCGCTCGTCGCGCCAGACGAAGACCGCGCCCGCGGCGACCATCAGTGCCAGCCCGTACCAGGTGAGCGCGTACACCAGGTGGCTGTTGTGGAAGGCGATGACGGTGAGGCCGGGCGCGGGCCAGGCGGGTGCGCCGTCGAGCGCGCGCGGGATGCCGGGCTCGGCCTCGGCGTCGATGAAGTAGGGCGCCACCGCGTCGGCCGCGATGCCATGCGCCGCGGCGATCGCCGCCACGTCGCGCGAATACCAGCGCCCGCCGGCCGGGTCGTTGCTGCGCAGGAAGCCGCCGCGCGGCTCGCTGATGCGCAGCAGGCCCGTCACCTGGGTCTCGCCCATCGGCTCGGGCGCGGTGCGCGCGGCGCGCTCGCGTGCCTCGGGCGGCACGAAGCCGCGGTTGACCATCACCACGCCGCGCGCGGTCTGCAGCGGCGTCAGCACCCAGAAGCCGGCGCCGAGGTTGGTGCTGGCCTGCACCAGCGTCTCTTTGTCGTGGAGGAAGGTGCCCGAGAGCCGCACGTGGCGGTACTCGTCGTCGGCGGCATTGACGCGCGGCCAGTCGGCGCGCGCCGGGGGCGCGACCGGCACGGCATGCACGCGCTGCTCGACGCGCTCGATCAGGGCCAGCTTCCAGGCCCGGCGCTCGACCTGCCAGGTGCCGAGCGCGAAGAAAGCGGCGAACAGCACGGCCCCGAGGACCGCCAGCACCACGAGTCCGGCCGCGGAGCGCTGGCGGCCGGCGGGCGAGCGGTCGGTGGCCGGCGCGCTCAAGGCATGTTCTTCATGTCGTGCATCGACGGCGGCATCATGTTGGTGTTCATGTGGTACATGACCCACAGTGAACCGGCCAGCGTGATGACCACGAGCACCAGCGTGAAGATCAGCGCCAGCATGTTCCAGCCGCCCTCGGACTTGGTGTCCATGTGCAGGAAGTACACCATGTGCACCACGATCTGCACCACGGCGAAGCCGAGGATGATCAGCGCGGTCGTGCTCTTGCTGTCGAGCACCTTGCCCATCACGAGCCAGAACGGAATGGCCGTGAGGATCACGGCCAGCACGAAGCCGGTCATGTAGCCCTTGAAGGTGCTGTGGCTCACCGGGCCGTCGTCGTGGTGCTCGCCGTGGCCGTGGTCGTCATGGCCGTGGCCATGGGTGTCGTGGGGTGCTGCGCTCATGCCATGGATCCCATCAGGTACACGAAGGTGAAGACGCCGATCCAGACGACGTCCAGGAAGTGCCAGAACATCGACAGGCACATCAGGCGGCGGCGGTTGGCGGCGGTGAAGCCGTGCTTGGGCAGCTGGAACAGCAGCACGATCAGCCAGACGATGCCGAAGGTGACGTGCAGCCCGTGGGTGCCGACCAGCGCGAAGAACGAGGACAGGAAGGCGCTGCGTTGCGGGCCCGCGCCCTCGTGGATCAGGTGCGCGAATTCGTAGAGCTCGAGGCCGATGAAGCCCGCGCCCAGCAGGCCGGTGATGGCCAGCCACACCAGCGTGCCGCCCATGCGCCGCTTCTGCATCTCGAGCATCGCGAAGCCGTAGGTGATCGACGACAGCAGCAGCAGCGAGGTGTTGATCGCCACCAGCGGCAGGTCGAACAGGTCGGCGCCCGAGGGGCCGGCCGCGTAGCTGCGGCCCAGCACGCCGTACACCGCGAACAGGCAGGCGAAGATGAGGCAGTCGCTCATCAGGTAGAGCCAGAACCCGAGCAGGGTGCCGTTCTCCGGATGGTGGTCCTCGTTGCGGACGTTGAACAGCTCGAAGGTCGGCACGCTCGGCGCGTTGCCCACGGTGTGGGTGCCGGCGGGGCTGGAGGGGAGGGCGGTACTGTTAGACATGGGCGGCCAGGAGGCGCGTGCGAGCGTCTTCGGTGCGGACGACTTCGTCCGCGGGGATGTGGTAGTCGCGCTTGTAGTTGAAGGTGTGGACGATGATGGCCACGAGCATCACGAAGAAGCTCACGCCGGCCACCAGCCACATCTGCCAGATCATGGCGAAGCCGAAGGCCGCGCTCAGCGCCGCGATGATGAAGCCGGCGGCCGTGTTCTTGGGCATGTGGATCGGGCTGAAGCCTTCCAGCGGACGCTGGTAGCCGCGTGCCTTCATGTCGGACCAGGCGTCGTTGTCATGGATGCGCGGCGTGAACGCGAAGTTGTAGGCCGGCGGCGGCGACGAGGTCGACCATTCGAGCGTGCGGCCGTCCCACGGGTCGCCCGTGGTGTCGCGCAGCGAGTCGCGGCGGATGTAGCTCACCACGATCTGGATCAGGAACGAGGCGATGCCCAGTGCGATCAGCACGGCGCCGAAGGCGGCGACCTGGAACCAGATCTGCAGCGACATGTCCTGGAAGTGGCTCATGCGGCGCGTCACGCCCATCAGGCCCAGGATGTACAGCGGCATGAAGGCGAACCAGAAGCCGACGATCCAGAACCAGAACGAGCACTTGCCCCAGAACGGATCGAGCTTGTAGCCGAAGGCCTTCGGGAACCAGTAGGTGATGCCCGCCAGCATGCCGAACAGCACGCCGCCGATGATCACGTTGTGGAAGTGGGCGATCAGGAACAGGCTGTTGTGCAGCACGAAGTCGGCCGGGGGCACGGCCAGCAGCACGCCGGTCATGCCGCCGATCACGAAGGTGATCATGAAGCCGATGGTCCACATCATCGGCAGCTCGAAGCGGATGCGGCCGCGGTACATGGTGAAGAGCCAGTTGAAGATCTTCGCCCCGGTCGGGATCGAGATGATCATCGTCGTGATCCCGAAGAAGGAGTTCACGCTGGCGCCCGAGCCCATGGTGAAGAAGTGGTGCAGCCACACCAGGTACGACAGGATCGTGATCACGACCGTGGCGTAGACCATCGAGGCGTAGCCGAACAGGCGCTTGCCCGAGAAGGTGGAGACCACCTCCGAGAAGATGCCGAAGGCCGGCAGGATCAGGATGTAGACCTCGGGGTGGCCCCAGATCCAGATCAGGTTCACGTACATCATGGCGTTGCCGCCCATGTCGTTCGTGAAGAAGTTGGTGCCGACGTAGCGGTCGAGCGACAGCAGGGCCAGCACGGCGGTCAGCACCGGGAAGGCGGCGACGATCAGCACGTTGGTGCACAGCGCGGTCCAGGTGAAGACGGGCATCTTCATCATGGTCATGCCGGGCGCGCGCATCTTCACGATGGTCGCCAGCAGGTTCACGCCCGAGAGCAATGTGCCCACCCCCGCGATCTGCAACGACCAGATGTAGTAGTCGACCCCCACGTCGGGGCTGAAGAGGATGCCCGACAGCGGCGGGTAGGCCAGCCAGCCGGTCTTGGCGAACTCGCCGACGAACAGCGACGCCATCACGAGGCCGGCGCCGAAGGTGGTCATCCAGAAGCTGAAGTTGTTCAGGAACGGAAAGGCCACGTCGCGCGCGCCGATCTGCAGCGGCACCACGAAGTTCATCAGGCCCGTGACCAGCGGCATCGCCACGAAGAAGATCATGATCACGCCGTGGGCCGTGAAGATCTGGTCGTAGTGGTGCGGCGGCAGGAAGCCGGCGTTGTCGCCGAAGGCCACCGCCTGCTGGGCGCGCATCATCAGCGCGTCGGCGAAGCCGCGCAGCAGCATCACCAGGCCCAGCACGATGTACATGATGCCGATCTTCTTGTGGTCGATGCTGGTGATCCAGTCGTGCCACAGCGTGCTCCACAGCTTGAAGTAGGTGATCGCGCCGAGCAGCGCGACACCGCCGAGCACGACGGCGGCGAAGGTCACCAGCAGGATCGGTTCGTGGTAGGGGATCGCCTCCCACGTGAGGCGGCCGAAGACGAGCTTCGTCAGGTCGAGGTTCTGGAGCATCGTCATTCTTCGGTGGTGCACATCGCCGTGACGTACTTGCCGTACGCACGCTTGGGCGAATTGATGTCGTCGGGTTGCCAGGGCTGCGCGGTCGCCACGTTGTAGGCGCCGGGCTTGCCCAGGCCGCCGTCGGCGTCGATCGCCATCATCTGGCTCATGCACATCTTGCTGCGGTCGACGCAGCGGTTGAGGATGGCGCCGTAGAGGTCGGGCGACACGCTCGCGAAATGCTTGGCCGGCTCACGCTCGCTCGGCACTTCGAGCTTCTGGTAGCGCTCGCGGCTGAGTTCGCCTTCGGGGCTGGACTTGACCTTCTGCACCCACTGGTCGAAGTCGGCGTTGCTCAGGCCGTGGAACTTGAAGCGCATGCCCGAGAAGCCGGCGCCGCTGTAGTTGGCCGAGAAGCCGTCGAACTCGCCGGGCGCGTTGATGACCGCGTGCAGCTTGGTCTCCATGCCGGGCATGGCGTAGATCTGGCCGGCCAGCGCGGGGATGAAGAAGGAGTTCATCACCGACGAGGCGGTGATCTTGAAGGTGATCGGGCGGTCCACCGGGGCCGCCAGTTCGTTCACCGTGGCGAAGCCCTGCTCGGGGTAGATGAACAGCCACTTCCAGTCGAGCGCCACCACTTCCACGGTCAGCGGCTTGATGTCGGCCGTGACCGGGCGCTGCGCGTCGATGCGGCTGAGCGGGCGGTAGGGGTCGAGCGTGTGGGTGCTGATCCAGGTGATCGCGCCCAGCGCGATGATGATCAGGAGCGGCGCGGCCCAGATCGCGAGCTCGAGCTGGGTCGAGTGGTCCCAGTTCGGCTTGTAGATGGCTTCCTTGTTCGAGGCGCGATAGCGCCAGGCGAAGAAGACCGTCAGCGCGATCACCGGGATGATGATGATCAGCATCAGCACGGTCGAGACGACGATCAGCCGTCCTTGCTGGTTGGCGATGTCGCCGGAGGGATTCAGGAGCACCGTGTTGCAGCCCGCCAGGAAGGCGAGGGGCAACAGCAGGAGCCATCGGCGAAGGGTGTGGAGGATGGGCATGCCGAGAGACGGAAGGGCGGAAGGGTGGCCAGGGCCGCGCGAAAGACCCCACAATCTACGACCAAAGGTTCCCGCAGGCTATTGGACGTTTTGTCCTATGGCGGGAATCCTCGTTCGGTGAGACGCTCGGAGTCTGTTTCATGGCCTACCTTTGTCACGCTTCGTGACAACCGAATTACATAACCCAATGACGACGTCCAGCATCAGTCCGCAAGGCGCATCGCCTGTGCCGCACACGTCCGACACCGGCGCCCCGGAGGACGACCACTCGCGCATCGACCCGGGCGAGATCGCCGTCGGCGTGGTCATCGGCCGCGCCTCGGAATATTTCGACTTCTTCGTCTACGGCATCGCCTCGGTGCTGGTGTTCCCGGCGGTCTTCTTCCCGTTCGAGCAGCGGCTCGAGGGAACCCTCTGGGCCTTCGTGGTCTTTTCCTTCGCCTTCATCGCACGGCCGTTCGGAACTGTCATCTCGATGGAGATCCAGCGACGTTTCGGCCGCGAGACCAAGCTCACGCTGGCGCTGTTCGTGCTCGGCACCTCGACCGCCGGCATCGCCTTCCTGCCGGGCTACGCGAGCCTGGGCTTCACCTCGATCGTGCTGCTGTCGATCTTCCGCTTCGGCCAGGGCCTGGCCTTCGGCGGCTCGTGGGACGGCCTGCCCTCGCTGCTCGCGCTCAACGCCCCGGCCAACCGCCGCGGCTGGTACGCCATGCTGGGCCAGCTCGGCGCGCCGATCGGCTTCTTCGTGGCCAGCGCGCTGTTCGCGTACCTCTACTCGAGCCTGACGCTCGAGGACTTCCTCGACTGGGGCTGGCGCTACACCTTCTACGTGGCCTTCGCGATCAACGTGGTGGCGCTGTTCGCGCGCCTGCGCCTGGTGGCGGCCGACGAATATGCGCGCCTGCTCGAGGAGCGCGAGCTGCAGCCCACCAGCGTGGTCGAGCTGGTGCGCTCGCAGGGCTCGAACCTGCTGATCGGCGCCTTCGCAGCGCTGGCCAGCTATGCGCTGTTCCACCTGATCACCGTGTTCCCGCTGTCGTGGATCACGCTGTACTCGAACCAGGCCATCACCGAGTTCCTGGTGATCCAGATGATCGGCGCCGTGCTCGGTGCCGGCGGCATCGTGGCCTCGGGCCTGATCGCCGACCGCATCGGCCGCCGCTCCACGCTGGGCGGCCTCGCGGGCCTGATCGCGGTGTTCAGCGGCTTCGCGCCCACGCTGCTCGACGGCGGCAAGATCGGCCAGGACGTGTTCATCCTGCTGGGCTTCATCCTGCTGGGCCTGTCGTACGGCCAGGCGGCCGGTGCCGTGACCGGCAACTTCGAGGCCAAGTACCGCTACACCGGCGCCGCGCTGACCACCGACCTGGCCTGGCTGATCGGCGCCGCCTTCGCGCCGCTGGTCGCGCTGGGGCTGTCGGCGCACTTCGGTCTGGCCTACGTGAGCGTGTACCTGCTGTCGGGCGCGGCGGGAACGCTGGCGGCGCTGGGGTTGAACCGGGCGCTGGTGCGCGACTGATCGCGCGCCGTCGCATCCGTTGCACGAGAAGGGGCCCTTGCGGCCCCTTCGCCATTCGGGGCGAGGCTCGAGGGTAGGATCGCGTCGATGTTCTCCGCCGCAATCTTCGACATGGACGGGCTGCTGATCGACTCCGAGCGGCCCATCATGGCCGCCTGGATGGCGGCCGCCCGCACGCTCGACGTCGAGCTCAGCCACGCCCAGTACCTGCAGGTGGTGGGCCTGGCCACCGCCGAGTCCGAGATCATCCTCTCGGGCCTGCTCGGCGGCCCCGCCGCCTTCCGCCATGCGCTCGAGCACGTGCGCCAGGCGCTGGCGCTCGAACGCTCCGACGGCACGCCGCTGTTCCCCATCAAGCCCGGCGCGGCCGAGTTCCTGGGCGCCCTGCGCGCGCGCGGCACGCGCTGCGCCGTGGCCTCGTCCTCGACCAGCGGGCAGATCCAGGCCTGCCTCGGCAGCCTGGGCGTGCTGCATCACTTCGAGGCCTTCGCGGGCGGCGACGAGGTGCCGCGCGCCAAGCCCGACCCGGCGCTCTACCTGCTCGCGGCCTCGCGCCTGGGCGTGGACCCGACGCAGTGCATCGCCTTCGAGGACAGCGAGAACGGCGCCAAGGCGGCGTTGGCCGCGGGCCTGCGGGTGGTGATCGTGCCGGACCTCAAGCACCCGCCGGCGGCGATCGTCGAACAGGCCTTCCATGTGCTCGCGTCGCTGCACGACGCGAACGCGCACCTGCCGCGCTGGTTTCCTGGCGAGATGGTGCGGCCGTGATCAGGATCGGCACCCTGTGCCACGTGCTCGACAGCTGCCTCGCGTCGCCGATGACCGAGCGCGCGGTCGGGCGCATCGTCGAGGTGGTCTCGGCGCCTTATGAGGCACCCAGCGAGCGCTACCTGCCCGGCACCTACTACGACGTGCTGTTCGAGGGCTGGACCTTCTACTGCCGCAGCGACAAGCTGGTGCCCATTTCCGATCCCGGCGCGGATGTCGGCAACTGGGAAGACGAGTTCCTCGACCTCCCGGCGAGCGCGCCTCAGAGCACTTCGTCGCGCAGCTGCGGGAACACCTTCGACACCTTCGCCAGCAGATAGTCGCCGTAGCGGCCGCTGAAGGCGTGCACGTTGGCGCGGTCCCAGCGCTCGGCGCTGTCGTCCACGGCCACCGCGCCCGCGAGGCCCTCGATGCGCTGCACGCGCGCCTCGAAGTTCGGATCGAAGAACAGCGGGAACGACAGCCGGTTGCGCCCCGAGGTGTTGCGCTTCACGCGGTGCGGCGTCGACTTGTAGAGGCCGCCGGTCATGCGGTCGAGCATGTCGCCGATGTTGCAGACGAAGGAGCCCGCGATCGGCGGCGCATCGATCCAGCCCGCGGGCGTGTGCACCGCGAGGCCGCCCACGCTGTCCTGGTGCAGGATCGTCAAGAGGCCGTAGTCGGTGTGCTCGCCCACGCCCCATTGCACGTCGAGGCCCTCGGGCACCGGCTGCGAGGGATAGTCGAAGAGCCGGAACAGGATCAGCGGATCGCCCGTGTAGCGCGCCGCGAAGTAGTCGGCCGGCAGGCCGAGGCTCAGCGCGATGCCTTCCATCAGCCGGTGACCGAGCTGCGTCACGGCCGCCATGTAGCCGAGGATGGTGTCGCGGAAGTCCTCGAGGCCCGGCGCGTCGGGAAAGAGGTTGGGCCCGTGCACCGGCGTCCTGGCCTGCACCAGCGGATGCGTGGCCGGCAGCTCGGTGCCGAGGTAGAGCCCTTCCTTCCAGTCGGGCCGGCCCGAGGTCAGCTCGCCGCCGAGCGGGAAGTAGCCGCGCCAGGCGCGCCCGCCGAGCGCCATGCGCCACTGCATCTTGGTCGCCTCGGGCAGGTCGAAGAAGCGGTGGCTCAGGGTCTCGAGCCGCGCCACCAGCGCGGGGTCGACGCCATGCCCCGTCACGTAGAAGAAGCCGTGCGCGCGGCAGGCCTCGCCGATGCGCGCGGCCACGGCCTCGCGGCCCGGCGCGTCGCCGGCCACCAGCGGCGCGACGTCGATCACGGGCAGGGTCTGGAGGGAAGCGGTGTGGGTCATGGGATGCGTGCGAAGGGCGAGCGGATGTCGGACAGGAACTGCTGCGCGCGCGGATGCTGCGGGCGGTTGAAGAAGTCGTCGGGCGTGGCGCGCTCGAGCACCTTGCCCTCGTCCATGAAGAGCACGCGGTCGGCGACCTCGCGCGCGAAGCCCATCTCGTGCGTCACGCAGACCATGGTCATGCCGTCGCGCACCAGGTCGCGCATCACCAGCAGCACCTCGCCGACCATCTCGGGGTCGAGCGCGCTCGTGGGTTCGTCGAACAGCATCACCGGCGGCTGCATCGCGAGCGCGCGCGCGATCGCCACGCGCTGCTGCTGGCCGCCCGACAGCTCGCTGGGCCAGGCCCGGGCCTTGTTCGCGAGGCCCACGCGCGCGAGCAGCGCCATCGCGCGTTCCTCGGCCTGCGCGCGCGAGAGGCCGTGCAGCTGCATCGGCGCCATGGTGCAGTTCTGCAGCACCGTGAGGTGCGGGAACAGGTTGAACTGCTGGAACACGAAGCCGATGCGCGAGCGGAAGGCGTTCACGTCGGTGCCCGGCGCGTGGATGTCCCGGCCCTCGATCAGGATGCGGCCCGACTGGATCGCCTCGAGCCGGTTGAAGGTGCGGATCAGCGTGGACTTGCCCGAGCCCGAGGGGCCGCAGACCACGACCACCTCGCCCTTGTGGATGGTTTCGCTCACGTCCACGAGCGCGTGGTAGCTGCCGTACCACTTGTTGACGTTCTGGAGTTCGATCATGCGGAAGCCTTGCGGGCGGCGGCCCGGCCCTCGGTGAGCGCGACCACCGGCAGGCCGCGCCGCGCGAGGCGGCGCTCGAGCCAGTAGGCGAAGCGCGAGAGGCCGAAGCAGAGGATGAAATAGGTCAGCCCGAGGATGCCGAAGACCTGGGCCGGCTTGGTGAACACCTGGGTGTTGATCTGCGTGGCGATGAACGAGACCTCGGCCAGGCCGATGATGTAGCCCAGCGAGGTCTCCTTGATGGTCGAGACGAACTGGTTCACCAGCGAGGGCAGCATGCTGCGCAGCGCCTGCGGCAGCACCACCAGCCGCATCGCGCGGCTCCAGCTCAGGCCGAGCGCGCGCGCAGTCTCCATCTGGCCGCGCGGCAGGCCCTGGATGCCGGCGCGCACGATCTCGGCCAGGTAGGCGGCGTCGAACACCACCAGCGCGATCAGCATGGTGGCGAACTGGTCGGTCTTCACGCCGGTGACGCTGGGCAGGAAGAAGTAGGCCCAGAAGATCACCATCAACAGTGGCAGCCCGCGCACCACGAACACGAAGCCGCTGACCGGCCAGCGCAGCCAGCGCCACGGGCTCACGCGCGCCAGGCCGAGCACGATGCCCAGCGGCAGCGCGAGCACCAGCCCGCACGAGGCCAACAGCAGGGTCAGCACCAGCCCGCCGAGCGGGCCGTTGGGGTACTGGCCGATCAGGAAGTAGAGCCAGTAGTCCTGGATCAGCTCGATCATCGCGAAGCCTCCGTGCGCATCACAGCGTCCTCACCGGGAAGCGGTGGTGGTACCAGCTCGCGAGCGCCGTGATCGCGAGCGAGACCGTGAGGTAGGCCGCGCTCGCGAAGGCGAAGGACTCGAAGCTGCGGAAGGTCGCGCTCTCGACCTGGCCGGCCTGGTACATGAGTTCGGCCACGCCGATCACGGTGGCGATGGAGGTGTTCTTCCACAGGCTCAAGGTCTGCGAGATCAGCGGCGGCACGGTCACGCGCAGCGCCTGCGGCAGCACCACGCGGCGCATCGTCGCGAGCCAGCCGAAGCCCAGCGCCCGGCCGGCCTCGAACTGCACCGCGGGGATCGAGCGGATGCCGCTGCGCATGTCCTCGGCCATGAAGGCGGCCGTGTAGAGCGACAGCGCGACGATCGCGCTGTAGGCCTCGATGTGGCCCGCGTAGAGCCATTGCTTGAAGCCTTCGGGCAGCAGTTCGGGCGCGCCGAAGTACCAGAACAGCATGTGGGCCAGCAGCGGGATGTTGCGGATCGACTCCACGTAGGCGAAGCCGAGCCAGCGCAGCGGCGCCAGCGGCGCGAGCCGCAGCATGGCCACCACGAGCGCAATCGGCAGCGCGCACACCAGCGAGGCCGCGAGCAGCTGCAGCGACAGCCACAAGCCCGCGACGAGCATGTCGTGGTACTTGCCGGTCAGCAGCAAGGAATAGTCGAACAGGGGCATGGGGGCGACAGTATCGCTGCCGCGAAGCGGGGGCGCGCGGCCCCCGGGGTCCCGCCTTCCCCGCGCGGGGGAAGGAAGGAGCCCGCGATCAGTCGATCTTGTCGCTCTCGAGCTTGAAGTCGCGCGTCTGGAAGCCCGAGGCGGTCTTCGGGCCGTACCACTTCACGAAGATCTTCTCGGCTTCGCCCGACTTCTCGAGCTCGCGCAGCGTGTCGTCCACCACCGCCTTGAGGCCGCTCTCGCCCTTCTTGATGCCGATGGCCAGCGCCTCGGTGCTGAGGTTCTGCTTGAGCACCACGTACTGGGCCTTCTGCGGGCCGAGCTTGGCGTAGCTGCGCAGCAGCGCGGCCTCGTCGTCGACGTAGCCCACGCCCTTGCCCTGCTGCAGCGCCTGGAAGGCCTGCTGGCTGGTGTCGAAGGTCACGACCTCGGCCGTGGGCACGGCCTTGCGGATGTTGGGTTCCTGGGTGCCGCCGCGGATGGTCAGCACCTTCTTGCCGCCGAGTTGCGATACCTCGGCGATGCCGCTGTCCTTCTTCACGATCGCCTTCTGGCCGGTCACGAAGGTGGTCAGCGAGAAGTCGATCTGCGCCTCGCGTTCCTTGTTGTGCGTGAGGCCGGCTGCGACCAGGTCGACGTGGCCCTGCTGCAGCTCGGGAATGCGCGCGGCCACGGCGATCTGCTTGAGCGTGGTCTTCACGCCGATCTTCTTCGCGATGGCGTTGGCGAGGTCGACCTCGTAGCCCACGATCTGGCGCGTCTTGGGGTCGATGAAGGTGGCGGGCTCGTCGGTGCCGAGCACGCCGACCACGAGTTCGCCCTTCTTCTTGATGTCGGCCAGCTGGTCGGCGTGGGCGACGGTGCCCGCGAGCAGGGCGGAGGCGGCGAGGGCCGCGGCGAGGATGTTCAGGCGCATGTGTTTCTTCTCCTTCTGTGAATGCAAGGGCGGCACCTTATCAACAAAACTTCGGTTCATTAAATGGTCAATCCATATATGTACATGGCCGCATGGGAATGAACGTGCGGTAAATTCGCGCCCGCGCGCCGGCCAGAAGACCGGTGCCCGGCGCCTCGCGCGCCACCCGTCCTTTTTCTTTCCCAGACTGCCTTCCTCCCCATGATCATCCAACCGCGCGTGCGTGGCTTCATCTGCGTCACGACCCATCCCGTCGGCTGCGAGGCCAATGTCCGGCAACAGATCGAGCACGTGCGGGCCCAGGGCCCGGTCGCGGGCGCGCCGAAGCGGGTGCTGGTGATCGGTGCCTCCACCGGCTATGGCCTGGCCGCGCGCATCGTCGCGGCCTTCGGCGGCGGCGCCGACACGCTGGGCGTGTTCTTCGAGCGCGCCGGCAGCGCCACCAAGACCGGCACGCCCGGCTGGTACAACACGGCCGCCTTCGAGCGCCTCGCCACGGCCGAGGGCCGCTATGCGAAGAGCATCAACGGCGACGGCTTCTCCGATGCGGTCAAGCAGCAGGTGATCGAGACCATCCGCCAGGACCTGGGCCAGGTCGACCTGGTGGTCTACAGCCTCGCGGCGCCGCGGCGCACCCATCCGAAGACCGGCCAGGTCTTCAACTCCACCCTCAAGCCCATCGGCCAGGCAGTGAGCCTGCGCGGCATCGACACCGACAGCGGCACGGTCAAGGAGACCGTGCTCGAGCCCGCGACGCAGGAGGAGATCGACAACACGGTGGCCGTGATGGGCGGCGAGGACTGGCAGCTGTGGATCGACGCGCTGCACGAGGCCGGCGTGCTGGCCGAGGGCGCGAAGACCACGGCCTTCACCTACCTCGGCGAGAAGATTACGCAGGACATCTACTGGAACGGCTCGATCGGCGCGGCCAAGAAGGACCTCGACCGCACCGTGCCCGCGATCCGCGCCAAGCTCGCGGCCCATGGCGGCGGCGATGCGCGCGTGGCGGTGCTCAAGGCGGTGGTCACGCAGGCCAGCTCGGCGATCCCGATGATGCCGCTGTACCTCTCGCTGCTGTTCAAGGTGATGAAGGAAGAGGGCACGCACGAGGGCTGCATCGAGCAGGTCGATGGCCTGTTCCGCGAGGGCCTCTACGGCAGCGCGCCGCCGCTCGACGAGGAAGGCCGGCTGCGTGCCGACCGCAAGGAGCTCGCGCCCGCGGTGCAGGCGCGCGTGCTCGAACTCTGGCCCCAGGTCACGAGCGAGAACCTGCAGGCGCTGACCGACTTCGCGGGCTACAAGGCCGAGTTCCTGCGCCTGTTCGGCTTCGGCATCGAGGGCGTGGACTACGCGGCCGATGCCAATCCCGACGTGCCGATCCCCGGCCTCGTGCAGGTGGGCTGAGCGATGCAGATCCAGGACAAGCCGCCCTTCGACACGCCCTTCGAATGGATCGGCGGCGAGGAAAAAGTGCGCGCTCTGGTCGAGCGCTTCTACGACCTGATGGACCTCGAGCCCGCCTACGCGCAACTGCGCGCGGTGCACGGCAGCGACCTCGACAACGCGCGCCAGCGGTTGTTCTGGTTCCTCTGCGGCTGGCTCGGCGGCCCCGCTTACTACACCGACCGCTTCGGCCATCCGATGCTGCGCGCGCGCCACCTGCCGCAGAGCATCGGCGGCCACAGCATCGGCATCAAGGAACGCGACCAGTGGCTGGCCTGCATGGACCAGGCCATGGGCGAGACCGAGGTGCCCGAGGACCTGCGCGCGCGGCTGCGCGACTCCTTCTTCAAGACCGCCGACTGGATGCGCAACCGCGGCGGCTGAGCACAACGATTTTCGAAAGACTCACTTCATGAATTCCATCGTCATCATCGGCGGCGGCCACGCGGCCGCCCAGTTGTGCGCCGGCCTCGCCGAGGCGGGGCAGGGCGCGCGCGTGCACCTGGTCTGCGAGGAGGCCTGCGAGCCCTACCACCGTCCGCCGCTGTCGAAGGCCTTCCTCAAGAGCGCCGAGGAAGCCACGCAGCCGCACAAGGCGGCCGACTGGTACCGCGAGGCCGGCATCACGCTGCACCTGGGCGATGCGGCCGTGGCCATCGACCGCGAGGCGCGCAACGTGACCCTGCGCTCGGGCGCGGTGCTGCCGTGGGAAGCGCTGGTGCTGGCCACCGGCACGCGCGCGCGCCGGATCGCCGCGCTCTCGCACGAGCTGGTCAATGTCGCGAGCCTGCGCGCGGCCGACGAGGCGCATCGGCTGCGCGCGCGGCTGGCCGAGGCGCAGCGCGTCACGGTGCTCGGCGGCGGCTTCATCGGCCTCGAGGTCGCGGCCACCGCCAAGGCGCTCGGCAAGGAGGTGCAGGTGATCGAGAGCGCGCCGCGCCTGCTGGGCCGCGCGGTCTCGCCCGAGCTCTCGGACCACGTGCTGGCCACGCACCGCGCCGCCGGCATCGACATCGTGCTGGGCGCGACCGCCGACGGCTTCGAGGTCGAGGGCGATCGGCTGGTGTCGCTGCGCGTGAACGGCGCACGGCAGCCGGTCGACCTGCTGCTGCTGGGCATCGGCGCGGTGCCCGAGACCTCGCTCGCGCAGGCCGCGGGCATCGAGTGCGCCGACGGCATCGTGGTCGACGAGCACATGCAAACCAGCGCGGCCGGCGTGCTCGCGGTCGGCGACTGCACGCGCTTTCCCGACCGGCGCGCGGGCCGTGCGCTGCGGCTCGAGTCGGTGCAGAACGCCAACGACCAGGCGCGCACCGCGGTCGCCACCCTGCTGGGCACGGCGCGCGCGCACGACGTGGTGCCGTGGTTCTGGTCCGACCAGGGCGGCATGCGGCTGCAGATGGTGGGGCTGGTGCCGGCCGAGGGCACGCCGGGCCATGTCACGGTGCGCCGTGCGGGGCCGAAGCCCGATGCCTTCTCGCTGTTCCACTACGTCGACGGGCAACTCGCGTGCGTGGAGTCGGTCAACGCGCCGGTCGATCACATGATGAGCCGCAAGCTGCTCGACGCAGGCCGCAGCCCCGACCCCGCGGTGATCGCGGACGCCTCGGTACCACTTAAGAATCACCTCGCGTAAACATCCGGTCACGGCTTGTCGCAACGCCGCTGCATTTCAGGATTCATTCACCGGACTGTCACTTCGGCTCCAGAGACTGGTCTTCCTTGAACAGGAGGGAGACCTTTCGATGAAGCCACTCGCAAACACCCGCTTTCCACGCACCGCGTCCATGACCGCCTGTGCCGCACTGATCGCCACCGCCATGCTGAGCGCATGCGGCGGCGGCGACGGCGGCGGCGGCGTGTTCCTGCCGGTGCCGCCGCCCGCACCGGCGCCGTCCCCGGCGCCCGCCCCCGCGCCGATCGCGGCCGGCACGCGCGCCACCGTCGCGCTGCTCGAGACCACCGACCTGCACTTCAACGTGCGCAGCTACGACTACTTCAAGCTCGCCGAGGACAAGTCCTATGGCTACGAGCGCACCGCCACCCTGATCGCGGCCGCGCGCAAGGAGTTCGCGAACACGCTGCTGTTCGACAACGGCGACACCATCCAGGGCACCGCGCTGGCCGACTACGAGGCGCTGGTGAGCCGCATCCCCTGCACCCAGCCGCTGTCGATGTACAAGGCGATGAACGCCGCCGGCTTCGATGCCGGCACGCTGGGCAACCACGAGTTCAACTACGGCCTCGACTTCCTCAACCAGGCGATCGGCGGCGGCCTCGACGTCGAGGGCGTGGACGGCACGAAGAAATGCGCCGGCCCGAACTTCCCGCTGGTGCTGGCCAACGTGCAGAGCGTGAAGAGCGGCAAGCCGCTGCTCGCGCCCTACACCATCGTCAACAAGAGCTTCACCGCCACCGCGCCCGACGGCTCGCGCGTGACGGTGCCGCTGAAGGTCGGCGTGATCGGCTTCACCACGCCGGGCATCATGAACTGGGACAAGCGCTATCTCGAGGGCAAGCTGCGCACCGAGGGCGCGGTGGAAGCCGCCACGCGCTACATCCCCGAGCTGCGCGCCAAGGGCGCCGACATCGTGGTCGCGCTGCAGCACGGCGGCCTCGACGCCGCGGCCTACACGCCGACCATGGAGAACCCGGGCCTGCACCTGTCGAAGGTGCCCGGCATCGACGCGCTGCTGATGGGCCACCAGCACGGCGTGTTTCCCGACCGCGGCGCCAACCCCGGCTTCAAGCAGCCGGGCGTGGACAACGCCGCCGGCACCGTGAACGGCGTGCCGGCCGTGATGCCGAGCTCGTGGGGCAAGGCGCTGGGCGTGATCAAGCTCGAGCTGTCGTGGGACGGCAAGGCCTGGGTCATCGACAAGAGCAAGACCGCGGTCGAGGCACGCTCCACGCAGACCGGCAAGGACGACGCGGGCAAGGCGGTCTACGTCGATGCCGACCCGGCCATCGCGCCGCTGATCGAGACCCAGCACCAGGCCGCGATCGACTACGTGAAGACGCCGATCGGCAGCACCGACTTCCGCATGAACACCTACTTCGCCGACGTCGGCGACCCGGGCGCGATCCAGATCGTGAACCAGGCCCAGGCCGACTACGTGAAGAGCTACATCCAGGCCAACCTGCCGCAGTACGCGAGCCTGCCGGTGCTGTCGGTCAGCGCGCCCTTCAAGTCGGGCTACGAGGGCGGCCGCGACTACACCGACGTGGCCGTGGGCAACCTCGCGATCTTCAACGCGGCCGACCTCTACCTGTACCCGAACACCGTGTACGCGGTGAAGGTCACGGGCGCCGAGATCAAGGCCTGGCTCGAGGCCGCGGCCAAGCGCTTCAACAAGATCAGCACCACGGCCACGGCCGACCAGCAGCTGATCAGCACCTTCCCGGGCTACAACTTCGACATGTTCACCACGCCCGACGTGCAGTACGAGATCGACGTGACGCAGGAGGTCGGCAGCCGCATCCGGAATCTCACGTACCTGGGCGCGGCCATCGATCCGGCCAAGGAGTTCGTGATCGCCACCAACAACTACCGCGCCACCAGCGGCGCGAGCTTCATTCCCGCGCTCGACGGCCGCGCGACGATCTACGCCTCGCCCGATGCCAACCGCGACGTGCTGATCGCCTACGTGAAGGCGAAGAAGATCATCACGCGCGCGGCCAACGGCGCGGCGCGCAGCTGGCGCTTCACCAAGGCCGCGACGGCCGGCAACGTGGTGTTCACCTCGGGGCAGGGCCAGCTCGCGTCGGCGACGGCGGCGGGGCTGGACAACGTCTCGCTGCTGACGGCGGACGATGGGAGCGGGAAGGGGCGCTCGGTCTACAAGCTCGATCTGAGCAAGTGAGAGGGGTGGCTCCCTCCTGCCGGAGGGAGCCGCTCAGCGCTTGACGGGCGCCAGCAGCACCACCAGCGCCCCGGCCCCGCCTTCGGCCGGCTTGGCCTGCACGAAGGCCAGCACCTCGTTCTTCTGGATCAGCCAGCGCTGCGTCTTGGTCTTGAGCACCGGCTGCTTGCCCGGCGAGCCCAGGCCCTTGCCGTGCACCACGCGCACGCAGCGCAGGCCCTGCTTGTGCGCGTTGCGGATGAAGCCGCCGAGCGCCTCGCGCGCCTCGTCGCTGCGCAGGCCGTGCAGGTCGACCTGGGCCTGGATCGTCCAGTCGCCCTTGCGCAGCCGCGCGGTCACGTCGGTGCCGATGCCGGGCCGGCGGAAGCTCATGGCGTCGTCGACGTCGAGCAGCGTGGTGACGTCGAACTCGTCGGACAGCGATTCGCGCAGCACGCGCTGCTCGTCGAGCTGGTGCTGCACCGGGATCGGCGCCGGCGGCTCGGGCGCGAGCGGCACGGTGCGCGTCTTCTGGCGCAGCGGCTCGGTGGCGCCGACGGCGCGTGCGAACAGGTCCTTTTCGGCCGCGCGCTTGCGCTCGGCCACGGCGCGGGCGGCGGCCTCGGCCGCTTCGCGCTCGCGGGTTTCGGCGAGCTGGCGCTGCACCTGCTTGAGGTCGGCCAGGTTCTTCAGGCTCTTGGGCGCTGGCGCCGGCGCGGCGCCGGGGGAGGGCGGACGTGCGGCGGCCATCAGAGCAACCCCTGTTCGGCCATCGAGAAGCTGCGGCCCACGCCCACGATCACGTGGTCGAGCACGCGCACGTCGACCAGCGAGAGCGCGGCGCGCAGCGTCTGCGTGAGGGCTTCGTCGGCGCGCGAGGGCTCGATGCTGCCGCTCGGATGGTTGTGGGCCAGCACCACGGCGGCCGCATGGTGGTGCAGCGCGCGCAGCACGACCTCGCGCGGATAGACGCTGGTCTGGGTCAGCGTGCCGCGGAACAGCTCCTCGAGCACGATCAGCCGGTGCTGCGCGTCGAGGAACAGCACCGCGAACACCTCGTGCGGCCGCGTGCCGATGTGCATCTGCACGTACTGCCGCACGGCCTCGGGCGCGTCGAGCACGGTGCGCTGCGAGAGCTGCTCGGCCATGGCGCGGCGCGCGAGCTCGAGCACCGCGATGAGTTCGGCGCGCTTGGTGGCGCCGCCCATGCCGCGCACGCTGCGCAACTGCTCGGGGCTGGCCTGCAGCAGGCCCGCGAGGCCGCCGAAGCGCTCGTGCAGCTCCTGCGCGAGCTGCAGCACGTTCTTGCCGGCCACGCCGGTGCGCAGCAGCAGCGCGAGCAGCTCGGTGTCGGCCAGCGCGGCGGCGCCGCGCGCGATGAGCTTCTCGCGCGGGCGGGCATGTTCGGGGAGATCCTTGAAAGCCATGGAGAGCCTGCTAAACCTTGAACGGGGCGGGTGGAAGCGCCCGTCCTTAAAATGCGGCCCAGTTTATCGGGACACCCGTCTTGTCTTTGTCAACCATTGCTGCCTCCATGTCCCAAACGCCCCACGTCGTCACCCCCGGCTCTTTCCTGACCCTGCACTACCGGTTGTCCGGGCCCGCGGGCGACATCATCAACACCTTCGCCGACAAGCCCGCCACGCTGTCGCTGGGTACCGGCGAGCTGTCGCCCGCGGTCGAGCAGCGCCTGCTGGGCCTCGAGGAGGGCGCCCACGCCACCTTCGAGCTGCCGGCCGGCGAGGCCTTCGGCGAGCGCAATCCCGAGATGCAGCAGTGGGTCGCGAAGAAGCTGCTGGCGCAGATCGGCGACCCCGACGAGCAGTACGCCGTGGGCGACGTGGTGCAGTTCCCCACGCCCGACGGCACCGGCAGCTATGCCGGCGCGGTGATCGAGTCCAACGAGACCGGCGTGCGCTTCGATTTCAACCATCCGCTCGCAGGCCAGCCCGTGACCTTCGAAGTGCAACTGATCGGGGTGTTGTGATGGCGCGCGGCACCGCGGCCGGGGAGGCACGATGAACGAAGGCATCGAGGAAGTCATCCTCGCCGAGCCGCGCGGCTTCTGCGCCGGCGTGGACCGCGCGATCGAGATCGTCGAGCGCGCCATCGCCAAGTTCGGCGCGCCGATCTACGTGCGCCACGAGATCGTGCACAACACCTACGTGGTCAACGAGCTCAAGTCCAAGGGCGCGATCTTCATCGAGGAACTGTCGGACGTGCCGCCCGGCGCCACGCTGGTGTTCAGCGCGCACGGCGTGAGCAAGGCGGTGGAGCAAGAGGCGCGCGACCGCGGCTTCGAGATCTTCGACGCCACCTGCCCGCTGGTGACCAAGGTGCACGTCGAGGTCGCCAAGCTCGCCAAGGAAGGCTACGAGTTCATCATGATCGGCCACAAGGGGCATCCCGAGGTCGAGGGCACGATGGGCCAGCTCTCGAGCGGCATCCACCTGGTGGAAGACGTGGAAGACGTCGCGCGCGTCGCGCCGGGCCAGACCGAGAAGCTCGCGGTGGTCACGCAGACCACGCTGAGCGTGGACGACGCGGCCGAGATCGCCGCCGCGGTGCGCGCGCGCTTTCCGGCCGTGCGCGAGCCCAAGCAGCAGGACATCTGCTACGCCACCCAGAACCGCCAGGACGCGGTGAAGATCATGAGCCCGCAGGTCGACCTCGTGATCGTGGTCGGCAGCCCCACCAGCTCCAACAGCAACCGCCTGCGCGAGCTGGCCCAGCGCCTGGGCACCGAGAGCTACATGGTCGATTCGGCCGACGAGCTCCAGCCCGAATGGTTCGAAGGCAAGACCCGCATCGGCCTGACCGCCGGCGCCTCGGCGCCCGAGGTGCTGGTGCGCGAGGTGATCGAGCGCGTGCGCGCGTTCGGCGCGGTCTCGGTGCGCAAGATGGACGGCATCGAGGAAACCATCAAGTTCCCGCTGCCCAAGGGCCTCAAGCTGGCCGACATTCCTCCTCCTGGACACATCTCTTGACCGCTGCTGCAATCACCGAATGGCGCTCTGAAATCGATAGCGCCTGGCAACGCCTGCACGAACGCTCGGGCCATTTCCTGCGCCAGACCCCGCTGTGGAAGCTGCCCGCGGCGGCGCTCGGCGTCGCGGCGCCCGGGGCCGAGGTCTGGCTCAAGCTCGAGCACCTGCAGGTCAGCGGCAGCTTCAAGGCGCGCGGCATGATGAACCGGTTGCTGGCCAACGCCATTCCAGAGAGCGGCGTGATCGTCGCCTCGGGCGGCAATGCCGGCATCGCCACCGCCGCCGCGGCGCGCGCGCTCGGCGTGCGCTGCGAGGTCTACCTGCCCGGCGTCTCGCCCGAGGCCAAGCGCGCGCGCCTGCGCGCGCTGGGCGCCGAGGTGGTGGTGGTCGGCCAGCTCTATCCCGATGCGCTGGCCGCCTGCCTGGCGCGCCAGGCCGAAACCGGCGCCCTGCTGACCCATGCCTACGACCAGCCCGAGGTGGTGGCCGGCGCCGGCACCCTGGGCCGCGAGATCGAGGCCCAGGGCGGCCTGCCCGATGCCGTGCTCGTGAGCGTGGGCGGCGGCGGCCTGATCGGCGGCCTCGCCGGCTGGTTCGAGCAGCGCGCGCGCGTGATCGCGCTCGAGCCCGAGGGCGCGCCCACGCTGTTCCGGGCCCGCGAGGCCGGCGCGCCGGTCGACGTCGAGGTCGGCGGCATCGCGGCCGACTCGCTGGGCGCGCGCCGCATCGGCGCCATCGCCTGGGACATCGCGCAGCGCCACGTCGCCGATGCGCTGCTGCTGTCCGACGAGGCGATCCGCGCCGCGCAGCAGTGGCTGTGGAAGGAGATGAAGCTGGCCGTCGAACCGGCCGCCGCGCTGCCGCTGGCCGCGCTGCAGACCGGCGCCTACGTGCCGCGCGCGGGCGAGAAGGTCTGCCTGATCGTCTGCGGCGCGAACGTCGATCCGGCCAGCGTCGGCTGAACGAGCCCCGCGCGGGGCGGGGTGCGGGCGCGCCCACCTAAAATCGGGCGATGCTCGACATCACCCTGCTCCGCAAAGACCTGGCCGCCGCCGTGGCCGGCCTCGAAAAACGCAAGAAGAACCAGCCCTACCTCGACGTCTCGGCCTTCACCGCGCTCGAAGCCGAGCGCAAGACGCTGCAGACCCGCACCGAGGAAATCCAGGCGCGCCGCAATACGCTCAACAAGCAGATCGGCCCGCTCAAGGCCAAGGGCGAGTCGGTCGACGCGCTGATGGCCGAGGTCAACGCGCTCAAGGGCGAGCAGGAATCGCAATCGAAGCGCCTCGACGAGATCCAGCCCGAGCTGCAGGCGCTGCTGCTCGCCGTGCCCAACCTGCCGCACGCCAGCGTGCCGCTGGGCGAGGACGAGACCGGCAACGTCGAGCAGCGCCGCTGGAGCCCGCAGGGCGGCGCCGGCGCCTCGGCCACGCCGCTGGGCTTCGCGCCCAGGGACCACGTCGACCTGGGCGCGCCGCTCGGCCTCGACTTCGAGATGGGCGCCAAGCTCTCGGGTTCGCGCTTCACCGTCATGAAGGGGCCGATCGCGCGGCTGCACCGCGCGCTTGCCCAGTTCATGCTCGACATCCAGACGCAGCAGCACGGCTACACCGAGTGCTACGTGCCCTACATCGTCAATGCCGCCACCCTGAGCGGCACCGGCCAGTTGCCCAAGTTCGAGGGCGACCTGTTCGCCGCGAAGAAGGGCGGCCAGGACGGCGAGCCCGCGCCCGACCTGTCGGCGCTCTACCTGATCCCGACCGCCGAGGTGCCGCTCACGAACTTCGTGCGCGACGAGGTCGTGCCCGAGGCGCAACTGCCGATCCGGCTCACGGCCCACACCCCGTGCTTCCGCTCGGAAGCCGGCAGCGCGGGCCGCGACACCCGCGGCATGATCCGCCAGCACCAGTTCGACAAGGTCGAGATGGTGCAGGTCGTGCATCCCGAGAAGAGCTACGAGGCGCTCGAGCAGATGACCGGCCATGCCGAGGTGGTGCTGCAGGCGCTCGAGCTGCCATACCGCGTCGTGCTGCTGTGCACCGGCGACATGGGCTTCGGCTCGACCAAGACCTACGACCTCGAGGTCTGGCTGCCGGCGCAGGACACCTACCGCGAGATCAGCTCGGTCTCGAACTGCGAGGCCTTCCAGGCGCGGCGCCTGCAGGCGCGCTTCAAGAACGCCCAGGGCAAGAACGAGCTGGTGCACACCCTCAACGGCTCGGGCCTGGCGGTCGGCCGCACCCTGGTCGCGGTGCTCGAGAACCACCAGAACGAAGACGGTTCGATCAACGTGCCGAAGGCGCTGCGGCCCTACCTGGGCGGCACCGAGGTGCTGCGCGGCTGACGAAAAAACGACAGGGAAATCGCTGCACGGGATGGTTGTGTCGATTTTCCTGGCTATAATCGCAGGCTCGACAGAGCAACCGGAGAGGTGGCAGAGTGGTCGAATGTACCTGACTCGAAATCAGGCGTACTAGCGATAGTACCGAGGGTTCGAATCCCTCCCTCTCCTCCAAGAAGTCAATAAACAAGCGCCTTTCGGGGCGCTTTTTTATTTCTTACACCATCGTTCCTACCAATTCGAATCACGGTTGGTTTGAGCATTAAAGGCATCGCCTCCGACCCCGTAGGGGTTGGTCTTTCTGGTCTCTGCTTCTCCCGTCGCTAAGCAGCTCGCCACCGACGTCGTACATTTCCGCTTCGGACTGGTTGGGGTCCTTCGCCGCCATGCCTGACCTTCGCAATCGAGCTCAGTGATGTAGTCCGGCGGGACCGTTCCGGGTGTCCGCTTCGTAGTAATTGCTGGCCTTTGGCGGCTGCGGCGCAACTTATGCTGTCGGCTGCATAGCTGTCACTGATTTGGCAATCTCACAGTGGACGAGGACGTTCGCAGCGGAAAGGATGGCTGTATATTTATACAGCCATGTCTCACTTGTTTGCAACGATCCGAAATCGCCGCGAAAGCCATCCAGCGATGCGGATGTCAGCAACTGAGAGTGGAGCGACTTGGACATGCACGACGAGCCTGCGGAAGAGGCCATTCAACAAGACGTCAGAGCGTTGCCACCTGTCGGAGCAGCGGCGGCGCTGGCTGGCTATGAGTACCAGCTCAACGTGTCGGTACTTGCGGCCCTGCGACTGCTGCTGATTACCAAGTCGGCTGCCCGAGTCACGTTGGAACCCGCCAACAACGAGGATCTCGAAGCGGATCTAACGCCCGACCAACCCGGGCGAGTCGAAGCGCGTGCGCAGCTCGCGGATGGTCACAGGCTCGTTGTGCAAGTCAAGTTCCGCTCGGGTGAACCATGGTCCATTGCGGACTTTGAGAAATTGCTGAATCACGGTACGCAGCGAAAACCTGCTAAGCGCCATCTCGATGATGCTGACGCACGCTACCTCCTCGTCTGTTGATTGCCGCCGAAAATTGACCCTCTAAAGGCAGTAATTTCCGTCTAGGACTGACCCACGTAAAACCCTACCCTGCTCATTTTTAAAGCAGGGGATCCTAGGAGTGATAGACGTGGCGACATTGAGTGTCATCAGACGTGAGCCTGTCAGAAATTTTGTGTTTGAGGCATAGCATGACGAACAGGAGCATCTATGCCAAGCAAGAAGAAGCCGGCG